>VAWN01000055.1:0-13627 GCA_005885555.1 Actinomycetota bacterium
CGGCGCCCGGGTGTCCACCACCGCGACCGTCATGTACGGCGCCGTGGTACGCGCCCTGCGCAGCGTCACCCAGCGCACGGTGGACAAGGAGCCGAAGTGGCGCCGGAGGGGCGCGGAACTGCTGACCGGATACCGCAAGAGTTGGTGAGTGACAGGTGACCTCAGTCGAAGACCGACCGTCCGACGTCGAGAGCCGCCCGACCGACCTGGTCGAGATGGCCTGGGATCCGATCACCAGGATCGTCGGCAGTCTCGGCATCTACACCAAGATTGACTTCGCGCAGAAGCGGGTGGCGGAGTGTCACAGCACGTCGTCGATCTTCCGCGGGTACAGCATCTTCATGAAGGGCAAGGACCCGCGCGACGCGCACTTCATCACCAGCCGCATCTGCGGTATCTGCGGCGACAACCACGCCACCTGCTCGGTCTACAACCAGAACATGGCCTACGGTGTCCGCCCGCCGCACCTCGGTGAATGGATCATCAACCTGGGCGAGGCGGCCGAGTACATGTTCGACCACAACATCTTCCAGGAGAACCTGGTCGGCGTGGACTTCTGCGAGAAGATGGTGGCCGAGACCAACCCGGGGGTGCTGGAGCGGGCCAACCAGACCGAGGCGCCGCACGCCGGGGCGCACGGGTACCGCACCATCGGCGACATCATGCGCGCGCTCAACCCGCTGGAAGGCGAGTTCTACCGGGAGGCGTTGCACGTGTCCCGGTACACCCGGGAGATGTTCTGCCTCATGGAGGGCCGGCACGTCCACCCGTCGACGCTGTACCCCGGCGGGGTGGGCACGGTGGCCACCGTCCAGCTGTTCACCGACTACCTGACCCGGCTGATGCGCTACGTCGAGTTCATGAAGCGCGTCGTACCCATGCACGACGACCTGTTCGACTTCTTCTACGAGGCGCTGCCCGGGTACGAGGAGGTCGGCCGGCGGCGGGTCCTGCTCGGCTGCTGGGGTGCGCTCAACGATCCCGAGGTGTGCGACTTCCGGTACGAGACGATGACCGACTGGGGCCGACGGATGTTCGTCAGCCCGGGCATCGTCGTCGACGGCAACCTGGTCACCAACGATCTGGTGAACATCAACCTGGGTATCCGCATCCTGCTCGGCCACTCGTACTACGAGGACTGGGCGGACCGCGAGCTGTTCGTCACCCATGACGCGCTGGGCAACCCGGTCGACCGGCGGCACCCGTGGAACCAGCACACCATCCCCAAGCCGCAGAAGCGCGACTTCGACAACGCGTACAGCTGGACGATGTCGCCGCGCTGGTTCGACGGCACCGACCATCTGCCGCTGGACACCGGCGGCGGCCCGATCGCCCGGCTGTGGGCGACCGCGCTCGGCGGGCTGGTGGACATCGGGTACGTGAAGTCGACCGGGCACAGCGTGCTCATCAACCTGCCGCGCACGGCGCTCAAGCCCGAGGTCACCTTCGAGTGGAAGATTCCACAGTGGAGCAACGCGCTGGAGCGCGACCGGGCCCGCACGTACTTCCAGGCCTACGCGGCGGCCTGCGCGCTGTACTTCTGCGAGCGGGCGCTGGCCGAGGTGCGCGCGGGGCACACCAAGACGTGGGAGCCGTTCACGGTACCCGACGAGGCGCACAGCGTCGGCTTCACCGAGGCGGTGCGCGGGGTGCTGTCACACCACATGGTGATCCGGGAGGGGAAGATCGCCAACTACCACCCGTACCCGCCGACGCCGTGGAACGGCAGCGTCCGCGACGTCTACGGCACGCCGGGACCCTACGAGGACGCGGTGCAGAACACGCCCATCTTCGAGGAGAACCCACCGGAAACCTTCAAGGGCATCGACATCATGCGCGCGGTGCGCAGCTTCGACCCGTGCCTGCCCTGCGGCGTGCACATGTACCTCGGCGGCGGCAAAGTACTGCACAGCACGCACTCGCCGATGGCCGTCACGCTGGCGACCTGATGGGTTCACCACCGGACGCGCGGCTCGCCGGGGAGCGCGTGGAGGCGCTCCTCGCGCAGCTGCGCGCCGATCCGCGGGCGGCCGACGTCGCCGAGGACCTCGTGCGGTGCCTGATCGACCTCTACGGCGCGGGTCTGGCCCGCATCGCGGAGCTCGTCGGGCCGGACACCCTTCGCGAGCTCGCCGACGATCCGCTGGTGGAGAGCCTGCTGCTGGTACACGACCTGCATCCGCTGGATCCGGACGCCCGGGTGCAGCGGGCGCTGGACCGGGTGCGGCCGTACCTCGGCTCGCACGCGGGCGGCGTGCGGTACCTGGGCATCGACGCCGACGGTGTGGTACGGCTCGAACTGGAAGGCACCTGCCACGGCTGCCCGTCCTCGACGGTGACCGTGCAGCACGCGATCGAGCAGGCGGTCCGGGACGCGGTACCGGAAGCGAGCGGCATCCACGTCGCCGGTGTCGCGGCACCGGCGCCGCTGCTGCAGATCGGCCGCCCGCCGCAACAGTTCCTGGAATGCCCGGTGGAGGTCCGGTGAGTGGGCTGCGCCGGTTCACCCAGCCGGCACCGCCGCGGGAGGCGGCCGCGGCGCCGGCCGTCGAGCGCTGCGAGCTGTGCGGCACCCCGCTGGACGACCGGCACGGGCACGTCGTCGAGTTGGACAAGCGGTCCATCGCGTGTACCTGCCGCGCCTGCTACCTGCTGTTCACCCGCGACGGCGCCGGTGGCGGCCGGTACAAGGCGGTGCCGGACCGGTACCGCACCGACCCGGCCCATCCGCTCACCGCGGCCGACTGGGAGGCACTGGGCATCCCGGTGACGACGGCGTTCTTCTTCACCAACAGCGCGCTGGGCCGGGTGGTCGCCTGCTACCCGAGCCCGGCCGGTGCCACCGAATGCGAGCTGGACCTCGCCGCGTGGACCGGGCTGACCGGTACCCATCCGCTGCTCGCCGCGCCCGAGCCGGACGTCGAGGCGGTGTTCGTCACCGACCTCGACGCCTTCCTGGTACCCATCGACGCCTGCTACGCCTTCGTCGGGCAGGTCCGGCTGGCCTGGCGGGGGCTGTCCGGCGGTGCGGAGGCACAGCGGGCGGTGGCGGACTTCGTCGCCGGCCTGCGCGCCCGCAGCCGTCCCCTGCACCGGGAGGCGTGAGGTGGCCACGTTCGTGTTCGACTGCGTCGACGCCGGTGCCGAACCGTATGCGGCCGGCCCGACGCTGTCGTTCCGCATCCGGATCGCGGAGACGACCGGTACCCCGGTGGAGGCGATCGCGCTGCGCTGCCAGCTGCGCATCGAGCCGCAGCGCCGCCGGTACGGTACCGCCGAGGAGGAGCGCCTGCAGGACCTGTTCGGGGTGCCGCAACGGTGGGCGGACACGCTCAAGCCGATGCAGTTCGCGACGGTGTCCACAATGGTCGGTCGGTTCACCGGCTCGACCGAGCTGGCGGTGCCGGTACCGTGCACCTACGACCTGGAGGTCGGTGCCGCGCGGTACTTCCACAGCCTGGACGACGGTGACGTGCCGCTGCTGATGCTGTTCAGCGGCACGGCGTTCCTCAAGCAGGGCAACGGTTTCCTGGTCGAACCGGTGCCGTGGAGCGCCGAGTCGCCATACCGGCTGCCGGTGGCGGTCTGGCGGGAGATGATGGACACGCACTTCCCGCACGCCGGCTGGATCCGCTGCGACCGGGACACCATCGACGCGCTGGGCCGGTACAAGTCGGCGCATGCCCTGCCCACGTGGGACGCGACGATCCGGGCGCTGCTGGGTGAGGTGATGGCGGATGAGCGTTGACGCCGTGCGCGCGGTCGCCGACGCGGTGCTCTACGAGGGGTACCTGCTCTACCCGTACCGCGCCTCCGCGCAGAAGAACCGCAGCCGCTGGCAGTTCGGCGTGGTGATGCCCGACGGATACGGCGACGGGTCGGAGCCGTCGTACACGCGGGCGGAGTGCCTCATGGAGGGCGGCACCGCGGTCACCGTGGTGCTGCGGTTCCTGCAGGTGCAGCGGCGCACCGACGCACTGTCCACCTGGGACGAAGCGGTGCCGTGCGAGATAAGCCTTACCGCGCAAGACTTTCCGCACGAGCACGCGTTCACGGTGCCGGGCGGCGAGGAGGGACCGTGCCGGCGGCTGCCGCTGTCCGGCGTCGTCACCGTGTCCGCGCAGGCGCTGCCGGGTCCGTGGGGCGCGCGGCGGCTGCGGGTACGCGTGGACAACCGCACGCCGCTGCCGGGGCCGGGCGAGCGGGACTCGGCGCTGCCGGCCGCACTGGTGGCGGCCCACACGGTGCTGCAGGTCGCCGGTGGCGCGTTCGTGTCGATGGTGGATCCGCCCGAGTGGGCCGCCGACGCCGTCGCCGGTTGCGTGAACGTGGGTACCTGGCCGGTGCTCGCCGGCCCGCCCGGCGCTCGCGACCTGATGCTGTGCGCGCCGATCATCCTGTACGACCACCCGCAGATCGCGCCGGAGAGCCCCGGCGACCTGTTCGACGGTACCGAGATCGACGAGATCCTGACCCTGCGCACGCTCGCGCTGACCGACGAGGAGAAGCGCGAGGCGCGGCTGACCGATCCGCGCGCCGCGGGCCTCATCGACCGCACCGAGCACCTGACACCGGAACAGTTGCTCGGATTGCACGGCACCGTGCGGTCGATGCGCCGTATGTCCACTGTGGACGGTGATTCGGTTCTCGTCGACGGCCGCCGGATCGCGGCCGGCAGCCGGGTGCGGCTGCGGCCGGGTACCCGCCGCGCCGACGCGCAGGACATGTTTCTCACCGGCCGGCTCGCCGTCGTCGAAGCGGTGCTGACCGACGTCGACGACCGGCCGTACCTCGCCGTCACCCTCGCCGACGACCCGGGCGCGGACGTGCAGCGCGACCACGGCCGGTTCCGGTACTTCGGCCCGGACGAGGTGGAACCGTGCGACGGACCCTGATCGCCGGTGTCGGCAACGTCTTCCTGGGCGACGACGGGTTCGGCGTCGAGGTGGTCCGGCGGCTCGCCGGGCGGCCGCTGCCCGCCGGTGTCGAGGTGGTCGACGTCGGCATCCGCGGCGTGCACCTCGCCTACGACCTGCTCGACGGGTGCGGGCTGCTGGTCCTGGTCGACGCGGCGGCGCGCGGCGAGGCGCCCGGCACGGTGACGGTGCTGGAGGTCGGCGACGGCGACGTGGCCGAAGGGCCGCCGCTGATCGACGCGCACGACCTCGGCCCGGACGCCGTGCTCGCGGTGGTCCGGCGGCTCGGCGCCCGCCCCGGCCGTACCCTCGTGGTCGCCTGCGAACCGGCCGACGTCGAGGTCGGCATGGAGCTGTCGGCACCGGTGCGCCGGGCGGTACCGGAGGCGGTCCGGCTCATCGAATCGATTCTTGAAGGGGGACCCGATGCTGCGCGGATTCATCAAGTTGGCGCTCGCGGTGGTGGCCGCGGTCTTCGTGATCCAGGCGATTCCTGACCTGAAGCGCTACATCAGGATCGCCCGGATGTGAGGACCTGACGATGCACGAGTTCGGTCTGGCCGAAGGCGTCCTGGCGGCGGTACGGCGGCGGGCCGGCGGCCGCCCGGTACGGCGGGTGCGGCTGCGGGCCGGGGTACGGCACGGTGTCGACGCCGACTCGATGGCGCAGGCGTTCCGGTTCGTCGCCGCCGGTACCGAGGCGGAGGGCGCCGGGCTGGATCTGGTCACCCTTCCGGTGCACCTCGCCTGCCGCTCGTGCGGGTACACCGGGGATACTGTCGACGTGCTCTCCGCGTGCCCGCAGTGCCACGCCGACGACGTCGAACTGACCGGCGGCGACGAGCTCGTCCTCGAATCGCTGGAGTACCGCTGATGTGCCTGGGCATTCCGGCGCGGGTCCGGTCGCTGTCGGCGGGTCATCCCGACCTGGTCGAGGTCGACCTGGCCGGCGTGCCGCGCCTGATCAACGTCGGGCTGCTCGACGAGCCGGTCGCGCCCGGCGACTGGGTGCTCGTGCACATGGGCTTCGCGCTGTCGACGATGACCGAGCAGGAGGCCGCCGACGCGTTGCGGGTGTTCACTGAGGCGGGCCCGTGAGCCTGTCCGGGCCGCTGCTGTTCGTGCGGTACGCGTACCCGCCCAACCGGCTCGGGTACTGCGGCCCGGCCGACAGCGCCGCCTTCGGCGAGTACGGCGTCGCGGGGACCGTCGACGGCGGGCTGCTGCAGCTGGCGCGGCAGTTCTCCGGCGCCTGGCCGTACCTGGAGCTGATCGCCGCCGGTACCGGCATCCGCGACCCGCTCGACCGCCGGGTCGTCGAGGCGTACTGGGTCGGCAACCGGTTGCTCGACACCATCCCGCTGACCCAGGTCGCCGACTCCATGGAGGAGCGCTTCCGGCCCCGCGTCGGCACCCGGTTCGGCTGGCTCGCCGACGGCGTGCTGCAGGGCGGGGTACCGCACCACAGCTTCCACGTGTTCGGCGTGTACCCGTGGGTCGGCCTGCTCGGCGACGACCGCAAGGCGGACAAGGCGCTGACCGTGCTCGACCGGTGCCGCATCCGCTGGGGGCAGGTGACCGCGGTGCACGACAGGCAGCTGACCGTCCGGTCGAGGCCGCTGCACTGGGACGGTTGCCTGCTCACGCTCGGCGCGCCGGTCGTCGAGTTCGCCGAGGCACCGGTGGCCGGCCCCGACGGGATCGCCGTCGGCGACTGGGTTTCGCTGCACTGGCACTGGGTCTGCGACCGGCTCACCGGCCGGCAGCTGCGCGCGCTGCGCGGGTACACGTTGCACCATCTGGAGCTGGTCAACCACCGCGTCGAGCACTCCGGTCCGGCCCTTGCGCTCGGCACTGGTTGACAAACGCTCGTCAACAATTCATCGACCCCCCGCTGTGCGGGTAGCCGACCTCGGGTGACACTTGGGCATCGTCATTTGTCGATGCGCGTGGGTCCTGCGGCGGGCCGACGCCGCAAGGAGGTTGCCGTGCCCACCCGAAAGCGACTCCTGATCACCGGTACCGTCGTCCTGGCCGTGCTCGCCGCCGGAATCCTCGCGACAACCGCGGTCAGCGCGGCGATCCGCGAAGGCCACCCGGACGCGGAGGAACACGAAGAGGTCACCGGCAACAGCTTCGCCGCGACCGGAAGCTGCGGCGTGGAACGGTGGTCGGTGAAGACCGGTACCGATGCCGACCGCGCGAAGATCACGCTGCAGTCCACGACGCAGACCACGATCGCCGCGCTCGCCGGGCTCGCGGCCCCGGGTACCCTGCCGGCCAACAACCGGGTCGCACCGACCGAGGACACCGTCTACCAATTGCATGCCACGTTGACGGAGTACAAGCTGGAGGCCGACTCCGACTACCACCTGGTGCTGTCCGACGGGTCCGGGCACACGATGATCGCGGAGATCCCCGACCCGAGTTGTGTCGGCGCGACCAGCCCGCTGCAGTCCAGCATCCAGAAATCGCGCGGCGAGTTCGACGCGAAGTTCACCGCGACGACCAGCTTCAAGACCGCGAACGTACCGGTCACCATCACCGGGGTCGGCTTCTTCGACTTCCTGCACGGGCAGACCGGCGTGGCGCCCAACGGGATCGAGCTGCACGCCGTCCTCGACGTGCAGTTCAGCACCGGCGGTGGCGGCAACACGGTCACCGTGACCAACCCGGGCAACCAGACCGGTACCGTCGGCGTGCCCACCAGCCTGCAGCTCCAGGCCCGCGACTCGGCCGCCGGGCAGATGCTGACCTATGCCGCGACCGGGCTGCCGGCCGGACTGTCCATCAGCGGCAGCGGCCTGATCTCCGGTACCCCGACGGCGGCGGGCAGCAGCACCGTCACCGTCACCGCGACCGACACCACCGGCGCGGCGGGTACCGCGACGTTCACCTGGACGGTCAACCCCAGCGGCGGCGGCTGCACCGGCGCCGGGCAACTGCTCGGCAACCCGGGCTTCGAAACGGGTACCCCGGCGCCGTGGACGGCAAGCTCCGGCGTGGTCTCCAACAGCAGCGGGGAACCGGCCCGCACCGGTTCGTGGAAGGCGTGGCTCGACGGGTACGGCAGCACGCACACCGACACGCTCGCGCAGACCGTCACGCTTCCCGCCGGCTGCAGCAGTTATGCGCTCTCGTTCTGGTTGCACGTCGACACCGCGGAGACGACGTCGAGCACCCGGTACGACACGCTGACCGTGCAGGTCCTCAACTCCGCCGGCACGGTACTGGCGACGCTGGCCACCTATTCGAACCTCGACCACAACACCGGGTACGCCCAGCGCAGCTTCAGCCTCGCCGGGTACGCCGGGCAGGCCGTCACGGTGCGGTTCACCGGTGCCGAGGACTTCACCGCGCAGACCTCGTTCGTCGTCGACGACACGGCGCTGGCCGTGTCCTGAGCTGACCGTGTCCTGACCGGAACCGGCGGCCGGCGGCGCGCGTCCAACCGGTATGCGCGCTGTCGGCCTGATCCTCGCCGTCCTGCTGCTCGCCGGTTGCGCGGCGAACCAGCCGGGCCGGGCGGCATCGGGTACCCCCGGGCGGACGATCGGCCCGGTGGGTACCGGCGGCCCGGTCCCCGCGACCACCGGCCCGGACCGGCCCGAGTCACCGGCACCTGCGCTGACCCCGCCGAGCCCACCGCCCGGGACCGGGGTGACCGGGGTGACCCTGGTGGGCCCCATCTGCCCGGTCAGCCGTCCGGACCCGGCGTGCGCCGACCGGCCGGTACCGGCGAAGCTGACCGTCGTCGACGCGCACTCCGGCGCGACGGTGGCCACAGCCACCACCGGAACCGACGGGGTCTTCCGGATCCCGCTGCCGCCGGGCACCTACGAGCTGCGTCCGGCGAACCTGTCCGGCGGGGCGCTGCGCCGGCCGGTACCGGTCACCGTCGTCGTGACGGCCGGACGGTATTCGATCGCGAACGTCCGGTTCGACACGGGTATCCGGTGAGCGGGAAAGAATCGCTGTCCGACTCGCGATATTAGAAGGCTTCCGCCGGGAATCTTCCTCTTCCCTCGGCGTCGAACCTGGTCCAAGGTCATGCGTAGGCCGCGGACGCGAGCGGGGGGGCTCCCCGGACGTCTACTGCCTCGAAGGACTCTGCGACGTGAGCTCAGGGAGCGCGGTATGTCACTGCACAGTCGGAGGAAACTGTCCGCCGTCGCGGCGCTGGTCATCGGCGTCGGCATGCTGCCGTTCGCGGGCAGCATCAGCGCGTCGGCGGCGCCGGCGGCACCATCCGTAACCACCCGCCATATCCAGAAGGCCGGCACCGGCTCGTACAAGCCGTCACCGAACGGCACCGGGGACCCGGCCGCCATATCCAGCGAGATTCCCAAGGCGTTCGGGCCCGAGGCACACGACGGCGAGGACGCGGCGGCCGCCGCGACCGCGCGGGGCAGCAACGCCACCGGTACCAACCGGAGCCAGAGCCTGACGCACGGCGCGAAGGGCGCAAACCGGGCGGCGGCCGGCTCGGTCACCAGCGCCGCCGCACCGAACAGCGTCGTCCGCAACGGCCCGCGGGTAATGCAGAGCTTCGACGGCATCAACCACCGGCAGCAGCGGCTGACCAACGGCGGCAACCAGTTCAGCCTGGAACCGCCCGACCAGGGGCTGTGCACCGGCAACGGACACGTGGTCGAGGCGGTCAACGACGCCATCCAGGTGTTCGGCGCCGACGGTTCGGCGCAGACCGGCGTCGTCGGGCTCAACCCGTTCTTCGGGTACCCGCCGGCGATCAACCGGACCACCGGCCAGCAGGGACCGTTCGTCACCGACCCGTCCTGCCTGTTCGACCCGACGACCAAGACCTTCTTCCTCGCCATCCTCACCCTCGAAGTGGTACCGGCGACCGGTGACTTCACCGGCGACAACCACCTCGACCTCGCGGTCGCCTCGGACCCGACCGGCACCTGGACGATCTACCACCTGGACGTGACCGACGACGGCACGATGGGTACCCCGGTGCACCCGCACTGCCCGTGCCTCGGCGACTACCCGCACCTGGGCGTCGACGCCAACGGCTTCTACCTGACCACCAACGAGTACTCGTTCTTCGGCACCGAGTTCAACAGCGCGCAGATCTACGCGTTCTCCAAGCGGGCGCTGGCGCGCGGCGACGCCGACGTGCTCGTCACCCAGTTCGACACCACCGGCGCCGACCGCGGCTTCAACGGCTTCACCATCTGGCCCGCGCAGTCGCCGTCGACGCGGGACTACGAGGGCGGCGCCGGCGGCACCGAGTTCTTCCTGTCCTCCAACGCGGCCGAGGAAGCCAACGGGGTACCCGGCGGCTCCTCCTCCGACAGCATCGTCACCTGGAGCCTGACCAACACCTCGTCGCTGGACTCCGACTCGCCGAACCCGGCGCTGCACGACACCCGGGTCGGGGTGCGGACCTACGCGATCCCACCGAAGGCGAACCAGAAGGCCGGTAACTTCCCGCTCGGGCAGTGCCTCAACGACACGGCGTGCGCGACGTTCCTGCTCGGCGCGCCGGACCCGTTCGCGCCCGAAGTCGAGTCGCCGCTGGACGCCAACGACACCCGGATGCAACAGGTCACCTTCGCCGACGGCAAGCTGTACGGGGCGCTGGACACCGCGATGACCATCGAGGGCGCGACCAAGGCCGGCATCGGCTGGTACATCGTGCGGCCGGAGTCGCACCGCAACTCGGTCGAGGCGCACCTGGCCAACCAGGGGCAACTGGGCCTGGCCGGCAACAACCTCACCTACCCAGCCATCGGCGTCAACGCCGACGGCAAGGGCGTCATGGCCTTCACGCTCGTCGGTGACGGGTACTTCCCGTCGTCGGCGTTCGCGGCCTTCGACGGGCGCAGCGGCGCCGGGTCCATCTTCGTGGCCGCCTTCGGGCAGGGGCCGCAGGACGGGTTCTCCGGGTACAAGGCGTTCAACAACCCGCCCCGGCCGCGCTGGGGTGACTACGGCGCCACCGCGGTCGACGGAAGCAACATCTGGATCGCGAGCGAGTACATCGGCCAGACGTGCACGCTGGCGCAGTACGAGGCGACACCGTTCGGCTCGTGCGGCGGTACCCGCACCGCGCTGGCCAACTGGGGCACCAGGATCAGCCAGATCAAACCCTGACGATTCCCCTCCTCTCCGGCGGGCCGTCCACCCCTCGTGGTGGGCGGCCCGCCGCCGTCGCACCGTAGTCCCGTTGGGCAGATCGCTGGCGGTTCAACGGTGAACCTTGTTACCTGATCCACATCCGGCCTAGCCTGCCTCCGGCATCGCCGTCTCCGAAGCAAGGGGCTTATCATGACGCGATTGCGAACCAGTGTGGCTGTGCTCGGTTCGGCGGTACTCGCCGCCGTCTCCCTGGGCGTGCTGACCGGATCCCCGGCCCAGGCACAGCCGTTCAACTACGGGCACCTCAACAGGATCCAGCAGCGGCTGGTGTCCGGGCTGCTGGCGGCCGAGCTCAACGGTGCGGACCCGGCCGCGCGGGCCGGCGCCGCACCGCTTTCGCCCCGCCGGGCCGCGCCGAACTCCGCGTGCACCAACCGGTTCGGCGACAACGTCAAGGTCAACCAGAACTGCCTGAACCTGACCGACCCGGATCTGCAGGGCCGGGCCCAGGCGCAGAACGAGACCTGGATCGCGGTCGACCCGAACAACTCCGACCACCTGGTCGGCAGCTACAACGACTACCGGCGCGGTGACGGTACCTGCGGGGTGTCGTACTCGCTGGACGGCGGTCGGACGTGGGCCGACGCGACCACACCGAACGGGTTCAGCCGCGGTACCGCGTTCGGCGGCACGCCCCGCGAGTACTGGCAGGCCGGCGGCGACACCTCGGTCGCCTGGGACACCAAGGGCAACGCGTACCTGTCCTGCCAGCAGTTCAACCGGGGCGCCGCCACGTCGCCGAACCCGGACCAGTCAAGCGCCTTCTACGTGTACCGCTCCACCGGCAACAACGGCGCCTCGTGGAACTTCCCCGGGCACCCGGTCGTGGAGCACAACGACGTCGCCGGAGCCGGTGACTTCCTGCTGGACAAGCAGCTGATGGCGGTGGACAACCACAGCGGCAGCCCGTTCCAGGACCGGGTCTACGTGACCTGGACGACGTTCGCGGCCGACGGTACCGCCTACATCTTCGCGGCACACTCCGCCGACTACGGCCAGACGTTCAGCGCCCCGGCGCTCGTCAGCACCACCAGTGCCATGTGCGACAACACCTTCGGCGTACCGACGCCGCACGGTACCTGCAACGAGAACCAGTTCTCCCAACCGTTCACCGCGCCGGACGGCACCCTGTACGTGGTGTTCGCCAACTTCAACAACGCGGTCACCGGTACCGAGAACCGCAACCAGATGCTGCTGACCCGCTCGACCGACGGCGGGGTGACGTTCTCCGCGCCGGTCCGCGTCGGGTACTACTACGATCTGCCCGACTGCGCCACGTACCAGAACGGCGCGGACCCGGGCCGAGCCTGCATCCCGGAGCACGGCCCCTCGTTCAACTCCATCTTCCGCGCGGCCAACTACCCGATCGGCGCGGTGGACCCGACCGCACCGAACCGGGTCGTGGTCACCTACGGCTCCTACATCAACCGCGACTCCAACGAGACCACCGGGTGCATCCCGGCCGGGTTGGCCGCCAACGGCAACGACCTCTACACCGGCGTGAAGACGGTGTGCAACAACGACATCATGCTGTCCGTGTCGACGAACTCGGGAGCCAGCTTCACGGGTACCACGACCGATCCGCGGCAACTGGCGGTGGTCAGCGACGCGGCCGGGCAGGCCCGCAGCGACCAGTTCTGGCAGGGCGCCGACTTCGCGCCCGACGGCACTCTGTCGGTCAGCTACTACGACCGGCAGTACGGCGCCGACGAGAACATCGGCTTCTCCGACATCACGGTGTCCAGTGGGAAGGGTACCGGTGCCTTCCGGCACAAGCGGGCGACGTCGGGCAGCATGCCGCCGCCGACCCAGTTCGCCGGCACGTTCTACGGCGACTACGCGGCCATCGCGGTCACCAACCGCACGGCGTACCCGCTGTGGTCGGACACCCGGCCGGTCGACCTGTTCCTCTGCCCGGGTACCGGTACCACGACCACCCCGCCGGCCGTCTGCCAGGGCGGCGCCACCAACGCATCCATAGCCAACGATCAGGACATCTACGTCACCGCGGTAGCATCCTGAGGCACGAGCCTGCGGGCCCGGCGGGCGACGCCTGCCGGGCCCGTGCCGTCACCCCCGTCGACGCCCTCGGCCTTGGCCGCACCCTTGACAGCCGGGGGATCGCGCCAGACGGTGCGCGTAGCGGCAGTCTTTTCGAAGAAGGTGATCTCACCGTGTACCCGTTCCGCCTTCCCAGGTACCGGAGGCCATTACGCGCCACGCTGGTAGCGCTGCCCGCCGTGGTAGCCGCCGTGCTGCTGATCGGCAGCACGGCCTACGCCAACGTCGCGCTCACCCGGATCAGCACGGACCCGTTCACCGACACCCAGGCACAGCACAGGACCGAGGTCGAGCCGGACACGTTCAGCTTCGGCGCCACGATCGTCTCCGCGTTCCAGACCGGCCGCGTCGTCGGCGGCGGCTCGTCCGACATCGGCTTCGCCACCTCCACCAACGGCGGCTCGACGTGGACGAGCGGCTTCCTGCCCGGGATCACCGGCAACGTCGGCAACGGCCCGTACGGGCAGGCCAGCGACGCCGCGGTC
>VAWN01000055.1:13653-27656 GCA_005885555.1 Actinomycetota bacterium
CACCAACGGCGGGCTGACCTGGTCCAGCCCGGTCACCACGGCCACCGGCCAGCTGGACAAGAACTGGATCGTCTGCGACAACACCACGACCAGCCCGTTCTTCGGTAACTGCTACACCGAGTACGACATCACCAACTCCAGTGACGCGCTGCGGATGAAGACCTCGTCCGACGGCGGCCTCACCTGGGGTCCGGCCCGCGCCACCGGCGACGGTGCGCACGGGCTCGGCGGCCAGCCGGTGGTCCGGCCGAACGGCACGGTACTCGTACCGTTCGAGTCGACCTCCAGCCAGATCCGCTCGTTCCGCTCGATCGACGGCGGCACCAGCTGGCGGTCCACGGTTCTCGTCTCGTCGATCAGCCACCACACCGACGCGGGCGGGCTGCGCTCGGGCGCGCTGCCCTCGGCCGAGATCGACTCGGCGGGTACCGCCTATGTCGTGTGGTCGGACTGCCGGTTCCGCTCCGGCTGCCCGAGCAACGACATCGTGCTGTCCAAGTCGACCAGCGAGACGACGTGGGGTCCGGTGACCCGGGTACCGATCGACGCCACCTCCAGCACCGTCGACCACTTCGTCCCGGGGATCGGCGTGGACAGGAGCACCTCGGGCGGCAGTGCCCGGATCGGGCTGGCCTACTACTTCTACCCGACCGCCAGCTGCAGCTCGTCGACCTGCCGGCTCGACGTCGGGTTCATCTCGTCGACCAACGGCGGCACCAGCTGGAGCGCCGCGACCCAGCTCGCCGGGCCGATGACCCTGAGCTGGCTGCCCAACACCAGCCAGGGCCGGATGTTCGGCGACTACATCTCCACCTCGGTCCGCAGCGGCGGCAACGCGTTCCCGGTCCTCGCGGTCGCCAACGCGCCCAGCGGAACGACGTTCGACCTCGCGATGTACATACCGACCGGTGGCCTGGCGATCACCGGCGGCGCCCGGCAGGCAACCGAGGCGCCGGGCGCCAACCCGGCCGCGGTGCCGCTGGCGCCGGTACCGCAGACCCTGCACTGAGTACGTCCGCGGGCGGCCACCGGTGACGCGGTGGCCGCCCGCCCGGCACTCGACAACCTCGATGTGGTGGAGTGGACTACAACGAGACGGTCGCCGTACCGGGGTGGAGGGATCAACATGAGCGCGGAAGCTGTCGCCCAGGCCGGGGTACCCGACCGGGTGCACACGTCCCACGACCTGGACGCCGCCTGCGTGACCACGATCCGCACGCTGTGCATGGATGCGGTACAGGCGGCCAACTCCGGCCATCCGGGTACCCCGATGGGCATGGCGCCGGTGGTCTACACGCTGTGGCAGCGGTTCCTGCGCTTCGATCCGGCCGACCCGATCTGGCCCAACCGGGACCGGTTCGTGCTCTCGGCCGGGCACGCCTCGACGCTGCTGTACTCGTTGCTGCACCTGACCGGGGTCCGCGCGGTCAACCCGGCCTACGAGACGCTGGGCGAGCCGTCGGTGTCGCTGGACGACCTCAAGCGGTTCCGGCAGCTGGACTCCAAGTGTCCCGGCCATCCGGAGTACCGCTGGACCTCCGGCGTCGAGTGCACCACCGGCCCGCTGGGCACCGGCGCGGCCACCAGCGTGGGCATGGCGATCGCGGCCCGCTGGCAGGCCGCCTACTTCAACCGGCCGGAGTTCACCCTCTTCGACTACGACACCTTCGCGATGTGCGGCGACGGCGACCTGATGGAAGGGGTGTCCGGTGAGGCGGCGTCGCTGGCCGGGCACCTGAAGCTGGCGAACCTGTGCTGGGTGTACGACAACAACCACATCACCATCGAGGGCGACACGGGCCTGGCGTTCACCGAGGACGTGGCGACCCGGTTCATCGGGTACGGCTGGCACGTCACCCGGGTCGGCGACGCCAACGACCTGGAGATGCTGACCCGCGCGTTCAACGTCTTCGAGCGGGAACGCGACCGGCCCACGCTCATCATCGTGGACAGCCACATCGGATACGGCGCGCCGACCAAGGAGGGCACCGCGCAGGCGCACGGCGAACCGCTGGGCGAGGAGGAGGTGCGCGCGACCAAGCGGTTCTACGGGGTGCCCGAGGACCTCACCTTCCATGTACCGCAGGGCATCTACGAGCACTTCGCGGCCGGCATCGGCGCCCGGGGCCGGGAAGGGCGCGACGCCTGGATGGCCACCTTCGACAAGTACCGCGCGCAGTACCCGGAGCTGGCCGAACAGCTCTACGCGATGCAGCACCGGCAGCTGCCGGAGGGCTGGGACGCGGCGATCCCCACGTTCCCCGCCGACGCCAAGGGCAAGGCGACCCGGGACACCTCCGGTACGGTGCTCAACGCCCTGGCCCAGCGGGTACCGTGGCTGCTCGGCGGTTCCGCGGACCTGTCGCCGTCCACCAAGACCCGGCTCACCTTCGACGGCGCCGGCGACTTCGAACCCGACGGTCGCCCGGGGGCCTCGCCGGCCGGGCGCAACCTGCACTTCGGCGTGCGGGAGTTCGTCTCCGCGGCGGTCTGCAACGGGCTGTCGCTGTCGAAGGTCCGGCCGTTCTGGTCGACGTTCCTCATCTTCTCCGACTTCGCGCGCGGCGCGATCCGGCTGTCCGCGCTGATGGAGATCCCGGTCGTGCACATCTTCACCCACGACTCCATCGGGGTCGGCGAGGACGGGCCGACCCACCAGCCGGTCGAGCAGCTGGCGTCGCTGCGGGCGGTGCCGGGGCTGCTGGTGATCCGGCCGTCCGACGCCAACGAGGTCGCGCAGGCGTGGCGGGTGGTCATGGCGCAGCGGCACACGCCGGCCGCGCTGGTGCTCACCCGGCAGGCGCTGCCGACGCTGGACCGGGAGCGGTACGGCGCGGCGAGCGGCCTGGCGAAGGGCGGTTACGTGCTGGCCGACAGCGACGGCGACCCCGAGGTGATCCTCATCGCCACCGGCAGCGAGGTGCATCTCGCGATCGCCGCGCACGAGCAGCTGACCGCCGACGGGGTGCGCTGCCGGGTGGTCAGCATGCCGTGCTGGGAGCTGTTCGAGGCGCAACCCCAGGAGTACCGCGACGCCGTGCTGCCGCCGTCGGTCACCGCCCGGGTGGCCGTCGAGCAGGCGTCGGTGCTGGGCTGGGAACGGTACACCGGCGCGGAGGGCGCCGTCGTCGGGATGCACACGTTCGGCGCCTCCGCTCCGCTGAAGGCGCTCGCCGCGAAGTTCGGGTTCACCCCGGACGCGATCGTCAACGTGGCACGGGAACGGATGGCGGCCGCTGGCCGGTGAGCGACCTCAGGTACTCCATGCGGTGCCGCGGGTCCGCCGTGGTACGGCGACGGGCCGGCGGTTCGCCGGGCACCGGCCGGTAACCGTCCAATGTGGACTCCAGTACCCCTTCGCCCGCGGTGAGCTGCGGTAGCTGCCGTTGCAGGTGTGGCACGCGGGCGGCCGGTACCGACGTCTCGATCGTGGTCAGGTCGCCGCGCACCGACTGCTGCCGGACCGCGGCGCCGAGCCGGCCGAGCGCGGTGAGCACCGCGCTGAGCGCCCACGTCGGGGTTTCCAGGCCGACCCGCAGCACCGGTTCGCAGACCACGGTCCCCGCCTCGTCCAGCGCGCGCATGAGCACGATCGGGGTGAGGTCGCGGAAGTCGGCCGGGGTGGCGAGCGGGCCCCGCCGGGACGGCGGCCCGTCCGCGATCGGGTAGGTGCAGTCGACCATCGTGACGACGCAGTCGGTCACCTGCCAACCGGCGAGCCCTTCGTGCAGGGCACGCCGCACGTACCGGTCCATCGCCCGGGTGAAGGCATCGGCGTTGCGGTAGATGTACAGCGGCATTGCCTGCGGTCCCACGCCCATCCGGAACGCGATGCCCGAACCGGTCGGCCCGGGTTCGACGCGCAGGCCGACGGTGGCCCGGAACGGGTTGTCCGCGGCGTTGAGCACCTCGACCGCCTCGCCCCGGCCGGCGGGGCGCTCGATGCAGATCGTCGTGGTCTGCCGGAACGTGACGTCGATGCCGAACTCGGTCGCCAGCGTGGCCTGGATGACCTCCTTCTGCACCTCGCCGTACAGCGACACGGACAGCTCCCGCCCGGTGGCGTCGACGCGCACGTTGATGAGCGGGTCCTGCTCGGCCAGCCGGGCGAGGGCCGCGCGCAGCGGCCGCTCGTCGGCCGGGCACACCGGCGCGACGATGGTCTCCATCGTCGGCGGCGCGAAGTGGTGCTCCCCGCGAGGTACCAGCGGCTGCCCGATGGTGTCGCCGATGCGCACCTCGCCGAGGCCGGACAGCCGGCCGATCTCGCCCGCGACGAGCTCGTCACGCGCGACCCAGCCGCCGTCGCTCGCCACGCTGATCGCCGTGGCCCTGGCTTCCGCCTCGGCGCCGTCCGCGGTCCGGATCGGCAACCGTTGCCGCGGGCGTACCGTGCCCGCGAACATCCGCACGTATGCGATCTTCTCGCCGGCCCGCCCTCGATCGATCTTGAACACCCGGCCGGACAGGGCGGCAGCCCGCGGGTCCCCGGCCGGCGGGGCACCGGCCGGCGCCGGTAGCAGCTCGACCAGGCCGGCGGTCAGCGCGTCCACGCCCGCCCCGGTGATCGCCGAGCCGAAGAACACCGGATGCACCAGTGTCCGCCGGGTCTGCGCGGCCAACCCGTTATGCAGGCGCCGGTGCCCGATCGCGTGCTCATTCTCGACGTACGCGGCGAGGAGCGCGTCGTCGTGCTCGGCGAGCGCCTCGGTCAGCGCCGCGCGGAAGGCAGGGTCACCGAAGCCATACGGGGTGACTTCGGCGCCGCGGGTGCCGGCGCCGGCAACGGTACCCATCGCGACCGCCCGGACTCCGAGCCGCGCGCCGATCGCCGCCAGCACCCGCGCCGGATCGGCACCGCTTCGGTCGATCTTGTTGACGAACAGCAGTGTCGGTACCCGCAGCCGGCGCAGCGCGCGCATCAGCACCCGGGTCTGCGGCTGCACGCCCTCGACCGCGCAGACGACCAGTACCGCGCCGTCGAGCAGGCTCAACACCCGCTCGACCTCGGCGATGAAGTCGGGGTGGCCGGGCGTGTCGATCAGGTTGACGGTCACTCCGGCGAGCTCGAAGGACACCACCGCGGACTTGATGGTGATGCCGCGCTGCCGTTCCAGCGCCAGCGTGTCGGTCTGCGTCGTACCGGCGTCGACGCTGCCGACCGAGTCGATGATGCCGACCGAGTAGAGCAGCCGCTCGGTCAGCGATGTCTTACCGGCGTCGACATGCGCCAGGATTCCCAGGTTCAACGTTCGTCGCGGCAACCGCCACACCCCTCGGCGAGATCGAAGCTCCCAACTCGGTAGAGGTGAAGGGGGCTCGCATCTCGTCTCCTCAGGGTGGACCGGAACGTTCTGCGCCCGAGTCAACCACGGCGCACGCCCGGGTACGACCGGGTTTCCTGGCGCAGCCACGGGCGGTGGAGTACCGCGAAGCGGCGCCCGTGGGCGCACCCGGCAAGTCTTGGACGTTGACACCCCCTGCAAGGGGTACCGGCGTCCAAGATCTCGTCGCTCGCGGCCGGCGCCGACTGCCGTACAGTGAACGCCGCGTCATGGTCCTACCGCGCAGCGTTGAGGAGGCGTCTGGTGACACGGCCGCTGCGCTGGCTGACGGTGGCCCTCGGGCTGCTGTGTACCGCGACCGGCGCACTGCTGACGCTCAGCCCGTTCGCGTCGCTGGCGGCGCTGGCCGTACTCGTGGCGACCGGGCTGATCCTGACCGGCCTGGTCGAGCTGGCCCGGTCCGGCGCCGCGCCCGACACGCCGCTCTCGGTCGTCACCGGGCTCGGCTGGCTCGCCGCCGGGGTCGCCGTCGCCGCGTGGCCCGGCCCGACCATCCGGGTACTGGCCGTCCTCGTCGGACTGGTGCTGATCGCCGGTGGGCTGGCCGAGATCGTCGCCACCGCCCGGGGTACCGCCGACCGGCTCGTCGTCGGTACCGCCGGCGTGGTGCTCGGCATCGCGGCGCTGGTCTGGCCGGCGGCCACGGTGGCCGTCGTCGCGGTGCTGGCCGGCGTCCGCCTCGTGCTGTTCGGCCTCACCGAGGTCGCCGGCCCGCTGCGCCGGCCGGGCCGGGCGGTGGTGGCCGGCGCCGTCGTGGTCGCCCTGCTCGCGGCCGGCGGGTGGTGGCGCGCCGGGCAACCCCGGCCCGACGCGTTCTACACGCCGTCCGCCGCGCTCCCGGCCACGCCGGGGGTACTGCTGCGCGGCGAGCCGTCCAGCCGCGCCGCGCCGCCCGGCGCGCAGGCCTGGCGGATCCTCTACACGACCACCCGCGACGACCACACCCCCGCCGTCGCGAGCGCCGTGGTGCTCGCCGCGACGGGGGTACCCGCCGGCCCCCGGCCCGTCCTCGCCTGGGCACACGGCGCCACCGGCATCGCACCGGCGTGCGCGCCGTCGCTGCTGGCCGACCCGCTGGGCTCCGGCGCCATGCCCGGCCTCGACCAGGCCCTCGCGCGCGGCTGGGTGGTCGTCGCGACCGACTACCCCGGCCTCGGTACCGGCGGACCGCACCCGTTCCTCATCGGGCAGGGCGAGGCGCGTTCGGTGCTCGACGCGGTACGGGCGGCGCGGCACCTGCCCGGCGTCACCCTCGGCGACCGTACCGTGGTCTGGGGCCACTCCCAGGGCGGCAACGCGGCCTTGTGGACCGGGATCCTCGCACCCGGCTACGCACCGGACGCCGGAGTCGTCGGCGTCGCCGCCCTGGCGCCCGGCAGTGAACTGGTCCCCCTGGTCGACGAGTGGGGCCGGGTGCGACACAACGCCGTCTTCGCCGCGTACGTCACGCAGGCCTACAGCGACACGTACCCCGACGTGCACTTCGACGACTACGTCCGGCCCACCGCCCGGATCCCGGCGCACGAGCTGGCCGACCGGTGCCTGGCCGACTCGACGCTCTACCTGTCCGGCCTGTCGTCGTTGCTGCTCGGCCAACCGATCTGGGCCGCCGACCCGGCCACCGGCGCGCTCGGTACCCGGCTGCGGCAGAACACCCCGACCGGCCCGATCCCGGTACCGGTGCTGCTCGCCCAGGGCCAGGCCGACACGACGGTACTGCCGAGCGTGCAGGCCGACTTCGCGCACCGGCGGTGTACCGTCGGCGGCCCCCTCGACTACCGCACCTACCCCGGCCGCGACCACGTCGGCCTCATCGCGCCCGACTCGCCGCTCATCCCCGACCTCGTCCAGTGGACCGAGGACCGCCTCGCCGGCAGGCCGGCCCGCTCGACCTGTTAGCCGAGGCGCTGTTCGAGCAGCGCCCGCTCGGCCGGGTTGCCGGTCAACCGCAGCGCCTGCGCGTCGGCGAGCCGCGCCTCGTCCGGCCGGCCCAACTGGCGCAGCAGCTCGGCCCGCGTCGCGTGGAACAGGTGGTACCCGACCAGCCCGCCGGCGAGCGCGTCGACCTCGGCGAGCGCCGGGGCCGGACCGAAGACCTGACCGAAGGCGATCGCCCGGTGCAGCCGGATCAGCGCGAGCAGCCCGAGCACCTCAGGTTCGGCCGGCATCAGCCCGGCCAGCAGCGCCGCGAGCCACTGCGCGTCGTCGGTCAGGTCGCGCCGCTGCGGTACCTCGCCGGCGCTGCACAGGTACCCCTCGTTGAACAGCAGGTAGATCACCGCCAGCACGCCGGACAGCCGGTCGGCGAGCTCGTCGGCGTCGGGTACCCGGTACGGGATGCCGGCCGTGGCGATCTTCCGCCGGGCCCGGGTCAGCCGCTGCACGATCGCCGCCTCCGACACCAGGAACCCGCTGGAGACCTCGGCGGTGCTCAACCCGCACACCGTCCGCAGCGTCAACGCGACCTGCGCCTCCTGGGACAGGGCCGGGTGGCAGCAGGTGAACAGCAGCCGCAGCCGGTCGTCCTCCTCCTGCTGCTCGACCGGCAGCGACACCTGGGCCAGCTTCGCCTGCAACGCGGTGCGGCGGCGCAGCACGTCGACGGCGCGGCGGCGGGCCGCCGTCCACAACCAGGCGCCGGGCCGCTCCGGTACCCCTCAACCGGCCACTGCTGCCACGCCGCGAGCCGCTGTCTCACCGGTTACCGCTGTCTCACCAGCAGAGCAGCCAGGCGAGCCGTGCCGCGCCGGTCACCTGCGCAGGGCTTTGCGCATGACCGGCCGGTCGGCCCGGCGCCGGGCCACCACCTCGAAGCCGTGCCGGGCGAAGACGGAGGCGACGCCCGGGAACAGGTTCGTGGTGTGGCCGGGTACGGCGGTGTCGACCGGGTATGCCTCCAGTGCCGGGGCGCCGGCCCGCCGGGCGACCCGCGTCGCCGCTTCGACGAGCGCGGAGGTCACCCCGCCGCCGCGGTGCGAGCGGCGCACGAAGAAGCAGGGCACCGACCAGACCGGCAGGTCGTCGACGGGTCCGAGGTACCGCGCGTGGGCGAGCCAGGCCAGGTCGGCCCGTGGGGCGAGCTGGCACCACCCGACCGCGACGGTGCCGTCGAACGCGACCAGTCCGGCCGGCCGGTCCGACGCCGCGAGGTCGCGCAGGGCGTCCTTGTTCTCCACCCGCGGGCGGTCGCGGTACCGGGGACCGATGCGCCAGTAGCTGCACCAGCATCCGTTCGACGCGCCGGCCGGGCCGAAGAGGTCTGCCAGTGCCGGCCACGTCTGCGCGGTCAGCGGCCGGATGTCGGGGCGGGCCACGCCCTCGACGGTACCGCCCGGGCTACCGCAGGTCGGCCGGCACGCTGACGGCGTAGCGGATCGCCTCGTCGGTACCGAGCGCGCCACCGCGACGGTACTGCGCCCCGAACGTCTCGTCGCCGAGCGCTGCACGGGTCGACGCCTCGCGGGTCTCGTGTCCCCGGGTCCAGTACAAGGCGCCGTGCGGCGACCCGCCGATGGCCCGCCACTGCTGGGCGGCGGTGCCGAGCAGCCGGGCCGCCCGTACGTGATCGCCGTCGTCGGTGGCGGTCCAGGCGAGGAACTCCAGGGCGGCCGCGACCCCGAGGCGGTCGCCGAGCACATGGGCACTTTCCAGGCCCTCGCGCGCGTACGCCCCGGCGCCGTTCGTGTCGCCGAGCGCCAGGGCGGCGATGACGGCGATGAACAGGTTGTGGGCCAGCCACCACCGGTCCCCGCGGGCCCGGCAGAACGCCTGGCTGTCGGCCAGCAGCGACGCGGCGCGGTCCGGGTCGTCCCGGACGAGCGCCACGGCCAGATGCTGCTTGGCGAAGACCGTGGCCGGATCCGTGTGACCGAGCCGCTCGGCCTGCGCGACCGCGTCCTCCAGCAGCGCCGTTCCGGCCGCCACGTCCCCGGTGTGCATCAGGCTGAGCCCCAGGCTCTGCGTCGCGTCGCAGCGGTACAGCGGCTCGTCGAACCGCTCGGCGAGGGCCAGGCACTGCCGGGCCGGTTCGGCCGCCGCCGCGCCGTGCACGACCAGGATGCGGCAGTACGCGGCCAGCGCCCGAACCCGGACCCGGCTCGGCTGCGGGTCGGCTTCCAGAACCCGGTGCAGCCAGTACCGGCCTTCGATCGCCTCGCCGCAGCCGTACCAGAAGTAGTACAGGGCGCCGGCCAGCCGTACCGCCGCCCGGGGCGGCCCGGCCCCGGTCAGCGACATCTCCAGCGCGGCGCGCACGTTGGGCAGTTCGGCGTGGATCCGCGCGGACCACTGCGGCTGGCGCGGGCCGAACCAGTCGCGGTGGAACCGTTCGGCCAGCCACAGGTAGTGGTCGCGGTGCCGCCTGGCCAGCGCGACCTCGGTCATCCCCTCGGGCGTCTCCCGTAGCCGCTGCCGGCCGTACTGGCGCACGGTCTCCAGCAACCGGTACCGGCGGTCGTTGCCGTGCTGCTCGGTCATGAGCACCGACTTGTCGACCAGTCCGGTCACCGCCTCGACGACCTCGTCGGCGGTCAGATCCGTACCGCCGCACACGTCCTCGGCGGCGGCCGGGTCGAAGCTGGCGGCGAAGACGGACACCCGCCCCCACACCGTGCGCTCCAGCGGGGAGCACAGCGCGAAGCTCCAGTCGAAGGTGGCCGCGAGGGTACGGTGCCGGGCCAGGGGTGCCTCCGCGGACATCAGGTCGAGCCGCTCGCGCAGCCCGGCGGCCAGCTCCTCGATCGGTACCGCCCGGGTACTCGCCGCGGCCAGCTCGATCGCCAGCGGCAACCCGTCCAGCCGCCGGCAGATCTCCTGTACCAGCAGCTGGTTGCGGGCGTTCATGCGGAATCCCGGTGCGGCGGCGGCGGCCCGGCGGGCGAACAGCGCGACCGCGGGGTAGCGCGACCCGAGGGTACCCGGCAGCGCCCGCTCCGGTACCGGCAGCGGCGGTACCACGAACACGTGCTCGCCGGCCATGCCCAGCGGCTGCCGGCCGGTGCACAGCAGCCGCAGCCCCGCGGCCGAGCGCAGGATCCGGTCGGCGAACGCCGCGCAGGCGTCGAGCAGGTGCTCGCAGTTGTCGAGTACCAGCAGCAGTTCGCGCTCGCGCAGGTAGTCGACGACGACGCGGGCGGGGTTGCGGCCGGTACGGTCGACGACGCCCAGCGCGCCGGCGATGTGCAACGCCAACAGCGACCCGTCGGACAGCGCGGCCAGGTCGGCCATCCGCACGCCGTCGGCGAACCGCTGCCTCGACCGGGCCGCCACCCGCAGCGCCAGGCGACTCTTGCCGCTGCCGCCGACGCCGGTCAGGGTCACCAGCCGGGCGGTCGACAGCAACCGCTGCACCTGCGACACCTCGCGACGACGCCCGATCAGGTTGGTCGTCTCGACGGGCAGCCCGTCGTGGTCGTCACCGGCGCGTACGGCCATGCCTCAGTATCCCCGCGACGATGGTGGTCGGCACGGAGAGCCGATAGCGTGGTTGCGGTGCTGAACCGGTCCCGCAAGGGACGCCTCGAGGCCGAGCTGACCAGTTTCGTCGGGCGGCGCAGTGAGATCGCCGAGGTCCGGCGGCTGTTGACCGCGGCCCGGCTGGTGACCCTGACGGGCGTCGGCGGTACCGGCAAGACCCGGCTGGCGCTACGGGTCGCCGTCGAGGCGCGCCGGACCTTCCCCGACGGCGTATGGCAGGTGGACCTGGCGGCGGTGCGCGATCCGGCGCTCGTGCCGTTCGCGGTGGCGCAGGCGCTCGACCTCGACGACCAGACCGACCGGCCGGTCACCGAGGCGCTGCGCGGGTACCTGCGCGACCGCCGGCTGCTGGTGATCCTCGACAACTGCGAACACCTGCGCGATCCCAGTGCCGAGCTGGCGGACGTGCTCCTGCACGCGGCACCGGGGCTGCGGGTACTGGCGACCAGCCGGCAGCCGCTGGGCCTTCCCGGTGAGCACGTGTTCGAGGTACCGCCGCTGGCGGTACCCGACCCGGACCGGCCGCTGCCGGCCGGGGCCGCCATGCGGTACCTGGCGCTCGCGCTGTTCGCCGAGCGGGCCGTCGCGGTACTGCCCGGGTTCTCGCTGACCCCCGACAACGAGGACCTGGTCGGGCAGATCTGCTGGGCGCTGGACGGGCTGCCGCTGGCGATCGAGCTGGCCGCCGCCCGGCTGCGCACCCTGTCCCTGGACCAGCTGGCCGGCCGGCTCTGGGACCGGATGCGGCTGCTGCAGAGCCGGCACTCGGTACCGGCACATCACCAGACGCTGCAGGCGGCCTTCGACTGGAGCTATGAGCTGTGCACGGACGACGAGCGCCGGATGTGGGCCGCCCTGTCGGTGTTCGGCGACGGGTTCGACCTGGCGGCCGCCGACGAGGTGTGCGCCGACGCGGTACCGGGCGCGCGCGCCTTCACCGCGCTGCTCGGACTGGTCGACAAGTCGGTGCTGAGCCGGGAGCGCACCGGCGGGCAGGACCGGTACCGGCTGTTGCATACGGTGCGCGAGTACGGCCTGCTCCGGCTGCGCGAGCACCCCGGTGCGGAACAGGCCCTGCGCCGCCGGTACCGCGACTACTACCTGCGGCTGGCGCAGCGCGGCGAAACCGACTGGTCCGGCCCGCGGCAGGAGGCCACCTACCGGTGCCTGCGCGGCGAGCACGCCCACCTGCGCGCGGCGCTGGAGTTCTGCCTCGTCACGCCCGGCCAGCAGCGGACCGGGCTGGAGCTGGCCGGTACCTTGTGGTTCTACTGGACCGGCTGCGGCTTCCTGCGCGAGGGGCGGCACTGGCTGGACCGGTTCCTCGACGCCGACCCGGAGCCGAGCCCGCAGCGGACCAAGGCGCTGTGGGCGCTCGGCGCGGTGGCCGTCGCCGAAGGCGACCGCGACACCGCCGACCGGGCGCTGACCGAGAGCCGGCAGCGCGCCGCGGCGGCCGGCGACGAACGGCTCGTCGGGCTCGCCGAGCTGAGCATGGGAACCCTGGCACTGTTCGCCGACGACCCGGCCGGCGCGGCGCGGTTGTTCGAGCAGGGCCTCGCGCGCTTCGACCGGCTCGGCGAGGACAACCCGGCGACCCTGCTCGGGCGCAGCACACTGGCCATGATCGCGGCCGGCGGCGGTGACCTCGACCGGGCCGAGGCGATCTGCCGGGAGACGCTGGCCGTCTGCGAGCGCCGCGACGACCGGTGGGCGGCCGGCTGGGTGTTCTACGTGCTCGCCCTCGTCGCGCTGTCCCGCGGCTGCGTCGAGGCCGCGATCGGGCACGCGCGGGACGGGCTGCGGCGGATGCTGGTGTTCCACAACCTCACCGGCATCGCGATGCTCTTCGAGCTGTACGCGACGATCGTCGCGGCCGCGGGGCAGGCCGAGCGGACCGCGGTGGTGCACGGCGCGGCCGCGCGGATCTGGCACCTCATGGGCCGGCGGCTGTTCGGTTCGGCGGCGCTGGAGGCCCAGCACGCCGGGTGCGAGGCGCACGCCCGGGAGGTGCTCGGCGACGCCGGCTACGACGCCGCCTACCACCGCGGTACCCGGTTCGAGGCCGACGAGGCGGTCAGCTACGCCCTCGGCGCGGACCCGGCGCAGTCCGCCGCCGCGGGCGACGCGCCGCCGGTACCGGCCGGGCTGCAGCAGCAGCGCGAGGTCGCCGAGCTGGTCGCGCAGGGCCTGTCCAACCGGCAGATCGCCACCCGCCTCGCCGCGTCGCAGCGCACCGTCGAGTCGCACGTCGAGAACATCCTGCGCCGCCTCGGGTTCACCTCGCGCGTCCAGCTCGCCGCGTGGATGGCCGCGCAGCACCCGGAAAACTGACGGTTCAGCGGTACCGCGCGGGCTTGGCGTTGCCGGCGAGCCACGCCGTCGGGTACCGCCCGGCCGGCGTCGGCCGGACCTTCCAGGCCGGAGCGAGGTTGGCGTGGCGCAGGCCGGAAAGGGTCGTCTTCATCAGCGGCTGACCACACCGATCCGGCCGGGCCACACCGGTTGCAGGTCGGCTCCGCCGGTCAGCGCGTAGGACACCCGTACCGCGCGGTCGGCCTGCACGCAGTGGTGCACCTCGGCGGCGACGCGGGCCGCGGTACCCATCGGGGTGACGACCATCGGGAGGCTGCCGACGTCGAGGAGCTCGGGCAGCAGGTCGGCGTCGCGTCCCAGCGTGTCGCCGTACGGCGCGAGGTACAGCGCCACGATGGTGACCGCGAGCTCGGCGAGGCAGGCGGCCACCGCCGCGGTACCCCACCGGGTGCCCGTCTCGGCGACCATCGCGACCGTCGTCGCCGCCGGATCGACCTCGGGTGTGCTGTCCGACCGGCCACCGGACAGCGCCAGCGGTGTCGGTGGGGGGCACGGAGCGACGGTCGGCATTATCGATCCATCCGGGAGGCGGGGACTGCCATCAAGCGTGCAACAGGTTCGTGATACCGCGCCAGACCCAGTACTGACCGGTCACCGGGCGTGGATCGGCGCGGGCTACCGGACAGTTCTGTCCGGTACCGCTGATCCGCGCAGCGTGTACCCGCGCAGCGTGCGTACCACACCGCCGTACCCGTTGCCGGCCGGCGACCCGGGCGCCGGGCGGCTCGTCCATGAACGGCATGAACTTGTCCGGGAACCCCGGCATCGTGCAGGCGATGCAGATGCCGCCGACGTTGGGACAGCCGC
>VAWN01000056.1 GCA_005885555.1 Actinomycetota bacterium
CCGGCGCCCCCGGAGTGGACGAGTGGCTGCACGCCGACGTCGCCTTCCCGTCCGGCCTCACCGGCACAGCACGCTGCCACATGGCCGCCGATCGATGCGAGATGACCTGCCGCATCACCGGGAGCCGCGGCACGGCAACCGCGTTGAACTTCGTCCAGCCACACCTCGACGACCGTGTCACCGTCGACGTCGGGACGCACCGGCGCGTCGAGCACCTCGGCACCCGATCCTCGTACATCCACCAGTTGGAGGCTTTCATCGCCGCGGTACGTGACGGCCGGCCGATGCCCACCGACGCCGACGACGCCGTGGCCACCATGCAACTCATCGACGCCTGCTACCGCGCCGCCGGGATGCGAACGCGCTGCGCCCCGGCAGCGTACCGATAAGGTCGGCGGGTGGCCGAGTGGTACCTGCGCTACCCGCACGTCGCACGCGATCTGATCACCTTCGCGGCTGAGGACGACGTCTGGCTCGCCTCGCTGGGCGAGGCGGCGAGCGGCCGTGGTACCCGGGCGTGGCGGCTGACCGCCGAGCGGGCCCCGGTGCTGCATCCGCGGCTGAACGCGTCAGCCACGCACGTCGCCTGGACCTCGACCCGCGACGGCGTCCGGTCGTTGCGGGGCGGCCCGCGGGAGGCGTATGCGGTGTCGGTGGACGGCGGCCCGGTCAGGCGGCTCACGTACTGGGGGGACCGGTTCGCGACGGTGCGCGGCTGGGTCAGCGACGCTGAGGTGCTGGTGCTCAGCCGGGCCGGCCAGCATTCCAGCATGAAGACCTGGGCGTTCGCCGTGCCGCTCCGCGGACCGGCTCTTCGGCTCGACTACGGGCCGGCGGGTGACGTCGCGGTGCGCGACGGTGCCGTGCTGGTGGGCAGCGCGATGAACGTCGAGCCGGCCGAACCGGCCCAGTGGAAGGGCTACCGCGGCGGTGCCGGCGGCAAGATCTGGTACTCGCCGGACGGCTCGCACTACACGCGGATCCTCGCCGACGTGGGTGACAACCTGGTGAACCCCATGTTCGTCGGACCGCGGGTGGTGTTCCTGTCCGACCACGAGGGGACCGGCGCGCTCTACTCCGCGCTTGCGGACGGCACGGACCTGCGCCGCCACACCGACCTCGGCGGGTACTACGCCCGGCACGCGACGACCGACGGGCAGCGCGTGGTCTACCAGCGCGCCGGGGAGATCTGGATACTCGCCTCGCTGGACGCCGAGCCGATGCGCCTGGACATCCGGCTGCGCGACGACCGCCTGGGGCGCGCCCCCTATCAGTTGTCCGCGCGGTCGCAGCTGGGCTCGTTCACGCTGGATTCCACCGGCCGGGCGCTCGGCGCCGAGGTGCGCGGGACGGTGCACTGGCTGCCCGGCCGGGACGAGCCCACCCGGGCGCTGCTCGCCGAGCCGGGCGTGCGCGGTCGGCTCCCGGTGGTCATCCCGGGTACGGATGTCGTTGCCTGCGCGTCGGACAACGGCGGCGAAGACGGTCTCGATGTGATCCCGGCTGACGGGTCGGCTGCGCGGCGGATCGGGCACGGCGAGTTCGGCCGGATCCTGGAGCTGGCGGTGGCGCCGGACGGACGCACCGCAGCGGTCGCGTGCGCCGACGGCCGGCTGCTGACGGTCGCGCTGGATGGCGAGCCGGTCATCGCCGAGATCGCGCGCAGCACCAACGCAGAGGTGGCGGGCCTGGCCTTCTCGCCCGATTCCGCGCTGCTCGCCTGGTCGCAGCCATGGCGGCCGGAACGCCGTGGCTCACACATACGGCTGGCCCGCCTGGCCGACGGCACCGTCATCGACGTGACCCCGCCCCGCTTCGACGACACCTCGCCGGCGTTCACCCTGGACGGCAGGCACCTGGCGTTCCTGTCGAACCGCGCATTCGATCCGGTACGCGACCCGCATACCCCTGATCTCGGGTTCCTGCCCGGGGTACGGCCGTATCTCGTGCCGCTGCTGGCCACCACGCTCTCGCCGTTCGCGCCGCAGGGCAGTGGCCGTCCCGTGACACCGGACGGTCCCGGAGAGGGCCCCGCGACGGCGGTCGGTCTCGACGTCGACGGACTGGCCGACCGGATCGTGCCGTTCCCCGTGGAAGCCGGGCGGTACGAGAAGCTGCGCGCGGTCAAGGACGGCGTGGTGTGGCTGGCGCTGCCGCTTACCGGCGAGCTGGGTGAGGCGGCAGTCGGCGCGGTCGAGGAGCACCCGACCAGGCTGGTCCGCTACGACCTGGCCCAGCGCAGGCGCTCGATCGAGGTCGCGGCATTGACCGACTACGCGGTCTGCGCCGACGGGAACCGGCTCGCCTACCGGACCGCGCAGACGGTGCAGATCAAGCCGACCGGCGTGGACGAGATTGTCAACGTCGAGCTGGACCGGATCCGGGTGACGGTCGAACCGGCAGCCGAGTGGACGCAGATGTACCACGAGGCGTGGCGGCTGATGCGGGACAACTTCGCGCGCGCGGACATGGCAGGCGTCGACTGGCCGGTGATGCGCGACCGGTACCGGCCGCTGCTCGACCGCATCGGCACCACGGACGACCTGCACGATGTGCTGTGGGAGCTGCACGGCGAGACGCGCAGCTCGCACGCCGGGATACTGCCAGCGGCCGCCGGCGGTGACCCGGCGCCCGTTCAGGGCCTGCTCGGTGCCGACATCGAGCGCACCGGGGACGGGGCCTGGCGGATCGCGCGGATCCTGCCCGGCGAGTCGTCGGTGATCGGCGCGCGCTCCCCGCTGGCCGCTCCGGGCGTAGCCGCGGCGCCGGGCGATCTCATTGTCGCGGTGGACGGGCAGCCGGTGGACCCGGACCTCGGCCCGAACGCGCTGCTGGTCGGCAAGGCCGACGAACCGGTCGAGCTGACTCTGCGGCGCGACCGGGCGGACCGGCGGGTCGTCGTGGTTGCGCTGGCGAGCGAGCACGCGGTCCGCTACCACGACCTGGTGGCCCGGCAGCGGGCCACGGTCCGCGAGGCATCCGGCGGGCGGCTCGGGTACCTCCACCTGCCGGACGTGATGGCGCAGGGCTGGGCGGAGTTCCACCGGGACCTGTACACCGAGTTCCAGCGGGACGGCCTGATCGTCGATCTGCGGGACGCGCAGGGCGGCGACGACTCGGTGCCGGTGATCGAGAAGCTCGCCCGCCGCATCATCGGCTGGAACGTGTCCCGGTACGAGGAGCCGGTGAGCTATCCCCTCGAGGCGCCGCGCGGGCCGATCGTGGCGATCGCGGACGAGTACGCGATGTCCGGCGGTGACGTCGTGGTCCAGGCGCTGAAGTCCTACGGCATCGCGACCGTGGTCGGTACCCGTACCTGGGGCGGCACGCGCGGGGTCGACCTCAAGTACCGGCTGGTCGATGGCACGCTGGTGGCGCAGCCGAAGTACGCCTGGTGGTTTGACGGCGTCGGCTTCGCGGTGGAGAACCACGGCGTCGAGCCGGATGTCGAGGTCACGATCGCGCCGCACGACTGGGCCGCGGGCCGCGACCCCCAGCTCGACACCGCCGTCCGGCTGGCGTTGCAGGCCCTGCGGCAGCGGCCGCCCGCGCCCGCGCCTACCAGCGCTGGCTCGTCATAGTCCGCGTGCCAGCGGCCAGCAGGCCGGGGGTCAGACCTCGATAACCTGGCGGAGCTTGGCCCGGACCACGTCCGCCTCGGGATGGTCGAGGTCGGTGAGGATTGTCAGGGCCTGCTGCCAGGTCTCCCGGGCCGCGGTGACATCGGCCGCCGCGTGCAGGGTATCGCCCAGGTGGGTGAGCACCTCCGCCTGCCGGTAGAGATCCCCGAGGTCGCGGTACAGCTCCAGGGAGCGCTGGTAGCAGCGGGCGGCCTCGGGCAGGTCGCCGAGGTGGGAGTACACGTAGCCGAGGCTGTCCCAGGTGGCGCACTCGCCCTGGCGGTAGCCCAGCTCCTGAAGGATGCCCAGGGCCCGGGTGCAATGCGCCAGGGCCTGGGGATACTCGCCGAGCAGGGCGTGATACCAGCCGACCGCGTTCTCCGAGAAGGCCTCACCGCGGCGGTGGCCGGCCGCCTGGTACAGCGTGAGGGCGCGCTGGGCGTGGGTGCGCGCGTTCGGCAGCTCACCTTTGCGCCAGGACAGGATGGCGAGGAACCGGTGGGCGATGGCCTGCCCGACCGCATCTCCGGCATCGAGGGAGATCGCCAGCGCCCGGTGGAGATGGTCGTCGGAGTCGGCGTACCGGCCGGTCTGGCTACTGGACAAGCCGATCTGCCGGTGGGCGGACGCCCGTGCGGCCGGTATCCCGAGCCGGTCCGCGACCCGCACCGCAACCTCCCCGCTGGACAACAGGTCGTGCCAGTGCCCTTTCCGGTTCAGGAACGTGACGAACGTCCAGGCCAGCTGCCACGCCTGGGCATCGAAGCCGGCGTCCGCGGCCTGCCGCAGCGCGGCGAGCAGCACGCGGTGTTCGGCCTGCATCCAGCTCATGGCCTGCTCGCTGTCGGCGACCGGCTCGGGACGGGTACCCGCGGCGGCGGGGACGAGGGGAACCGGGATCGGGTCGCGCTGCACGTCCAGAAGGCGGTCGGCGGCGTGGGCGGTGTGGCTGTAGTGGTCGAACAACCGGCGCAGCGCGGCCCGCCGCTCGGCTTCCGGGTCGACCCGCCGGGTCAGTTCGGTGGCGTACGCGCGCAGCAGGTCATGGAAGGCGTACCGGCCGGGTGCGGATTCGTTCAGCAGGTTCATCCGGGCCAGGTCGACCAGCAGCGGAGCGACCTCGGACGGGGGCTGGCCGACCAGGCTGGCCGTCGCGGCGAGGGAGACGTCCGGGCCGGGGTGCAGGCCGAGCAGGCGGAACACCCGGGCTGCGGGCGCACTGAGCGCGGCGTTCGACCAGGAGAGCACCGATCGCACCTGACTCATCGGGTCGCCAGCGTCGAGGACGTCCAACGGGTGCGTGGTGGTCAGCTCGGTCGCGACGGTGCTCAGCAGAACGCCCGGCTGCTGCGCCCGGGCAGCCACGATCACCAGCGCGAGCGGCAACCGGGCGCAGCACTGGACGATCGTGTCGACGGCGCCCCGCTCGGCGGTGACCCGCGGGGTCCCGAGCCGGCCGGCGAGCAGGTTCCGGGACTCCTCGGCGGAGAACAGGTCAAGGGGCAGCGGCTGGGCGGCGTCGGTGGCGACCATCGGAGTCAGCCGGTCGCGGCTGGTCACCACGACCAGCGCGGTCGGGCTCCCCGGCAGCAGCGGCCGGACCTGCTCGGCGGCCCGGGCGTTGTCCAGCACGACGAGCACCCGCTTGCCGGCGAGCAGGCTGCGGTACAGGTTCGCCTGCGCGGTCAGGTCCGGCGGGATACGTCGCGGTGCCACGCCGAGACCGTCGAGAAAGTTGCGCAGTGCCTCGGCCGGTCCCATCACGTGCCCGCTGGGGTCAAAGCCACGCAGGTTCACGTACAGCTGACCGTCGGGGAACCGGTGCGCCACCCGGTGCGCCCAGCGCACCGCCAGCGAGGTCTTCCCGGTACCGGCCGGTCCGCTGATCACGATGATCGGGGTACCGTCGGCGCGCCGGTTCAGCAGCTTGTCGAGCTGGGCCAACTCGGCGGAGCGCCCGACGAATCCGGGTGCGTTCAGCGGCAGCTGCCGCGGGGCCGCCGGATCGGGCGACCCGCCGGGACCGGGCGGCAGGCGGTCCAGCTCCGGGTCGGCGCGCAGGATGGCGCGGTACAGCCGCTCCAGCTCCGGGCCCGGATCCAGGCCGGTCTCCTCGACGAACCGTGTGCGCACCTGCGCGAAGACGGTGAGGGCCTCCTGTCGCCGGCCGGTCCGGTACAGCGCGAGCAACCGCATCTCCAGCAGCCGCTCCCGCGCCGGGTACTCGTCGGTCAGCTGTGCCAGCTCGGCGACCAGTTCCCCGTGGCGGCCCAGCGCGAGGTCGAGCTGCATCCGCGACTCAAGGCATGCCAGGTGGCGCTCGTCCAGGCTCTGCGCCTCGCCGCGCAGTACCGGCCCGTCACGGATCCCATCGAGCGCCGGCCCGCGCCAGAGGCCGAGCGCTGTCCGGTACAGCTCGACCGCCCGGGCCGGCTCGGTATCCCGTGCCGCTTCGGCCACCAGCCGGTCGAACTCGACGCTGTCGAGTTCACCGCCGGTCAGTTCCAGGGCGAAACCGGAGCCGGACCGGACGATCGCGACGGCACCGCCCGGACCGGCCCGCAGCATCCGGCGCAACAGCGCGATCCCGTTCTGCAGCTGAGCCCGTACCGTGGCCGGCCGGTCCTCGCCCCAGACCGCCGCCGCGAGCCGGTCCTCCGGTACCGGCATGCCCACGTTGACCAGGAGGGTGGCCAGGATCTTCTGTTCGCGAGGACCGCCGATCCGGATCGGGTGGCCCTGGTCGAACACACGCAACGGGCCGAGAACCTCGAATCGCATGGCGCCCCCACGTCGTGCCTCGCTCCGGCCGGCCGCGGCTCGGTTCATGATCGATAGAGCTTCCGTGAGCCGGGTCAATACGGTAGTCCTGTCCGCCGGCTTCGGGCGACTCGGCCCTGGCCGGCGGGATGGAAACCGATCGGCCACGGGCATGGCGAGCCGGATTGGGTTCGGGGGCGGTTCTGCTGACCGTAGGAGCGACTACCGGCTCGCCACCGTACCGCGGCAACCTTTCACCAGCCGGGCACCACGGTCGCGTGATCATACGGGGAGACGCGCAATGACGTGGACGTATGGGCTCCTGGGCTCCGTTGTCGTCCGAGCTCCGGGCAGCACAATTACCATTTCGGCTTCGCGTTCACGGACGCTTTTCGTGATGCTCGTCCTGAATCCCGGGCGGACCATCAGCCAAGCGTCTCTGACGGAAGCGATCTGGGATACGGAACCGCCGGCATCGTTCGTGGCGAACCTGCGGACGTACGCCCATCGGCTGCGTCGGGAACTGGGCGTGCTGGGCGTGGCGGTACAGGCCCGCAACGGCGGGTACCTGCTGGACGCGACGCCGGACGAGTGCGACCACGTGTGCTTCTTCGACCTTGCGGACCGCGGCCGACGATCACTTGCCAAGGGCGACGCCGCCGGTGCCATCGCCAACCTGGCTGCCGCCATCGACCTGTGGCGTGGAAGCGACGTCGCGGAGGGAGTCGCGCGCAACGGGCCGCTGGAGGGTCTGCTCGCGGCCGTTGAGGAAGAGCGCCGGCGGGCCACCGAGGATCTCGCCGAGGCGCTCATCCGGGTTGGGGAGGCGCGCGCGGCGTTGGTCAACCTGTGTCCTCTGCTCGTCGCGGCACCCCTTCGTCGACGGGCCTGGCAGCTACGCATGGAAGCCCACCGCAGACTCGGGGAATTCGGTGCCATATCAGAGTGCTACCGCCGGATAACAGAAGTCTTCTGGCGCGAACTCGACATCGAGCCCGACCGGGAATTGACGGTGCTGTATAGGGCCATCATGTGTGCCGACCACCGTGTCGGCGTCGGCAAAGCGCGTTGATCGCGCATACATGCGGCGTGTACCGGAGATGTACGGATGCTGCCTAGCCTGTCGTTGAGGAGGCCGCATCAGCGGCCGGGTGAGGGAGGACCGTTGAATCCACTGGGAAAGATCGCCGATATGCTGCTGACCAAAGTCGCCCCGAAGGCCGAGGCGTCGGCCGCCGGCCAGTACACCGAATTCAGCTGCAACCCGCCTCCGTGGGCGCCGCATTGTGGATCGCGCGGGGATCTGATGGCCCGTACCTGTGGTGACAGCTGGTGCGGCAACTGGCACTGGGTCGCGTGCTGCAGCTAGATCGCGATGTGGCCGCGGGGGCACAGTCCCCCGCGACCACTTTACCGATTTACCGGGAAACCGGTCGAAGACCGCGCAGCACAACTCCGAGCACCCGTTCGCCGGGCACGTAGCCCAGTGTCCTCGAATCAATGCTGACCGCCTTGTTGTCGCCGAGAACGACAAAGTGGCCCGGTGGCACGACGGAACCGGGATCGGCGGGTAGGCACTCAGCGACAACTCGCGGTACCGGATCGCCCGGAAGGGCGGCAACCCGCTTGATCATCCACTCTTTGCGCCCGCGCGCGACTCCGCCGCTTGGCCAGGTCCAACCTCGCTGATCGCGATGCGGATGCTCGATCACCACGATCTGGCCAACGCGTACCTCTGCCGGGCGGACCCGTCCGACGAGTACCCGGTTGCCGGCTGCGAGCGCCGGCCGCATGCTGTCCCCCTTGACGTCTACCACGACGAGTCGACGCCGGATCCGGACGAGCCCGCCCACGACCAGCGTGACGAGCACGAAGACGGCCGTGCCGGCGATCCACATCGGATACCTCCTCAGCCCGTATTGATCATGGCGTCATGCAGCTGGCGGCGAGGCGCCGGAAGGTAGCCGTCCGCCTGGAGGGTGAACAGTCGGGCGTACCGGCCGCCACGCTTCAGCAGCTCGTCGTGGGAGCCTTGCTCGGTGATGCGACCGTCTTCCAGGACGAGGATGAGGTCCGCGTCCCGGACAGCGCCGAGGCGATGGGAGATGAGCAGGCTGGTCCGGCCGCTGCGGTGGCTGCGCAGACCCAGGTGGATTTCATGTTCCGCCTCGGCGTCCAGGCCGGCACTCGGTTCGTCCAGGATCATGAGGTCCCGGTCACCACGCAGGTAGGCCCGCGCGATGGCGACCCGTTGCCACTGGCCGCCCGACAGTGCGACGCCGTCGACGGCCTCCTCGGTTTCCGCGGTGGCGCGGTGGAACGCCCGGGTCAGCATGGTCTCGTACCCGCGCGGAAGCGAAGCGAGCTTGTCATGGATACCGGCCCGCATGGCGGCGGCTTCGATGCTCGCCCGGTCGTTGGCCTTGTCCAGCTCCCCGAGGCCGATATTCTCGGTCGCCGTCAGGTCGTAGTGCATGTAGTCCTGAAACACCGCGCTGATCCGTCGCCGTAAGGTCTCAACCGAGACATCCCGGATGTCCACCCCGTCCCACCGCACCGACCCCATCGTCGGGTCATAGAACCGGCAGAGCAGCTTGACCAGCGTGCTCTTTCCCGAGCCGTTCAGGCCCACCAGAGCAACCGTCTGGCCGCGGCGGATGTGCAGGTTCACTCCCCGCAGTACCCACGGCTGATCCGCCGAGTAGCGGAACCAGACGTCGTGCAGCTCGATGCTGTCGCGCAGCGCGGGCAATGGTCGCGGCGGCTGTGGGGTGGGCAGGTCGGGTTCAGCCCGAACCACCAACTGGTAGTGCTGGAAGTTGAGCAGCTGTTCGTGGAACATTCCGACGCCCCCGACGATGGTGGTCATGCCGCTCTGCGTGGCTGCCACCGCGGCGACGAACAGCGAGACGTCGCCGATCGTGAGTGATCCGCCGGCCGCGGCACTGACTGCCCACACCAGGCCGGCACCGGAGACCACCGTCGCGGACAGCGCGAAAACGGCTTGTACGGCGACGGTCCGGCGGTCCACCGCCCGCTTCAGCGCATTGATCGACTGTCGCTCCGCCCGCATCCGCGCCTGAAGGAAGCCGCCGATGCCGAACAACCGCACCTCCTTGGCGGCCTCGACCGCTGTCAGCAGGTACGTGTAGAAGAGTTCACGCCGTTCGAGGGGGGTGGCGCGGAACGTGGCGTGGGACCTCGCGGACGCGAGGCGGAGTTCCGCCACGACCGTGGGCACCGCAGCCGCGAGGACGACGGCGGCCATCCATGGGTTGATGACCGCCAAGGAGACGACGAACCCGGTCGTGGTGATCGCGGTCCGGGACAGTCCGAGGCCACCCGCGACGACCTGGGCCGGTGTGTCCTTGCCGCATTGCTGCGCCATGCGTAGCCGGTCAAGGAGCCGCGGATCCTCGAACCGAACCAGTCCGGCATAGCCGTTCACGGCGGAGTAGAGCCGGTCCTGTGCGAACAGCCCCATGCTGCGGGCGAGCTCTGCCTGGTGGTACCGCTGGAGCTGCGGCAGCAGGGCGGTGACGAGACCGGTGCCAGCGAGCCCCAGCGCCAACATCATGACGTTGGCCGAGCCGCTGTGCGGCTCGCCGAGCCGATCGAGGAGGAGTTTGGTCAGCCATACGGTCGCCACGGGGGCAGCCGACGCCGCGATCGCGAGCGAGGCCACGATGAGCAGCGAACCGGGCGCGGCACGTAGGGCCACGTACAGCGTGGCTCCCAACGCATCGAGCAGGTTGTGGCGAGTGGACGGCCGGTGTCTGCTCACCGGCGCACCGGATCTGCGAGCCTGTCCACGTCGACCTTGTCGTCAACCACGACTCCGCCGTCGTTCACCAGACACACCACGGGAAAGCCGCGCACCTCGAAGGCGGCGGCCACGGTGTTGGCATGCTCGCCCACGACAACTCGCGCCACCGACGCCAGGTGCTCGGCATATGCATCGTCGCCGGCGCCGGGCGCGACGATCGCCAGCACCGGTCGCGACGAGTCGCGCCAACGACGGGCCGCACTGACGAAACGCGGGAGCAGAGCCTCACACGGGGTACATCCGGGGGTGAAGAACCCGACCAGTGTCGATCCGGTGAATGTCGCCCGGGAGAGCGCGGCCGAAGTGGTATCGGCTGCGGAGAACTCGCCAACTGCCGATCCCTTGGCTGCCATGAGGCTGGCGGTTGCCCCAGCGCCCAGCGCGGTGAGCTGTCTGGTGTGCTCGCGGAGGCGACGAACCACGCCGTAGGTGAGCAGCAGGTCGACGATGGAGATCACGCCAACGATGACGACAGCGGCTATGACAAATGGCATCCCGGCTTCCCCCTAGCTGGTTGAGAAAACGTCGACGAGGTCCTCGAAGCGGATGAACAACGTCGCGAACACCAGGCCCGTAGCCACGCTGAGCAGCGTGCCAGCCGGCGCCAAACTGATTTCCGGTCGCACGGTCGCACCGCCCAGCCCCGCCAGGGCCACGGCAATGAGCGCCGCATTGCGCACGATGTGCCGGAGGCCCAGCGGCACGTCAGACGAGCCGAAGCAGCGGCATCGGCTCGGCGCTCCGCGTCTTATCCGGAGAGCGATGGCAATGACAAATGCGCCCAGCATTACTATCGCGAGTGCGAAACCGAAGACCGCGGTGCGACCTGACAACATGGCCAATGACACGGCTGTTTCACCGACGACTACCGCAATGGCAAGCGGACGCGCGAACCGCGTGGCGCGGGGAACCATGTCGCCTACCGCCGCGACGAATTCGATGAACGCGGTCCGGCCCCGCACCTTTCCGAACGGGGCGACCAGGAAGACTACGCCGAACAGGCAGCGGCATGCCGGCACGACGTATCCCATCGCTTGTCCCTCTCGGCACCCCACACGTCAATGGCTGTGACGCTACGGATCGCCCGTACATGCCCGATACATATCGCGTACACGGTGGGCCGAGAGTGCCATGGAGGAGGCGGCGGACAGGCATGCCTCCATAGGTGATCAGGTGAACCTGGCTGATCATTACGATGAGTAGTGCTCCGACCACACCGCGATGCTGAGGATTGGTGGTCTCACGCTGTTCCTTGCCGGCGCCGCCCTGTACCTGTGGTACCTGGGCAGCCTGCGCACCTGGCTGCACGACGCGGAGGGTGGTACCGGCCGGCTGTCCACGGTGGCGTTCGGTGCCGGTACCGTCTGGGTCGGCGTCAACATGGTGGCGCAGGCGTTCCAGATCGGCCTGGCCACCGACCCCCGCCGAAACCCTGGTCGACGCGTCCCGCAGCGCGAGCCTGGTCATGGTCGGCTGCCGCGGCCGGGGCGGCTTCGCCGGGCTGCTGCTCGGCTCGGGCAGCCGTACCCATGATCTTGTGCCCCCGGCAGGAGCCAGAACAGACCTGGACGCCCGGTGCGGTTGACGCGGCGTATCAACCTGGCATGACGGACTGGTAGACGCTCGCCCGTGCCTGCGCCGTTCGGCTGACCGGGAGTGCTCGCCGTTGCCGACCGGGCCCGTACCGAACGGTGGACCGCGGGCGGGAGACCGCGACACGGCCACGCTGACGGTACCCCCCGGGTGGGCACCCACCTCGCGTCCGGTCGCTGCGTCGGCTGGGTGGCCGCCTCGCCATGCGGCTCGCCGCCGATCTCGGCGACAGTGGTGCAGGCGGGGGCCGGAGCACCGGGCCCCTGTCCGGTCAAGAGGTCTGGGCCACGAGGGGGAGCCATCGAGACGGGGGGCGGTGAAGACGTCTGGTCGGGCCGTGCCCGGTCGGTATGATCGGCGCATGGCGGGCGGGTCCACGGCGCAGCCGCCCTGGGACGCCCGGTCACTGCCGTTGCTTGCCGTGCCGAGGCGCGTGGCTCTGACCCGCGCGTTGCTGAAGGGAGGCGTGGCCGGGGTTGCACACGGTCACGGGCAAGGACAGCCGGCATAGCGAAAGCGTGTGCTGGTGTGAGAAGCCGATCTGGATCGGACAAAACGGCACAGGAGAGGTGGTGGGTCGGTGTCGACGCTCGACATCTCCCGCTGGCAGTTCGGCATCGTCACCGTGTACCACTTTTTCTTCGTGCCGATCACGCTCGCGTTGTCGTTCGTGGTGGCCGGGATGCAGACCGCGTACTTCCGTACGGGCGATCTGAAGTACAAGCGGATGACGAAGTTCTGGGGCAAGTTGTTCCTCATCAACTTCGCCATGGGCGTGGTGACCGGGCTGGTGCAGGAGTTCCAGTTCGGCATGAACTGGAGCGCGTACTCGCGGTTCGTCGGCGACATCTTCGGCGCCCCGCTGGCGATGGAGGGCCTGCTGGCGTTCTTCCTGGAGTCGACCTTCATCGGCTTGTGGATCTTCGGGTGGGACCGGCTGTCGCCCCGCCTGCATCTGCTGACGATCTGGGCGACCGCGGTGGGCACCTGGCTGTCGGCGTACTTCATCCTGGCGGCGAACTCGTGGATGCAGCATCCGGTCGGGTTCCGGATCAACGCGGCGCGCGGGCGGGCGGAGCTGACCTCGATCTGGTCGGTGCTGACCAACAGCNNNCGTTCCCGCACACCATCACGGCGGCGATGGTCACCGCGGGCGCGTTCATGATCGGTATCAGCGGGTGGCACCTGAAGCGGCGCAGCGAGGTCCCGATCTTCCGTACCTCGATGGTCGTCGCGATGTGGGTGACGCTGCTCGGCGGGGTCGGTACGGCGGTCACCGGCGACGTCCAGGCGAAGATCATGACGACACAGCAGCCGATGAAGATGGCCGCCGCGGAGGCGCTCTACGAGAGCTCGCAGCCGGCATCGCTTTCGGTGTTTACGATCGGCTCGCTCAACGGACGGCAGGAGGTCTATTCGCTGCGGGTACCGGATCTGTTGTCGTTCCTGGCCACGGCCGACCTGCACGGCAAGGTCGAGGGCATCAACAACATCCAGCAGGAGTACGAGCAGCGTTACGGGCCTGGCGACTACCGGCCGGTCATCCCGGTCACCTACTGGGGTTTCCGGCTGATGATCGGGCTCGGCCTGATCGCCAGCGCGTTCGCGGCGCTCGGCCTGCTGCTGATGCGCCGGGGTCGGCTGCCGTCGTCGCGGTGGTTCTGGCGGGCCGCGCTGTGGGTGCTGCCCTTGCCGTTGTTGGCCAACTCGTTCGGCTGGATCTTCACCGAGATGGGCCGCCAGCCCTGGGTGGTGTTCGGCAACATGAAGACCGCCGGGGCGGTGTCCGCCAGCGTCTCGCCCGGCCTCGCGCTGACCTCGGTCATCGTGCTCACCGCGATTTACGGCGTCCTCGCCGTGGTCGAGGTCGGGCTGCTGGTGCGCTACACCAAGGCCGGTCCGCCGCCCGAGGACGAGGAAGCCGCGGCGGCCGAGGGCGACCGTCCGCTCGCCTTCGCGTACTAGGGCCAACTGGGCCGTCGAAAGTCTGGGAGGACACCGTGAGCCTGGCCGACTTCTGGTTCGTCGTCATCGCATTCCTGTTCGTCGGGTACTTCTTCCTCGAAGGCTTCGACTTCGGCGTCGGCGCGCTGCTGCCGGTGATCGGCCGCGACGATGTCGACCGCCGCGTCATGATCAACACGATCGGGCCGGTGTGGGACGCGAACGAGGTCTGGGTGGTCGTCGCCGGCGCGGGCATGTTCGCCGCGTTCCCGTACTGGTACGCCACCCTGTTCAGCGGCTTCTACCTGCCGCTGCTGCTCATCCTGGTAGCGCTCATCGGGCGGGGTGTCGCGTTCGAGTACCGCGGCAAGGTGGACAGTCCGGCCTGGCGCCGGCGCTGGGACGCCGTGATCGTCGTCGGCAGCGTGGTCCCAGCGTTGCTGTGGGGTGTCGCCTTCGCCAACATCGTCCGCGGTGTCCCGATCAACGCGCGCGGCGACTTCACCGGCAACCTGCTGACCCTGCTCAACCCGTACGCGCTGCTCGGCGGCCTGGTCACCGTCGGCCTGTTCCTGACCCACGGCGCGCTCTTCCTGGCACTCAAGACCCTCGGCCCGATCCGGGACCGGGCCCGCGCCGTCGCCCGCGGGGTCGGCGCGGGCGCCGCGGTCGTCTCGGTCGCGTTCCTGGTCTGGACCGAGGTCTCGTACGGCAACGGCTGGTCGACCGCGCTGGCGGTACTCGCCGCCGCCGCCCTGCTGACCGCGCTCGTGGCCAACGCCCGCGACCGCGAGATGCTCGCCTTCGCCGGCACCGGCGCCGCGATCGCCCTCGCCGTGACCGCGCTGTTCGTCGCGCTCTACCCGAACGTGCTGCCTTCGACCACCAACCCTGCGTACACCCTCACCGTCGCCAGGGCCTCCTCCACCCCGTACACCCTGAAGGTCATGACCTGGGTCGCGGTGATCTTCGCGCCGTTCGTGCTGCTCTACGAGGGCTGGTCGTACTGGGTGTTCCGCAAGCGCATCGGCCGCGAGCTGATCCCCACCGCGGTGCCGCACGGCGCCGGGCCGGCGCCGATTCGTCCCGACGCCACGTCCGACGCGGACGCCGGCCGGCCGGGCCTGCCGGCGCAGCCAAGTCCGCCGGCGGGGCCGGGCCGCACCGGGTCATGAAACCGCTCGACCCGCGGTTGGTCCGGCACGCCCGGGCCACCCGCCGCTACCTGGCCGTCAGCGTCGCCATCGGCATAGCGACCGCCGGCCTGGTCGTGGCCCAGGCGACGCTGCTGGCCGACGCGATCAGCGCGACGTTCCTCAACCGCCGGCCGGTCGGTGCGACGCTGGCCGCCCTCGCGGTCGTGGTCGTCGCCCGGGCCCTGCTGGCCTGGGTGCAGGAGACCGCCGCCCACCGCGCGTCCGCCGCGGTCAAGCGCCAGCTCCGGGAGCGGCTGCTGGACCATCTGGTACGGCTGGGGCCGGGCTGGCTGAGCACGCAACGCGCCGGTGAGGTCGGCACGCTGAGCACCCGCGGCATCGACGCGCTCGACGGATACTTCGCCCGCTACCTCCCCCAACTGGTGCTGGCCGCGGTGGTGCCGGCCATCGTAGTGGCCCGGCTCGCCGGCGCGGACCCGCTGGCCACCGCGACGATCGCGGTGACCCTCCCGCTGATCCCGGTCTTCATGACGCTGATCGGCTGGACCGCCCAGGCGCGCCACGCGCGCCAGTTCGACCTGCTCGCCCGGCTCGCCCACCACTTCCTCGACGTGGTGGCCGGGCTGCCCACCCTCAAGGTGTTCGGCCGGGCCAAGGCCCAGGCACAAACCATCCGCCGGATTACCGACCAGTACCGCCAGGCCGCGATGCGCAACCTGCGCACGGCGTTCCTGTCCTCGCTGGCGCTCGAGCTGATCGCGACGATCTCGGTGGCGCTGGTCGCGGTCGCGGTCGGGCTGCGGCTGCTCGACGGCCGGCTGGACCTGCGCACCGCCCTGCTGGTGCTGATCCTCGCCCCGGAGGCGTACCTGCCGCTGCGCATGGTCGGCACTCACTTCCACGCCAGCGCCGAAGGGCTCGCGGCCGCGGAGCAGATTTTCACGGTACTGGAGGAGCCGCTCCCCGCCCGCGGCAACCGCACCGCCGCGCCCTCCGGTCCGATCGTCCTGTCCGGCGTCCGGGTCGACTACCCCGGCCGAGCCGTGCCGGCGCTCGACGGTGTCTGCCTGACCATCGAACCGGGCTCGACCCTCGTGCTCACCGGCCAGAGCGGCTGCGGCAAGTCGACCCTACTCGGCGTGTTGCTCGGGTTCGTCGCACCCACCGAGGGGGAGGTGCACGCCGGTGGCGTCGACCTGGCCACGGTGGACCCGGACGCGTGGCGCCGACGGCTGGTCTGGGTATCGCAGCGGCCCTACCTGTTCGCCGGTACGGTCGCCGACAACATCCGGCTCGGCCGCCCGGACGCCTCCACGGCGGCGGTCCGCGAGGCCGCCCAGCTGGCCCGGGCCGCCGACCTTCTCGACACGGTGGTCGGCGACGGCGGCGCGGGCCTGTCCGCCGGGCAGCGACAGCGGGTCGCGCTGGCCCGCGTGTTCCTGTCCGACGCCCCGGTAGTGCTGCTCGACGAGCCGACCGCGAACCTGGACCGCGACACCGAGGCGGCCGTACTCGACGCAGTCACGGCCCTCGCCGTCGGACGCACCGTCGTCCTGGTGACGCACCGCCCGGCGCTGCTCGACCTCGCCGACCAGGTGGTACGCATGGCCGACGGCCGCATCGTAGAGCAGGTGCCCGGCCCGGTTCGCCCGTCCGACCCGGCGTGGGCCTCGGCCGAGCCGGCACCCCGCAGCGATTCCCTAATGGACCGTGGCGCGCCGGCCCGGCAACAGCCGCCACGCCGGCCGGTGTGGCGGCTGCTCCGCCTCGCCGTGCCGGCTGGGCCGCGCCTTGCGCTCGCCGTGCTCTGCGGCCTCCTCGCCGCCGGTAGCGCCGTCGGGCTCACAGCCACGTCGGCCTGGCTGATCTCGCGCGCCGCGCAACAGCCACCGGTGCTGTACCTGACCGTCGCGATCGTCGGGGTGCGCGCCTTCGGCATCGCCCGCGGCGTGTTCCGGTACCTCGAGCGGGTCACCGGCCACGACGCCGCGTTCCGGGTACTGACGCTGCTGCGGGTACGCACCTACGAGCGGCTCGAACGGCTGGCGCCCGCCGCGCTGCCCATGCTGCGCGCCGGCGACCTGGTCAGCCGGTTCGTCGCCGACGTCGACGCCGCGCTCGACGTTCTGGTCCGCGTCGTCCTACCGTACCTGGTCGCGATCCTGGTCGGCGCGGCTGCAGTGGGCCTGATCGGCGCCGTGCTGCCCCCGGCAGGCGCTGCCCTGGCGCTCGGCCTGCTGCTGGTCGCCGTCGGCGTGCCGCTCATCCAGCACGCTGTCGCCCGCCGCGCCGACCAGCGCAGCGCCCCGCTGCGTGGGCAGCTGTCGACCTCGGTCGTCGACCTGCTGCACGGCCTTCCGGACCTGATCGCCTACGGCGCCACACGGCAGCGGCTGGACACGCTGGCCCACACCGAGGCGCGGTTGCGCCGGGCCGCGGCCCGGTCCGCGGCCGGTGTCGGGCTGGGCGCGGGCCTGGTCGCCCTCGCGACCGGCGGATGCGTGTGGGCGGCGCTGGCGCTCGGGGCGGCCGCGGTCCGCGGCGGCCGGCTCGATGGCGTACTCCTCGCCGTGGTGGTCCTGACCCCACTCGCGGTCTTCGACACGGTCACCGGCCTGCCCGCGGCGGCCGCGCAACTGGCGTCCGCCCGGGCCGCGCTCGGCCGGGTGTTCGCCCTGCTCGAACAGCCCGACCCGGTACCCGAGCCGATCCACCCGACGACGCTGCCCGCGCCGCCCTACCGCCTGGACGTCACCGGTCTCTCGGCGCGCTGGTCGCCGGGCGGCCCGGACGTGCTCGAAGACCTCACCCTCACGCTGGAGCCCGGCGCGCGGGTCGCTGTGGTCGGGCCGAGCGGCTCGGGCAAGAGCACACTGGCCGCCGTACTCGTCCGCTTCCTCGAGCCCAGTGCCGGGCGGGTGACGCTGAACGGCGTGGACACACGGGCCATCGCGGGAGACGACGTGCGTACCGTCGTCGGCCTGCTCACCGACGATGCCAGGCTGTTCGACACCACGATCGCGGACAATCTGCGTATCGCCGACCGGGACGCCGACGACCAGCGGCTGCGCGCCGTCCTGGCCGAGGCCCGGCTGCTCGACTGGGTCGACTCGTTGCCCGCCGGGCTCGACACGATGGTCGGCGAGCACGGCGCTCGGCTGTCCGGCGGGCAACGACGGCGGCTCGCGCTCGCCCGAGTACTGCTCGCCGACTTCCCGATCCTCGTCCTCGACGAGCCGACCGAGCACCTCGACGAGCCCACCGCGCGGGCGCTGACCGCCGACCTGCTCGCCGCGACCCGTGGCCAGACAACCGTACTGATCACGCACCGGCCGATCGGACCCGACGACGTCGACGACATCGTCACCCTCGGCCGCGAACTCACCCCGGCAGACGATGCGCACCGGCGCGCTGCCACCGCCGGGCAGGCTCAACGATGATCATATTCCGGCGTAACGGTGTGTCGAACCCGCACCCGGTTGACCTGCTCAAACACTTTACTATCAAGGGTTTGCAATAGGGTTGCGACCCTCGGACTGCCATCCGAGCAGCTTCAATAGAGGCTGCTCGATGTGATGATCTTGTGCCCCTGGCAGGAGCCAGAACAGATCTACGACGTCCGATTCAACTACGGCGCCGCATACGGCTGGTTTGAATATTGCTGGGGTCGCTCGCCCATGGTCGCTGTCGGGTCGGTCGTTGACCTCCCCGAGATCGGGACCGGCGGGCGCCCCCGCCACGTTGCTTCTTCTCGCTGCCGCGATCGCCGCGACGCCAGACTGCGGGTCGGCGGGCCGGCCAGGGCAGGACGGCCGGCAGTACGGGGTCGTTCGTCCCTGCCGTTTTGATCGCCGGGTGGCGAGGCTCGGAGTATGGCACTCGAAGCGTTCTCTCGATTCCGTTCCTTTCCGACCCACCACTGCGTGACCGGATCGATGCGCCATGTGTACCAGCTGATGGGGCGCGACGTGAGCGAGGAGATGCTGCTCGGACTCGGCGCCGGAGTGGGCTTCGTGTACTGGCACCAGAAGGGCCAGCCGCCGTTCCTGGGCGGGCGGGCCAACGTCGGCCGTCCCGGGGAGGAGGGCCTGGAACGTCTGGCCGGACGCCGTACCGGGGTCGTGGTCACGGCGCATTCCACGTCCAGCGCCCGCAAGGCCGAGGCCGACCTGGTCGTCGGCCTCTCCGCCGGCGTACCAGCCATGCTCCAGGTGGACATGGGGCTGCTGCCCTACTTCGACTTCCCGGCCGACTACCACTTCGGCGGCCACGTGATCGCGGTCGTCGGGTACGACCCGGCGGCGCGTACCGTCCTGGTCTGCGACCGCGACACCGGACTGCACCCTGTGCCGCTGGAGGCGCTGGCCGCGGCCCGTGGCTCGCCGTTCCGGCCGTTCCCGCCGCGCAACGGCTCGTGGCGGTTCGACTTCACCGGCCAGCGGGAACCCGGACCGGAAGAGGTACGGGAGGCGATCGGCGAAGCCGCCACGGGCATGACCCGGCCACCGATCAGCAACCTCGGTGTCCGGGGTATCCGCAAGGCGGCGTCGTTGATCGGGAAGTGGCCGTCTGTAATGGACGCCGAGACCCTGGCGGCGGCCTGCTTCAACGGGTACATCACGATCGACGCGACCGGCGGCACCGGTGGCGGCATGTTCCGCTACATGTACGCCCGGTTCCTGCGCGACGTGGCGGACATCACCGGCGAGCCCGGATACAACGAGATCGGCTCCCGCCTGCATGCGGCTGGCGAATGCTGGCAGCAGGTCGCCGCGCTGTTCGACAAGGCCCACCGGGAAGCCGACCCGGCCGGTCCGCTCGCTGAGATCCCGCCGCTGCTGCGGGCCGTCGCCAATATCGAGGAGGCGGCCTGGGGCGACCTGGTCGCAGTCACCGGGCGGTGACCGAGTCCGTGTCGCGGCGCCCGTTGCCGCCGTCTCGAACTTGGCGAGAGCCTGGCGCGTATGCGCCCTTAAGCCCAGAATCAAACCTGTCGCGCCTGGCGTCTACTCATCGAAGAACATTCATCGTCGGCTGAGGTTTCGCTGTCGTTGGGTGGGTTATGGGTTTCGGGGTGGGCTGTCTTCGTCAGGTTTGCCGGCGGGTGGCTCGGTCGAATAGCTCGACCAGTTCGCTGCCGTACCGATGACGTCGTAGTCGGGATCGCGCGACAGTTCGAGGACCGCGCCGTCGATGGCCTGCCGTAGCGCCAAGGCCATCGCGTTGACGTCGAATTGGCGGAACTCCCGCTGGCGTTGGCCTTCGCGGAGGACGGACACGGGGTCCAAGTCGGCGAACTCGACCCGGGGGGAGCGCGAGGATGCGTTGTAGGACGCGGACGATCACGCCGGCTGGGGTGTGGCCGCCGCGGCGTTCCAGGTGAGTTGTCCTTTGAAGGTTTGGTTGATCGACTCGATGGTCTGGCGGAGGGGCTTGAACAGCCGGGCCCCGGGGCGTGAGGGCTCGCCTTTGCGGGCTGGGCGGAGCAGGTCGATACCGGCTTCGCTCAGCGTGCGTTCGAAGTCCTTGCCGTAGTAGTTCTTGTCGCCGATCAGCGTCTGTCCCGGCCGGTCGCCGGCCAAGGCGGGTTCTGCGGTCAGGATGCCGAGCAGGGTTTGCCGTTCATCGGCTTTCGCGCCGGTCAGCGCGAACCCGACCGGCAGTCCGCCAAGGGTGCATACCAGGTGCAGGCGCAGGCCCCAGAAGTAGCGCGAATGCGAAGCGCAGTAGCCGTACTCCGCCCACCCCGGGGTGGAGTCCACCACCCACACGTCGTCGGTCCACACGGTGGTGTCCACGGCCAGCATCCTGATCATCGTGGTGATCAGCGCGGCCGCCCGCCGCAGCCGCTTGTTGTAGCCGGACTGGCCGGGCAGGTAGCGAAACAGATGACCCAGATGCTGGTGGGCATGACGCATCCAGCGCGACTCGGAGGTGAACCCGAGCAGCGCTTGCATTACCGCCAGGGTGACCAGCTCCGGCGCTTGTTTGAGCAGGTCATCGGTCCTGACGTAGAGTGCGGTCGCGAGGGTGTCCAGGTCGTTCGTCACACAATGATCATGGACACCCTCGTCTCGTCTCCGACCGCACCCCTTGGCATAGGTCATCTAGTGCGGTGGGGCCGCGCGGCGGGCGGCGAGACCGTCGAGGACGAGCGCCAGGCCGAACTCGAACCTGCTGTCAACGTCCGGGTGGGCATTGCCGCCGTGCGCGTCGGCCTCGTCCGGCGGCTGAAGATAGGCCGCCATTCCCTGCACGTACCCGGCGAGTGCCGCCCTGGTCCACGACGCCTCGACCGGATCGAGGTAGAGACGGGTGACGGCCCGATTGGCCAGGTCCGCGTGGGCGACGCCGTTGGGCACCAGTGCCGGCCGGGTGAGGTATCCGGTGCCGGCCACCCAGGGGTGTCGGCGCACGGTCCGCCACCAGCAGCGGGCCACCAACTCGAGTCGTGGCCGCCACCCGTGCGGTGTCGGGTCCGGAAGTTCCTGTTCGCCGAACACCGTGTCGACCATGCGGTGGACGCGTTCGGTCTTGCTCGGCAGGTGCCGGTACAGCGCCATCGTGGCGACCCCGAGGCCGACAGCGACGCGACGCATGGACAGCGCGGCCAACCCTTCCACGTCGGCGATCGTGACTGCCGTCGCGACCACGCGTTCCGCAGTCAGGGGTGATCTCGGGGGTGCGACCGCGGCCG
>VAWN01000132.1 GCA_005885555.1 Actinomycetota bacterium
TGCGTGAGCGGTGCGTTAGCCGACGCCAGACGTATCCCGCCCCCCATCGAGGGATGGCGCCCTAACTCACGAACATCGAGATCGGTGAGATACCACTGGTGCCGAAACTCAGCGACATCTGGTACCGGAACTCACGAACAAGCCACCCACCGGCTGTTGTTGTCGGGTACATGCACTGTGCCGATCTAAACGGCGCGTTCGACGACCATCTCGTTCGGGCCGGCGACGTGACCGAGGCGCTGCGCTCGTGCGGCGGCAAGGCGGTTGCGGATCCGGCTGCGCAGCAGGTCAATGCCGAGGGCCATGGCGAGCAGGACGAACAGGCCGAACTCGCGGACCGGGTCGACCAGGCGGGTCACGTGAGCGGTGTAGACAGGGTCGTGGTTGTTGCTGATGAAGCCGGGGATGGCCGGCAGGAAAAAGATGATCACCAGGAAGATCAGTAACGCGCTGCCGGCCGAGGCGATCAGCACGAGAGGAAGCAGCCGCTGGCCGGCGCTGCGCCGCGGCACCGCAGCCATGGCCGGGCCAACCGCGAGAATCGCGACCAGCGCCGCGGCGTCGCCAACGGCGATCGCCGGGACCGCGAGCGCGACCGCGGTCCACACCGCGGCCACCGTCACCCCGGTCAACACGGCCGGGGCAACCATCCTCACCGCGACCGATGACCGCCGGTCGGTGGCCCACACCACGCCGACGATCTGGAGCGCAAGGAAGACAGTCCAGAACCACAGCGCCGACGTGTCGTGCGCCCGTCTCGCGACCGCCATCGCCTCGGCCCCGACAATGGCCAGACAGGCGATACGGGCGGACACCCGGATAGTCACGGCCAACCCTAACCCGCTGACAAGTCGAGCGTCACCAGCGAACGGGACGACGGTGGGTGCCCGTTCGCTGGAGTCCCTCACCGCCCACAGCCCGGCCCGCATGTCGGCTACCACGGCCGAAGACCCGCCGGGTACGAATCCGCGAGCTCCGTCTCTGACCACTCGCCGAGCATCTTCGGCCAGATCCGTCCCGGCCAGCCGCAGGCAGGCCACGCCATCGCCGCCCTGTCCATTCCCGAAGCCACCGTGTCGAACGCCGTACACCCGCTGTCGGTGCGTGGAGCCTGATCCGTGCGATTACGCGGCGGGTACCGGTTCGCCAATCCGGGCCGGCCGACCCGGGCGAACGACCATGCTGAGCAACGCGATGGCCATGATGATGCTCAGCATCAGGATCCCCGCCGGATCGACGAGACGGTGCGGCACGTTCGGCCCGAACGCGTGCAACGGAGGCGCGCTGCTGCTGACCCACCGCCCCAGATGTGGCAGCACCACATCGATCAGCACACCGGACAGCAACCCCACCGTCATCGCCGCGCTCAACCCAGCCACCACACCGTGCCGGGCCGACTCGCCACGCTGCCGGCGCCACAACACCGCCGCGATCACCGCCAACCCCAAACCAAGTACCGTCGGCGCGTTACTGCCCGGGATGTCCGGCTGCATCAGGCACAACAGTCCCCACAACCCGAACGCGGCCGACCCGAAGACCAGCCCGGTCCCGGCGGCCGGCCACACCGCCGACCACCGGCGGCTGGTAACCGCCACAACGGCCAGCAGGTGCACCGCCAGCAGCACCGTCCACACCACCGGCACCTGCGGGTCCACGCTGTTCACGTGCGCCTCGGCGCGCATGGTCGCGATACCACCGATCACGTCGACGGCGACCACGGTCAACACGGCGACGCGGGCCAGCCGGGCGCTGCGGCCCCCCGCCGGTCCGAGGAACACCGAAAGCTGCGCCACGACGGCCACCGCCGTCAGCACCAACACCATCGCGTAGGCCCGCCAGCGCAGCGAGGACTCGGGTACCTGCGCGGCGAACAGCAGCGCGCCCGCCGATACCAGCAGGGTGGCAAGGGGCACGTATCTCCGGGACATGACCGTAACTCAATCTATATAGAAATCGTCTGGATACCCACCGAACGGCTAGCCGGCACGACCAGTTGACAACCCGACCAACACGCTGCCCATGGGAGCAAGCCAGCGGCACCCCGCCGCCGCGAGGATCCGCGACAATCGCGGCGTCATCGCCCACCCGATCACGTCATCCACGTAGCTCCGTTTTGCCGCATCACCCGACTGGTTGCGGCCCAACGGAAATCGTGGATGTTCCGGCGCGGGACCGCCGGTACGCGTACACCGCCTGCACGGTCAGGCCGGTTGCGGCCACCGCGCCGAGGAACAGCAGGCCCGCATAGGGATCGATCGCCTCCGCCCGGTTCTGCTCCAGCTGGCCCTGCAGGGTCAGCGGTCCGGGGCCGGCATACGGCATCCAAGCATCAGGCCCGTAGTAATAGAGAACCGCCGCCACGAAGAACAACGCCTGGCACGCCGTGAGCGTGGCCAGCAGCGCGGCCTGGACGCCGACCTCAGCGGGCCGGATCAGCCGCCCACTTCCCAGCGCAGCCGCCGCGATCAGCAGCAAACCCAGCCAGAAGACGAGCTCGGGCCACAGCAACGGCACCGCCCCGGCAAACAAAGCCGCGGCAAGCAGGCCAAGGCCCACACCGGTCAGTAGCGCCCGAGGCGGAAGACCGCCATCGCGGCGCGTCACGGCCAGGAACGCCGTGAGGTAAACCGCCAGTACCACCGCGGCCAGCGGGAAACCATTGGAATGCTGCTCGGATGGGGAGCCGCCAGCCACAAAGCCGAGGATCATCTCGGCGACACCGACCCCGGCCAGCACAACGGCCACCAGCCGCACGATCCAAGCGGCCGCCGATCCGGCTGCCGGACCGAAACCCAGCTGCAACCGACCAAAAACCGTAACCATCGAGAGAACCGCGACCAGAACAACCGCCGCCACGCGTAGCGCGGGCGGGGAAGCCAGCTGCGAGGTCCACACAACCACCGCAACCAACGCAGCCGCGATCAACAACAGGTGAATCCCGATACCCGCGACTCTCCAAACGGCTCTCATGCGTCGAACGCTAGCCCTGCCGCCGACCCCCGAACAGCGTGGAATCTGCATGATCTTGGACAACCTCGACAGGTGTTGAACCAAAGGCCCTGGGCTTCAGAGCCTCGATCGAACCCGGAGCGGTTCAATGATCCGCATCACCAGTAGACGCCTCGCCCGGATCTGAGGCTCAGGAACGGCTTCTTACCGGCTGTTCGGATCCACGAACCCCGCCCAGCCTCAGCGCGTGCCACTGTCCGCCGGAGCGGTCTGCACGACGTGAGCGGTCCAGCATCCGCCATCGCACCCCATGCCCGGGCGGTCAGGCCCCGCCCCCGCCCCCGCCAACCCGTAGCGCTTCCATCAACGCCTCCGCAGCGCCTTCGTCAACCGCGGAACGCCACCCTCGTGTCGTATATCCCAGCCATGGAGGCCGTCCATCTTGCCAGCGCGCCGCCCAGACAGCGACTTCGGACGCCCGACGAATACCGCACGGTTCGATACAGGCGCTCTACCGGTTTAGCGGTGGTGCTGCTGCTGATGCGATACCCCCTTCGCGACCGCATCGCGGTCCGCCTCGACAGACCCGGTCCCACGCGCCCGGTCCTACGCCGCCCTGTCCCACCGCGCACAGCGCCCAGGG
>VAWN01000135.1 GCA_005885555.1 Actinomycetota bacterium
TGCACGGGCTGGTCAACGAGTATGAGCAGGTGGCGTAGCCGAAATCGAGTTTCCGAACGGTACAGGCTCGGGCGAGCTAGGGCCGCGACCTCAAGGAGCGGCTCGGTCCGCAGGCGACGGCCGAGCTCGGCGGGTCATGGCCTGGTCGAGTTTGTCAGGGACGGTTGTGCACGAACCAGGCGTCACCGGCGGGCAAGGCAACGGCGAGCTCCCACCGGCTCAGGTCGAGGTTCGGGGCGAGCGCCTTGAGCTGGCCGGCCGCGGTCCACGCCTCGTCACCCGGTGCCGGGGGACGACCCACCTGGAACTGCAGCATGGTGCCCCACGACGCGACCAGGCGGGCGTCCCACCGGTGACGCCACTGCGCCAGCACCTCGGCGAGCGTCCGCTGGTACTCCCGGGTGAGCGCACCGTAGAAGTCCACCCAGTACCCCGAGCTGCGGACGTCGCTGGTGGGCAACAACATGAGCAGGACGCTGGCAGGCGTGTACCAGTAGTCGGTCTGCGTCACGAACCGCACGCTGCCAAGCACCCGGGCGTACAGGTCGGCGTCGGCGAGCAGCCGATCGTACAGCGCCCGCTCCAGCGCCTGGCGCGGAGTCGGCAGCGCCACATTCGACACCAGGGCCGTCAGGTCGACGCCGGCCATGCCACGCGCGTAGTACTCGACCTCACCTTCGTCGACCTCGTCGTCCTCGCTGTAGTGGCGGTAGGCCAACCAGGGTTCGGAAGACTCGGCCGCCTCGGCGAACGCGCGCAACTCCGACTCCAACGGGCCCGGCGCGGGCTCGGGCCGGATCCTCAGCGTGTCGTCGAAATCGTCGGTGGCCATGACGGGCCGGCGTCCGATGACCGGCACCAGTGCGTCGGCAGCCTGCCATGCCTCGTGCAGGCGATTAGGGTCGATGTCGGCGACGAGGACGGTGCCCGACGGGCCATGCCCGATCGGCAGGCCGGCCAGTGGCGTGCCGACGAACGCCGCTTCGATCTGGTCGAGGTCGCTTCGCACGGTGAAAGTATCTCCGATCATCGACGCCACGCGGCGTGGAGGTGGGTCCGGGTGCACATCAGGCTCCGGCGAGCAACGCATACAGCATCGCCCAGGTCGGTCGAGAGGTTCCTCGCCGTGACCGGATGACTGTCACCGCCCTGATGCCACCCGCAGAACCCACCTTGACCAAACCCCCGTGAAGCTCGCAATTCTCCGACATACCAACCAGCCGGCGGACGACTGGACTGCAGCGCGCACATCTGCCGCTGGTCGCGTATTCGACCGCACGAACCTGAAGTCCGGCTCCGCAGCGCGGTCGACCAGGTGCCCCTTCGACGAGCTCGTCGACCGCGTGGCCGCCGTCCGCACTGAGGAGCAGCCTGACGTGGTTGCCTCATCCGGCCACGACGGTATCACCGCCCATCCCGATCACATCGTTGTCGGCGCGGCAACCGATGCGGCGTTGGGGCGGTTCGTAGCCGGATCGGCAGGCGAATGGATGATCGGGCCTGCCTGCTTACGCTAGGAATGGCCGGTTACACTAAGTCCGCGTAATCGTACGCCATCTCAGGCATTGCGGCGGCCTACCACTGCTTCGATCACATGGTGCGAGGGTCGTATTCGGTTGAGGAGAGAACAACGCCGATGACGGTCAACGATAAAGGCATCCACCAACCAGGCGAAGATGCGAGCCGCGCTCGTCCACACAGATCGTCGGCTCGGGCAACACAGATACGCCAACAGCTGGCTGTGTTGAGCGACCGGTTTCGGAGCTCCTATCTAGACTGTTTCCAGCGGCTCCAGGAGCGGACTCTTGACGAGCAGGAGGTTCCCGCCATCGTGGGTGATGTGACGGCCGAGTTGGAGGACCTGGGGTTGCGATATCAGGCCGGCCAAATCACCGAGGCCGGACTGGCCTACGGGCGTACCCAGATTCGCGACCTACTGCAGCGCCTAGTCGATGGCTGTGAACTGACCACCCAGACGCGGAGGACGATTGATCGTCTAGTCGTCGACTCGTTGCCGCGGAGCCTCCTGAGTGCACCAGGCAGGTACACCCAGGACTGGTTCTCCTTCCACGAGGAGCACTGGCGTCGACATTTTGGACACCTCGCCGGACAACCAGGACTACAGGCTGTCGAGATAGGATCCTTCGAAGGCCGCTCCGCATGCTGGATCGTGCAGAACCTGCTCATTGGCGAGAACAGCCGGCTAATCTGCATCGATCCCTTTGCCGACTATCCCGGCCAAGAGGCGAACTTCGACCACAACGTCCGGGCGGCTGGCTGCGCGGAAAGGATCGTCAAAATCCGCGGCCGTTCCCAGCAGTTGTTGCCGTACTTGGCAGCAGGGTCTTACGATTTCATTTATGTCGACGGCTCGCATGAGGTGCTCGACGTCCTTCAAGATGCGGCAATGTGCTGGCGACTCGTGCGACCGGGAGGCCTACTCGTCTTCGATGACTACGAACATTCGCTCTTTCCGAATTCCTTTGGCATGTCGGCTGGACCGGCAATCGATACCTTTCTGGGACTAGTCAAGGGACAATATGAGCTGATCTTCCAGGACTGGCAGGTGGCTGTCCGCAAGAACCGGCGAAGCCATGGCATCAGGCCGCTCGGGCGACCGGTCTGATCACCAGGGTGAATGTTGTCTAACCCAACACTCAGCGAAGGCACGCCCTTGATCGATCATGGGAGCGACCGCTCGGTCGCACGTGCCGCTCGCCCGATCGGCTTGCAGCGGTGTCCGGTTCGACGCACTACTTTGCCGCCGACCGCGGCCTACCGTCTATAACGCGGCCGCTCAGTGGTCGTGCCGACGCCAGTAGCTCGGATGCGGTACCTATTCGGGCCCACCGCGTAGGTGAGATAGGCGAACTCGCCGTTTCTCCGCAGGTCGGTCAGGGACAGCCGCGAGGAGGTCAGCCGGCGAGGAAGCAGCGGCGCTCCCGCGCCGAGCGTCACCGGCGCCACCCCAAGGATCAACTCGTCGAGCAGGCCCGCGTCAGCGAACCCGCCGGCCAACTCGCCGCCACCGACGATCCAGAGGTTCTTGCCGCGCGCCGCGGAGGCCATCGCCGCGTGCACCGGCCGCACGTCCCCGGACACGAAACTTAGCCTCACACCGGGGACGACCGGCCGGTGGCGGTGGGTGAATACCCAGGCCGGAACGTCGCCGTAGAACGACGCCCACTTGTTCGGATGGTCGAGCAACGACTCGTGCTCCAACACCCACTCGTAGGTCGTCGCACCCATGGCGAAGGCGCCGACATCGGCGAAGAAGGACTCGAAGGGGCTGCCGTCGCGGCCCGAATCTGCCTCAAAGAGCCAGTCGAGCGAGTTGTCCGCATCCGCGATGTAGCCGTCAACGCTCGTCGCCGTGTAGTACTGCGTCTTCGCCATGCCCGACACCATGCCAGCCGGGTGCGACAAAACGTGCGCCGACCTGGAAGCCACCAAGCCATTCCGCTGCGCGCTTGGAACCCCACCTCGCTCGACGGATTCGCGGCCCTGCAACGGGACATGGTCGCTGCCGACCGGTGGATCATCGAAGGCAATAACGCCTCAACCCTGCGATCCGGCTCGCCCGCGCCGACACGGTAATCGTCCTCGACCGACCGGCCCGAGC
>VAWN01000087.1:0-24146 GCA_005885555.1 Actinomycetota bacterium
CACCGGCCGCCTGTCGCTGCCCGCGATGTGCGTCAGTGCCGCCAAGTGGTGCCTGTCGATCGCCCGCCAGTGGGGTACCGAGCGCGTGCAGTGGGGCCTGCCGGTCGCCCGGCACGAGGCGGTGGCCAAGAAGATCGCGTTCATCGCGGCGACCACGTACGGCCTGGAGTCCATGCTCGACCTGTGCTGCCTGCTCGCCGACGACGACCGCAACGACATCCGGATCGAGGCGGCACTGGTCAAGCTGTTCGGCTCGGAGATGGCCTGGCTGGTGGCCGACGAGCTGATCCAGGTCCGCGGCGGTCGCGGGTTCGAGACGGCCGAGTCGCTGGCCGCCCGTGGCGAGAAGGGGATCGCGGCCGAGCAGATCCTGCGCGACCTGCGGATCAACCGGATCTTCGAGGGCTCGACCGAGATCATGCACCTGTTCATCGCGCGCGAGGCGGTCGACGCGCACCTGTCGGTGGCCGGCGACATCATCGACCCGGACGCCTCGTTCGGTCGCAAGGCTCGCGCGGGCGCGAAGGCCGGTGGGTTCTACGCCCGCTGGCTGCCCACGCTGACCGTGGGTCGCGGGCAGGTGCCGGGCGCCTATGCCGAGTTCGGGCCGCTGGCCCGGCACGTCCGCTACATCGAGCGGGCCTCCCGCAAGCTGTCCCGCGAGACCTTCTACGCGATGGCCCGCTGGCGCGGAAAGATGGAACGCAAGCAGGGGTTCCTCGGCCGCGTGGTGGACATCGGGGCGGAGCTGTTCGCGATGGCGGCCACCTGCGTACGGGCGCGCAGCGAAGCCGACCCGGCCGGCCGGGAGCTGGCGGAGCTGTTCTGCCAGCAGTCCCGCCGCCGGATCGAGGCGCTGTTCACCGCGCTGTGGGACAACACCGACGCGCTCGACGCGCGGGTCGCCAAGCGGGTCACCGAGGGCCGGTACACCTTCCTGGAGGAGGGCATCCTGCCGACCGCCGACCTGCCCGGCGAATGGGTCGCCCACTACGCCGCCGGACCGTCCACTGTGGAGGATGTGCGGCGCCGCCTCTGACCTCGCACGCCCAACCGGCGCAGTTCCAGGGCAGCCAGGGCGGCCACGGTCTCCGGGTCGCCCTGGCGCCATGCGCCGACCGGGTCACTGTCCACTGTGGACAGGCGCCGCAGCGGCTGGTGCGCCAGCGCGCGCAGCGCGAGCAGGTCGTCGGTGGCCAGCGCCGCGGCACTTGCGCGCCGCACCCAGCGCACCCGTAGTGGCAGCCAGCCCAACAACACAACCGCCAGGGGTACCGACAGCAGAAGCAGCGCCAGTACCCACGCCAGCTGGTGCACCGTGTGCTGTTCCGCCCGGCCCGCGTCGGCGATGGACCGGGCGGCGTCGGCGGCCCTCGTGAACGGTTCGGCCAGCGAGTCGCCGGCGACGGGTACCCGGTGCACCTTCGAACCCGCGTCGGCGAGCCCGTTGGCCATGCCGTCGCCGGCACCGGTGAGCTTCTGTCCGGGCACCGCCAGGGTGCCGACCAGGTGGTAGAGCTTGACCGCGAGCCAGATCCAGAACCAGAGCCAGGCGACGACGAACAGGTCCGTGACGAGCTGCCACGTCCGCCGGCCCGGGGTGTCGGCATAGAGCTTCATGCTCGTACAGTGTCAGAGGATCTTGTATACCGCGATCAGTGCGACACCGGCGAGGATCAGCAGGCGGACCGCGATGACACCCGGCCGGGTGACCGGGGCCGTCCGAACCAGCACCACCAGCAGCGCGGCGACCAGGGCGAACAGCAGCACCGCGCCGTACCACCCGGGCGCGAACAGCCCGACCAGCACCAGGGCGAGCACGCTGAGAAACGCCTGGGTACGGTTAACTCTGGCCAGCCGTTCCATGTGCCCATCTAACAGGAGTCGTCGTGCTCGTCGTGAACCGGTTCCTCGTCGAGGGTGACGACGCGCAGTTCCGGGCCGGCGCGGCCGCGGCCCTCGCGGCCCTCGGTGCCCGGCCGGGATACCTGCGGGGGCAGCTCGGCCGCGGGTACGACGACCCGACCCGGTGGACGCTGGTCACCGAGTGGGAGTCGGTCGGTGCATACCGCCGGGCCCTGTCGGCGTACGAGGTGAAGGTGCACGCGACGCGGTGGCTGGCCGGGTCGCTGGACGAGCCGTCGGCGTTCGAGGTGCTGGCCCAGGCCGAGCCGGGCGGCGCGGTCAAGACGACCGGAAGCGACCTGGCGTGACGACCCCCGTTCCGCCACCCCCGCCCGGTCCCGGCGTGCAGGCGCCGTTCGCCGCACCGCCCACCGAGCGCGACCGCAAGCGGCTGTGGATCGGGCTCGGCGTCGGCGCGGCGCTGCTCGTGCTGTGCTGCGGCGGCGCGGCGGTCGGCATCGGCGCGCTGGTGGTCAACCGGAGCAACGCGCTGCAGACCGAGGCGGTCGCGGTCACCCGGCAGTACCTGGGCAACCTGCAGGCCCAGGCGTACGGCAGCGCATACCGCCTGCTGTGCGACTCGCTGCGGGGCACCATGAGTCTCAGCGAATACACCGCGCGGGAGCGCGCCCGGCCGCGGATCACCCGGTTCTCCGTCGGGTCGCCGTCGATCCGGGGCAGCGAGCTGCTGGTACCGGCCGAGGTCGAGGGGGACGACGGTGGCCTCCGCCACCCCACGCTGGCCCTGGTCGAGGAGGGCCAACCGGCGGCGCTGCGGATCTGCGGCGGCGAGTAATCTGGTGCCGGCCCCGGGGCGGTAACCGTAGCCTCGGGGTGAGCGTTGACCCGTACGTCTGTCCGCGACGGTGCGGACCACCGCCGACAGCCAGCCGGCGGCGTACCCCAGGAGGATCCCATGGCCGCTGACCGCATCGACTCCGTCGTATCCCTCGCCAAGCGGCGGGGCTTCGTGTACCCCTCCAGCGAGATCTACGGCGGAACCCGCTCGGCCTGGGACTACGGCCCCCTGGGTGTGGAGCTGAAGGAGAACGTCCGCCGGCAGTGGTGGAAGTCGATGGTCCAGCAGCGCGACGACATCGTCGGCATCGACTCCGCGGTGATCCTGGCGACCGATGTGTGGAAGGCGTCCGGCCACCTCGCCGAGTTCGTCGACCCGCTCACCGAGTGCCAGTCGTGTCACAAGCGGTTCCGCGCCGACCACCTGGAGGAGGCGTTCGAGGCCAAGCACGGCCGGCCGCCGACCTCCCTCGCCGAGGTCAACTGCCCCAACTGCGGCAACAAGGGCAGCTTCACCGAGCCGCGGATGTTCAACGGCCTGATGAAGACGTACCTCGGCCCGGTGGAGAGCGACGAGGGCCTGCACTACCTGCGGCCGGAGACCGCACAGGGCATCTTCGTCAACTTCGCCAACGTGATGACCTCCGCGCGCAAGAAGCCGCCGTTCGGCATCGCGCAGACCGGCAAGAGCTTCCGCAACGAGATCACCCCGGGCAACTTCATCTTCCGCACCCGCGAGTTCGAGCAGATGGAGATGGAGTACTTCGTCGAGCCGGGCACCGACGAGAAGTGGCACGAGTACTGGCTCGCCGAGCGCTGGAACTGGTACACCGGCCTGGGCCTGTCCGAGGCGAACCTGCGGTACTACGAGCACCCCAAGGAGAAGCTCTCGCACTACTCGAAGCGGACCGTCGACATCGAGTACCGCTTCCAGTTCGGCGGCACCGAGTTTGCCGAACTTGAGGGCATCGCCAACCGGACCAATTTCGATCTGACGACGCACACCAAGCACTCCGGCGTCGACCTGTCGTACTTCGACCCGGACAAGGGCGAGCGCTGGGTACCGTACGTCGTCGAACCGGCGGCCGGCCTGACCCGTGCGGTACTCGCGTTCCTGTTGGAGGCCTACGACGAGGACGAGGCGCCGAACACCAAGGGCGGCGTCGACAAGCGCACCGTCATGCGGTTCGATCCGCGGCTGGCCCCGGTGAAGGTGGCGGTGCTGCCGCTGTCGCGCAACCCGGAACTGTCGCCGAAGGCGCGTTCCCTCGCCGCCGATCTGCGCAGGCGCTGGATCGTCGAGTTCGACGACGCGCAGGCGATCGGCCGGCGGTACCGTCGCCAGGACGAGATCGGTACCCCGTTCTGCGTCACCGTCGACTTCGACACGTTGCAGGACGACGCGGTCACGGTACGGGACCGGGACAGCATGGCGCAGGAGCGGATCCCGCTCGACCAGGTGGAGCGGTACCTCCTCGACCGGCTGCCGGGCTGCTAGTTGTCGTCGTGGATCCGGCGCCGGTAGCGGGCTGCCGCGCGCCGGATCCACATCATCGCCAGTACCGCGACGGCGACGAACAGCACGACGACGGCGATACCGGCCGACTTGTTGCCGGTGGCGGCGGGGGGCGCGCTGGGACTGGGGGTTGCGGCGCTGGTGCTCGGGCTGGCGGTGGGGTCGACGGAGGGGACGTCGGCGGTGAGGGCGGCGTAAGGGTTCACGATTCCGTAACCGTACTGGTCGTCACGACCTTTGGGGCCTTTATCGGTGGCGGTGGCGGTGAGCCGGTGTATGACATCGACAGCCGACATTTTCGGGTACTTGCTCCGAATGAGCGCCACAACCCCGGCCGTGATCGCGGCGGCGTCACTGGTCCCGGAGCCCGCCGAATAGCCGCTGTGTACGGTCAACGACTCGATGTCCACAGCTGGCGCCGAGACGAGCATCTGCGGCCCAGTTATCGAGACGGCGGCAAGGTTGCCGGTGCGGTCCACGCCCCCGACGGCGACAACGCCGTGGTAGCACGCTGGACAGGACACCCGCGTCGCCTTCGGCCTGTTACCCATGGCAGCGACTACCACGACGTCGGCCCTCTGCGCATCCTCAACGGCAGCCTGCAGCGCGGAGGAGCCAGCGAGGTCGCCGATGGACATTGAAATGACCCTGGCATTCCGCCTGACGGCTTCGTCGATGGCAGCAGCGACCACGTCTGAATCGGCAAGATGTGTCCCGGAATTGACCTGAAGCGGAAGGATCTTTGCCCGAGGTGCGATGCCAAGGACACCTGAACCTCCATGCCCGTGAGCGGCGATGTCGCCAGCCATGGCAGTGCCGTGTTCGTCGGTGTCCTCCCAGCCGTTGCCAGGATGACCAGGCACCATGCTGGTGCCCTGAAGGACGTTGCCTTCCAGGTCAGGGTGATTGCCGTTGATACCGCTGTCGACCACCGCAACCGTGATGCCGTCGCCTTCGCTGACCTGCCTAGCGTGAGCCATGTCTAGATAGGTCAGGTGCCATTCCGCGTCGCGGATGCTGTCGGCGTGGGCGGGAACTCCAGGGATGAGTAGGGGGAGCAGGAGCCCGATGGCGGCGGCGAGGAGCCGCTGGAGCGGTCGGTTCACGGGTGCGGTCCGAGGATCGGCCCGGGGTCGTGGACCGGTTCGGGACCGGGCTCGATAACCGGTCGCACACCGCGATGGACCGGCCAGTACTCGTCGCTGTCGTACGCGTGGTTGCGATGTCCGCGACGCTGGTCTCCCGTTCGGCCATCGCCGGCCACGCCGGGTGCGAACATGCCCTCGGTCTCGCGGCCGGTGGTTGGTCCGATCACCCCGCCCGGCGCGGTGGCACGTAGGCCACCAGCAGCCGGGAGACGCTCGGGTTCAACGCCGTCGAACGGCGTGCCACCGATGACTCCACCGGGCGGCAGGGCACGGCGAGGCCCGCCGAATGGGCTTTCACTGTTCGGGACCCGACGGGCCGTCGGATCGACGGGGTCGCCTATGCCGGGTCCGGGCGGGCCGATGATCCTGCCGACTGGTGGGTGCTCGACTGGGCGAGGAACCAGCAGCGGCACCGGTGTTGGGCCGCCCGGAGGACCGGGGGATCCGGAGGGCGGAGGAAGCGGCCTCCCGGGCGGTGCGGACGGTGCTACGGACAGTACCGGGCCGCCGCTGGGCGTCGACGGGGCAGAGAATGTGTGCGATGCGCTGGAGTCACCTCCGCCGGAACCGCTCGACGACGGGGACGGTACGCGCCAGCTGGACGGCGGGTCGATCAGCTGCGGCGGTTGGTACTCGGGAGGTGGGGTCATTGCCCGTACGCCTTCCAGCGTCTGTGAGCCCAACTTCGACATGATCGTCTGGGCCTGCTGGTGCAACTGCTGCTGCTGGATTCGGAACGCCGGCCCACCCCACCCTGCCTGTACCGTGCCGTCGTCGTGTCCCGACTGAACCGCCCGGTCGTAGGCGTCCATCTTCGACTGGTTGGCGGCCCATTGCTGGTGCAGCGGTTCCAGCGCTATCCGCGCCTCGGCGAGCGAGGCGTTCACGTGGGACAACCCTGCGCCGGTCGATGCGGAGGTGTCGCAGACAGTCGTCATCGAATCGATCAACTCGTCAACCTTGGCGAAGTATGCCGCCGCGGCCGGGCTGGTGGCCGGGTTCCAGGTGTTCGCCAGGTCTTCGCGGTACGCGCGCAGCCGGCTCATGTGATGGTCGACGAGTTCCCGGGTGCGATCCCACGCGGCGGCCTGGACGTACCCGATGTCCTGGCGGTGGTCGGCGATCATCTGCCACATCTGGGCGACCGTCTTGGTGGACCAGTCGGTGGTACCGCCTTCGCCACTGTTGTCGTTGATCTGCATCAGGCGCTCCCCTCCGGGTGCTCCGCCTGGCTCAGCGCGCCTTGGACGTCGGACAGTCGCGTGGCGGCGAGCCGGTCGCTGGTGCGGTAGTTGGCGGCGAGGATCCGCGCGGCCTCGGCCAGTTGGGTGGTCGCGTCGGCGAAGTGCTGCACGACGTTCATCGTCTGGGCCTTGCGGGTGCCGTAGGTGTACCAGGCGTCCTGTAACTCCAGGAAGTCCCGCTTGTGGCCGAACGGCGAGGTCGCCGGGTCGAGCCCGTCGAAGATGCCGGCCATGTGCGGCTTGAGGTTGAGGTCGACCTCGTCCTGCAGCGCCTTGGCGAACCGCTCCAGCGTCGACACGTCGACTTCGATCGGTTGGTAGTCGCTCAACCAGCCCGGAGTGCCGTCGCTGCTGCTCTGGTTCCCGCTCACACGCCAGAGGGTACCGGCGCCGCCACCCTCGGATAAGCCCCTGTGGATAACCGCGAGATCTTGGACGCCAGTACCCCTTGCAGGGGGTAGCCGCGTCCAAGATTTCGAAAGCGGCGGCGGGGACGCGGCGGCGGGGACGCGGCGGCGGGGACGCGGCCCGTCAGAACGCGAACCCGCCCGGCCGGCCGGAGCGGTCGGCGAGCAGCCCGGCCAGGGTGGCGACGGCGATCTCGGGCGGCGTGTGCGAGCCGATGTTCAGGCCGATCGGCCGGTGTACCCGGGCGATGTCCGCCTCGCTGGTACCCAGTGACCGCAACGCGGCGACGTGTGGCGCGGTGTGCCGGATGCTGCCCATCACGCCGATCCAGCGGGCGGGCAGCGCCAAGGCCGCCTGGAGCAGGGAACCGAGCTCGGGCCGGTCGTGGTCGGTGACCACGACGTCGGCGGTACCGTCCACAAAGGACGGATCGAGCGCGGAAGCCACCTGGTCGGCCGCCACCTGGTCGGCCACCGGTACGGGATCGACGAGTACCGTGCGGAAGCCGAGGTGGTGCCCGAAGTGCAGGAGGTACCCGGCGACCGGCGACGCGAAGACGGCGACGAGCGTGCGCCCGTCGAGCGAAGCCTCGCCGATACCGTGCGCGAGATCACAAACCGGATCGGAGTGAGCCACACCCCGACTCTAGACTCGGAGACGTGACCCTGCGCCTCGGCCCGTACCCCGTGGATCCGCCGGTGGTGCTCGCGCCGATGGCGGGCATCACGAACGTGGCGTTCCGGCAGCTGTGCCGCGAGCACGGCGCGGGCCTGTACGTGTGCGAGATGGTCACCACCCGCGCGCTCGTCGAGCGCAGCCGGAAGACGCTGCGCATGGTCGCCTTCACGGCGCACGAGCGGCCACGCAGCCTGCAGCTCTACGGGGTCGACCCGGACATCGTGGCCGACGCGGTACGCATGGTGGTCGACGAGGACCTCGCCGACCATGTCGACCTGAACTTCGGCTGTCCGGTACCCAAGGTGACCCGCAAGGGTGGCGGCGCGGCGCTGCCGTGGCGGCGCAACCTGTTCGCCCGCATCGTCACCGCGGCCGTCCGGGCGGCGGGCACCATGCCGGTCACCGTCAAGATGCGCGTGGGCATCGACGACGACCACCTCACCCACCTCGACGCCGGCCGGATCGCCCAGGACGCCGGGGTCGCCTGGGTGGCGTTGCACGGTCGCACCGCGGCGCAGCGGTACGCGGGCGTCGCCGACTGGAACGCGATCGCGAAACTGAAGCAGGCGCTGGACATCCCGGTACTCGGCAACGGGGACCTGTGGGAGGCCGACGACGCGCTGCGGATGGTGCGGGAGACCGGCGTCGACGGTGTCGTGGTCGGCCGGGGGTGCCTCGGGCGGCCGTGGCTGTTCGCCGATCTGGCCGCGGCGTTCGCGGGCCGGTCGCAACGGCTGCTGCCGAACCTCGGTGAGGTTGCGGAAACGATGCGGCGGCACGCGGTACTGCTGGGGGAGTGGCTGGGTGACGAGCAGGCGGGGTGCACCGACTTCCGCAAGCACGTGGCGTGGTATCTCAAGGGTTTTCCGGTCGGCGCGGCGTTGCGCCGCGCGCTGGCGATGACGTCGACGCTCGCCGAGCTTGACGATCTGCTCGGGAAGCTGGACGCCGACGCGCCGTACCCGGTGGAGATCCTCGGCACGCCGCGCGGCCGCACCAACGCACCGGGCCGGGTGCATCTGCCCGACGGCTGGCTGTCCGGTCGGGACGACGACACGGTCCCCGAGGGCGCCGAGATCGGTGACTCCGGCGGCTGACCCTTAAGGGTCGCGGTCCACCGTACGGACGATGAAGCGCCGCCGCACAACGGGCGCAATCACCACAAGCATCGGCCGCGCCACGCGCGCAATCCGGTTATCCCTACGGCCCCGCACCGGCTGGCCCCCTCAGGGACCGGTCAGGTGCGAGCCCGGATGTCCGTGCCCGCCGGGATCCCTAACGTCGGTTTCGACGCTGCCGATACAAGGGGACGAGATGACGACAGTGGAGCGCAAGCCACTCACCGTGAGGATCGCGCGCTGGAGCGCGACACATCCGTGGCGCGCCATGGCGCTGTGGGTGGTGTTCGTGACCGCGGCCATCGTCGTGGGCAACATGGCCGGTACGAACCAGGCCCAGAACTCCGGCAACGTCGGCGAGACCGGCCGCGCGGAGCAGCTCATCAAGGACGGTAACTTCCCGAAGGACCCGTCGGTCGAGCGGGTGCTCATCAGCGCACGGTCCGGTGCGCTGGACCGCGGCGCCGCGAAGACCGCGGCGGCCGACGCCGTGGCGCGGCTGCGGGTGCTGCCGGCCGTGAGCAAGGTCGGGGATCCGGTACCGTCACCGGACGGCACGACGCTGATGGTACCGGTGTCGATGAGCGGTGACCCGAAGACCGCATCCGATCGCGTGCAGCCGTTGCTGGACGCGACAGCCGCCGCGCAGAAGGACTATCCGGCGCTGCGCGTCGAGGAGGTCGGCTACGCCTCCATCGCCAAGGCGCTGGACGCGACCGTGGGCAAGGACTTCCAGCGCGCCGAGATGTTCAGCCTGCCGGTGACCCTGTTGATTCTGCTGGTGGCCTTCGGCGCACTCATCGCCGCCGGGGTACCGGTGCTGCTGGCCCTGTCGGCGGTCGGCGCGGCGATCGGGTTGTCGGCGCTGGCGTCGCACCTGATTCCGGCACAGGACTCGGTCAACAGTGTCATCCTGCTGATCGGGATGGCGGTCGGCATCGACTACTCACTGTTCTATCTGCGCCGGGAACGCGAGGAGCGGGCGCGCGGTGCCGGACACCTTGACGCGGTGGAGATTGCGGCGGCCACCTCCGGCCGTGCGGTTGTCGTGTCGGGTGTGGCGGTCATCATCTCGATGGCCGGCATGTTCCTCGCCGGAGACAACATCTTCTCCTCGCTCGCGGTGGGTTCCATCCTCGTGGTCGCGGTGTCGGTACTCGGTTCGCTGACCGTGCTGCCGGCGTTGCTGGCCAAGCTCGGCCGGTGGGTCGACCGCCCGCGGATCCCGTTCCTGTGGCGGCTGACCGCGGCCCGGCAGGGCGCTGACGGTACCGCGGCGCGGCCGCGCTTCTGGTCGGCGGTGCTGCGGCCGGCGCTGAAGTACCCGGTGGTGACTCTGGTGATTTCCGCCGGTGCGTTGCTGGCGCTGGCGGTACCCGCCGCGGGCATGACGCTGAAGCTGACCGGCATCCAGGACGTGCCGCGCAGCACCGCGGTGATGCAGGGCTACGACCGGATGACGAAGGCGTTCCCCAGCACGGGCACCGAGCACGTCGTCGTGGTCAAGGCGCAGCCGTCGCAACAGCCGGCGGTGCAGAAGGCGCTGGCCGACCTGAGCGCCCGCACGGCAACGGATCCGCTGTTCGCGCACGACCAGCGGCCGAAGGTGACCGTGTCGCCGGACCGCACCGTGACGCTGCTCGACATCGGTACCCCGGTGGTGCCCGGCACGGCGGACGCGAAGCGGTCGCTCGACCGGCTGCGCACCGACCTGGTACCGGCGACGGTCGGCATGGTGTCCGGCGCGCAGTATGCGGTGACCGGCGAGATCGCGGGTACCACCGACTACTCCGAGCACGTCAAGCAGAGCCTGCCCCTGGTCGTCGGTTTCGTGCTGCTGCTGACGTTCCTGGTGATGGCGTGGACGTTCCGCTCGGTGGTGGTGGCCGCGACCGCGATCGTGCTGAACATGCTGTCGGTCGGCGCCGCGTACGGCCTGCTGGTGCTGGTGTTCCAGCACACCTGGGCGGAGAAGCTGCTGGACTTCAGGTCCAACCACGGTGTCGTCTCGTGGCTGCCGCTGTTCCTGTTCGTGGTGCTGTTCGGGCTGTCCATGGACTATCACGTGTTCGTGGTGAGCCGGATCCGTGAGGCGGTGCGCCAGGGGGTACCCAACCGGGAGGCGGTGGCCAGCGGCATCACCCGATCGGCCGGCGTGGTGACCAGCGCGGCGGTCGTGATGGTCGGGGTGTTCGCCATCTTCGGCACACTGTCCACATTGGAGATGAAGCAACTCGGCGTCGGGCTCGCCGCGGCGATCCTGATCGACGCGACGATCATCCGGGCGGTGGTGCTGCCGTCGCTGATGACCTTGCTGGGCAGGTGGAACTGGTGGGCGCCGCGGTTCCTGCGGGAGCGCACGGCACCGGTACCCCCGGTGGTGCAGCGCCCGGCGACTGAGCCGGAGCTGGCGCCCGTGGGGTGAGCCGGAGGCTGCGGGAGGGGGCGTCGCGCCGCGGCGCCCCTTTGCCGGCCGGATGCTGAGAGCGCTCCCAGGGCCGGTTCGGGTGACCCCGGCGTGCGCGTGGTCACAGTTGTGGCATACGGTTCCCGTGGTACGAGGGCATATGGGAGGCCACGGTGGCGACTGAGAAGTACGTGTACGACTTCGCCGAGGGCAACAAGGACATGAAGGACCTGCTCGGCGGTAAGGGGGCGAACCTGGCCGAGATGACCAATCTCGGGCTACCGGTACCTCCGGGGTTCATCATCACCACCGAGGCGTGCCGTGCCTTCCTGACCACCGGCAGCGAGCCGCGCAGCCTCGCGGAGGAGATCGACGAGCACCTGTCCGCGCTGGAGGACAAGATGGGCCGCCGGCTCGGCGACCCGGCCGACCCGCTGCTCGTCTCCGTCCGGTCCGGCGCCAAGTTCTCCATGCCCGGCATGATGGAGACCGTCCTCAACATCGGTCTCAACGACGAGTCCGTGCACGGCGTCGCGAAGCAGGCCGGCGGGAACGAACGCTTCGGCTGGGACTCCTACCGCCGGCTGATCCAGATGTTCGGCAAGACCGTCTGCGACGTACCCGGTGAGGCGTTCGAGCACGCGATCGACGAAGCCAAGCGGCGCAAGGGCGTCAAGCAGGACGTCGACCTGGAGGCATCCGACCTGCACCAGCTCGTCGACACGTTCAAGCGCATCTTCGCCGAGCACACCGGCACCGACTTCCCGCAGGCCCCGCGGCAGCAGATGAACCTCGCGATCCAGGCCGTGTTCCGGTCGTGGAACGCCGAGCGCGCCGTGCTGTACCGCCGCCAGGAGCGCATCCCCGCCGACCTCGGCACCGCGGTGAACGTGGTCGCGATGGTGTTCGGCAACCTCGGCCCCGACTCGGGCACCGGCGTCGCCTTCACCCGCGACCCCGCCACCGGGCACCAGGGCGTCTACGGCGACTACCTGTCCAACGCGCAGGGCGAGGACGTCGTCGCCGGCATCCGCAACACGATCCCGCTCGACGAGCTGGAGCGCCTCGACAAGGCCAGCTTCGACGAGCTGATGCGCATCATGAGCACGCTCGAAGGCCACTACAAGGACCTGTGCGACATCGAGTTCACCATCGAGCGCGGCAAGCTGTGGATGCTGCAGACCCGGGTCGGCAAGCGCACCGCGGCCGCCGCGTTCATCATCGCCAGCCAGCTCACCGATGAGGGCGTCATCGACGAGGACGAGGCGCTGCGGCGGGTCCGCGGTGCCCAGCTCGGGCAGCTGATGTTCCCCACGTTCGACCTGTCGACCGATCCCGAGGTGCTCGCCCGCGGGATCGCCGCCTCGCCGGGTGCCGCCGTCGGCAAGGTGGTGTTCGACTCCCACCGGGCCGCCGAGCGCGCCGCCGCCGGTGACAAGGTGATCCTGGTACGCCGCGAGACCAACCCCGACGACCTGCCCGGAATGATTGCCGCGCAAGGGATCCTGACCTCACGCGGCGGCAAGACCAGCCACGCCGCCGTGGTCGCGCGCGGGATGGGCAAGACCTGCGTGTGCGGTGCCGACGCCATCGAGGTCAACGGCCACAGTGGACAGTTCACTGTGGACGGTCAGGCGGTACGCGAGGGTGACGTCATCTCGATCGACGGCACCAGCGGCAAGGTCTACCTCGGCGAGGTACCGGTACAGCCGTCGCCGGTGGTGCGCTACTTCGAGACCGGTGAGATCGGTGACGATACGCTCGTGGCCGCGGTCGACCGGTTGCTGCGGCACGCCGACGCCAAGCGCCGCCTCGGCGTGCGGGCCAACGCGGACACCCCGGAGGACGCGGCGCGGGCGCGGCGGTTCGGCGCCGCGGGCATCGGCCTGTGCCGCACCGAACACATGTTCCTCGGCGAGCGGCGCGAACTGGTCGAGGCGCTCATCCTGGCGTCCAGCGACGACCAGCGGCAGGCCGCCCTCGACGCGCTGCTTCCCTTGCAGCGCAAGGACTTCGAAGGCATCCTCAGCGCGATGTCCGGTTTCCCGGTGACGATCCGGCTGATCGACCCGCCGCTGCACGAGTTCCTGCCGTCGCTGGAGGAGCTGTCGGTGAAGGTCGCCCTCGCCGAGGCGCGGGGCGAGGACCCGGGGCACGACGCCGAGCTGCTGACCGCGGTGCGCCGGATGCACGAGCAGAACCCGATGCTCGGCCTGCGCGGGGTCCGGCTCGGCCTGGTGATTCCGGGGCTGTTCGACATGCAGGTCAAGGCGATCGCCGAAGCTGCCGCCGCGGTGCGCGCCGCCGGTGGCGACCCGCGGCCGGAGATCATGGTGCCGCTGGTGGGTGCCGTGCAGGAGCTGGAGTCGGTACGGGCGGAGATCGAGAAGCTGGACGGCGTGGCCGGCATCCCGATCGGCACCATGATCGAGGTGCCCCGGGCCGCGCTGACCTCCGGTCAGATCGCCGCCTCGGCGGACTTCTTCTCCTTCGGCACCAACGATCTGACCCAGATGGGTTGGGGCTTCTCCCGCGACGACGTGGAGGGCTCGTTCTTCTCCCGGTACCTGGAACTGGGCATCTTCGGCGTGTCCCCGTTCGAGTCGCTGGACGCCGAGGGCGTCGGCCGGCTGGTGCGCATCTCCGTCGAGGAGGGCCGCGCGACCCGGCCGGAGCTGAAGATCGGTGTCTGCGGCGAGCACGGCGGCGACCCGGACTCGGTGCACTTCTTCCACGACGCCGGGCTGGACTACGTGTCCTGCTCGCCGTTCCGGGTACCGGTGAGCCGGCTGGAGGCGGGCCGGGCGGCAATGTCATAACCCGTCGCGATGTCGTAACCTGAGCGACACGTCGCGGTCGCGGGAGGTACATGTATGGGCAGCCGGTGGTCGCAGGTCGTCGTGGACGCGCTGGACCCGGTCCGGCTCGGCCACTGGTGGGCCGAGGTGCTCGGCTTCCAGGTCCTCTCCGAGGCGCCTGACGAACTGGTCATCGGCGCCAAGGAGGACCTGTATCCGCAGTTGTGCTTCCTCGCCGTACCCGATCCCAAGGACGGCAAGAACCGGCTGCACCTCGACCTGACCCCGAGCGACCAGGACGCCGAGGTGGAGCGGCTGCTCGACATGGGCGCGCGGCACGTGGACATCGGGCAGAGCCGGTCGGTCAGCTGGGTGGTGCTGGCCGACCCGGAGGGCAACGAGTTCTGCATACTGCGCGGCCCGACATGACCACCAGCCGCACCAGCGACGAGAACCTGCGCGCCGAGGTGCGGCGGGCCGACGAGGAACTGGTCGCCGAGCCGGTCAGCCCCCGCACCGTGTACCGGTGGGGCGTGGCCGGCGCGCTCGGCGTGCTGACCGTCTTCCTCGCCTACCGCGCGGTCCTCCTGGTGACCGACATCCTGGTACAGGTGCTCATCGCGGTGTTCATCGCGGTCAGTCTCGACCCCGCGGTGCGCTGGCTCATCCAGCGGCGGGTCAGGCGGGGTCAGGCGGTCGCCATTATCCTGTTCGCCTTCGTGGTCGTGCTCGGCGTGTTCCTGCTGGCGTTCCTGCCCCCGCTGATCCGGCAGGGTAACCGGCTGGTGGGGGATACGTCAACGGCCTGCGCGCGCACTCACCGAGCCTGCGCAGCCTGGAAGACCGGTTCAACCTGCAGAAGAGCATCGAGGACTTCGCCCGCACGGTACCGGCGAAGCTCGGCCACCAGGCCCTGTCGTTCGGCCAGCGGTTCCTCGGCGCGCTGCTGTCCACCCTGCTGATCCTCGCCCTGACGATCTACTTCATGGTCGACCTGCCGCGGCTGCGGCGCGGCCTGGTCCGGCTGTTCCCCAAGCGGCGCCGCCGGGCGGTCAACGAGGCCGTGAACATCGTCATCGACAAGGTCGGCGCCTACATGATCGGCAACCTGATCATCTCGGCGATCGCCGGCGTGGCGACGTTCATCGCGCTGGAGGCGCTGCGGATACCGTTCGCGCTGCCGCTCGCCTTCTGGGTCGCGATCACCGACCTGATCCCGATGGTCGGCGCGGCACTGGGCGCGATTGTCTGCGTCATCGTCGCGTTCGCCACCTCGAACCTGTGGCCGCAGACCATCCTGGTGATCGCGTTCTTCGCGCTGTACCAGCAGTTCGAGAACTACTTCATCGCGCCGCGGGTGATGCGCAACTCGGTGCAGATGCCGGCGCTGGCGGTGCTGCTCGCCGCGCTGCTCGGGGGCAGCGTGCTCGGGCTGGTCGGCGCGCTGATGGCGATCCCGATCGCCGCCGCGGTCCGGGTCATCCTGGCGCCGGTCCTCCGCGCCCGCGACGAGGAACCGGCCGGGCCGGATAGCATCCAACCCGATGGCGCAGACTGATCCGGACACCGAACGCTACGTCGACGAACCGCCCAAGGACACCCGGGTCCTGCCGGCCGGCGACGAGCGCACCGCATACCAGCACGACCGGGCCCGCGTGCTGCATTCGGCCGCGTTCCGGCGGCTGGCCGCCAAGACCCAGGTGCACACCGCAGGCGGAGGCGCCGGGTTGGCGGGCGAAGCTGCCCGAGCCGGCACCTTCGGTGGCGACGACTTCCTGCGGACCCGGCTCACCCACTCGCTGGAGGTGGCCCAGATCGCCCGGGACCTCGGCGGGCGGCTGGGCTGCGACCCGGACGTCACCGACACCGCGGGCCTGGCGCACGACCTGGGCCACCCGCCGTTCGGGCACAACGGCGAGGACGTCCTGGACGAGCTGGCGCGGGCCTGCGGCGGGTTCGAGGGCAACGCGCAGACGCTGCGGGTACTGACCCGGCTGGAGGCCAAGGTGATCGGGCCCGGCGGCGCGTCCGCGGGCCTCAACCTCACCCGCGCCGCGCTCGACGCCTGCACGAAATATCCGTGGTACCGGCAGCCGGGGCAGCGCAAGTTCGGCGCGTACCCCGACGACGCGCCGGTCTTCACCTGGCTGCGCGCCGGCGCGGAACCTGCGCAGCGGTGCCTGGAGGCGCAGGTGATGGACTGGGCCGACGACGTGGCGTACTCGGTGCACGACGTCGAGGACGGCATCCACGGCGGGTACATCCGGCTCGGCCGGCTGCGCGCCGACGCCTCGGAACGCGCCGCGCTGGCCGAGGACGTGGCGGCGCAGTACTCCGGCGAGTCCGCCTCCGACCTCGCGGCCGTGCTCGACGAGCTGCTCGACGATCCGGTGCTCGCGCCGCTGACCGGGTACGCCGGCAGCCACGCCGCGGAGGTGGCGCTCAAGCACGCGGCGAGCGTGCTGACCGGCCGGCTGGTGTCCGCCGCGGTCGCCGCGACCCGGGCCAAGTTCGGCGCCGGGCCGCTGCGCCGGTACGCCGCCGACCTCGTGGTACCGCGCCGCACCCGGGCCGAGTGCGCGCTGCTGAAGGGTCTCGCGCTGCGGTACGTGATGCGCCGCCCCGGTTCCGCGCAGCGCTACGGGCAGCAGCGGGAGGTGCTGACCGGGCTGGTGCACGCGCTGACCCTGCGCGCGCCGGACGGGCTGGACCCGGTGTTCGCGCCGCTGTGGCGCGCGGCGCCCGACGACGCGGCCCGGCTGCGCGTGGTCGTCGACCAGGTGGCCAGCCTGACCGACCCGGCGGCGGTTCACTGGCACCGGCGCCTCGTCGGCCGGTAGCGTGCAGTCATGACTACGGTCGCCATCGTGGGCGCCTCGCTGGCCGGAGCGAAGGCCGCGGAGGGCTTGCGGGACAACGGGTTCACCGACCGGATCGTGCTGATCGGGGAGGAGACCGAACGGCCGTACGAACGGCCGCCGCTGTCCAAGGGGTACCTGCTCGGCACACAGCCGCGGGAGAAGGCGTACGTGCACGAGGCGCAGTGGTACCCCGAGCACGACGTCGAACTGCTGCTCGGCGTCCGGGCGACGAACCTCGACGCGGGTCGGCATACGCTCACGCTCGACGGGTACGAGCCGTTGCGGTACGACAGGCTGCTGCTCGCCACCGGTTCGCGGGTGCGGCGGCTGGACGTGCCGGGCACCGACCTGTCCGGCGTGCGCTACCTGCGCACGATGCAGGAGTCCGACGCGCTGCTGGAACACCTGCGCGCAGCGACCAACGTGGTGATCATCGGGGCTGGCTGGATCGGCCTGGAGACCGCGGCCGCCGCCCGTACCCACGGCGCCACCGTCACCGTGGTGGAGTTCGACGCCGCGCCGCTGCGCACGGTACTGGGTGACGAGGTGGCCGGGGTCTTCGCCGCCCTGCACCGCGCGCAGGGGGTGGCGTTCCGGTTCGGTGCGACCGTCCGGGAGTTCCGCGGCCTCGGCGGGCAGCTGCGGTCGGTGGTGCTCAACGAGGGCACCGAACTGCCGGCCGACGTGGCGATCATCGCCGTCGGCATCCAGCCGAACACCGAACTGGCCGTCGCATCCGGCCTGGCCGTCGACAACGGCATCGCGGTCGACGCCGGCCTGCGCACCAGCGACCCGGACATCTACGCCTGCGGCGACGTGGCGAGCGTCGACCATCCGATGCTCGGCCACCGGATCCGGGTGGAGCACTGGTCCAACGCGCTCAATGGCGGCCTTCTCGCCGGGCAGGCCCTGGCCGGGCGGCCGGTGACCTACGACCGGGTGCCGTACTTCTTCACCGACCAGTACGACCTGGGCATGGAGTACAGCGGTTACGCGCCGCCCGGCGGGTACGACTCGGTGGTGTGGCGGGGCGAGCGGGAGTCCGGCGAGTTCATCGTGTTCTGGGTCAAGGACAACCGGGTACTGGCCGGGATGAACGTCAACGTGTGGGACGTGGCGGAGCAGATCCAGGCGCTGGTGCGGGCCGGCTATGCGGGTACCGCGGTGGACCCGGCCCGGCTCGCCGACCCGCAGGTACCCCTGACCGACCTGGTGTCCTGACCGCGGCCGGCGCGGTCCGGGCCGCCCGCCGGGCCGCCCGCCCGCCGGGGCCGCGCCGGAACGTCGAGTGCCGGGCTTGACTTATATAAGTGTGGCGTGATTATCTGACCGGTGTGCACGCGTTCGACGTCCTCGGGGACCCGGTGCGCCGCCGGATTCTCGAACTGCTCGCCACCGGCGAGCTGACCTCCGGTGCGGTGTGCGCCGTCATCCAGGAGGAGTTCGGGATCTCCCAGCCGGCCGTGTCGCAGCACCTGAAAGTGTTGCGGGACAACGGCTTCGCGACGGTGCGGCCGGAGGGGACGCGGCGGCTCTACGCGGTGAACCACGAGCCGTTGCGGGAGGTCGACGGGTGGCTCGACCACTTCCGGCGCTTCTGGACACCGCACCTTCATGCGCTGGAGACGGAGCTTGCCCGGGGCCGGCGGGAGCGCCGCCGCCGGGCCGGCGACGGTACCGACCGGAGGAGCAGATCATGATCGATGTCGTTCACCAGATCAACGCCGTCGAGCGGCGGGTGGGCAGCCGCACGCTCGCTGCCGGCGAGGCGCGCGTCGTCACCGTCAGCCAGACGTACCACGCGTCCCTGGACGACGTCTGGGACGCCTGTACCAACCCCGAGCGGATACCCCGCTGGTTCCTGCCGGTCTCGGGCGAGCTACGGCTGGGCGGCCGGTACCAGCTGGAGGGCAACGCCGGGGGTACCGTCGAGCGCTGCGAACCGCCGCACAGCTTCGCCGCCACGTGGGAGTTCGGCGGCGAGGTCAGCTGGATCGAGGTGCGCCTGACCGCCGAGGCCGACGACCGTACCCGGTTCCAACTGGAGCACGTCGCGCACGTCGACGACCAGCGGTGGGCGCAGTTCGGGCCGGGTGCGGTGGGCGTCGGGTGGGACATGGGACTCATGGGGCTCGCCCTGCACCTGTCGTCCGGTGCGGACGTGACCGCCGAGGGCGCGGCGTGGGTCGTCTCGGAGGCGGGCCGGCGGTTCGCGACGCTGAGCAGCGAGCGATGGTGCGCCGCGAGCATCGCGGCCGGTACCGCCGAGGCCGACGCGTGGGCCGCGGCGCAACGGACCACGGCCTTCTACACGGGAATCCCCGAGCCGCAGAGCCAGCCGTAGCCGGCGGCGACCGCTAACCCATCGTCTTCTGGCCGTCGAGCGCCTCCCGGAGAATGTCGGCATGGCCGGCGTGCTGCGCGGTCTCCGCCAGGATATGCAGCAGCACCCGCCGGACCGACCAGCTCGCTCCCGGTTCGAACCAGGGCGCCTCGGGCAGCGGGTGGGACGCGTCGAGGTCGGGCAGTGTCCGCACCAGCTCCTCGGTCTGCCGGGCCACCTGCTCGTACCCGTCGAGCAGCCCGGCCAGCGTCTCCCCGGGCTGCATGCGGAACTGTCCGACCCAGTCGATCGGTGCGCTCTCCATCGCCTCCGCGCCGCCCACCGCGAACCGCATCCACCGCTGCTCGACGATCGCCACGTGTTTGATGAGGCCGCCCAGGCACAGCTCGCTCGTCGTGGTGCGCCGGGCGGCCTGCTCGTCGGTCAGCCCCTGCACCGTGTGGCGCAGGAAGCCGCGATGCTTCCCGAGGGTCTGTGCCAGGTCCTCGCGCTCGTCCGTCATGCGCACAGGCTAGGACGGCCCACCGACACTTTCGGCGCCGTCGAGGATGGCCGCCAGTACCGCCGCGTGGGACTGCTCCGGTTCGTGCGTCGCGGTGAGCAGGGTCAGCGGACCGGCGTCGGCGTACTCGCGCAGCCGTCGTAGCGCCACGGCCCGCTCGGGGTCGGCCAGCTCCGCCCGGTACCGCTGGGTGAACTCGGCGAACCGGGCCGGCTCGTGAAGGTACCACCGGCGCAGTTCGTTGGAGGGAGCCACGGCTCGCAGCCATTCGTCGAAGCCGGCGGCGTCCTTGCGCACCCCCCGCGGCCAGAGCCGGTCGACGAGCACCCGCCGTCCGTCGCCCCGCTCCGCCTTGTCATAGACCTGCCTGATTCGTACCACTCTTACAGCCTGATATCCGGTCGCCCGCCGCGCCACCGGAGGCCTACTCTGAGCGCCATGTTCGGGTGGGTCGGCGCCACGTGTCCGGCAGGGAGCGCCCTGCCGCACGTTGCGCCGCCGGCCCGGCTGGATAGCGCGCGCGAGGCTGACCCTCCTCCCGCCGCGCGCGGAGGCCGGCGACAACGCCGCGGTACTGGCCATCCACCTGGACAAGCCGATCGCGATGGAACCCGGGCTCGACTTCTCGGTGCGGGAAGGCGGCCGGCCCCGCTGCCCACGCGGCGGGGCCGGCCTCACTGCAGCGTCGAGCCGGTCACCGTCGGGTTGTGCGCGCCGAGGAAGAAGATGCCGGGAAAGCCGTCGGTCTCGAAGCCGTCGCTGCGGTTGTGCCGCAACGTCGAGCCGTCGATGCCCATCGTCCCGGTGCGGTCGTTGCTGACGTAGAACACCGCGCCGCCGCCCTCGTTGGCGTGGTTGTTCTCGATGAGGGTACCGGCGATGCGCAGCGTGAAGTTGTCGCCGTCGTTGTAGATGGCGCCGCCGCTGCCGCCGCCGGGGGTACCGCCCCGGGCCGGGTTGGCGCCGTGGCCGATCGCGTTGTTGTAGGACATCACGCAGTTGAGCACCACCCACGAGACCTGGATGCTGCTCAGCGCGCCGCCGTTGGAGCACACCCCGCCCTGCCCGCTGGCGCCGCCGAAGGTGCTCGCGACGATGTACACCGGCAGGTTGTGCGACTGGCTCAGCGCGCGGATCGCCGCGCCGCCGAGGTCCGGCCCGGTCGGGTCGCAACGGTTGCGCACGAAGCGGGAGTTCACCACCTTGAGCCGGCCGCCCCGGTCGAAGATGGCGCCGCCGCCGCCGCCCTCCTGCAGCTGGCCGGTCGAGTTGCCGTCGGCGAACGTCAGGTTCTGCACGACCAGCTGCGGGGTCTCCTGATCCTGGCAGTGCGAGGTGCGCGGGCCGTCGGCCGGGTCGCACGTGTCCAGGTACAGGATCCGGCGCTGCCCGCCGCCGCTCAGGGTCACCCGGCCGCCGCCGTCGAGCACCACCTTCGCGACGTTGTTGCGCACCTTCGCGGTCGCGCTCATGGTGATCGTCACCGGCGCGGTACCGCAGTTGAACGTGATGATGCCGCCGGCCGCCACCGCGCTCACGACCGCGTCGGAGGTGCAGCTCGCGGCGCTGCCGGTGCCGACGACGCGGGTGGGGTGGCTGGTGTCGACGGCCTGCGCCTCCGCCGGTACCGTCGCGTGCCCGTTGGGGTTGCCGGCCCGCGGCAGCGGCGGCGCGGCAGGGGCGGCGCTGGGCGACGGGCTCGCGCTGGGGCTGGCCGCCGCGGACGGCGACGCCGGGTCGGACGCCGCGCCGGACGGGCTGCCCGCGGTCCACCGGGTGTTCGGCGTGGGCGCGGCGCACCCGGCCAGGAGCAGGGCAAGAGCGATGGCGACTCCGGGGGTGGTACGCACCCGGCCGACTCTAAACCAGGATCGGTACCCACAGGGGTGCCGAGTGCGGCAGGCTGGCGGGCGGAAGGGAGATGAACATGGATCACACGTACCGCGTCACCGAGCTCGTCGGGTCCTCGCCCGACTCCATCGAGCAGGCCATCCGCAACGCGATCAGCCGGGCCGGCACTACCCTGCGCAGGCTGGACTGGTTCGAGGTCACCGAGATCCGCGGCCACATCGTCGACGGTGCGGTCGGCCACTTCCAGGTCGGCCTGAAGGTCGGGTTCCAGCTGGAGGAGCCGGCCGGATAGAAATCTCCGGCGCAGCTGTCGAGCGGGCCGGCCGGCGTTCGACGTCTCCTGCGAGAGGTGCCGACGGCGCCGCGAGGTTACGGGAGTGGACCGTGAAGTACATGCTCTTGATCTACAGCAACCCGGCGAACTGGGCCGCTCTGCCCGAAGCGGAACGCAACGGGCTGATGGCCGAGTACGGGACGTTCACCAAGGACATCGTCGACTCGGGCGAGTTCGTCAGCGGCGACCCGCTGGCCGGCATCGAGGCGGCGAGCACGGTACGGGTACGCGGCGGTGCGTCAGACGTGACCGACGGGCCGTTCGTCGAGACGAAGGAGCACCTGGCCGGGTACTACATCGTCGACGTCAAGGACCTGGACCGGGCGCTGGCGCTGGCCGCGAAGATCCCGGACGCGCGGTTCGGTGGCGTCGAGGTGCGGCCGGTACTGGACATGAGCGGCGCCGAGATGTGACCACCCGGGTCGAGGTCGAGGGTCTGCTGCGCGAGGTCGCGCCGCAGGCCCTCGCCGCGCTGGTCCGCCGGTACGGCGACTTCGGCACCGCCGAGGACGCGGTCCAGGAGGCGCTGCTCGCGGCCGCGCTGCAGTGGCCGGCCGAGGGGGTACCCGACAGCCCGCGCGGCTGGCTGATCGCGGTGGCCGCCCGACGGCTCATCGACTGGCGCCGGCGCGAGTCCGCCCGGCGGGACAAGGAGGCCGCGGCCGTCGACTTCGTACCCGCCCAGTCCGCCACGCTGCCCGGCCCCGGCGACGAGCCGGTACCCGACCACGACGACACCCTCGCCCTGCTGTTCCTCTGCTGCCATCCGGCGCTGGCCTGGCCGGCCCAGGTCGCGCTGACGTTGCGTGCCGTCGGCGGCCTCACCACGGCCGAGATCGCGGCGGCGTTCCTCGTGCCCGAGGCGACCATGGCGCAGCGCATCGTCCGGGCCAAGCAGCGGATCCGCTCGACCGGCATCCCGTTCGCGATGCCGGCCCGGGAGGAGTTCCCGGCCCGGCTGGCCAGCGTGCTCCGCGTGCTGTACCTGATCTTCAACGAGGGGTACGCGACGACCTCCGGCCCGGCGCTGGCCCGCGCCGACCTGACCGGGGAGGCGATCCGCCTGGCCCGGGAACTGCACCGGCTGCGGCCGGCCGAGGGCGAGGTCGCCGGGCTGCTCGCGCTCATGCTGCTCACCGAGGCACGCCGCGAGGGGCGTACCCGCGACGGCGCGCTGGTGCCGCTGCTCGAACAGGACCGGGGTACCTGGGACCGGGCGCTGATCGCCGAGGGCAGCGCGCTGGTGACGGCCACCCTGCGTACCGCGCCCGTCGGCCCGTACCAGATCCAGGCGGCCATCGCGGCGCTGCACGCCGAGGCGAAGCGGGCCGACGACACCGACTGGCGGCAGATCCTCGCCCTGTACAACGTGCTCGACGCCCTGGATCCGAACCCGGTCGTGGCGTTGAACCGGGCGGTCGCCACCGCGATGGTGCACGGGCCGGGAGCCGGCCTCGCGGTGCTGGACGGGCTCGCGGGGGAGCCGCGGCTGGCGGGCGGGCACCGGCTGGCCGCGGTACGGGCGCACCTGCTGGAGCTGGCCGGCCGGCCGGACGAGGCCCGGGCGCAGTACCACCGCGCGGCGGCGGCGACGACCAGCCTGCCCGAGCGGCAGTACCTGCTGGCCCGCGCGAACCGCCTGCCCTGACCGCCCGCCCACCCACCCCCCGCCGGCTGCCCGCCCCGCGCCGTCCCACCGTTCGCCGATCTTGGACTTGTGGTGCCCGACTCGCGGAACTTCGCCACCATATGTCACCGACACAACTCCAAGATCGGCGAGCGGAGCGGGGCGCGGCGGGGCGCGTGGCGAGCGGAGCGGCGGGGCGCGCGGCCAGAGCGACCGCGCCGCCGCGCGGGGGAGTACCCGGGCGGCGGCGCGTGGAAGCGGAAGGGTCAGACGGAGGTCGAGTAGTCCATGATGCCGTCGCCGTTGCCGTCGCTCAGCAGGTGGTCGAGCCGGCCGTCGTGGTTCTCGTCCACGTACTCGCGGTCGATCAGCCGGTTGTGGTCGTCGTCCTGCGCGATGGCGTCGACGTGGCCGTGGCCGTCGGTGTGGATGAAGTTGGTGTTGCCGTACCCGTCGTTGTAGCTCTCGTACGAGTCGTAGTGGCCGTCACCGTTGAAGTCGATCTTCGGGTGCTCCAGCGACTCGTGGCCGTACCCGTACGACTGGGTGTGGTCCATGTACCCGTCGTGGTTGGTGTCGGACAGCAGGGTGTCCATGGTGCCGTCGT
>VAWN01000087.1:24236-27781 GCA_005885555.1 Actinomycetota bacterium
GGCGTAGTGGCCGTGGTCATCCTGCGCCGTGTCATATGAGTCGCCGTGACCGTCGCCGTCGAAGTCGATCCACGGGTGCTCGGACATCGCGGTGTCCCCTTCTCTCCTGGCGCCCGCGTGCCGGGCTCTCGGAAAATCACGATAGGCCCCCGCGGGTAGGGTGTACTCCCCGATTGATGCCACCACGACAGGGGGAGTCGGCATGGCTGAGCTCATCGCCCCGCAGTCCCGCCTCAAGACCTCGTTCCGCGCCGCGATGGCGGAGTTCGCGGCCGAGGGACGGGGCGGCCCGGAGGACGGGACAGGTATCGGGAACGACATCCGCAGCCTCGACGCGGGCGAGGACTTCACCGCCTTCGTCCAGCGGATCCGCGACGAGGCGCTGGAGGAGGCGCCGCGGCGCGCGGGATGGGTACCGTGCACGACACTGTGGCTGGTCGACGGCGACGAGTACCTCGGCCGGATCGCGATCCGGCACCGCCTCACGCCGGTGCTCATCGAGATCGGCGGGCACATCGGGTACGACGTGCGGCCGTCCGCGCGCCGCCGCGGGTACGCCACCGCGATGCTGCGCGACGCCCTGCCGATCGCGCACCGGCTGGGCATCGACCCGGCGCTGATCATGTGCGACCTGGACAACACCGCGTCCCGCAAGGTCATCGAGCACAACGGCGGGGTGCTGCAGGACGAGCTGAACGGCAAGCTGCGCTACTGGGTACCCACCTCGTGAACCCGGATCCGGTGCGGCTGCGCCAGCACGTCGAGCGGCTGGCGCAGCCGCGCGGCCGGCGGCACGCGGCCGAGGCGATGCAGCGCGCCGAGGCCTATGTCACCGGGCAGCTTGCGGCGGCCGGGTGGCCGGTCACCCGACGACCGTTCACGGTACCCGGAGCGGCCGCGGCCAACCTTCTCGCCGAGCGACCCGGCACCGCCGACGGTCCGGTGTACCTCGTCGGCGCGCACCTCGACACCGTGCCGGACAGCCCCGGCGCGGACGACAACGCCTCGGGCGTGGCCTGCCTGCTCGAACTGGCCCGGATCCTGCCCGCCGACGAGAACCGCGTGCTGCTGGCCGTCTTCGACGAGGAGGAGACCGGCCTGATCGGCGCGCAGGTCCTCGCGAACGAGCTGACGAGCGCCGGCCAACGCAAGCTCGCCGCGGTGATCGTCTACGAGTGCGTCGGGTACTTCCCGGGCGAGCCGGGTACCCAGACCCTGCCGCCCGGCGCCGCGCTGGTCTACCCGAAGCAGGTGCGCCGCATCCGCCGCCGCGACAACCGTGGCGACTGGCTGCTGCTGGCGTACCGGCAGTCCGCCCGCCCCCTGGTCCGCCGGCTCGAAGCCGCCCTCGCGCAGCGGTCCGGACCAGATGCCGTCATCCACGCCCGGGACCCGTTGGACCTTCCGGCGCTCGGGCCGGCGCTGCGCGGGTACCCCCAACTGAGCGGGCATTTCGCGCGCAGTGACCACAAGCCCTTCTGGGACCGCGGGGTACCCGCGGTCCAGATCACCGACACGGCCAACTTCCGCAACCCGCACTACCACCAGCCCACCGACCTGCCCGACACGCTGGACTACACCCGGATGGCCGACCTGGTCGCGGCGACCGCCGCGGTGCTCACCACCCGTCAATCTGCCGACGGTTGACGCCGCGGTGCGCCAGCGCCGCGTAGCGTCGACGGGTACGGGCTGTAAGGGGCGACCATGCGCACGTACTACCGCGACGACCACGTCCACATCACGTCCACGGCCATCCGGGTCGGCGATCGCAACTTCGCACTGGACCAGCTCGACCAGCTCTGGCGCACCGACCGCCGGGTGGCCGGGCGGCGGATCCTGATCGGCGTGGGCGTACTGGCGGCGGCGGCCGCGTTCACCGTGATCGTCCGGTACACCTGGTGGTTCGGCGGGCTGCGCCGGCAGTTCCAGCACTGGCTCGCGGAGGGGCCGGCGGTGCTCGCCGGGGTGGCCGTCGGCGGGCTGCTCCTGGCGGTGCTCGGCGTGGTGGCCATCGAGGTCGGGCTGTCGGCGATCGAGGACATCCGCGGCCACGCCAGGCACCTGGAGCTGTGGGCGACCGTGCGCGGCCGTCCGGTACTGCTGTTGCACACCAACGACGCCGACCGGTTCGGCAAGGTGTGCCGGGCGCTGACCCGGGCCCGCTCAGGCTGAGGCGAGCGCGACCAGCTCGGCGAGGATCGGCGCCGCCCCGCCGGCGATCAGCGACAGGTGACCCTCCTCGGGCAGCAGGTGTACCCGTGCCCCCGGGTACCGCGCCGCCAGCCACCCGCCGTGCGCGTACGGCACCATCCGGTCCTGCCCGCCCTGCCAGATCGCGACCGGTGCGCCGGTGCCCAGCGGGAAGCCCCAGTCCTTGACGAACGCGCGGTCGTCGTCGCGCCAGCCGGCGATGCCGGTGCTCACCGAACGGCGCAGCGACGCCGCGGTGTTCTCCGCGAACTCGCCGGTCAGGCTGCGCTGGTCGACCTCGGACACCAGGTCGCCGAAGGCCGCCACGACCTGCGTCGCATCGACGGTCGCGAGCACCTGCGCCTGCTCCTGCAGGTACCGGCGCAGCGGCTCGTCGCCGGCCATGGCCGCCTGGAACTCCTCGACGTTCTCCCTGCCCATCCCGGCCAGCCAGTCGAGCCCTTCGGCCGGGTACGGCGCGACGCCGGCCACGCATGCGGCGGCCGCGCACCGGTCCGGGAGCAGCGCGGCGCAGGCCAGCGCGTGCGGTCCGCCGCCGGAGGTGCCGATCGTGACGAACCGGCCGGCGCCCATGGCGTCGAGGACGGCGGCGACGTCGCCGGCCACGTCGGCCACGCTGCGGCCGGGCCGCGGGGTCGCCTCGGCGTATCCCGGCCGGGAAAGCACGACCGTCCGCAGGCCGAGCCGCGTCGCCGCGTCGATCAGCGGGCCGTACCGCACCGGCGCGCTCGGGGTACCCGTGTGGACCAGCAGGGGCAGCCCGTCCGCGGGTCCCTCGACGAGCACCTCCAGCCGTCGCCCGTCGGGCAGATTCGTGAGCATCGACGTCTCCCTCCGCAGTAATGGCATTTCACCATGCCGGCGCCGGTAGGATGCGAATCCGGGTGGCCGCTGCCGGAGCGGTCCGCCGCACGTCCAAGGCGAGGGCGGACATGAGCACCACTGACGAGCAGGTCGTCGTCGGCCTCGACAACGGGGGCACGAGCAACAACGCGACCGTCCTCGACGCGGCCGGCCGGTTCCTGGTGGACCGGATGGTGGAGCTGCCGAGCCGGGTGCTCGACGGGCCGCAGATCGCCGTCGACGCGCTCGCCGAGGCGATGGACAACATCCTGGCGCTGACCGGGATATCCCGGTCGCGGGTGGCCGCGGTCGGGCTGGACACCCCGGGACCGGCGAGCGCCACCGGGGTCATCTCCTCGCGTGGGTCGACGAACTTCTCCGCGCCGGCCTGGCGCGGCTTCGACTTCCGCGGGGCGCTGGAGGCCCGGGTCGGGCTGCCGGTGGTCTACACCAACGACGGCAACGCCGCCGCGCTCTACGCGCACCACCTG
>VAWN01000087.1:27883-94421 GCA_005885555.1 Actinomycetota bacterium
CCGGCGAGCTGGGCCACGTGCACATCCCGATGGACGGGCTGCTCGCGCCGGACCAGCCGGTACCCCAGTGCAACTGCGGCTTCTCCGGTGACGTGGAGAGCGTGGCCTCGCTGACCGGCATCATGAACAACCTGCTGCCGTACTGGCTGCGCCGGTACCCCGACCACGATCTCGCCAACGCCGAGTCCCCGGCCCTGGCGGCCAAGCTCGTCCGGGCGTACGGCGAGAAGGGCGACGAGCTTGCGCTCAAGATCTTCGAGCAGCAGGCGATGGCGCTGGGCCGGCTGTTCACCATCGGGGCCAACTTCACCGATCCGAGCGCGTACTTCATCGGCGGTGGCGTGGTGGAGGCCGCGCCGGACTTCCGGGACTGGTTCCTCGCCAAGATCCGCGAGCACACCCACCTGCGCGAGGAACAGGCGGCGCTGGCCCACTTCGCCCTGGTACCGGACCGGGACATGGCCGGTGCCCGAGGCGCCGCCATCGCCGCGTTCGAGGGTGTCATCAGGGGCTGACCCTTCGGCTGAACCGCCCCGGGCGGGGCGTCGTGGACGATATGATGCACGCCCGCACCCAGGAGGCAGCCCATGACCGCACCCGTCGTCGTCAAGCGCCCCGCCTATCTGCTCGGCCCGCTCGCCGCCGGTGCGATCGTCGCGGTGGCCCTGGGCGTGTACGGCAAGGTGCACACCCCCACCGGCAAGGCGCTGTTCCCGACGCCGTTCCCGTCGTTCTTCGCGATGAAGGTGTGGCTGACCGCCATCGCGGTCGTCTTCGCGCTGGTACAGCTGGTCACCGCGCTGTGGATGTACGGCAAGCTGGGCCGGCCGGCGCCGTCCTGGACCGGTACCCTGCACCGCACGACGGGCATCATCGCGTTCCTGCTCACCGTCCCGGTCGCGCTGCACTGCCTCGTGTCGATCGGCTTCATGACCACCGACGCCCGGGTCATCGCGCACGGCCTGCTCGGCTGCATCTTCTACGGCGCGTTCGTGGCAAAGATCCTGACGCTGCACTCGCGGCGGCTGCCCGGCTGGGCACTGCCCTGGGTGGCGGGCACCCTCTTCACCGCTCTGGTCGCGGTCGGCCTGACCAGCGCCGGCTGGTACTTCGCGACGATCGGCGTCCCGGGCTGAGCCTCCCGCATCGGACGCCGCGTCTGAGCGCCGCGAAGCGAGCGGACGGGGCGTGCTGAGGGAGCGAGTGGGAGCGGCGCGGCGTCGTCTGGACTGACGAGCGCAGCGAGGAGGGAAGGCGGCGCGTCTGAGCGCCGCGAAGCGAGCGGACGGGGCGTGCTAGCCTGCCTGACGTCCGATGAATATGTATCCAGCTCCTGTCCGCCGGGGGCTCGCCGACCAGCTCGTCGAGCACCTCGTGGCCGCCATCCTGCGGGGCGACCATCCGCCGGACTCCCGCCTGCCGCCGGAGGACCGGCTCGCCGAGCTGTTCAAGGTGAGCCGGTTGACCGTTCGCGAGGCGGTGAAGGAGCTGCGGCACAAGGGCGTGGTACGGATCGAGCAGGGCCGCGGTACCTTCGTCAACCCGGCCACCCGCTGGTCGCCCCTTGACCCGACGCTGCTGATGGCCCGGGCCGGCAGCACCGAGGGGGCCGGCGACCTCGCGGTCAAGCTGACCGAGGCGCGGCGGCTGGTCGAGGTCGGGGTGAGCGGCCTGGCGGCACAGCGGCGTACCGAACAGGACCTCGTCGAGCTCGGACGGGCGCTGGACCGGATGCGGGAGGCCAGCGACCGCGACGACGTGGACGGGTTCACCAAGGCCGACCTGGAGTTCCATCAGGCCGTCATGGCGGCGGCCGGCAACCCGTTCATCACCGCGCTGTTCGAGCCGCTGGTGGATCTGCTGTTCGAGGTGCGCCGGGCGGCGTCGGGGTACCGGCCGGGCCGGGAGACGGCGATCGCGGCGCACCGCAAGGTACTGGAAGCCATCGAGCACGGGGTACCCGACGCCGCGCGCGACGCCATGGGCCTGCACATGCAGCAGACCGCGGAGCGGATCAACGAGGTCGTCGAGCAGGACGGCCTGCGGCTCGCGCTACCGCCGCCGCGCCGGGCCTGAGGGCCGGCCGTACCGTGCCGGCCGCGTCGGGCCGCACCGGGCCGGCCGCGTCGCTCGAGCGCCGGCCGCGCGGTGGGCAGCGGTGAGGCGGCGCGGTGGGCAGCGGTGGGGCAGCGCGGTGAGGCCGGCGGCACCGTACGGGGCACCGGTACCGGCGGCGGTCCGACGGGTCGACCGGCCAGGCCTTGCTGGAGGGGCCGTCCGTTCCGCGACGGCGCCCCCCGCGCCGATGCGGCGGAAGCCCCGGCACCGGTCGGTGATCGCAAGCCGCCCATGTCGGGCGTCCCCCCTGCGCCACGCCGGCTCCGAGCCGTCGTCCCCTCCAGCAGCCTGGGCGACGGTGCGGGATCGACGGGAGCTCGCACCGGCCCTGTGTTGCGGACGGTAAGCCATCGGGCCATCAGATGTCTAGATGTCTTTCGTTACCGGCAGGACTGCAACAGCTCCAGCACCAGCCCGGCCGTCCGCGCCGGTACCTCCTCCGGGATCCAGTGGCTCACCCCGGGCAACGGATGGTAGGTGAAGGGACCGCCCACCCATGCCCCGCAGCCCGCCGCCGCGGTGGGGGTCACGAACCGGTCCCGCTCACCCCAGACGAAAAGCGTCGGTACCGTCACCTTCGGCATCTTCCCGCCGTGCGCCGGGTACGGCAGGGCGCGGTACCAGTTGAGCGGGCCCGTCATCGCGCCGGCCCGCGCGGCGTACCGGTCCGCGGACTCCGTGTCCAGCCCGCTGCTCACCAGGCTCCGGCGCATGAGCCCGGGACGGCGCAGAAGCCACTCCGGAACGGCGGGCAGCTGGAAGAACAGCATGTAGTACAGCCGCAGCGCCTGGGTACTGCGCCAGAACGCGCGCTGGACGGCCTGCGGGTGCGGTACCGACAGCGCCGTCAGGCTGCGGATCCGCTCCGCATGGCGGGCGGCGAGGTGCCAGGCGAGATTGGCACCCCAGTCGTGCCCGACGACGTGGAACCGGTCCGCCCCGGCCGCGTCGGCCAGCGCGAACACGTCCCCGGTCAGGTGCTCCATCGTGTACTCGCGCCGCCGCCGGGGCTGCGCGCCGGGCGAGTACCCGCGCTGGTCCGGTGCGAGCGTCCGGTACCCGGCGGCGTTCAGTGCCGGCGTGACCCCGGCCCAGCTGTGCCGGTCCTCCGGAAACCCGTGCAGCAGGATGACCACGGGACCGTCGGCCGGCCCGGCATCGTCGACGTCGAACCGGTACCCGGCGTTGGTGAAGCTATCGATGGTGGCCCGCCGACACCAGCAGGATGACGATCACGATCACCACGATCGCCGCGGCGACCGCCGAAGCGATCTTCAACGCGCTGTACGGCCGCTGCCCGACCACTTCACCGGTGTGCGCGTTGACCATGACGTGGAACGTCTTGCCGGCGTACACGTAGGCGGCCAGCCACACCGGCAGCAGCATCAGCTTGAACATCAGGTCGAAGTACCGGGTGTCCACCGAGGACACCCGCTGCTCGTCGCCGCCGATGTCGCTCTCGCAGTCGTTGTGGATCACGTTGGCCATCTGGCCCTTGGCGACCTCCAGCCCGGCCTCCGGTTCCACCTCGTACCGCAGCGCGGTGTAGCCCGCCAGGTAGTCCGGCTGGTACGGCTGGGCCAGGTGCAGCGGCCACGGGGTGAGCTTGTCCAGGTACCGGTTCTCCAGCCGGTGGGTACCGGGCACCAGGACGTCGTCGAAGTCGCGCGACACGGTGCCGCTCGCCGGGTACCACCGGGTGTGCTGCACCTCGCGGGTCTGCGTGTTGCCGTCGCTGTCGGTGTAGGTCTCGGTGGTGTAGTAGTGCTCGCCGCGCTGGCCGGTGTAGTCGGACACGGTGCGCGCGTCGTACGTCCAGTGCGGCAGGTAGGTGCCCCGCAGCTGCTCGGTCTCGCTGACCCGCTTGAGCTTCGACGGCGCGAACCAGCGCGACCGTACCCACTTGCGCAGATGCTCGCGCACGCCCGAGCGGTCGACCACGAACGGCAGGACGGCCTCGGGTACCACCATCTCGCCGCCGGACACGTCGGCCACCAGCGCCGCCCCGCAGAACTGGCAGACGTCGGCGATCGCGTCGCTCTCCGTCTTCGCGCCGCACTTCTGGCACCCGTACACGTACTTGCCGAGGGTCGCGACCGGCTTGCGGGGCAGCGTCGCCAGCTCGTCGTAGCGATGCTCGGTGACCTGCCGGCCGGTGTCGGCCAGCTGCTGCAGGTGGCCGCAGTACGGGCAGCGCAGCGCGTTGGTGCCCGGCGCGAACTCCAGCCGGGCACCGCAGCTCTGGCACGGGTACGAGTGCGACGCCGACGGCGCCGCCTGCCACGTCTGGTCGCTCATTGGGGCGGGAGCGGCGGCGGGACGCTGCCGAGGATGTCAGCGAGCTCGGATACCTGCTGCGCCGGTACCCACTGGGCCATGCCCTGCTTCCACACCAGCGTGCCCGCGGTGAGGCCACCACTGCGGACCTGGGCGGCCAGCGCCCCGCGGTCGAACGGCCCCTGCTGCTGGCCGCCCACGCCGACGTACCACTGTTCCTGCGGCGGCAACGGCGGCGGACCGGCCGGGGTGGCCGCGGGCGCGGGCGCCTGCCCCGCCCCGCCCAGGCTGGCGGCGATCTGCTGGCCGACCGCGAGCCCGACGCCGAGGCCGATACCCTCGCTGGCGCCGCCGCCGGGGTTGTTGGCCGCGTCCTGGATCGCGTTGGCGGTCTGGAACTTGGTGTACTGGTCGAGGTTGCCCGCGATGCCCATCGAGGTGCGCTTGTCGAGCATCGCCTCGACCTCGGGCGGCACCGAGATGTTCTCGATGATGAACTTCGCGATGTGGATGCCGTATTCGCTCAGGTCCTCGGAGAGCACGCCGGCCAGCTGCATGCCGATCCGGTCCTGGTGCGCGGCGAGGTCGAGCATCGGGATCCGGGCGGTGGCCAGGGCGTTGCCCAGCCGGCCCACGATCATCTGCCGCAGGTACTCCGACACCTCTTCGGTGCGGAACTGCGGGTCGGTGCCGACCAGCTCCTTGAGCAGCTTCGGCGCGTCGACCACGCGCATCGAGTAGGCGCCGAACGCGCGCAGCCGGACCATGCCGAACTCGGGGTCGCGCACGATCACCGGGTTGGGCGTGCCCCACTTCATGTCGGTGAACTGCCGCGTGTTGACGAAGTAGACCTCCGCCTTGAAGGGGGAGTGGAACCCGTACTTCCAGCCCTTCAGGGTGGACAGGATCGGCATGTTCTGCGTTTCGAGCGTGTAGGTGCCCGGCAGGTATGCGTCGGCGATCTGGCCCTCGTTGACGAAGACCGCCACCTGTGACTCCCGGACGACCAGCTTGGCGCCCATCTTGATCTCGTTCTCGTACCGCGGGAAGCGCCAGACGATCGTGTCGCGGCTGTCGTCCAACCACTGAACGATGTCGATGAGCTCGCCCTTGATCTTGTCGAACAGTCCCATCGCGGTCTCCCTCGCCCGTTCGGCGTGGCCCATCTCCACACGTCGGCCAGACGATAGCAAGAAGCGTCCACCCGATGTCCCTAAGCTGTCCTCGTGCACCTGTTGGAGCCTGATGCGCGTACGCTGCATGGTCATTTCTCGCCGGAGCTGCCGCCGGTGCTGACCGTCGATCCCGGGGAAACTGTCCGGTACCGGACGCTGGACGCGTGGTGGTCGGCCGGGCCGTATGCCGGCGGGAGCTTCGACGAGCGGCCGCGGGTGCCGCAGTACCAGCCGGACGCGGGGCACGCGCTCGTCGGGCCGGTCGCCGTCCGCGGCGCGCGTCCGGGCACGACGCTGGAGATCCGGATCGATGCGGTGGTACCGGCATCCTGGGGTACCACGGTCGCGGGCGGCTGGGCCAGTTCCGTCAACCGGCGGTACCGCATCGAGGACGCCGGCGTGGTACACACCTGGGATCTCGACGTGACCGCGATGACCGGCCGCAACCAGCACGGTCACACCGGCATGCCGCCCGCCGAACCGGGCCGGCACTCGACGATCCCGCCCCGCCCGCACGGCGGCAACCTCGACTGCAAGGAACTGGTCGCGGGCAGCACCCTGTGGCTGCCGGTACCCGTCGACGGCGCGCTGTTCTCGGTCGGCGACGGGCACGCCGCGCAGGGCGACGGCGAGGTCAGCGGCACCGCCATCGAGTGCCCGATGGACCGCGTCGAACTGACCCTCGACGTGCGCGACGACCTTCCGCTCACCGGCCCGGTCGCGCACACCCCGGCCGGCTGGCTCACGATCGGCCTCGGCGCGACCCTCGACGACGCCGCGTTCGACGCGCTGGAGTCGATGTTCGCGCTGCTCGGCCGGCTGTACGGGGTGACCCGGCCGGACGCGGTGGCGCTGGCCAGCGTCGCCGTCGACCTGCGCGTGACGCAGGTGGTGAACCAGGTCGTCGGGGTGCACGCGGTCCTGCCGCCGGGCGCCCTACGGTGAGCCGCCGGACCCCGACGGTGAGCCGCTGGACCTAAGGAGGGTGCGGTGCGCAGAGGACTCTGGATCGGGCTCGGTGTCGCGGTGGTGATCGCGGCACTCATCGTCGTCGCCGTACTGGTCGGCGGCGGTGGCAGCGGCGGCGGAGCCGGCGGCGGATACTGACCCGGCCGGCTCGTCGATCACGCCGGCGGCAGGGCAGGATGTAGGCCGGAGGTGACCGGCGGCCATGGCAGGCAAGATCCGCGACGAGGACATCGGGCTGGTGCGCGAGCGCACCTCGATCGTCGACGTGATCTCCGAGCGGGTGACGCTCAAGCCGGCCGGCGGCGGCAACCTCAAGGGCCTGTGCCCGTTCCACGACGAGAAGACCCCGTCGTTCACCGTCTCCTCGTCGCGCAACCTGTACTTCTGCCACGGCTGCGGTGCCGGTGGCGACGCGATCCGGTTCGTGATGGAGACCGACCACCTCACGTTCGTCGAGGCGGTCGAGCGGCTGGCCGGGCGGGCCGGCATCCAGCTGCGGTACCTGGAGGCCGGGCCGGCACCGGTCCGCCAGCAGGGGCAGAAGCAGCGGCTGATCGCGGCGCACGCGGCGGCCGCGGCGTTCTACGCCGACCAGCTGGGTACCCCCGGCGCCCGGCCGGCCCGGGAGTTCCTCGCGCAGCGCGGCTTCGACCGCGACGCCGCGCAGCGCTACGGCTGCGGCTTCGCCCCGGAGGGCTGGGACCTGCTCGTCAAGCACCTGCGGCAGCAGGGTTTCACCGGCGCCGAGCTGGTGACCGCGGGCCTGGCGAAGGAGGCGCGGTCCGGTTCGCTGATCGACCGGTTCCGCCGCCGGCTGCTGTGGCCGATCCGCGACCTGGCCGGCGACGTCATCGGCTTCGGCGCGCGCAAGCTGTTCGAGGACGACGACGGGCCGAAGTACCTCAACACCCCGGAAACGCCGCTGTACAAGAAGTCCCACGTGCTCTACGGCATCGAGCAGGCCAAGCGGGAGATCGCCCGGCGCCGTCAGGCCGTCATCGTGGAGGGCTACACCGACGTGATGGCCTGCCATCTCGCGAACGTGCCGACGGCGGTGGCGACCTGCGGCACCGCGTTCGGGCCCGATCACATCGCGGTGCTGCGCCGGCTGCTGATGGACACCGACGCGTTCGCCGGCGAGATCATCTTCACCTTCGACGGTGACGCGGCGGGGCAGAAGGCGGCGCTGCGCGCGTTCCAGGACGACCAGCGGTTCGTCGGGCAGACCTACATCGCGGTCGGGCCGGACAACATGGACCCGTGCGAGCTGCGGCTGGCCAAGGGGGACGCGGCGGTACGGGATCTGGTGGCACGCCGGGAACCGCTGATCGCGTTCGCGCTGCGGTCGGTGCTGTCGCGGTACGACCTGGAGACGGCGGAGGGGCGGGTGGGCGCGCTGCGGGCCACCGCGCCGCTGGTCGCGAAGATCAAGGACCACGCGCTGCGGCCGGAGTACGTCCGCAAGCTCGCCGGTGATCTGGGGATGGAGCTGGAGACGGTGCAGCGGGCGGTCGGGCGGGGCGCGTCCCCGGCCGCCGCCGCGCGACCCGCGACACCGTCCGCTTCGGACAGTCCACAGGAGATAGTCGAGCGGGAGGCGCTGAAGCTGGCGCTGCAGGTACCGGTGCTCGCCGGGCCGATGTTCGACTCGATCGCGGTCGACGGGTACCACAATCCTGTCCATGTGGCGGTTCGCGCGGCGATCGCGGAGGCGGGCGGCGCAACCGGCGCGGTGGCCGGCGCCGGCTGGGTGGAGCGGGTCCGCGACACCTGCCCGGACTTCGCCGGCAAGGCGCTCGTCGGCGAGCTGGCGGTGGAGCCGCTGCGGCTGGACGGCGAGCCCGACCCGCGCTACGTCGCGGTGACCCTGTCCCGGCTGCAACTGTCCACTGTGGACCGCCGGGTGCGGGAGCTGAAGTCACGGCTGCAGCGGCTGAACCCGGTGACGCACGTCGACGAGCACCTGCGCCTGTTCGGTGAGCTGGTGTCGTTGGAACAGCACGCGCGGGCGCTGCGCGACCAGGCGGCTGGTGGGCTGTGATCTTTCGCCGGCGGCCGGCGCTGCCGGCCGACCGCCGCCCCCCGCTGGTCACGGACGAGCGGGTGGTCGCCTGGTCCGAGTCGGATTCGGGGGTACTGGTTGCCACGAACCTCGGGCTCTGGCTGCCCGACTTCACCTCGTGGCACCTGATCCACAAGGCGACCTGGGACGGCGCGACGCTCGTGGTGACCCCCGCGCGGGAGGTCGCGTCGCGCGAGGGCTACCTCGTCGTGGCCGACCTACCGGCCTTGTCGTTCCGGCTCACGTCGCCGGGGGACCTGCCGGACCAGGTGCGTACCCGGGTGACCCGCTCGGTCGGGTACACCGCGCAGCACCCGTTGCCGGGCGGCGGCGGGATGCGGGTCGCGGCCCGACGGGTACCGGGGGTGGACGGGCTGCGCTGGACGGTGCGGTACGACCCGGGGGTTGATTGTGAGGATCCGGCGATCGCCGAGGTCACCGGCCGGATCGTCGCTCAGGCACCGGGCTGATCCGGCGACGGATGTCGTACCCCGGGGTTAGGGTCGGCGCGTGCCGGACGAACCGATGATCTACGCACGCGGCCTGGTCAAGCGCTTCGGCAACTTCACCGCGGTCGACGGCATCGACGTGGACGTGGCCCGCGGCGAGGCGTTCGGCTTCCTCGGCCCCAACGGCGCCGGCAAGAGCTCGACGATGCGGATGATCGGGTGCGTCTCCCCGCCCACCGCCGGCACGCTGCGGATCCTCGGCATGGACCCGCACCGGCAGGGCACCGCGATCCGGGCCCGGCTCGGCGTCTGCCCGCAGCTGGACTCGCTCGACCCGGAGCTGACCGTCGCGGAAAACCTGGTCACCTACGCGCGCTACTTCGGGATACCGCGGCGCACCGCCAAGGCGCGGGCCGCCGAGCTGCTCGACTTCGTGCAGCTGCGCGAGCGGGCCGACAGCCGGGTCGAACCGCTGTCCGGCGGCATGAAGCGCCGGCTGACCATCGCCCGCGCGCTGGTCAACAACCCCGACATCGCGCTGCTCGACGAGCCGACGACCGGCCTCGACCCGCAGGCCCGGCACCTGGTGTGGGACCGGCTGTTCCGGCTCAAGCAGCAGGGCATGACGCTGGTACTGACGACGCACTACATGGACGAGGCGGAGCAGCTGTGCGACCGGCTGGTCGTCATGGACACCGGGCGGATCGTGGCGGAGGGCTCGCCGCGGTCGCTGATCGACCGGTACTCCACCCGCGAGGTCGTCGAGCTGCGGTTCCCCGACACCGCGCCGGAAGACGTGGCGGGCAAGCTGGCCGAGCTCGCCGAGCGGGTCGAGGTGCTGCCCGACCGCATCCTGCTCTACGCCGACGACGGTGACGCGGCTGCCGAGGCGGTACACCGGCTGGCGCTCGGGCCGGCCAGCGTCCTGGTCCGGCGCAGCGGGCTGGAGGACGTCTTCCTGCACCTGACCGGCCGGACGCTGGTGGACTGATGCGCCCCGCCCTGGCCGTCTTCGAGTCGTACCTCACCGTCTACCGGCGCACGTGGCGCGGTTCGGTACTCGGCTCGTTCGTGCTTCCGGTACTCGTCATGGTCGGCTTCGGGCTGGGCGTCGGGCACTTCGTCGACGCGGGCGGCCGGCTCGGCCCGGTGCGCTACCTCGACTACATCGTGCCCGGGCAGGTCGCGGTCACCGCGTTCAACCAGGGGTCGTTCGAGTCGATGTGGCCGGTGCTCAGCGGGTTCGAGTGGAGCCGCACATACCATTCGCTGGCCGCCGCGCCGCTGCGCATCGTCGACATCCTCGGCGGTGACCTGCTGTTCATCGTCTTCCGGCTGCTGACCACGAGCGTCGTCTTCCTGGGCATCGCCGCGGCGTTCGGCGCGATCCATTCGCCGTGGGCGGTGGCGGTCCCGTTCGTGTGCGCGCTGCTCGGGCTCGCGGTCGCCACGCCGGTACACGCCTTGTCCGCCAGGATGACCAGTGACAGCTACTTCTCGCTGCTGCTGCGGTTCGGGCTGATCCCGCTCGGGCTGTTCTCCGGCGTGTACTTCCCGGTCACCGCGCTGCCGTCGGCGCTGCGCCTGCTGGCATACCTGTCCCCGCTGTGGCACGCGACCGAGGTGTGCCGCGCCGCAACCCTGCCCGGGGTACCCATGTCCGCGCTCGCGCTCGCCGGACACCTCGGCTACCTCGCCGTCTGGCTCGTGGTCGGGTTCTGGCTGGCCGTGCTCGCCTTCCGCCGCAAGCTGGTCAGCTGATGGTCGTCGCGACGTCGTTCGGGCCGGGGGTGCTCGGCCGGCTGGACTCCTCGGCCAGGCGGGCCGGCTCGGTCACCCGGCGCAACGTCGCCGCGCTGCGTTCCGCGTACTGGGTCGTGGTCATCTCCGGCTTCTTCGAACCGCTGCTGTACCTGTACTCGATCGGCATCGGGGTCGGGCACCTGGTCGGTTCGCTCGCGTTACCGGATGGCCGGCTGGTGCCGTACGCCGAGTTCGTCGCGCCGGCGATGCTCGCCGCCTCCGCGATGAGCGGCGCGCTGGCCGAGTCGACGTTCAACTTCTTCGGCAAGATGCGGTACATGAAGCTGTACGACGGGATCCTCGCGACCCCGGTACGGCCGATGGAGCTGGCGACCGGCGAGCTGTTGTGGGCGATGGCACGCGGCGCGCTCTACAGCGCCGCGTTCCTCGGCGTGATGGTGGGCATGGGACTGACCCGGCCGCTCTGGGCGCTGGCCGCGTTCCCGGCCGCGCTGCTGGTCGGGTTCGCGTTCGGCGGCCTGGGCATGAGCCTGTCCACGTTCATGCGCAGCTGGCAGGACTTCGATCTGATGGGCACGATCCAGTTCTCGCTGTTCCTGTTCTCCGGCACGTTCGCGCCGGTGGCGTCATATCCGGCCGGGTTCCGGCTGTGCGTCCAGCTGACCCCGCTGTACCACGGCGTCGAGCTGATCCGCGGGCTGACCACCGGCTCGGTACATCCGGTGCTGCTCGTCCACGCCGGGTACCTGCTCGTGATGACCATCCTCGGGCTGCTCATCGCCGGCCGGCGGATGGGGCGGCTGCTGCTGAAGTAGCCGCGGTCCGGGCCGCCGGCTTCGCCGGGTGGCCCGGCGGGCGGCGGGCGTTGCCCAGAGCCTCGGCGCCGGGCCGGTGGAGCAGGCGCCAACGTGCCGGCCGCACAGGACGCCGCCGGCCCGCATCCACGCGGGACGCGGGCCGGCGGCGCGCAGCTCTAGTAGGTGGTGTCCGAGGTCGGGGTGGTGGTGGACCCCGTGCTCGTGGTGCTGCCGACCGCCACCGGCGGCACCGGCTCGGTCATGGTCTCGCCGGAGCGCAGCCGCTCGCCGAAACGGGTGTTGCCCAGCTTGTCGGTGACCGTGGCCTTGCCCTGCTCGTACACCTTGGTCGCCTGCGCCTGGACAACGCCAGCGGCCTCCTGAACGGTCGGGCTCTCCTTGACCTTCTTAGCGGTCTGGACGAGCTCCTCGTACGCCTGGCGGCCGGCCCGGCTGCCAAGGACGAAGCCCGCGGCGAGCCCGCCGAGGAACATCAACTTTCCGCGCATCGCGGCTGCTCCCTCCGTATCGGACGCGACGTACCAGCGCGTCTGAGCCCGTACGTCATGCCTACGCCCTGTTGTCCTACCTGAGTATTAGTATCCTGCCCTCCAGATGGCTAAACGCGCAGCCCAAAGCCGCGATTGGCGCCGACCCCGGCACCTCGGAGAGTGTTGCCAAACCCTGTGCGCACCACCCGGGGTCATCCTGTACTCTTGTCCGGGTCGCTTCCACCGGCATCGGCTGGGACGGTCGCGATCCCCCGTAGCTCAATTGGCAGAGCAACCGGCTGTTAACCGGTAGGTTTTTGGTTCGAGTCCAAACGGGGGAGCTTGGATCTTCGCCCTCTTGATCTTGGCTGGGTATCGGGTCGGGCAATCGGGGCGTGCTGGGTAAGCTAGCGGCGCACGGGCCGGTAGCTCAGCGGGTTAGAGCAGGGGACTCATAATCCCTCGGTCGCGGGTTCGAGTCCCGCCCGGCCCACTAACGCCGCTGGCCTGGTCTTTCGTGCCACCTCCCGATCGGCATGCGAACCCGCTACACCATCGGAGCGCCGGCCAACAGGGCAGGAGCAAGTGGCCAGGTCGTTTGCGGTTTTTTCGAATAGCTGTACGCTTTGCTCATGGCCAGAGCTCTTCGTGAACGGACCGTGCTCCCTCCGGAAGACCCCTCGGACCTGGCGCGGTTCGCTCGCGGCTTGGCGGAGGTAGCGGCGCCGACGAGGGCTCGGCTGGTCGGTCCCGATGGTTCGGAGATCGAGATCCCAGAGGACTTGTACGGCGTCTTGCGTGATGTGGTGGAGGCGTTGTCGCAAGGTCTGGCTATCTCCATCGCACCGCACAACACCATGTTGACTACCCAGGAAGCTGCGGACCTGCTCAACATCTCCCGGCCCACCTTGATACGCCTGCTGACCGAGGGCCAGATCCCGTACACCATGCGCGGACGCCACCGCCGAGTCCTGCTGCGTGACATCCTCGGCTACCAGGAGCGCACTCGCACCGAGCGTCGTCAGGCACTCGACCAGATGGCCGCCGATGCCGAAGACGACGGGTTGTACGAGGCGACAGCTACCCCGACGCGCACGAGGTGAGGTTCGACCGCTGTGCCGTTCCCCGCATTCCTCGATACCTGCGTGCTCTATCCGGCGTACCTCTGCGACACCTTGCTCCGCATCGCTGAGGCATCTGCGTACCGCCCTTTGTGGTCCTCTGATGTGCTCGCCGAGCTGCGCCGCAACCTGATCGACCGCGGAATCCCGGCTCAGCGCGTCGATCGCCGTATCGCACACATGGCCCGGTCGTTCCCGGACGCCCTTGTCGATGGATACGAGTCGTTGATCGATGGGATGACCAACGATCCGAAGGACAGGCATGTTCTCGCTGCGGCGGTGAGAGCGAACGTCGAGGTGCTTGTCACGTTTAACATGAGCGATTTTCCGGAGCCGGCGCTGAAGCCGTACGACGTTGTCGCTGTACATCCAGACGAGTTCCTGCTCGACCAGCTCGACCTGTATCCAGGTATCACTGTCGAGGTCATGCGCCAGCAGGCCGCCTCCTACCGCCGTGAGCCGACGACTGTGTCGGGCGTCCTCGTGCTGCTCGAACGGGCCGGAGTGCCAAGGTTCGCGGCGGAGGTACGGCGACATCTCTAGCCGTCGATTCTGAATCCCCCGCCGCGGCAGGCCGCTCATCGGGCGCGGCCCATGCGTCCTGACCTGCCCGAATGCAGCGGCAGCGGATCATCGGCGATCATCGGGAGCTGGTTCGCATGATGACACCCCCGGCCCACCAATGGTGGACGTCCGCGAACACCGATTCTTGACGTTTTCCGAGCGGGACGACGTGCTCGGGGTGAGTAACGCCGAGGCGAGCGCACCGGCAGCGACGGAGCCCGACACGCCGACGACCCAGCCAGCGACGGTCACGCCCGGCGCATCGCCGCGATCGGGTCCTTCAACAGCCGCTGAGCGTATCTCTGCCGATGCGTAGATAAAGGCCGGCGGAGCCGATGCGGTGAGACCGGGGCAACATCGCGGACAACGGCGCGAGCGTCCGATCGTGTTCGCGTCGAGGGGGGATCGACAAGCAGCGGCTCGGCGAAGTCGCCGTGAACATCCGCAAGATGCGGCCGTCGGAGCCCCACAAGGGCAAGGGCGTCCGGTACCAGGGCGAAGTGATTCGCCGCGCGGACAGGAAGGCAGGCAGCTCCCCGGCGCCCCGGACGCGCGACGTCCACCGCGGCGTCCGCTTCGACGGTAGGCGTGTTGTGCCTTCATTCGTCGCTGGTCGGCGGGGCAGGCTTCGGCAAAGCCCATGCCGTCAGAGCGGTCGCGATGCCATCGTGGATGCGGCGTCAACAGGCGGTGGTGGTCACGATTGGTACAGCTGGCTGGTCGGCACGATGCGCTGCCCCTCGTTCGGCCCGTACCAGAGCAGCTTCAGCGTGGCCTCGCCAACGTGTTCGGTGTAGTCGACTCGGATCGAGTACTTCTGCCCAGCCTGCAGGGTGATGGTGCCCTTGTTGACGGTTGCGCTGTGCGGGGTGGTGTTGCTGATGATCAGCTTGCCGTCGACCCATACCTGAACCGTGTCGTCGGAAACGGTTTCAAAGGTGTATGCCGCGTTCTGCCGCGCCTGGACGGACCCGGTCCACCGGGCTGAGAAGTTGTCGGTCGGGATCGACGCATCGGGTGAGCCGCCGAAGCGCCACACGAAGTTCAGCGACGGGTCGATGCGGGTCACCGTCGGCGTACCGCTGAACGAGGTGTTGTTCCAGTACCGCGCGAGCAGGCCGGTACCGGTGCCGCTCGTCGACGCCGGCGGCTTGTAGCTCAGCTCGATCACGGTCGCGATGGCGTTGGTGGCCGAGCCGGCCGGGGTGATGTCGTACCCGTCGCCGGCGGCCTTAACCGTGACCGTCTGGCTGCTGCCGAGGACCCGGGCGCCGGTGATGGTCACCGGTGCTGTGGTGCTCAGGTGCAGCGGGTTGCCGGCGCCCGGCCAGGTGAACACCGAGGCTTCCAGCTTGTTGCCGGGTGCCCAGGCAACGGCTCCCCACGACGGCTGGTTCACGGCCCGGTACGCACCCGCGCCGTACACCGCGACGCCCTGCCCGTTGGCGGCCAGCCACCTGCCCATGCCGTTCAGGGAGCCAGCCGCTGCGGCGGGTACCGCGCCGGTGCGGTCCGGGCCGATGTTGAGCAGGTAGTTGCCACTGCGCGAGGCGATACTGATCAGGTTACGGGTCAGGGTCGTGGACGACTTCCAGTTGGTGTCGTAGCTGGCGAAACCCCAGTGGCCGTTGATGGTCATGCAGCTCTCCCACAGCTGGCCGTCGACCGCTGCGGCCGGGATCGACTGTTCGGGGGTACCGAAGTCGCCGTCGTCGATGCGTCGCTTGCTGACCCGGTTGTCCACTATCAGGTTCGGGTCCAACCCGTGCAGATAGTTCTGCAGGTCCTCGCCGTCAGCGGCCGACCAGGGGTTGGTCGGGTTGGTCGTTGTCCACTCGCCGTCGAACCACAGGATCGCCGGGTGGTAGCTGGTGACCAGCTCCTTGAGCTGGGCGTACATGTCGACCTTGTACTGCGCGAAGTTGTTGACGAAGTTCGGGTTGTGCCAGTCCCAGATCGAGTAGTACAGGCCGTACTTGATCCCCGCCGCGTCGGCAGCCGCCTTCATCTCGGCCAGGATGTCGCGGCTCTTGGAGAATGACGAATGGTCCCGCAGGTTCCAGGTGTTGACCTTGGTCGGCCACATCGCGTAGCCCTCGTGATGCTTGGCGGTCTGCACGATGTAGCGCTGGCCGGCAGCCTTCGCCAGATTCACGATCGCGGTGGCGTTGAAGCTGGCCGGGTTGAACTGTGCCGCGAATTGTTCGTACTGCGCCATCGGGATGTCGCACTGGCGCTTGATCCATTCGGCGCTACGACACACCGTACCGTCCGACCGGGTGTACACACCTCCCAGTTGGGAGTAGGCACCGAAGTGGATGAACATGCCGAACCTGGCCGAGCGCCACCAAGAGGTACGCGACGAGGTGAACTGATCGTCGATGGCGTAGTTGGTACCCGGTCCGGCGGCGGCGGCCGGGTGTGCAAGGGTCACAGCCCCGGTCACGACGAGGGCAGCGACCACGGCGATCAGGAAGGACCGGGCGCGAACGGCGACAAATGATCGGATCATTGCAGTACTCCAGGGACGGGAAGGAGTAGCACTGCGCTCAAGTCTGCGTAGTCACCCGATCATTACGTTCTGATCGACTTATGTCAATAAGCCTCGGAGGGGGCTGACGGTCGGTGTCCGCATCGGCAAGGGCCGTACCGTGGTCGGTCGGCCGGATGCACCGCCGGCGCGATCACGCTGCCTGACTACCGCGGTTGAGCCGTTGCGCGGCGCGCTCGCCGCGGCTGGCGACGGGGCGGTGTGCGCCGGCAGCGGCGAGGCCGAACAGCGGCATGTTGCCGTAGATGGTCTCGTACCGGCCGTCCGCGACCAGGTATGTCTCGTGCCAGATGCCCACGTCGCCCGAGGTGCCGACCAGGCGGTTGAACTTCTTCCACGCGGCGTGGTGCGGCAGGCTCGCGTCGGAGGCGAAGCGTTCGAGGTGCTCGGTGCTGCGCCAGTACTGCACGAGCAGCGGGCCGGTCAGCGAGACCCAGGTGTGGAAGCCGAGCAGGCCGAGGTCTTTGCGCTGGGACAGTACCCGCAGCATCGGCGCCATGGCCTTGGCCACCGGCCACCACTTGTGCAGCTTCCAGGGCTTGTTGATCCGCATGCCGATCAGGAAGACCACGAAGTCGCCGTCGAGGTCGGCCGTCATCCGGGCCGGTATCACCCTTGCCATACTGTTCCGCCTTTGGATAGTGCCGCTATCTACTACGGATAGTTGTACTATCCACTACGACGGCGAGGAGCGCAACCATGCGGATGGGCGAGCTGAGCAGGCGCAGCGGGGTGTCGGTACCGACGATCAAGTACTACCTGCGGGAGGGCCTGCTGCCGGCGGGTACCGCGACCGGTCGCAACCAGGCCGACTACGGCGACGGGCACCTGCGCCGGCTGCGCGTCATCCGCGTGCTGATCGACGTCGGCGGCGTGTCGGTGACCGCGGCCCGCGAGGTGCTCGCGGCCATCGACGACCCGGATGTGGTGGGGCACCACCTGCTCGGCGTCGCGCACCACGCGGTCGCGCCGGCCGCACGCGGCCGGCGCGACACCGAGCAGTGGCGGGCCGCCCGCGCCGAGGTGGACGCGGTGGTCCGGCGGCGCGGCTGGGCGATCTCGCCCGACGCGGCCGCGCTCGACCACGTCGCCGACGTCATCTGCGCGGCACGCGCGCTCGGGCTCGACGAGCTGCTGGCCGGCATGGACACCTACGCCGACGCGGCCGAGCTGGTGGCCCGGCACGACATCGATACCGTCGTCACCCGGGCGCAGCGCGGCGGGCCGGGAGACGAGCAGGCGCTGATGGTCGAGACGGTGATCACCGGTACCGTGCTCGGCGAGTCACTGCTGACCGGACTGCGCCTGCTCGCCCAGGAAGCCACATCCGCGCGCACCTTAGGCGACGAACGCTAGAAGCAGCCGCGGTCACCGGTTCTTGGCCAGGCAGAGCACCATGCCCTTGCCGCCGGAGGTGCCCTGCCAGTACACCGACACCGCACCCTGGGACGCGTAGCTGTCGCACGCGTCGATAGAGGCGTCCACCTCGGTCTTGTCGTCCACCCGGCCGACCACCTTGAACGTGGCGGACGGGTCGTCACACTTCACGATCTTCACCGAGTTCGCGCCGGTCTGCGTCACGCAGTCGCCGACCTTGGCATAGCTTGCGCTGTGCCGGGTGGCGAACCACACGAACCCGAAGAAACCAAGAACCAGCACCAGAAACACCACCAGGACGATCCGCTGGCGCCTGCGGTTGCGCCGCGGTCGTACCGCGTCCTGCACCATGAACACTCCCTCACCGCTCGACATGCGTGTCATGAGGGAGGCGTTCCACGCCGTTCCATCCCGTTCCACCGGCGCCACCACAGACCCACCAGGAGGGTGGCGGCCCCGGCGGCGCCGCCGAGCGTGAGAACCAGACGCCACAAGGATTCGCTCACCGGGCTCGCGGTGGTGTCGTCCGGGCCGGACACCGTGGCCGCGACTCTGGTACCGCGATCCAGCCGGCCCAGGTTGTCGAACGTCACATACGGCACCGAGAAGTCACCACGGTCGGCGGTGAAGCTGCCCGCGCACGAGTACAGCTTGCCGTGCAGCTCGTCGCGCACGTAGTCGCATCGCGAGACGGTGACCTCGCCGCGACGCTCGCCGCTGCGGTTTCCGGTGACCGCAAGAGCCACCAGTCCGACCACGGCCGCCAACAGCGGCACGGTCAGCAGGAGTCGGCCACGCGGCATGTCCGTCACGGTAGGCGGCTTGCGCGACCGTGGTCGTATTCGGCCTCCGGGCAGGGTGGCCTACTTCCGACAAAGGAGTGTTCGGGATACGACAGGCAGCACCCTGAACCGGGTGCGTACCATGCAACGTGCTCCACGGCATGCGGGTGTGGACGGTCGTGTCCGTCGCGGTACTGGCGCTCGCCGGTGTGGTGATTGCCGGCGCGCGGGACGGGTACCCGGCGCAGCGGCCGCATCAGCTGTCCGGGGCGGCCTGGCTGGCCTCGTCGCAGGTGGGCCAACTGACGCTGCTCGACGGTACGACGGCGGACGTGGCCGCCCAGGTACGGGTGGCACGCAGCGGCGAGATCCTGGACGTGGTCCAGCAGGGCGCGACCGGGTACGCGGTCAACCGGTCCACCGGTACCGTCCGGCGGGTCGACGGCGCGACGTTCGACGTGGGTACCGCCGTGACTCCGGTACCCGCCGCGACGGCGGGACTACACGCGTTCGCCGGACCCGACGCGGTGTACGCGCTGGACGAGCAGCGTGGCCTGCTCACCCGCCTCGATCCGGTGAGCCTGGCCGGGCGGGCGCCGCTGGCGAGGGTCGCCGCGAAGGTTTCCGCGCAGGGGGCGGCCGCCGACCCGACCGGCCAGCTGTGGCTGCTCGACGCCGCCTCCGGAGACCTCGTGCGCAGCCATGGCGACCAGCGGGAGGTGCGCCCCCACACCGTGTCGGGTGCCGGCGGACTGCTCACCATGGCCGGCGGCGTACCGGTACTCGTGGATCCCGGGCGGGGCAGGGCGACGGTGCTCGACCCGCAGACCGGGGCCGCGCGCCGCAGCGTCGACCTGCACCTGCGGGACACCGACCGGATCGCGGTCAGCGGCTCACCGGATGCGGCCCGGTTGTACGTCGTCACCTCCGGCGGTGTCGTGGTCATCTGCAACCTGAACGCGGGCGGCTGCGGTACCGCCGTCTCGCTCGCCGGTGCCGGCGCGGACCTGGGCGCGGCGGTCGAGGCCGGCGGGCGGGTCTTCGTCCCGGACTACTCCACCGGCCAGGTGTGGATCGTCGACCTGAGCCGGGCGCAGCTGCTGGCGCAGCCACGGATCCTGTCCCCGAACACCCGGTTCGACCTGCTGACCCGGGACGGCATCGTGTTCTTCAACGATCCGCGCAGCGAACACGCCGGGGTGGTGCACCTCGACGGCAGCTGGACGATGGCGAAGAAGTACGAGCCGTCCGATCCGGGCAAGGGGGTCACCACGCCGGCCGCGCCGCCCGAGCCGGCCCGGCCGCCGTCCGCGCCGCCGCCGGGCACCCCACCGCCGGGCACCCCGCCGCCGGGTGGGCCGGCGCCGGCACCCGGCCAGCCCCGGCCGGTACCCGCGCCGAAGCCCGGACCGGCCGGCACCCTGCAGATCGTCGTGTCGAGAACCACCGCGCAGGTCGGCGAGGACGTCACGCTTGAGGCGCGGGCGACCGCCGGCCCGGCGCCGGCCGGCCCGCAGTGGGACTTCGGCGACGGGCAGCGGGCCAGCGGTGTGCAGGTCACCCACCACTGGGGTACCGCGCAGGCGTTCACGGTCACCCTCCAGGCGACCCTCGACGGCGCGCCCGCGATGGCTTCGGTGACCGTCCAGGTGGTACCCCAGCCGGTCGGCAACCTGATCGTGCGCAACTCCGGGAACGGTTCGGTGGTGAGCACGCCCGCCGGCATCTCGTGCCCGCCGCAGTGTTCGGGTTCCTTCCCCGTCGGCCAGAGCATCACGCTGACCGCCACGCCGGTCGCCGGCGGCACGTTCGACGGCTGGTCGGGCTGCCCGACCCCGGCCGCCGACACCTGCCAGCTCGTCATGACCCGCGGTGACGTACAGGTCGGCGCGAACTTCAGCATTCCCGACGTGACCCTCACCGTCGTCGCCAGTCCGGCCGGGATCGGCGCCGTGACCGGCCCCGGCATCAACTGTTCCAGCACGTGTACCGCGCGGATGCCGCCCGGTACCCCGGTGACGCTGACCGCGAACCCGTTCGGCAGAGCCACGTTCAGCGGCTGGACCGGTCCGTGCGCCGGCCAGGGGAGCACCTGCGTCTTCACGCTCAGCGGCAATACGACCGTGGTCGCCAACTTCACCCCGGCGCCGGTCATCGTGCTGACCGGGGCGACCATCACGTTCTTCACCCACGACGACGACAAGGACAACGACACGTTCCTCAACGTCCAGGTCGTCGCCCCGGGCGGCCGGGTCTGTGCCGGGCTGAGCGGCACCTTCGGCCTGTTCCCGGACCAGTCGACGCGCGGGCCGTTCGGGTTGTCGGTGCAGTCCAATGTGCTCAAGGACTCGCTGCCCGGCGGTCACCTGACGATCAGCATCCAGCCCAACGGCAACGACACGTGGCGCTTCGGGTACCAGTTGGACCTGACGTTCTCGGACGGTTCGGTGGCGCACACGTCCCAGGCCGCGGTGCAGCTCACCCAGGACAGCCGGACGCTGACCCAGCCGCTGGCGTTCTGAGCTCCGGCGGCCAGGCGTCGCCCCATTCGGTGTCGCGCGCCCGGCGGTACCGGTCGCCCTGGCGCTTGGACACCGGTACCCGTGCGGCCGCGCCGTCTTCGGCACAGACCTCCAGGGTCACCAGGCCCTTGCGGAAGGCCGGGTGCCGCAGCACCCGGCCCGGGGCGCGCTGCCCGCCGAGCCGGGCCGGTGCCGCCACCACGTACGAGTACTTCTCGTCCTCGTGGCCCAGCCGCGCGTCCTTGAGCCGCCGGTGCAGTGCCGACCGGTTCACCCGGGCGGGGAAGTGGCACCAGTCCCGGGTACCGGCGAGCGGGCACTCCCGCTCGTGCGGGCAGGGCGCGAGGATGGCCAGTCCGCAGCCGGCCAGTACCGATCGCGCGGCCAGTACCCGCTGGTACCCGGCCGGGGTACCCGCCTCGACGACGACGACCGCGGCACCGGTACCGGCGGCCCGCTGGACCAGTCGGGTACGCGCCTGCGCCGGCAGTTCGCCGAGCAGGTACGAGATCGTCACCAGGTCGGCCGCGGGCAGGTCGGCATCCGGCTCGGCGCGCCACGGCCGCCAGTGCGCGGCGCCCAGTGCCGTCCCGGTCGAGCGCCGCGCCAGCCGGCTGCCCAGCGCGAGCGCCCCGGCGACCTGGTCGAGCACGGTGATGCCGGTCAGGCTCGGGAACACTTCGGCCGCCGCCCAGGCGCCGGCACCGGTACCGCCGCCGACGTCCACCTGCCGGGCCGGCCGGAAGCCGGGCAGCGCCTCGTCGAGCCGGCGCAGCGCACCGCGTACCGCGGCATAGGTGGCCGGCATCCGGTACGCCGCATAGGCCGCGACGTCCAGGTCGGCGGCGAGGATCGGGTCGGTGGCCGGCTCGTCGGTGCGGTACCGGTCGATCAGCCGCCGTACCGCCGCGGACAGCCGGTCGACCGGCAGCGGATCGAGCACGGCGGACAGGCTCTCGCGCAGGTCGGCGGGAAGGTCGGCCACCGCCCGATCCTCGCACGGCCACCGGCTGCCGCGGCCCCACGCGCCGAGCCAGCCCACGCGCCGAGCCAGCCCACGCGCCGAACAGCTACGGCAGCGGCAGGCAGGGGACCAGCGCCGGCGGTGGTGCGGTGCTCATGCTCGCCGCCGGCTGGCCGACCAGGTCGCCGATCACCTGGGTCGGTGCCTTGGCGATCTCGTCGAGGAGCTGCTCGACGATCGGCCGCGGATGCAGCACCACCGGTCGCAGCGTGACCGGCAGCTGTCCGGGCAGCGGCAGGTTCAGGTCGGGTACCGGGATCACCCGCTCGTCCAGCGCCTGGTTCGCCAGCACCGACGGCTTGAAGTCGGTGACGTAGTGGGCAACCCACCGGTCCACCTCGCCGGCCATGGTCGAGGTGAGGCTGCCCCAGTGCCAGTCCTCCTGCGCATCGTTGAGGCCGGGCGCCTCCTGCGGCACGTAGCGCTCGACCGTCTGGTACGGCGGCATGCCGAACCGCTGCGTGATCGCCTGCTGTGCCCAGACCAGGTCGGGCGGATCGATACCGGAGGCCCGGAACGACAGCTCCACCCGCCGGTCGGCCGCATACCCGGCCGGCTCGGCGGCGACGAGTTGCGCCTCCCCGGCCGACGTCGTGCCGATCCGGTCCGGTGCCACGCCGCGACTCATCAGCGCCGCGGCCACCGCCTCGGCCCGCCGCATGCCCAGATTGGCGTTGTACCCGTCGGCACCCAGCGGATCGGTGTGCCCGACCAGGTCGACGAGCTGTTCGGGATGCGCGGTCAGGTAGTCGGCGACCTGGCCGAGTGCCGCGGCCGTGGCGGCGTCGATCCCGCTGGAGTCGAACCCGAAGTGCACCACGCCCGGTACCGTGCCGGTCTGGCCGGGTGGTGCCGGCGTCGCCGACCGCCCGGCGGCCCGGACCCGCCCGAGTGCCTGCGCCGCAACGAGTTCCTCGCGTGCCGTGATGACCGCGAGCTCGGCCTGTTCCCGGCTCGTCGGTGCGCAGCCGAGGTTGCCGTCGCCGAAAGCCATCCAGGGCGTCGGGTGCGCGTCGCTGCGTACCCAGATCCCGCGCTCGTTGTCGGCGTCGTGCAGCACGCCGCTGATCGCACCGGAGATGCCCAACCCGAACAGATCCTGGAACTTCTCCCGGATCGTGCCCTCCAGCAACCCGATGACCGCGCCGAGGATCGCGTCGAACTCGGCCTGCACCGCGGCATGCGGTGCGATCATCTGGCTGCTCAGGTCGTCGGCGAGCGCCCGGCTCACCCGCTGCCGGGCATGGGTCAGGAACGGGCCGAGCGCGCGCGGCGCGAAGTCGCTCTGGTACCACGCCATGATGGCCGCCCGCGGCGTGCGGACGTGCCCGGCGGAGAACGAGTCGGTGAGGAAGTGCTGTCCGAACGCCTCAGTCAGCTGGGCCTGCTGCCACTCCTCGTCCTTGCCGTCCATCCCGGACATGACGGCGAGCAGCAGCGCGTTCTCGTGGTACGAGCGCCAGGTCGGGATCGCGGTGCCCCCGGCGGCGAAGTGCGCCACGTTCTGCATGGCCAGTTCCACGTACCGCGACGTCGACCGGTCACCGACCGCCGGCAGCGCGGCCGGGATCGGCCCCTTCACCCCGTCGTGCTCCAGCCGGCCGCGCAGCCGGGCCGGTCCGCCGGGTGCGGCGAGGTCGCGGCGCAGCTCGTCGACCGAGCCGTACTCGTCACCGGCGATCGCGACCACCTCGCCCCAGGTGAGCACGATCCCGCCGCCGAGGTCGATGGTGGCTCCGGTGGCGTCGCCGAGCTGTTCGTGCTCCGGGCCGGCGAACCGCTGGACGGTCATCGGTCCCAGGGCCCGCGTCACCGCGCGGTTGCCGGCCGGTGCGGGTCCGCCGTGCGCGATCGCCGCGGCGACCCGCCGCGCCTCGACCTCCGCCGGGTCGGCCGGGTGGCTGACCGCCGGGCGGTCGGCGGCCAGGCCCGAACCCTGCTGCACCACGTGGGTCAGCTCGTGCGCGAGCAGCTCCCGGTCGTACCCGCCACCGCTGACGAAGATGTCGGTACCCACGGTGAACGCGCGCGCCTGCACCGACCGGTTCAGCTCGTCGGCCTGCCCACCGGTGTGTACCCGCACCGCCGACAGGTCGGTGCCGAAGTGCCCTTCCATCTCGGTGCGCTCCGCCGCCGGCAGTTCGCGGCCCCCGCCCCGGGCGGCGTCGATCGCCGAGCCGATGGCCGGGTCGAGCGGCCCGGCCCCCTGGCTCGTCGCCAGCCGTTGCAGCACCCGGCCCAGCGCCGCGTTGCCGGGCCGCGCGACGACCGGCGCAGGCGCCTCGACGCCCGGTGCCGCCTCGGCACCCGCCGAGGACTGCGCACGCTGCCGCTGGTAGGTCATCGCATGTCACCGTACCGGCCGCCGGCAAGCTAGCGAAGATGCGCGGCCCGGTGCGTGGCGGTACCGTCCACCAGCTCCGCCATCCGCTGGATGCCCTCGCCCTCGTCGGCCTCGTAGTCGAGGGGCACCGTCAGGTCCACGCCGGGCGGCACGCCGACCCAGCGCAGCGCCACGGTACCCACGGCCGCGACGGCGAGGTTCACCGCGAGCGCCAGGATCCCGGCGTACAGCACCACGCCCGTGTGCAGCCCCAGGTGCGACAGCGGCCACGCGGAGCCGCCGAAGTGCGCCCGGACAACGGTTGCGCCGTCCGGACCGAGCTGCGGGATCTGGTACAGCATCGTGAGACCGGACAGGAGCCCGGCGGCCATCCCGGCGAGCAGTGCCCACCGGTGCAGCCAGGCGGTGTACAGCCCGAGCCCGACCGCGGGCAGGATCTGCAGCACCACGACCCCGCCGATGAGCTGCAGGTCGATGGAGAACTGCGGGTTCACCAGCACGATGACCAGCACCGCGCCGATCTTCACGGTCAGCGAGGCGAGCTTGCCGACCCGGGTCTCCTCGGCCGAGGACGCGTGCGGCCGGATGAACTCGCGGTACACGTTGCGGGTGAACAGGTTCGCCGCGGCGATGGACATGATGGCCGCCGGTACCAGCGCGCCGATGCCGATCGCGGCGAACGCGAGCCCGGCACACCAGCTCGGGAAGATCTGGTCGAACAGCGCCGGGATGACGGTGTTGCCGTCGCCGGCCACCGGCCGGATGCCGTCGGCTATCGCCACGAAGCCGAGCAGCGCGATGAGCCCGAGTGCCAGCGTGTACAGCGGCAGCGCCGCCATGTTCCGCTTGACCACGCTGCGGTTCTTCGCGGCGAGGACGCCGGTCTGCAGGTGCGGGTACAGGAAGAGCGCCAACGCCGAGCCGAGCACCACGGTGACGTACGCGCTCTGCCCGGCCGGCGACAGCAGCAGCCCGTCGGCCGGCGACGGCGTGTGGGCGTACCGCGCCGCGGCGACCCGCACGATGCCGCCCCATCCGCCGGTCGTCATCGCGATGGACAGCAGCGCGGCGAAGATCGTCCAGATGATCAGCACGTCCTTGACGATGGAGATGAGCGCGGGTGCGCGCAGTCCGGACCGGAAGGTGTACAGCGCCAGCACGACGAACGCGGCGGTCAGCGGCCACCCGCCGGGTACCCCCATCACCTCCAGCACGGCCTTCAGGCCGATCAGCTGCAGGGCGATGTACGGCATGGTGGCGCCGATCCCGACCAGCGCGACCACGACGGCCAGCGTCCGCGAGCCGAACCGGGCCCGGACGAACTCGGCGACCGTCACGAACCCGTGTCGGTGGGTCACCGACCAGAGCCGGCCGAGCAGCGGATAGATGATCGGGTACGTGATGACCGCGAACGGCACGGCGAAGAACCCGTTCGCGCCGACGGCGTACACCAGCGCCGGCACCGCGACGAACGTGTACGCCGTGTACGCGTCGCCGCCGAGCAGGAACCAGGTGACCCAGTTGCCGAAGGCGCGCCCGCCCAGGCCCCACTCCTCAAGGTCCTGCGGCTTGTCCGCGCGCCGCCACCGGGCCGCCGCGAACCCGAGTACCGTGACGAACCCGAACAGGGCCAGGAAGATGGCGAACTCGACCCGGTGGTCGGCAAGGCGCGGCATCTCAGGGCCGCCGCCGGGTGAGCTGGTACACGAGCGTGATCACGCCGACGTCGAGGAAGACGAAGGCGAGCTGGCACCAGTAGAAGAACGGCAGGCCGAACAGGCGCGGTTCCAGCCGGTTGTACAGCGGGGTGGTCAGCGGGAGCACGATGGGCAGCAGCAGCAACCAGTGCCAGCCGGTACGCCGGGGATGGTCGCGCTGCACGGGTAACGGCGGCGGCAGGAAGTCCGGGGGTACCGGTCGCGGCAGCCGGGCCCGCCCGACCGCGCGCTTGGGGCTCGTCGACATGTCTGCGCAGCCTGCGCCGGGTACCCGGATCCGGCTAGCCGCATGTGGAGGTCTCCACCTGGAGATGGACGCCGATGGCGGACTGAGCCACCATGGGGTGCCATGGCCGAACCGCCCCTGCCTGACGTGCTGCTCGCGCTGGACGCCGAGTACGCCGACATCCTCGGCATGCTCGACCGTTCGGCCGCCGTGTCGCGAATGGTGGCGACGGTACCGGCGCTGGCCGGCGTCAACATGGCCTGGGTGGGCGAGCCGGACGGGGCCGACCGCATCGTCCTGGGCAAGTCGGTGAACACGCCCAACGGCCTGGTCGAGGGGCTCGTCGTCCCGGTCGGCGTGGGCCTGGGCGGCAAGGTACTGGCGGCCCGCCGGCCGGTCTGGGTCAGCGACTACCTCACCTCGCCCGACATCACGCACCACTTCCGGTCGCTGGCCTCGATCGAGGGCATGCACGCGATGATCGCGGTACCGATCGTCCACGACGGCCGGCTGCTCGGCGTGCTGTACGGCGCCAACTTCTGCGAGACCGAGTTCGGTGACCGCACCGCGCGGGCGCTGGAACAGGTCGCCGCGCGGACCGCCGCCGCGGAGGTGGTCGCCGAACGCGCCCGGCACGCGGCCGAGGTCGCGGTGCACGAGGAGCGGCGCCGGGTCGCCCTCGAACTGCACGACACCGTGGGCGCGATGCTGTTCACCCTCGGCGCGGGCCTGCGCCGGCTGGGCGAGGAACCCGGACTGGACCGGGCCGTCCGCGATCGGCTGTGCGCGATCGAGCAGCAGGCGATGGAGGCCACCGCGGCGCTGCGCGGCTCGCTGCGGGTACTGTCCGCGCCGCCGGAACAGGTCGCGCTCGGCGTGGCACTGCGCGAGCACAGCACGGCGTTCCAGGAACGCACCGGTACCCCGGCCCGGATGATCACGCTGACCGAGCTGCCGGCCCTGCCGGGTGCGCGGATCGCGGCGCTGGCCGACGCCGCCCGCGAGGCGCTGCTCAACGTCGAGAAGCACGCCGCCGCGCAGTCGGTCGTGGTGACCGTGTTCGCGGTACGCGGCGGGGTGGCGGTCAGCGTCTGCGACGACGGCCGCGGGCTCGGCTCCGACCGGCTGTCCGGGCTCGGCCTGCCCGCCACCATGGAACGCCTGGCCCGGGTGGGTGGCACGCTCAGCATCGGCCCGAACGACGACGCCGGGGTGACGCTTCAGGCATGGGTACCGGCGTGATCCGCGTCCTCGTCGTCGACGACCATCCGATCGTGCTCGACGGCGTCGCCCTGGCCCTGCAGCGCACCTCGTTCCTGGAGCTGGCCGGATACGCGCGCAGCGGGCGGGAGGCGGTCGACGCGGTGAGCCAGTACCGTCCCGACGTGGTGCTGCTCGACCTGCGCCTGCCGGACATGCTGGCACCGGAGACCATCCGCCGGATGACCGCGGCCGCGCCGGGGGTCAAGGTGATCATCTTCACCGCGTACCCGGAACACGCCGCCCTCGCCGACGCCCTGGCCGCCGGCGCCCACGGGGTACTGGTCAAGGACACCGAGCGCGGCGACCTCGTCGACGTGATCCGCCGGGTGGCGGCCGGCGAGCGGGTGGTCTCCGTCGACCTGCACAGCGACGGCGGCATCCTGGTCAACCGCAAGCTGCGCGAGCACGGGCTGACCCGGCGCGAGTACGAGATCCTGCGGCACGTCGCGATGGGGGAGACGAACCCGGAGATCGCCGCCGCGCTCGGGTTGACCCGCAACACCGTCAAGACCTACCTGCAGCGCACGCTGGAGAAGCTCGGCGCGCGCAACCGGGTGGAGGCACTGGCCCGTGCCAACCAGCTCGGCATCCTCTGACGCGCTACTCGTGCCGGCGGTGCACCGTGTGGGTACCGGTCATCGCGACCGCCGGCCCGCCGTCGCGCTCGACCCATTCGCCGCAGGCGCCGCCGCCCTCGCTGACGTCCAGCGCGACGGCGGTGCCGTCCATCCGCAGCGCCGGGTGGTAGTACCGCGCGACCTGGCGCGCGTCGGCGTGCACGTAGTGCCCGATGAGCGCGCGGCGGAACCGGTCGGCGGTGGTGTTCGGGGCGCTGCCGTGCACCAGCGAGCCGTGGAAGAACAGCACGTCGCCCGGGTCCATGACGACCGGTACCGGATCGACGCCGGCGGGCAGCGGCACGGTCACGTCGGTGAAGCTGACCCGGGTGTCCGCCTTGGCGGTGCACAGGATCGGCCAGCGGTGGCTGCCCGGTACCACGGCCAGGCAGCCGTTGTCCGCGTCCGCGCGGTCCAGCGCCAGCCAGGCCGCCACGCAGGTACCCGGTTGCGCGCGCAGGTAGAAGTTGTCCTGGTGCACCGCCTGACCCCGGGAACCGGGCGGCTTGAAGTACAGCATCGACTGCACCGCGAACGGCTGCGCGCCGAGCAGGTCGGTCAGCTGTCGCGCGAGCCGCTCGTCCAGCAGCCAGCGCAGCGTGGTGTCGTCCCAGCGGTGCATCTGCGCCATCCGCGGGTACCGGCGCAGCGGGTCGCGGCTGGTGGGTTCGACACCGACCAGATCGTCCGGGTACCCACCGCGGCGGCGCAGCACCATGAAGTGCTCGCGCAGCCGGTCGACCTCGCCGGCCGGGAACAGCGACCGGGCCACGACGTACCCGTCCCGGTCAAACAGCGACTTGGATGAACCGCTCATGACGTGAAGCATCACGCCGGCAAGCCGAGCGACGCCAGATAGGATGCGCGCAAGGAGTTGACTGTTTGACGCATCCGAACCTGGCCGGGCTGCGGCTGACCTCGCCGCCGACGTACTGGCGGTGCGAGCCGGGCTGGTCGTGGCGCGCCCGTCCGCTGCCGGACTTTCTGCTGTGGTACGTGCTGGACGGGGTGGGACGCCTCGCGGTCGGGGACCGGAACGTGGCGCTGGCCGCCGGTACCGCCGTGGTGTTCGCGCCGGGTGAGGCACCGGTCGCCGGCCACGACCCGCGGCGCCGGCTACTGATTTTCGGCATGCACTTCCGCACCCGCACCCGGGCGGCCCGGGTGGTACCCGCGGGCGCCTGGTGCCGGGTCCGCGACCAGGACCTGGTCGCGGCGCTGGCCCGGCGGTGCGACACGAGCTTCCGCCTGGGCAACCCGGCCGGCGCGCGGCGGTGCCTGGAGTATCTGCTGCACGTGCTGTGGGAGGACGCGACCAGCCCGGCACCCGGACCGGTCGACGTGGCGCTGGACGCGCTGGTGCGGGCGATCCGGCAGGACCCCGGCCGGCGGTGGAGCGTGGCGGAGCTGGCGGCGCGGTGCGCGCTGTCCCGGGCGCAGTTCACCCGCCGGTTCACCGGGTACGCCGGTATGCCGCCGGCCCGGTACCTGATCCAGGCGCGGATCGATCGGGCGCACCAGTTGCTGAGCGAGACGGACATGGCGGTCGGCACGGTGGCGGCGGCCCGTCGGCTCGGCCCGGTCGCAGCGCGCGACAGATAGATCGGATGTGTAGGTCTCGTCTAGTGGAAGGTGATGCTGAGAGAGCGTTCTCTGGCTTGACACGTCGGACGACCGGTGCTTGTCTGGATCGACATGTATCCATAGCCTCGCAGCGAGGTGTCTGATGAAGCGTTCCCGGCTCGTCATCCTGGCCGCGCTCGCCGGGTCGAGTCTCGTCCTCGCCCCGATGACCCCCGGCAGCGCCGCCCCGTCGGGCCGGCCGTGGATGAACACCTCACTTCCGCCGGCCGAGCGGGCCAAGCTCCTCGTCCACGCGATGACGCTGGACGAGAAGGTCCTGGAGATCCACATGCTCGACACGTCGACGCATCCGCGCGAGGTCGCCGGCGTCTCCCGGCTGGGCATCCCGGTCTTCAAAATCACCAACGGTCCGGCCGGCGCCGGGCCCGGCGACAGTTCCAGCCCGCAGCCGGCCACCGCGCTGCCCTCGGCGCTGGCGATGTCGGCGACCTGGGACACCGCGGCGGCGACGAGCTTCGGCACGATCGCCGGCCAGGAGGTCGCCGACCGCGGCGAGAACCTCATCGAGGCGCCCGGCGTGAACGTCACCCGGGTACCGCGCAACGGCCGCAACTTCGAGTACTTCGGCGAGGACCCGTACCTGTCCGGCCAGTTGTCCGTCGCCGAGGTGCAGGCGATCCAGAAGCGGGGGGTACTCGCCGAGGTCAAGCACTACGCCGCCAACAACCAGGAGGCCAACCGCAAGACGATCAACGAGATCATCGACGAGCGCACGCTGCGGGAGATCTACCTGCCGGCCTTCGAGGCGACCGTGAAGCAGGGCGACGTGGCCGCCGTCATGTGCGCGTACCCCAGCGTCAACGGCCAGTTCGGCTGCCAGAACACCCATCTGCTCTCCGACGTGCTGCGCAAGGACTGGGGCTTCCAGGGCTTCGTGCAGTCCGACTTCACCGCGACACACAGCACCGTCGCCGCGGCGCTGGCCGGCCTGGACCTGTCGATGAAGCACGACTTCTACGGCGACGCCACCAAGGCGGCCGTCCAAAGTGGACAGTTGGCCGAGTCGGTCGTCGACCAGATGCTGATCCGCCGCTTCACCGAGATGTTCAAGTGGGGCATCTTCGACAACCCGCCGCCCAAGAAGCCCATCCCCGCCAAGGCCGACGGTGCGGTGGCGCGGTCGATCGGCGAGCAGGGCGCGGTACTGCTGAAGAACAGCAACAACCAGCTGCCGCTGTCCGCCTCCGCGGTGCATTCGGTCGCGCTGATCGGCCCATTCGCCAGCGCCGCGCACACCGGCGGCAGCGGCAGCTCTGCCGTCACCCCGCTGTACACCGTCACCCCGGCGGCCGGCATCAAGAACGTGGCCGGCAGCGGCGTATCGGTCACCGTCAACAACGGAAGCGACACCAGCTCCGCGGCGTCCGCCGCCGGCAAGGCCGACGTGGCCATCGTCATGGTCGGCAACAAGGACAAGGAAGGCAGCGACCGGTCCAGCCTGTCGCTGTCCGGCAACCAGAACTCGCTGATCTCCGCGGTCGCCGCGGCCAACAAGCACACCATCGTGGTACTCAAGACCGGCGGCCCGGTGCTCATGCCGTGGCTGGGCTCGGTGCCGGCGGTACTGGAAGCGTGGTACCCGGGCGAGGAGGACGGCAACATCGTCGCCGACCTGTTGTTCGGCAAGGCGAACCCGTCCGGCAAGCTGACCATGTCGTTCCCGAGGCGGGAGGGCGACACCCCGGCCAACACGTCCAGGCAGTACCCGGGCGTGAACGGCACGGTGCACTACAGCGAGGCACTCAAGGTCGGGTACCGCTGGTACGACGCGCAGAACGTCAGCCCGCTGTTCCCGTTCGGCTTCGGCCTGTCCTACACCAGCTTCTCGTTCGCCAATCTCGGCGTGCCCAGCGCGCCGGCCGCCGACGGTACCGTCACCGTGTCGGTCGACGTCACCAACACCGGCTCGCGCACCGGCGCCGACGTGGTGCAGGTCTACGTCGCCGCGCCGACCAGCGCCGGCGAACCGCCCCGTCAGCTCAAGGGGTTCGCGAAGGTGAGCCTGAGCCCCGGACAGACCAAGCGGGTCAGCATCACCCTGCAGGACCGCTCGTTCTCGGTGTGGAGCACCAGTGCCGGCGCCTGGACCGTGGTACCCGGTCACTACGCGGTCTCGGTCGGCGACTCCTCCCGCAACCTCCCGCTGAAGGGGACCGTCACGGTCTCCTGAGCCGGTACAGCACGTGGCGGCGTAGTGGGTGACCCGGGGGGATCCGGGGGTGGTCGAAGTCGTCGGCCTCGTCGTGGGTCATCCCGAGGCGGCGCATCACCGCCTGCGAGCGCACGTTCGCCGGTACCGTGAACGAGACCAGCTCGGCGAGGTCGAGCTCGGTGAACGCGTAGCGCACCGCCGCGCGGGCCGCCTCGGTGGCGTACCCGTGCCCCCACGCCGACCGGGCCAGCCGCCAGCCGACCTCCATGTCCGGTGTGAACGGTGCCTCGAAGGTGGCCCGCTGCAGGCCGGCGAACCCGATGAACGCACCGGTCCCGGCGACCTCCAGCGCCCACAGGCCGTACCCGTTGCGGTCCAGCGCCGCGGCCATCCGGTCGACGAACGCGTCGCTCTGCGCCCGGCTGAGCCGGTTCGGGAAGTGTTCCATGACCTGCGGGTCGGCGGTGAGCGCGGCGAACGGCTCGCGATCGGAGTCCTGCCACTGCCGCATCACGAGCCGTTCGGTACGCATCGGGTCAGGGTACCTGGATCGGCAGGAATGGAAGGACGAGTTCCCGCAGCAGGTCCACGCCGTGCTCGGTCAGCACCGACTCGGGATGGAACTGCACACCGGCGAACCGGGTACCGCGCAGCGCGTGTACCTCACCGGTGCGCGGGTCGCGGCTGAGCCGCACCGTCCCGTGTGGACTGTCCACTGTGGAGGAATTCGACCAGGCGGTGTACGTGGAGTAGAAGCCGACCCGCTCCGGCCGGCCGAAGAAGTCGATCTCGCGCTGCATACCCTGGTACGGCTCGTCCTTGCGGTACAGGGTCAGGCCCAGCGTGGCGGCGAGCACCTGGTGGCCCAGGCAGATCGCCAGCAGCGGGGTACCGTTGCACAGCGCCGCCCGTACCAGCTCGTGCAGCACCGCCATCTTGGGATCGGTGCGGTCGCCCGGGTCGCCCGGCCCCGGCCCGGCGACCAGCAGGTCGTACCCGGCCGGCTCCGGCCGCTCCCGGTACGACCGCACGGTGACGGCCAGGTCCAGCGCGCGCAACTGGTGCGCGAGCATCCCGGTGAACGTGTCCTCGGCGTCGACGACGAGGACCCGCCGACCGGCGAGCCCCGAACCAACGGACGGGTCGCGCTCGTCCAGCCAGAACCGCGCCAGGGTGGTGTTGCGCGCGGCCAGTGCGGCGGTCACCTGTGGGTCGACCGCGAAGGTCGGCCCGGGCAGCGGCGCGTCGCCGGCGGCCAGCGCCCGTAGCACCCCGCCCGCCTTCGCATACGTCTCGGCCACCTCGCGCTCGGGCGTGGAGTGGCGGACCAGCGTGGCGCCGACGGGTACCCGCACCTCGCCGTCCGCGCTGAACTCCGCCGCGCGGATGAGGATCGGCGCGTCGAGCGTCTGCCGCCCCGCAGCGTCGTACCCGAGCAGCGCCAGTACCCCGCCGTAGTACCCGCGGCCGCGCCGCTCGTGGCGCGCGATGACCCGACACGCGTTCTCAACCGGGCTGCCCACCACGGTCGGCGCGAACATCGTCTCGCGCAGCACGTCGCGCGCGTCGAGGCTGGTCCGTCCGGCGAGCAGGTACTCGGTGTGGGTCAGGTGGGACATCTCCTTGAGGTACGGCCCGAGGACCTGGCCGCCGCCGTCGGCGACCGTGGCCATCATCTTCAGCTCCTCGTCGAGCACCATGTACAGCTCGTCGATCTCCTTGCGGTCGGCGAGGAACTTCAGCAGCGCGGCCCGGTTCGCGCCGCCGGGCGGGTGCCGGTACGTGCCGCTGATCGGGTTCATCAGCACCAGGCCGTCTTCGACGCTGACGTGCCGTTCCGGCGTGGCACCCACGTAGGTGCGCTCTCCGGTGTGCACCAGGAACGTCCAGTACGCGCCCCGCTCGGCGCGCAGCAGCCGGCCGAACACGGCCAGCGCCGCCTCGACCGGCGCGCCATCGACGCGGGCCCGGTAGGTGCGGTGGATGACGAAGTTCGACCCTTCGCCGCGGCCGATCTCGTCGCGCAGCACCGCGGTCACGGTACGGGCGTACTCGTCGTCGGGTACGTCGAAGTCCACTGTGGACAGTGCGGGTGGGTCGGCCGGCAGGGCGGCGAGGACGGCGTCGACCGGTGCGGTGCGGTGCGCGCCGATCCGCATGACGCGCAGCGGCGCGCCGTCGTCGACCGCGGCGAAGCCGCGCTCGCGGACCTGCCGGTACGGCACGAGGGCCAGGGCCGGCAGCGGGATGTCGGCGAGCTTGTCGACGGTACCCACCGGGCCGGTGAGAATCTCGACCTCGGTGCGGCCGGTGCTCTGGATCAGGTCGCGCCGGATCAGCGCGAACGGCTCGTCGCGTGGTGGAAGCATCGGTGCCCCTTCGTGATCGGGGCCGCCCGGGGCACCGGTACCGCTGAAAGGACAACGGAAACGGCCGCCTCGACGGGCGGCCGTTGCGTGGTGCGCGCGCAGGTTTCGGTGGCCGCCGTCAGGCGGGCCACCACTGGTTGCGTTGCGCGGACATGGCGTTGATCGTAGCGGGGGTACCGCGCGTGCGGTACCCCCGCTACGAATCTCAACCGATCGTGTAGCTGTACGGGATCGCGGCCAGTTCGTCCCCGCTGAGCACCGCGTTGGAGAACGTGTCCACGTAGAGCACGCCGCTGACCGCGGTGCCCGCCGCCCCGGTCGGGGTGATGGTCACCGTGATCGTGCCGGTCTGCCCGGGTTCCAGCACCAGCGGGGTGAACGGCGTGTCGGCGTTGGTGGCGAACAGCCAGGCGTCACCCGTGGTGGACGTCGCCGTGCTGTCGAACGCCTTGGTGTGCACCGACGCGCTGTATGTCGCGCTTCCGGTCACCGGCCCGTTCGTCGGCCCCAGCGCGGTCGGCGTCGCGCTCCACAACCCTTGGCTGACCCGGCCGGCGTCGAGCGTCGCGAGGGCGGTCAGGCCCTGCGGCTGCCCGTACAGCTCGGGTACGCCGTTGATGAGGGTGGATGCGTCGAAGTCCGCCGGCACGGTGGCCGACTGCTCGATGGTCAACGTGCGGGTCTGCGTGGGTACCAGCCATGTCGGACCCAGTTGCGTGACGTCGAACGGGATCGACGCGTTGGCGGTGGTACCGAGCTGGGTCACCAGATCGTAGTCGGTCAGCTGGGTGCTGCGCGGGTCGGCGAAGAACGCCGCCGGGGCGACCCCGGTGTTGTGCACGGTCAGCGTCACCGCGATCGGCTTGCCGGCCGGTACCGTGCCGGACGGTACCCCGGCCGACGCCACGTCGACCGTGTTGAACCGCAGGTGCCCGGTGAACTTCTCGCTGAGCGAGGTACCCGAGACCGGGTTGTTCACGTCGAGGAACAGCACCCAGCGCCCGGCGGCGGGATCGCGCACGTATCCCTGCAGCGTCTGCGACCCGACCAGGTTGCCGCTCGCGTCGGTCACCTGGTTGGTGGCCAGCGACAGCACCTGGTGGTCGGGCGAGAGCAGCGCGGCGAACAGCTGCTGGTTCGGGTCGCCGGCCAGGGTCAGGTCGACGCCCAGGTCCTTCTTCCCCTGCGCCACGTCGAAGACGTAGGTCAGCGACTGCTCGCCGATCGTGCCGCGGCCGTTTCCGCCGGTGATCTGGCCGGTGAACGCGCCGCCGTCGGTCGACGCCGACAGCAGGGTCCGCAGGGTGAGCGGGATGCTCGTCTTCGTGCGGAACTGGTTGTCGATCTCGACGGCCGCGGACAGGTCACCCGCGTCGTCGGGCATCCTCGTCCGGACATGGAAGGTACCGGTCTCGCCCGGCCGCAGGGCCAGCGCCCGCGGGCTCACGTCGCCGAAGCTGGTGTACCTCGTCGCGGTGAACCGGTACAGCACGTTGCCGTGGAAGCCGGCGGGGCTCGCCGAGGCGAAGAACACCGCGGTCCAGGTACCCGGGGCGGGGAACCGCACGTCCACCTGCCCGTGGTTGCCGGCGCCCTGCGGTAGCGAGTGCGACTCGTACTCGCCGTTCGGCCCGATCAGCGCCAGCCGCACCGAGGACTGCCCGTTGGCGCCGCCACCCGGCCAGGACAGCACGCCGGTCAGGTGGTCGGCACCGACCGGTACCCGGAAGGTGGTCTGGTTGAACCGGCGCACGATCGGCCCGGCCGGGGTACCGATGCCGTCGGCGAAGCTCGGCGTGTTCGCCGACGTCACGTCCAGCGGGATGCTCGCCGACACGTCGGACAGCGTGGTGTCGAGGATCCGGCCGTGTGCCGAGAGGACCTGGGTGAAGCCGCCGTTGTTGGTGACCTTCACCGGGATGTCCTGCCGGGCACCGGCGGCCGCGGTCGCGGTCAGCTGGGTGTCGCCGTTGCCCGCGGTGACCATCAGGCTGTCACCGTGCGCCTGCGGCTTGCCGTTGCTGTCCTTGACGGACATGGCCAGCTGGACCGCGCGGTAGGTGTTCATCTCGCCGGCACCCTGCTGGGTGGCCGGCAGGCCCAGGTCGGTCGCCGTGCTGGTGAGGATCTGCTTGACCAGCGCGGGGGAGGGGCGCACGCCGTTGTGGGTCTTCTTGTACGCCTCGATCACCAGCGCCGCGCCGCCCGCGATGAACGGGGCCGCCTCGCTGGTACCGCCGAAGTCCTCGATCGGCGACGGAGCGCCCTTGAAGTCGGTGCAGCCGGAGAAGCGCACCGCGTCGGGGGTGCAGATGGCCCAGCCGTCTTCGCCGGGTGCCACCAGGTCGGGTACCCGGCCGCGGGCGGTGGTGCCGGCCGACGAGATGGCCGAGGTGTTGTCGCTGGCCCACGAGGTGCCGAAGTTGCGGGTACCGGCGTAGCCGATCTGCGCCATGAGCCGGTAGTTGGTGACCGCCCCGGCGGAGATGACGTTCGGGTCCACGGCCGGGCTGCCCACGGTGTTGAACGGACCCGCGTCACCGGTCGAGGCGACGACGGTGACGCCCGCGGCGACCGCCGCGTCGTCGGCGAGCGCGGTCGGGTCGACGCCGTCGGTCGGGTAGGCGTTGCCGCCGAACGACTCGTTGATGACGTCGACGTTGTCGACCGTCACCGCGTAGTCGATGGCCTGGATGATCAGCGAGTTGATGACGAAGTCGGCCGAGCCGAAGACGTTGATGCCGACCAGGGAGGCGTCCGGCGCGATGCCCTTGACGCGGATGTTGCAGCCGGCCGGCAGCGGGTGCGCCGAGTTGACGAAGTTCGCCACGTCGTACACCTGCCGGCCCTGCGCGGCGATCGAGCTCGCGTCACCGAACGCCTCGGCGCCGCCGCCGCCCAGGTTCGGGTCGGTACCCGAGAAGTCCTGGTAGTCGGTGAACACCGGGGTGCCGTCGGCGCGGATGAAGTCGGGGTTCTTCGGGTCCAGACCGTCGGCGATCCAGGCCACCTTGACGTCCTTGCCGGTGGCCAGCTGGTGGGCCTGCGGCCGGGTCGGGTCCTGGAACTCGGTGTGCGTGGTCTGCAGCGCCTCGGGCTCCAGCAGCGGCTTGGCCGGGTCGGTCGGGCAGGTACCCGGGATCACGTGGTCCGGCGGCGCGGTGGCCGCGGCCTTCGCCTTGATGCCGGCCTTCTCCTTGGCGCTGAGCGGGTGGATGCGGACCATCCGGTCGGGTACCACGGCGGCGACGCTCGGGTCGGCCTGCAGCGTGGCGGCCTGCGCATCGGTCATGTTCGCCGAGAAGCCGTTCACGACGGAGAACCGCTTCACGTTCGTGGCACCGCCGGCCCTGGCCTGGTCCACCAGTGGCGCCTGCTCGCTCTGGGTCACCATGCGACGCTGCGCGCCGGCGCCCCGGGCGGGCAGTTCCTGGTGCTGGTTGCGCAGGACGACGATGACCGGCTTGCGGTCACCGGCCGAAGGCGCCTTCGTGGTCGCGGCCCCGGCCGCGGTGGTGCTGGCCATGACCAGCCCGCCGAGAGCCAGGACGACCAGCGCCTGGTACTTGCGTTTGACGTTCACGCTGCCCCTCTCGTCGCAGCGACCAGCTGCGCCTTAGCCACCCTGAGACGACCGTGCCGGCCACTTCCGGGGTGTCCGCACCCGGGCAGCGCAGTCGTCGGATGGCAGGCTAACGGTGGGCAGATCCGATGTCACGACCGGCCAGGGTGCGGCGCCAGATCGAGGGTGTGGTTAGGGTCGGCAATCATCGGAGAGTATCGATTCATTGACGGGACGTGCGCGGGCACCGGTACATCCGGAAAACCGCGGTGCCCAGCCGCCACACCGGGTGTGGCCGCCGCGGCCCGGCGTGCGCCCGGCGCACCCCGCGGCAGGGGGTTGCCGGAGCTGGTGGGTCGCTGGGGGGCATCGTCGCAGTCTTGCGCCATGGCGGGCCGGCGGCAGCCGGTCAGCCCGGTGCTTTCCGGGGCGGGGCCGGGCGATGCCATCCCGGGCACCCGGTGCGGGGCGGACACGAAAGGAGCCGATCGCCCACGGGGGAAGACGATCGGCTCCTACAACACACACACTACTTGAGGACGCAACTACTCGTCCACCCCGTGGGACACAAGTGTTTCTCAGGTACTCAGAATGCTCACGACTTGCCGGCCGTCAGGCGCTGATCTCGACCCGGTCGATGGCCGGGTCGGGCCGCTCGCCGAGGAACTCGATCCAGGCCTTCTTCGCGCACGGGTAGTGTTTGGCCGCCTCGACCAGGTCGATGAACCCGACGATCGTCTGCTCGAACCGGATCCGCAGGCTGTCGTCGCCCAGCTCACCGTTGACGTTCAGCGCCTGGTTGGCGTTGGCGAGGGAGAACATGTCGGGGTACACCCGGGCGCCGAGGTGCTCCAGCGGTACCCGCAGCGCCCACAGGCCGCGGTTGCCGCCGATCGCCGACGGGGAGGCGGACATCAGCAGGCAGTGCCGGCCGTTGAACGGCTGCGGCCGGAACCGCGACACCCAGTCGATGACGTTCTTCAACCCGCCGGGCAACGACGCGTTGTACTCCGGCGAGCACACGATGAACGCGTCGCTGGCCTCCAGCCGCTGCCGCAGCCGGGTCGGACCGGGCGGTATCCCGGCGGCGTCCTCGACGTCCTGGTCATAGGCCGGTGCATCGAAGTCGGCCATCGTGGTCAGGTCCACCTCGCCACCGTGCCGGCGGATCATCTCGCCGGCGTACCGGGCCAGCCGGCTGTTGATGGACTGTTCCCGCAGCGCCCCCGAGAACACGAGGAACCTCAGGTCGGTCACCATGTGATCACGGTACCCCCGGGTGGGCGCTCCTGGACCTGGTTTGCCCGGCTCGCCGGGATGGGAGGCTTGGGGCGTGGAGGAGTTGGCGGTCACCCGGGCGGTGTCGATCCCACGTGGGGAACTGACCTGGCGCTTCTCCCGTTCCAGCGGTCCGGGCGGGCAGTCGGTGAACACCTCGGACTCGCGGGTCGAGCTGCGCTTCGACCTGGCCGGCACGCAGGCGGTACCGCAGCCGTTGAAGGACCGTGCCCTGCGCCGGCTGGCCGACCGGCTCGTCGACGGGGTGCTCGTGGTGACCGCGGCCGAGCACCGCTCGCAGCTGCAGAACCGGCGCGCGGCCGAGGCCCGCCTCGTGGCGTTGCTCGCGGCTGCCATCGCGCCGCCCGGTCCGGCCCGGCGGGCCACCCGGCCGACCCGGACCGCGGTGGAACGGCGCCTGGACAGCAAACGGCGGCACGGTCAGAACAAACGGCTTCGCCGCCCTCCCGTGGAGTGAAACGCGACGCCTCGCCGGCCAGCTCGACATGCTTACATGTATGAATGCGTCGCCCGGCCGTCCTCGCGCTGTCCCTTGCTCTCATACCCGGTTCGCTCGCGGTCGCCAGCCCGGCACGCGCGCACGCGCCGGACCCGGCCGACCGGGCCGGCTTCTGGTCGGTGATGACCCCGGCGGCCAAACTCGCGGCGCGCACCGACCGGCGCCCGGTCGCCGGCGGGCTCTACGACGCCGTGGCCGGCCAGACGTTCATCAGCTGGGGCGGTGTGCACGAGGACAACTACGTCCAGGCGTACGACCACCGCACCGGTACCTGGTCGGCGCCGGTACGGGTGGGCGACGGGGCGGACGACTCGCACAACTATCCGACGATGGTGCAGGCACCGGACGGGCACCTGCTGGTCTTCCACAACCTGCACAACACGCAGCTGTTCGTGGCCCGGTCCCCGTACCCGCATTCGATCGACGGCACGTGGACCGAGCAGGCCGTCACCGCGGGCGACGGAGCCACCTACCCGATGCCGTTCGTCGCCGACGACGGTACCGTCTTCGTCTTCATCCGGGAGACCGCCCGGGACCTGGACCGCGTGTCGCCGGTGGACCTGCGGCCGATGAAGTACGTGCGGTCCACCGACAGCGGGGTCACCTGGAGCAACACGTCGCAGCTCACCGGTGACCGGTACGCGATCGCGCCGACCGGCCGGCCGGACAACATGAACGAGATCTACATCGGGCAGCTGCGCCACGAGCCGGCGCGCTCCGGTGTCCCGGAACGGGTGCTCATCGTCTACACCCTGGCCGGTGGCGGCGCCGAGGGGCACCTGCACGACCGGTACCACAAGAACATCTACTACACCTACTTCACCCCGGCGGACCTGCACTTCCACGCGGCCGACGGGCGCGACCTCGGTACCCGGATCGACGACGCCGAACAGGAGGCGTACCTGAAGGTCGCGGACACGCCCTTCCTCGCCGCGCCGTTCCAGCGTTCGCCGGACTACATCTCGCTGGTCGGCGAGGTGCTGCCCGGCCTGCCGTTCGTGGTGTGGATGCAGTTCGACCCGACCGGGGTGCTGCACGACAACCTGGCCGTGGCCACCCCGGGCGGCTGGCGTACCAGCGAGGTCGGTACCGGTGAACGGGTGCGCGACATGGAGCCGCTGGGCCTGCTCGGCTGGCGCGTCTACGCGACCGCGGAGCCGCCACCCGGCCAGGACCCGAGCGGTATCCGGACGTTCCTGACCCTGCCGGGGCTCTTCTGGGTGGCCGGGCCGGTGATCCCGACGGCCGGGCCGGTGCAGCGCGTCGAGGTCATCGGCGACCACCGCGACCCGGCCCGGATCCTCGCCACCGGCGCGAGCAGCGCGCGTGACGTGGGTACCGCCGACGGGGACGTCTACGTCGCCGGGCTCACCTGGGGCTGACCCCGTCGGGTACGCAGAGCCAGAGGGCGCCGGGGCGGATCGTCACGTCCATGGTCCGGGCCGGTTCGATCAGGTCGCCGTCCAGTTCCCGCGGCTGCGGCCGGTTGCTGAACACCTCGACGTGCCGGGCCCGGAACGTCTCCATCCGTTGCACGTCGCGGCGGCGGCGCAGTATCCCCCAGGCCATCGCGAACCAGTGGCCGAGCGTGTGCGGGGTGAGTACCGCGACGTCGAGCCAGCCGTCGTCGGGTCGCGCGTCGGGCAGCAGCGGGATGCCGCCCTGCAGCCGGCCGACGTTGCCGACGAGGACGGTACGGGCGCGGCGGCGGATCGGCTTGCCGCCGTCGAGCCGGATCCGTACCCGGATCGGCCGGCGCCGCAGGTGCCGTACCCCGGCGAAGACGTAGGCGACCCAGCCGATCCGCTTCTTCAGGTCCTCCGAGGTCGCGTCGATCATCTCGGCGTCGAAGCCCATGCCGGCCATCACCGTGAAGTAGGTGTTGCCGCAGTACCCGAGGTCGATGCGGCGCCGGTTCCCGGTGACCGCGACCCGGACGCCCTCGGCCACCCCGGACGGGAGGGCCAGGTTGGTGGCGAGCAGGTTTCCGGTGCCGGAGGGCAGGATCGCCAACGCCACGTCGGTGCCGGCGAGGGTACCGGCGCAGGCCATCACGGTACCGTCGCCGCCGCAGGCGAAGACCACCGCGGCGCCGCGCTGCACCGCCTCGGCCGTCTGCCCGCAGCCCGGGTCTTCCCGAGTGGTCTCCAGCCAGTGCGGCTCCGGCCAGCCGGCCTCGGCGAGCACCGCGCAGATCTCCCGGCGCCGGCCCTCCAGATCGGTGACCTTCGAGGGGTTGACCACCACGGCCGACTGCGGCCCGGCCGCCTCCCGCGTCGCCTCGGACGCGGAAGCGGCCTGGGTCATGTGGTCACCTTCCGGTAGCGCGACTGCAGGAAACAATAGATCCCGAAGGCCGCGAAGCCGACCGCGACGAGGATCAGCAGCCACTGACCGAACGGCTGCGCGATGAGCGTGCGCAGCGCGGTGTCCAGCCCGCGCGACTTGGCCGGGTTGTTGCTGAGCGCCGCGTCGGCGAGCAGCAGGCCGACGATCGCGAACGCGACGCCCTTCGCGATGTACCCGAACTGGCCGAGCCGGCGGGCGCTCTGCCGGGTCGCCTCGTTCATCCGGTAGGTCATCAGGCGGCGCTCGAACATCCGCTTGGCGCCGTAGATCGCCAGGCCCACGCCGAGGGCGAGGATCGCGAGGCCGGCGACGGCGACCAGGAACTGGCCGAACGGGTGGGCCAGCACGCCCGCGGTCGCCCGCTGCTGCTGTTGCGCACTGGAGGTCGGCGCGCCGACGACGATCTTGTATGAGGTCCAGGCCAGCGCGGCGTAGATGATGGTACGGCCGAGGGAGGCCAGGCGTTCGAGGTTGCGGTGCCGTTCGGCCACGTGCCCGACCGCGGCCAGCAGGAGCTGCCAGATCGCCATCGCGGCGAGCCCGACGGTCACCAGGATCAGCAGGAACCGGCCGAACGGCTGGCGGACCAGCGTCTGGAACGCGCCGGACTGGGAGTTCTCCCCGGCCGGCCTGCCGAGCGCGAGCTGGACGGCCAGCCATGCGACGGCCAGGTGCAGCAGTCCGTACCCGACGAACCCGATCCGGAAGGCAATCTCCAGCGGTCGGCTGGTCGCGACGCGCTGCGCGCCGCGGCGGGCACTGTTCGCTACGGTCATGCCGTCATGAGTGCCCGCTCAGGCCGGGGGTCCAAACACGGGTGTGGATGCCATCGGTACCGGGTACTCAGCGATCCATGTATTCGGCTACCGCGACGCGCCTGCGCAGCCCGGAGCTGATGCGGCTGGCCGCCGTCGCCGGGGGTGCGCTGCTGTTCGGCGTGCTTCTGGTACTGGTCCGGCTGCGGTGGCTGCCGCTGGAGTCGGTCGACCACGGGCTGGCCGGCACGCTGAACAACGCCGTCGCCGGGCACCGGCCGGTGCTGCTGGTGCTCGGGTTCGTCACCCGGCTGGGCAGCCACACGGTCCTCATCTGGCTGACCGTGATCGCGTCGGTGCTGCTGATCGTGCGCCGGCGGTACCGGCTGATGGTCTTCCTGGTCGTGTCCGGCATCGGTGCGCTGGTGCTGGATCCGGCGCTGAAGGCGGCCGTCGGCCGGCTGCGCCCGGTCGTGGCCCACCCGGTGGCCACCGGCGGCGGGGACAGCTTCCCCAGCGGGCACTCGCTCGGCTCGATCATCGTGTACGGCGCCCTGCTGCTCGTCTTCCTTCCCGCGCTGCCGCCGCGCTGGCGCCGGCCGGTGATCGTGGCGGCGGCGGTCCTGGTGGCCGCGATCGGCTTCACCCGGCTGGCCCTGGGTGTGCACTTCCTGTCCGACGTGCTCGGCGCGTGGGCATTGGGGATCGCCTGGCTGGGCAGCACCGCCTACGCCACCGAGGTCTGGCGGGTCGAGGAGGGCCGGCGGCCGACCCGGCCGCTGGCCGAGGGCCTCGAACCGGAGGCCGCCCGCGACCTCAAGCCGACCCGACCCATGGCCCATTCGGCCGTGGTCCGCACCCGCTGGGCGGTGGCCGGGGCGCTGGTGTCGTGGGTACTGGTCTTCGGCGCGCTCTACGCACTCGGTCTTCCGTTGGCGCGCTACCACAAGGGAAACGGCAACATCCTCGGCGACACGACCATCCCGCACTGGTTCGCCGCGCACCGCACCCCGCTGCTGGACAAGGTCAGCTTCATCGGCAGCGAGGCCGGCAACACCCACGCGATCCTCGCGGTCGGGCTGCTCGCCGGTGCGCTGGCACTGGGCTGGACCCGGCAGTGGCGGCCGGTCGTGTTCCTGGTCGTCACCATGTTCGGCGAGCTGACCCTGTTCCTCGCGTCGGCGGCGCTGGTCGACCGGGCCCGGCCGGACGTGCCGCACCTGGACGGGCGGCTGCCCACGTCCAGCTACCCGTCCGGCCACATCGCCGCGACGCTGTGCCTGTACACCGGGATGGTCATCATCTTCTGGCCGCGTACCCGGGCCTGGTGGCGGCGGCTGCTCGTGGCGGCCGCGGTGCTGATGCCGGTGTTCGTGACCTGGGCCCGGCTGTACCGGGGCATGCACCACCCCACCGACATCCTCGGTGCGGTGCTGCTGGCCGCCGGCTGGCTGACCGCCACGGTGTACCTGATCCGCCCGAACTGCGACCTGGAACGCCGGCCGGCACAACAGCAGCGGCAACCAGTGACCGCGGCGAGCGGCGGGTAGGCCAGCCGCGCTCTAGTCCGAGAGCGAGTACCCGGATGTCATCCGCGGTGACCATGGTCATGGTCGTGGAAGTTCCCCGCCCGCGCGGCGGCAAACGACAGCGGCGGCAAACGAACAGCGGCGTCAGGTCGGGAAGCTGCCCGGGTCGGTCGGGGTGGCGCTGGCGTTGCCGCCGGAGGCGGCGTGCAGCGTGATGGTCAGGATCGTGTACGTGGACTTCGTGGAGGAGAAGTCCGCGGGATCGGTGAACTTCTCGTACGCGCAGTTGCGGGTGAACGCCTTGGCGCCGCCGTCCCAGTCGTGCCCGCTCGCCACATACATGTCGTACGAGCCGTCCTTGACGCCGTTGGTCGTGGCGGTCTGGCCGGCGCGTACGTAGACCATGAGCGCGGTCGAGGTCGAGCCGGCCGGCGCGAGGGTCAGTACCGCGTCGGTGTCGCCGTTGTCCTCGACCTTCAGCGTGTTGGGACCCTTGGTCGACTTCTTGATGACGGCGCCGTTGCCCAGCTGGCGGTTGGCCTCCGGGGTACCCGTGGGCAGGAACGCCGCGACCGGGTACGGATGCGTCGGATCGGCGGTGGACAACCCCTTGATGGCGGTGCGTACCGCGTCGGCGGCCGGCGAGGTGGTTATCCGTGACAGTGCCGACGAGCCGCCACACAGCTCTGCGTTGCCGGCCGCCGCCACCACCTCGTTGACGATCTCGCTGAGCTGGGTGAGGGCGGTGAGGAGCCGGTCGTGCGCCGGGCGCACCTGCGGCGGCGGGGTCGCCGTCTGCAGGATGTTGAACGAGCCGCTCAGCTCGTCCCGCATGCTGACCACGTCCATGCGGAGCTGGTCCGGCGTGCGGTCCGCGCCCAGCGCGCCGAACTTGGCGCCGAGGCTCCGGGCGAGGTCGTCCAGCACCTTCTGGTACTGCTCGGGTGACATCGGGGTGGGCGACGGAGACGGTGACGCCGACGCGGCAGCCGCGGTGGCGCTCCGGTGCGGGGTCGGGCTGCTGCGCAGGACGAGCACCAGCACGGGTACCCCCACCAGAACCAGGAGTACCGCGACCACGGCGGTGATGATGAGGAACGGCGGCCGCTGCCGCGGCGGCGGCTGCGGCGCCGGGAAACCCGGCGGTGGCGCAGCACCCGGCGGTGGCGCAGCACCCGGCGGGGTAACGCCCGGTGGCGGCCAGGCGGCCGGCGCGGGAGCCGGCCCGGACACAGGTGGCTCACCGGCAGCCGGTGGTTCACCACCGACCGGCGGTCCACCGGCGCTGTCGTTGCTCTGCGGAACGCCCGCCGGCGTGCCGCCTCCCCAAGGTCCCTCGGTACTCACGCGGCACAGTATGGGCGCGGCCGCCGGTACCGTGGGGGCACCGGCGGCCCGCTGTCGGAAGACCGTCAGGGCAGGCCCCAGTAGCGCTTCCCGTCGCCCGCGACCGGCGCGATCGTCAGGTCCGGGTTGGTCCCCTTCGTGATGATCACGACGTCGTCGTTCTTGTTCAGGTTGATCGTCACCGTACCGTCGCTGTTCTGCGTGAACGTCACGGTGCCGCTGCCGGGCAGCGTCTGCACGTCGAAGGGGCCGGCCAGCCCGCCGGGCAGCACCTTCAACGGTTCGCCCGCGAGGCTCTTCACCCGGACGAACTGCGTCTTGCCGCCCTTGCGCACCGCGCTGACCAGGAACGCGCCCTCGGTGCGCAGGTTGTGCACGGTCACGTCCGGCCAGGCCGACGGTACCCCGGGGAAGATCCGCACGATGCCGCCCCAGCTCTGCACCGCCATGTCGTGCATGGTCTGCGCGCCGGACAGCGGCGTCTCGATGACCGGGCCGGCCTCCTTGTACATCGTGTTCGGCTGGACGAACTTGTCCAGCAGCGTGCCGAGCTGGGTGCGGGCGTGGGTACCGTCGCCGAGCACCGCATACATCGACCCCGACCCGGTGAACGTGTACCCCTGCTGGCCGCTGGCGAAGCTGAGCCAGTGCGCCAGCGACCTGGTCAGCGCGGTGCGGTTGGTGCTGCTGGTGGTGACGTCGAGCTGGTACAGCGGGTAGAACCACAACAGGTGCGAGTAGTGCCGGTGGCCGGAGGTCAGCTGCACGTCGGCGCCGATCCAGAAGCCGTTGGTGGAGTCCTGCGGCGGCTTGGTCAGGTGGTCGCGCACGTCCTGCCACTTGCTCGCGAGCGGGTCGGTGATGCCCAGCCGCTTGGCCGCGGCGAGCAGCGTCGCGCAGCCCCAGTGGATGAGCGCCAGGTCGTAGTTGCAGTCCTTGGTCGCGGCGTACTCGGGGGAGAACGTCGACGGCAGGTGGTACGTGCCGGACGCGTCCTTGGTCAGGAAGTGCAGGTAGTAGTTGACCGCCTTGCGCAGCAACGGGAACACCAGGCTGGCGAGCACGGTGTCGTCCATGCTGTGCCGGTAGCTGAGGTACGCGTTGTGGATGGCCCAGGTGAGGTCGCCGACCTCGCCGCCGCTGCCGGGCGCCGCCACGGTACCGGTGAGCAGGTCCTCCTGGCTGGTGCGGGCCATGCCGTACGAGTCGCTGCGCTGGCCGGACGGCACGTTGGTGGCCAGGCTGTTGCGGAACCTGTCCAGCGACGCGGACAGCGAGTCCAGCTCGGTGTGCCCGGTCGCGTTGATCAGCCAGTACTCCAGCTGTACGTTGAGGTTCCACCACACGCCCGGCCACGGCGTCTTCTCCACCCACGGGCCGTGCGTGGCGATGACCGGCCGGTCGCGCCGGGTCGCGCAGGCCATCTTGTACAGCTGGATCCAGTAGAAGCTCTGCAGCCGGGTTTCCGGGATGGTCAGGAAGCTCTTCGGGTAGAACGCGTGCCACCAGTTGCGGTGCTCGGTGGCGAGTGCGTCCAGCGTCATCCCGTTCGCGGCGGACAGGGTGTTGGTGGCGACGGTGCCGGCGGTGCTGCCCGGGAACGTGTGCGCGACGGTGGCCAGCAGCGTCTGCGTCGTGCCGTCGGACTCGGTGCGCGACTGCCACTTCGTCACCGTCTGGCCGCCGCCGGCCAGGTTCTGCGTGCAGGTGCCGTTGTTGCCGCTGGTGCTGACCGTCGGCGCCGGGTTGGTTTTCAGGCCGCTGGGTGCGGGCTTGAAGTCCAGCCGCGGGCTGCGGGCTGTTGCGGGCGTGAACTTCCAGGACACCTTCTCGGTACCCGACGCCGACACCACCAGTACGTCACGCGTCGCACAGATGAAGGCGCGGATGTTCAGCACGCCCGCGGTCGTGGTGACGGTGCCGTGCAGTTCGGCGTGCCACAGCGACTGGCGCAGGTTCACCGCGGTCACGTCGCCGGTGGTGTTCAGCGTCAGGTCGCCCACCGGCAGCCGGGCGTTGCCGAACAGGGTGCCGCCGGTGCCCTGGTGGTCGCGTACCCGGGTGTCGCCGAGCCGCCAGGTGATCCGCTTGGCGGTGCCGGTCTGGTACACCGCGGCACCGAGGCCGCCGTTACCGAGGAACGCGCCCTGGTAGAAGCTCGTGGGTACGTGCGTCCACGCCAGGTCACTGGTACCGAGGAAGGCCGCCCAGGCGGCGTCGGTGGTCATCGTGTCGTTGAGGGGGCCGGCGGCGCGGGGTGCGGGCGTCGCGGCGGGTGCGCTGGTGGCCGCGTCGGCGATGAACGTCGACGCGCCGAGGGCGACCGCACCGGCACCGGCGGCCGCACCGCCCATCAGGGCGCGCCGGGTTAGCGATGAGTCGGACATGGCCTAGACATTGACGGATGTCTTCCGTTTAGTCAACGGAAACATCGGACGACTCGGCTGTGTGGGCGGCTCAGCCGCCTGGCGCGGCGCGGAAGCTGAGCCGCCCGGCGTTGCTAGCGTGACCGGCATGGGACCGCTGGACGGGCTGCGGGTGGTCGAGCTGGCCGGGATCGGGCCGGTGCCGTACGGCGGGATGGTACTCGCCGATCTCGGCGCCGACGTGGTGCGCGTGGACCGCCCGGGTGGCGATCGGATGGCCGCCGCGCACCGGATTCTCGACCGCGGGCGGCGCTCGGTGGTGCTCGACCTCAAGCGGCCGAAGGCGGTCGCCGCGGTACTGCGGATGGTCGAGCGATCCGATGTCCTGATAGAGGGGTACCGTCCCGGCGTCGCCGAGCGGCTCGGTCTCGGGCCGGACGAGTGCCTCGCGCGCAACCCGGCTCTGGTCTACGGCCGGATGACCGGCTGGGGGCAGGACGGGCCGCTCGCCGGTACCGCCGGGCACGACATCAACTACGTAGCCCTCTCCGGTGCCCTGCACGCGATCGGGCCCACGGGCGGGCCGCCGGTACCGCCGGTGAACCTGCTCGGCGACTTCGCCGGTGGCGGCCTGGTGCTGGTCGCCGGCATCCTCGCCGCGCTGTACGAGCGGCAGCGCTCCGGTGTCGGCCAGGTGGTGGACGCGGCCATCGTCGACGGGGTCGCGGGGCTGCTGTCGATGCTGCTCGCGTTGACGGCGGCCGGGCAGTGGCAGCCGGAACGCGGGAGCAACCTGCTCGACGGTGGCGCGCCGTTCTACGCGGTGTACCCGTGCGCGGACGGCCGGTACCTCGCCGTCGGCGCCCTTGAGGAACCGTTCTACCGCGCGCTGCTGGCCGGTCTCGGGCTCGATCCGGCGCGGGTACCCGACCGCGACGACCCGGCCGCCTGGCCGGCGCTGCGCGAGGTCATCGCCGCCCGGTTCGCCAGCCGGGCGCGGGACGAGTGGGTGGCGGTGTTCGCGGGTACCGACGCGTGCGTCACGCCGGTCCTGACCGTCGCCGAGGCCGCGGCCGATCCGCACCTGGTCGCCCGGGGCACGTACCCGGGCGGCGAACCGGCGCCCGCGCCGCGCTTCTCCCGTACCCCCGGGGCTCCGGGCCGCGCGCCGGTGCCGGGCGAGCACACCCGGGAGGTGCTGGCCGAGTTCGGCTTGTCGGTTGACGATATATAACGGCGACCGGTATAACGTTCCCCATGACCCGTGGGGTGCTACCCGCTGCCGTGGTGGCGGGCGTCGTGTGCGCGGTCGCGGTACCGCTGGGCCGGCCGGGGCTCGGCTGGGCGGTCGGCGCGCTGGCCGTCGCGGTCGCGGTGCTCGTCGCCGGACCGCGCCGCCCGTTGCACGCGGGGCGGCTGCTGGCCGGGGCCGGCGCGCTGCTGTTGGTGGGTACCGCCGCGGTGCGCGCCGCCGGGTGGCTGTTCCTGCTGTGCCTGGCGGTCGCGGTACCCCTGGCGTCGCTGGCTGTCGCCGGCACCGGCCGCAGCTGGCGGCGGGCCGCCCGCGGCGCGGTGGCCGTCCTGTTCGCGGTGCCCGGTGTGGGCGAGCTGGTCCGCAGCGTGCGGTTGCCCCGGGTGCTGCCCGGTGCGGTCGCCGGCGTGGCCCTGACCGCGGCGTTCACCGGCCTGTTCGCCAGCGCCGACCCGGTGTTCGCGCACCTGCTGCCCCGGGTGTCGCCGGGCGGGGTCGCGGCCGGCCTGCTGGTGTTCGTGGTAGCGGTGGCCGGGACGCTCGGCCTCGCCGGGGTCCGCGCGCAACCGCTGGAGGACAGCGCACCGCGGGAGGACAGGGCCCCGCGGGAGGACAGGGCCCCGCGGGAGGACGGCGCCCCGCGGGCCGCCCGGCCGCTGCGCCGGCTGGACTGGGTGCTCCCGCTGGCACTGCTCGACCTGCTGTTCGCGGTCTTCGTCGGGGTGCAGCTGACCGTGCTGTTCGGCGGGCACGCCTACGTGCTCGGGCCGGGTGGGCCGTCGTACGCGGAGTATGCGCGGGGCGGGTTCTGGCAGCTGACCGCCGCGACGCTGCTGACGCTGGCGGTGGTCGGCGTGGTGGCGCAATGGGCGTCCCGGGAGACGCCGGCCGACCGGCGGCTGATCCGGCTGCTCGTCGGCACGCTGAGCCTGCTGACGCTGGTGATCGTCGCGTCCGCGCTGCGGCGGATGGGGCTGTATGTCGGGGCGTACGGGTTCACCCGGATCCGGCTGGCGGCGTTCACCTTCGAGGTGGTGCTCGGCGCGCTGTTCGTGCTGGTGCTCGCCGCCGGGGTGCGGCTGCGTGCGCCGTGGCTGCCCGCGGCCGCCGTGGCGACCGGGGTGGTGGCGCTGCTGGGGCTCGTCGCGGTCAATCCCGACGCCTACATCGCCGGTACCGTCATCGCCCGCTACCACCATGACGGCCACCTCGACGCGGCCTACCTGTCCGTGCTGTCCGCCGACGCGGTACCCGAGATCGACCGGCTGCCCGAACCGTACCGGTCCTGCGTGCTCGCCGGCCTGGCCGGCCGACCGTCCACTGTGGACTCGTGGGATGCGGCCAACGCCGGCCGGTCGCTGGCGTGGCGGGTTCTGCGGGCCCGACCGGTGCCGCCGGACACGGTACCGTGCCCGCATGTCTTCCTCAGCCCCCGCAGCTGACGGCGCCGGGCCTGGCGGGGCAGATGCGGGCGGCGAAGCCACCCTGGTTGGGTACCGCGACGCTGAGCGAGCCGGATACCGCCTGCGTCTTGACGACCAGGCCGGTCGGGCCGTCGCGGTACACGTCGGCGAGCCACTGACCGCTGCCGAGGAAGCCGAGCGGCACCGTCAGCGTCTGCGCGCCGGTGGCGGTGACGGCGCCGACGAACCAGTCCGTCCCGCTGCGCCGGGCCAGTACCACGCGGGTGTCCGGGTCGCCGGACAGCAGCCGGGTGTCGTCCCACGCCGCCGGTACCTGGCGCAGCAGCCGCTCGGCCACCGGCCGGGCGTCGTAGGCGGCCACGCTGTCGGCGTAGTTCTGGATCCCCGACTCGAACACGATGGACTGGGCCAGTTCGGCCGCGTCGCTGTTGGTACGCACCGCGGTGAACGTCACCGGCGTGTAGTCCATCGATCCGGCCAGGTTCCGGGTGAACGGCACCGTGGTGTAGTAGTTCGCCGGGAACGGCTTCCTCCCGTGGTTGGGCTCGATGTGCTCGGCGCCGTAGACGGCCTCCATCGACAGCACGTTCGGCCAGGTGCGCTGGATGCCGCGGGGCAGCGTACAGCCGTGGAACTCCACCATCAGCTTGTTCTTCGCGGCGTCCGCCGTGACGGAGTCGTACCACTTCATCGTCGCCTGGGTGTCCGACTGAATGAAGTCGATCTTCAGCCCGGCGATGCCCCAGGACTTCCACAGCGGAAGCTGCTTGTCCCGCTGCGCCTGGGTGGCCAGCGCGGGATTGTTGGTCCAGAGCCACACCCCGACGTGCTTCGCGTTGGCGTACTTCACCAGGGTCGGCATCCAGCTCGCGCTCCAGCCGGCGTCGACGAGGAGGTACTCCCAACCCATCCGCGCGGCGAAGTCGGCGGCCGCCTTCTGCGCGGCCAGGCTCTGGCTGCTGCTGCTGTCCGACCACCACGACCACTCGGAGCGGCCCGCCTTGATCCAGGACGTGTCGGCGATCTTCGACGGGCTGGCCAGATCGGTGACCAGATCGCTCTGCGTCACCGTGGCCAGATCGCCGATGACCATCGTCCGCCACGGCGTGGTCACCGTGCCCGGGTCGGTCTCCTGCGCGTCGGGCAGGGTGAGCTTGAAGTGCCGGCTGGTCGCGTCGAGGGTGAGCCGGGTGGCGCCGTACCCGCCGTTGATGTCGGACTCGGTGACCAGCAGCCAGGTGTCGGCGACGTGGAACAGCGCCGGGTACCCGTAGGCGACCGCCTTGGCCTTCGCGACCGTGGTGTGCACCTGGATGTTCTCGTAGTCGCTGCGGCCGTTGTCGAAGGGCAGCAGGAAAGCGTTGGCACTGGTCGGTACCGCGAACTCGCTCGCCTCGCCGGTGACCGTCACGGTGCCGGACTGCCGCACGACGTACCGGTACCCGACGCCGTCGGCCGACACCCGGAGCACCACGTCGAGCTTGCTGCTGCCCTTGGTGAAGCTGAGCGTGGTCTGGTTGGCGGTGGCGGTGTGCTGGCGGCGCTTGCCGGCGGCCGTCGTGTAGTGATCGTTGACGGCCTTGTCGGCCCTGGTGGTGAAGTGCAGTCCGGTGCTGAGGTCGGCGGCCGTGGTACGGATGCCGATCGCCGAGGACGGCAGCACCTGGGTACCGCCGCGCCGTACCGCCAGCGTCAGCCGGCCCGACGTGTCCAGCCGTACCGTGGCCGCCGGCCCGGTACCGCCCGGCGGGCTGAGCTGCCACTGCTGGGCGGTTGCGGCGTTGGCGCCCACCTGCGGTACGACGAGCAGTCCCGCGGCGAGCGCGGCAGCCGCGCCGGCCGACCGGATCCATCGAGCCATGCCGGGAGCATAGACACAGACCTATGTTGTCGGGCATCGCCCTTCCACGCCTCGGGAAAGGGAAAACCGCTTCGTTCCGGTCGTACCCCACTGTCAGGATGCAGGGGTGCTCCCACCCGCCGCGCTGCGCGCCACCGGCCTCGTCAAGGACTACCGTCGCGGCCGGGCCGTCGACGGCGTCGACCTCACGGTCGCGCCGGGGGAGCGGGTGGCGCTGCTCGGCCCCAACGGCGCCGGCAAGACCACCACGCTGCTGATGTGCCTGGGCGCGGTGACCCCGGACGCGGGCACCGTCGAGATCCTCGGCCACCGGCTGCCCCGCGAGCGTACCCGGGCCATGGCCGGCGTCGGGTTCGGTGCCGGCTACCTGCCGCTGCCCGATCGCATGCGGGTCATCGAATACCTGCGCATGTACGGCCGGCTGGCCGGACTGCGCCGGCCGGACGACGCGGCCCGCGCCGCGCTGGAGCGCTTCGGCGCACCGCACCTGGCGCCGGCCATGGGCACCGAGATGTCCAGCGGGCAGAAGACGCTCGTCGGCATCGCCAAGGCGATCCTGCACCGGCCGTCGCTGCTGGTTCTCGACGAGCCGACCGCGTCGCTGGACCCCGACATCGCCCTGCGGGTGCGCACCGCCCTGCGCGAGATCAGCGACACCGGGGGCGCCGCGCTGCTGGTCACCAGCCACAACATGGTCGAGGTGGAGCGGCTGTGCGAGCGGGTGGTGTTCCTGTCCGCGGGGCGGGTGGTCGCCGACGGCACCCCGGACGAGATCACCGAGCGGTTCGGCCGCGACGACCTGGAAGGCGTGTTCCTCCACCTGGCCGAGTTGCGCGACCGGGAAGGAGCACTCCGGTGACCGAGGTCTACACGGGCGCGGCTGCCTCGTTCTGGCGCGTCATGGCCGTTGCGCGCCGGCACGGGTACGTCTTCCAGCGCAGCCCGCACCGGCTCTTCGACGTGGTGGTGTGGCCGGCGGTCGACGTGGTGCTGTTCGGCTCGATCGGCGTCTTCGCGGCCGGCCGGGCGGGCACCGCGGCCAGCCAGGTCGCGCTCTACCTGCTGGTCGGCGTGGTGCTCTGGCACGTCGTCTACCAGGCGCAGATCGCGCTGGCCACCGGCTTCCTCGAAGAGACCTGGTCGCGCAGCGTCATGAGCCTGATGGTGACGCCGATGCGGGAATGGGAGTACGTCGTCGGCGTGGCCTTGTTCGGGATGGTGAAGCTGGTCCTCGGCGTCGGTGCGGTCGCGCTGATCGCCTGGTTCGCCTACGCGTTCAGCATCACCAGCCTCGGTCTCGGGCTGCTTCCGGTCGCCGCCCTACTGCTGGCCACCGGCTGGGCGATCGCGCTGTTCGTCATCGGGCTGGTGCTGCGCTTCGGTGCCGGGGCGGAGGCGCTCGCGTGGGGCATCCTGTTCGTGGTCATGCCGCTGTCGGGCACCTTCTATCCGGTCAGCGCCCTGCCGGGCATCCTGCGGCCGATCGGCGAGGCGCTGCCGACGACGCACGCGTTCGCCGCCGGCCGGGCGTTCGCGCGGGGCGCCCCGATGCCGTGGCACGAACTGGGTGTGGCCGCGGTCGGCACCGCGGTACTGCTCGTGGTCGCGCTGGCCTACCTCGGCTGGATGCTGCGCGTCTTTCGCGCCCGCGGCCTGGTGACCCGGTACTCCTGACGGGCACCGCCGCGGGCGCTGGGATCTTGGACGCCAGCACCCCCGGCAGGGGGTGGATGCGTCCAAGATCCAGTGGTACCGGGCGGATTCGTAGGCCAGGGACAGGCTCAGCACAGGTCGGCCGCCCACGCTGGCACCTGCCCACCGTGGGCGTACCCGAACCGAGGAGGACCTGTGAGACGGACCGTCATCGCGGCGATCGCGGCCGCATCGGCGCTGGCAGGCGGTGCCGCCGGCGTGGTCCTGTTGTCCCCGACCCTGGCCAACGCCGGAGGCGGGACGGCGCAGGCACCCGCGGCGTACCCGTCCGGCACGCCGGGCGGCAACGGCCGGCCCGGCCCGGGGCGCGGACCCGGCAACGGCGGCCCCGGCAGTGGCGGCCCCGGCAACGGCGGCCCCGGCGCTGGCGGACCCGGCCGGCACGAGCTGGTCAGCGACGAGTCGGTGGTGGCGACGGCGATCGGGATCAGCGAGTCCGACCTGGCCGCCGCCACGGCCAAGGGCCAGACCTGGGCCCAGGTCGCCCAGGCACGCGGGGTGAACGTCCAGAAGGTCATCGACGCGCTCGTCGCCGACGCGAAGAGCGAGCTTGCCGATGCGGTGAAGAGCGGCGCGATCACCCCGGCGCAGGCGGACGCCGAGCAGGCCCACCTCGTCCAGCGGGTGACCGACCAGGTCAACGGCGTGCACCCGGACCACGGCGGGCCGGGGCGGCCGAACGACAACGACGCCGACGACGCGGGCGGCGGCGGTGCGCCCAGCCCGGCACCGAGCAGCAGCTGAGCACGGCCTCCGCGGCACGGCGCCGCCTCGGCGGCGGAGCGCCCAGCGCCTCGGCGGCGGAGCGCCCAGCGCCTCGGTTGGCGGTGCGCCCAGCGCCTCGGCGGCGGAGCGCCCAGCGCCTCGGTGGGCCGCCCGAGGTGGCGCCGCCCCGCCCTCCCCGCCAGGGGCGGCACCATCGGGTCGTCAGGGCTGGCCGGCGAGCGTCACCTCGACGGTCGCCGGGTGGCCGCCGTCCGTCAGCGGTACCGGTGTGAACCGCACCGTCGCGTGACCGCCGCACGGCAGCATCGGCCAGATCGGCAGCGGCCGGGTGGCGGAGATGACCGGCCGGGTCAGCTGCAGGTGGCGGATCCGGGCCACCCGGACGGGATGCCCGGATCCGGTCGCGATCGAGACGACGATGGCGCGCGCCGGGTCGCCGGTACGGCCGAACGACGGGTCGGCCAATACCTCCGGGATGAACACGCCGACACTCTGACCGGCCATCGGGTGCCCCAACCGACCGGGCCGGTCGGGGCCGAAGCAGGCCATCCGGATGGTCGCGCCGGTGCGGGTGTCGTTGACGGTACCGCCGAAGGTCTCGTGGGTACCCAGCGGTACCGGCGCGGCAAGCGTGGCAGAAAGCGCAATAAGGGCGGGGAGCATCATGCCCTCATTATGGACAAATCGCTAGACCGGCCGACGCGACACGCGCTTGACGTTATATATCGGCACCCGTAGTGTCATCGGTCATGCAGGAGCCCACGTTCCTCATCCTGACCGCGCTGGCCGGCGAGCCGCTGCACGGGTACGGCGTGATCCAGGAGGTCAGCCGCCTGTCGTCCGGCCGGGTGGTGCTCCGCCCCGGTACCCTCTACGGCGCTCTCGACCGGCTCAGCGAGCAGGGTCTCGTCGCGGCCGAGCGGGAGGAGATCGTCGACGGCCGGCTGCGCCGGTACTACCGGCTGACCGAGGAGGGCGCCGGCGTGCTGCACGCCGAGGCGCAGCGGCTGGCCGACAACGCCGCCGAGGCGCGCCGCCGGCTCGGCACGCGCAAGGCGCCCCGGCGCGCCACCCGCCAGGCCCACGCCGGCTGAGCGTCCACAGTGGACGGACTGGAGCGCCGGTACCGGCAGCTGCTCGTCGCCTACCCTGCCGGGTACCGGCAGCGGCGGGCGGACGAGATCGTGGGTACCCTCCTCGACGCGGCCGCCCCCGGACAGCGCCGGCCGTCCCTGGCCGACGCCGCCGACCTGGTCGCGGGCGGGCTGCGGCAGCGGCTCGGCCCCGGTGCCGCCGCCGACCTCGCGGCCGGCCGGGCACTGGCCGGCCCGGTCGCGCTGGCGCTGGCCGCGGGCCTGTCCGGCTTCCTCTGGCTCACCGTCGAAGGCGCGCCCGGCCACGTGACCCTCGCCCCGGCGGCGTTCGCCGCCTGGCTGCTGGCGCTGGCCGGCTGGGTGGCGCTGCCGGGGCGGTACGCGCGCTGGCCGGTCGCGGTCGCGATGGCGGTCACCGTGCTGGTGCTGCCGGTCGCGGTACTGGCCGGCGCCGGCCGGCCGCCGTTGTGGGTGGTGCTCGGGCTGCTGGCGTTCGGCGCGCTCGCCGTCGCCGGGCCGCCGCCGGACAGCGCCACCGCCCGTGCGGCCGTGCTGACCGGCGCGCTGGCCACCGCGGCGTTGAGCAAGGCACTGCTCACCGCGCAGCTCCCGGTCACCCGCTGGTCGACCGCGTACTACCACCCGGCCATCGCGCTGTCCGGCCTGATCGTGACCGGGGCGGTCGTCGGGCTGGCGGCGGCCGCGGTACCGGCGCTGCTGCGCGGCCGGCCGGTCCGGCCGTGGCTGTGGGCGGTGCTGCTGCTCGCGCTGCCGGGCGGCTGGCTCGGTCCGCGCACCGGGCCGGTGGCCGTCGCGGGTACCCGGCCGGGGTTCGGGCGGCTGGCCGAGGTGCTGCTGGCCACCTGCGTGGTACTGGCCGCGATGGCGGCGCTGACGGGGGTACGCGCGGTGGCCGGCGGCCTCGACCGGGCCGGTGCGATGGCGCTGGGCTGCGCCGCGGGGCTGGCCGGGTCGCTGTGGTGGATGGGCCAGGGTCGGCCGTGGGCCTACGCGGCCTGGCTCGGCGCCGCACTCGCGTACCCGGTGCTGCCCGCGATCGGGCGCCGGCTGGCCGTCGCCGCCGCGCTCGGGCTCACCGCCACCGTCGCGCTGGCGCCGGCCGGGCCGCCCTGGTCCGCGCTGGTCACCCTGGCCCTTCTCGGTACCGTGCCCCTGCTCGCCCCGGCCGGCGGCGCGTGGTACCCGCTGGGGGTGGCGGTGACCACGGCGGCGGCCGGCGCGGTCGTGGCCGCCTACGACAACGGCTGGCGGCTGACCGGATGGCACGCGTTCGCGCACACCGGCGGGCTGGTCCTGACACTCGCGATCGTGCCGTTCGCGGTCGCGGTGGTGGCCGCCGTGCGGGCGGTGCGCAGTCGCCGGTTCGCGGCGGTGGCCACGTTGCTCGCCGGTACCGGCTGGATCGGCGCGCTGACCCTGCCGCACCTGGGTGCCTGGGGTCCGGTGCTGATCCTCGTGCCGCTCGGCGCGGTACCCCTGGCGGTGCGCGCCGGCCGGGCCCGGGCCGCCGCCCGCCGGGCGCTGGACACCGGCCGGCACGCCGGACTGCTCGCACTGGCCCGCGCGGTGTGCCCCGACCCGCGGACCGCCCGGCGCCTGACCGTCGCCACGCTGGCGCGGGGCGGGCAGCGCGCCGAACTGGTACGCGCTGCCCTCGACCTGCCGCCCGGCCCGGCGGGTGATCCGCTCTGCGCCGCAGTGCACGCGCTGCCGCCGGAGGAGCGGGTCGCGCTGCACCTGCGGTACCGCGCCGAACTGCCGGTACCCGAGATCGCCGCGCTCCTGGGATGCTCCGCGGCAACCGCCCGCGGGCTGGTCGACCGGGCGCGGCACGGGGTCGCCCGCATGCCCCGTGACGGCCGCGGTTTATCCAGCACCGGCGATGGGGTACCTGCGCGCTGTGGGGCTGGAGCGGTGGTTCCTGACGCCCGAGCAGCGGGGCAACCCGCACACCGGGCTGGACCGCCGCCGCGGTGACGGCCTGTCCTGGAGTACCGGCAACGAGGTGCGGCCCCTGGTGCACGGGCGCACCTACTTCGCCGAGCTGCTCGCCGCTCTACGCGAGACGCGGGCCGGTGACCTGGTGCTGTTCACCGACTGGCGGGGCGATCCGGACGAGCGGCTGGCCGGTCCGGGTACCGACGTGGCGCACGTTCTGTCCGGAGCCGCCGAGCGGGGCGTCGCCGTCAAGGGCCTCATCTGGCGCTCGCACCTCGACCGGTTCTACTTCAGCCAGGCGGAGAACCGGCACCTCGGCGAGAAGATCGAGGCGGCCGGCGGCGAGGTCGTCCGGGACATGCGGGTACGGGCCGGCGGCTCGCACCACCAGAAGCTCGTCGTCGTCCGGTACCGGGGCCGGCCGGAGCGCGACGTCGCGTTCGTCGGCGGCATCGACCTGTGTCACGGACGCAACGACGACGCGGGGCACGACGGCGATCCGCAGGCGGTGACGATGTCGCCGCGGTACGGTACCCGGCCGCCCTGGCACGACATCCAGCTCGCCATCCGCGGGCCGGCGGTCGGTGACGTCGAGTACTGCTTCCGCGAGCGCTGGACCGAGCCGAGGGCGGTGACCCGCAACCCGTTCTACCGCCTGGCCGACCTGGTCCGGCGCGACGACGACCGGCCGGATCCGCTGCCGGACCAGCTGCCCGACCCGCCCCGGTGCGGTACCCAGGCGGTGCAGGTGCTGCGCACGTACCCGTACCGCCGCGTCGGGTACCGGTTCGCGCCGCGCGGCGAGCGCAGCGTGGCGCACGGATACGCCAAGGCGATCGGCCAGGCCCGGCAACTGGTCTACCTCGAAGACCAGTACCTCTGGTCGACGCGGGTCATCAGGTCCTTCGCCGACGCGCTCGCGGCCAACCCGCAGCTGCACATGATCGCCGTCGTCCCGCTGTACCCCGACCAGCCCGGTACCCTCGCCGACGCGACCGAGGTGCGCGGCCGGGGGCAGGCGCTCGCCGCGCTGCGCCGCGCCGGTGGCGACCGGGTCGCCGTCTTCGGTCTGGAGAATCGGGCCGGTACTCCGGTGTACGTGCACGCGAAGGTCTGCATCGTCGACGACACCTGGCTCGCGGTCGGGTCGGACAACATCAACCTGCGGTCGTGGACGCACGACTCCGAACTGGGCTGCGCGGTGCTCGACCTCGGGGACGCCGACGGGCCCGATGCCGGGGAGGCCGGCGGGCTCGCCCGGTCGGTCCGGCTGGCGCTGGCCCGCGAGCACCTGGACCGGGCCGACGGCGACGACGCCGACCTGGTCGACCCGGACAAGGCGGTCGCCGCGTTCGTGCGGGCCGCCGACGAGCTGGAGGCGTGGCACGCCGGCGGCCGGGTCGGGCCGCGGCCGCCGGGCCGGCTGCGGTGGTACCGGGAGCACGCGGCCCCGCGCTGGGCCCGCGCGGCGGCCGCGGTGCTCTACCCGACGTTCTTCGACCCCGACGGCCGCCCACCCGCCCTGCGCCGGACCGCCCAGTTCTGACCGCGCCGGGGCTGCCGGGCGGCTCGGGGGTGGTCGCCGCGTCGAGCGCGTTCGACACCGGCTTCGGCTTCGGCTACTTCCAGAACCAGCACGTCGGCGCGACGAGCTGGTTCATCATGGCCGCGCCGGGTCACATTTGGGCGGTCGGTCATGATCCGCGCCCGGTCGGGGGACACCATGGCCTTGCCCGCCCTGCCTACCATTCGGCAAGAGTTGCCATGGGGAGGGTGGGGCACGGGTGGGCCCACGATTTCGCCGGCGCATGGGGGGTCCTTCGGGACTGGTCGCGCTGGGCATGATGACCGCTGCGCTCGCCGCGTGTGGCGAGGCGCACGCGGCACCGCCGCGGCCGCGGCCGGTTGCGGCCACCGCGGCGGCGTCCGGGCACGCCTGCCGGCGGCCGGCGGAGACCGGGACCAGCACGCTGACCCTGCGGGCCGGCGGCCGGGTGCGGGTCGCGCGGCTGCACGTGCCCCGGGGGTACCCGACGGATCGCGCGCTGCCCCTCGTGCTCAACCTGCACGGCAGCGGGTCGACCGCGGCGGTACAGGAGGCGGCCAGCCAGCTCGACCGCACCGCCGACGCGCACGGCTTCCTCGTCGTGTACCCGCAGGGCGCGCGCAAGTCCGGCACCGGTTTCTCCTGGAACATCCCCGGCACCCCGGCCTGGCAGGCCGGCGGCGCTGACGAGGCGGACTACCTCCGGCAGCTCGTCACGCTGGTCAGCGGACGGTACTGCGCCGACGCGCGGCGGATCTACGCGACCGGGTTCTCCGGCGGTGCCCGGGAGGTGAGCGAGCTGGCCTGCGCGCCGGAGCGGGTCTTCGCGGCGGTGGCCGCCGTCGGTGGCCTGCGCGCTCCGGCACCGTGCGCGGCCGGTCCGGTACCGGTGCTCGCCATCCACGGCACCGCCGACCCGCAGAACCCGTACGACGGCCACGGCCAGGCGTACTGGACCTACAGCGTCCCGGACGCGGCCCGGCGCTGGGCACAGCACGACGGCTGCGCCGCGGCCCCGACCGTCGACACCGTGCCCGGCGCCACGCTGACCGCCTATGGCCGGTGCCAGAGCAGCGGCGCGGTCGAGCTGTACACGCTGCCCGGCAAGGGCCACGCGTGGCCGGCCGACCGGCCCGGCGCCTTCGGGGCGAACGAGGCGATCTGGCGGTTCTTCGTCGACCACCCGCTGCCCCGGCACGGCGGGCCGGCCCGACCGCCGAAGTCGACCTGAACGAAGGGACCGCCGGGCGGTCGGGGAGGGGGCCGGCCCTCCCGTGACCGCCCGGCGGCCGTCGGGTCCCGTCCGGCGAGCGCCGGACGGGGGTTCATCGGGACGCCCGGGTCCTCTTGAATCCGGACATCGGCAGCGACCGGCTGCGCTTCTCGCCGGGTACCTCCTCGACCGGCGCCGGTACCTCCAGGTCGTCCGGATTGAGCGCGCGGAACGCGAACGCGGCCAGCGCACCGCCACCGAAGTTGGCGATCAGGTACACCCAGATCATCGACCACGAGATCAGCCCGGCGGTGGAGACGCCGACCGCGACGGCCGGGTTGAACACGCCGCCCGAGACGTCGCCGACGGCGATGGCCCCGGCGAGCACCGTGCCGCCGATCGCCAGCCCGTAGAACGAGTTGTTCGGATGGTCCTTGCTGGTGGCCACGTTGAGCACCACATAGGCCAGCGCGAACGTCACCAGCAGTTCGGCGACGAACGCCCCGAGCAGGTGCCGGCCGGTGACATGGAACGCCGGCCCCGGCGTCTTGTCGACGACCAGGCGCGCCAGGCCGGCCGCGACGAGCGCGCCGACCACCTGCGCCGCGATGTACGGCCCGATATCCCGGGTGGCGAGCCGGCCACGCAGCCACACCGCGACCGTGACGGCCGGGTTGTAGTGCGCGCCGGAGATGTGCCCGCCGGCGAAGACCATCGTGGTGAGCACCAGGCCGATGGCCAGCGGGGCGAGCGCGGCGCCCGACAGCACCGCGGTGCAGACCGTGAAGACCAGGAAGAAGGTACCGATGAGCTCGGTGGTGTATTTGCGCATGGCAATCAGCTTGGCAGGATTTCGAGCAGGCTGGTGGGACGGAATCCGGCGACGAACTTGTCGCCGACGAAAACGGTGGGCACCATCCGGATGCCCTTCTTGATCAGCTCGTCGAGCAGGGCCGGCTGCTCGGTGGTGTTCTTCTCCTGGTACTTGACGCCCTTCTCGGAGAGCAGGGTCTTGTACTTCGCGCACAGCGGGCAGCCGGTGGCCGAGTACAGCACGACGTCGTTCATCGGGGTGGTCCCTTCGGTGGTGGGTCGGGTCAGCAGGACAGGGCGCGTTCCGGATCGAACTGCGCGAAGGTGCGGCCGGGCGCCTTGAGCGCGGTCAGCACGCGCAGGATCTCGTCGACGGAGCGGCCCACCCGGTCGTCGTGCACGACCTCGTACCGGACCACGCCGTCCGGGTCGATGATGAACACGCCGCGGGCGGACTGGCCGTTGCCGTCGAGTACGCCGTAGTCCCGGGAGACCACCTGGGCGCGGTCGCTGGCCAGCGGGAAGTCCAGCTTGCCGATGTGGAACTCCATCCAGGCGACGTGCGAGTACACCCCGTCGGTGCTGACCCCGAGCAGTTCGGCGTCGTGGGCGGCGAACGCCGGTACCGCGGCGTTGAACGCCAGCACCTCGGTGGGACAGACGAAGGTGAAGTCGGCCGGGTAGAAGAACAGCACCAGCCACCGGCCCTTGTAGTCGGCCAGGGTCGCCTCGTGCTCCAGGGTGTCCAGGTCCTTGGTGGTGGTCATCCGGAAGTCCGGGGCCTGCTTACCAACCAGCATGCGGTTCCTCCTCGGCGTGCATGGGGGATGACGGCTGCTCGCGGTGGGCGAGCAGCCAGCGCTCGGCGTCGATGGCCGCGGCGCAACCGGAAGCGGCAGCCGTGATGGCCTGCCGGTACCGGGGGTCGGCGACATCTCCGGCGGCGAACACGCCGGGGACGCTGGTGGCGGTGGTACCCGACTCGGTCCACAGGAAGCCGTGGCCGTCGGTCTTCAGGTACGCCTCGAACAGGCCGCTGGCCGGCTCGTGCCCGATGGCGACGAACAGCCCGGTGACGTCGAGGTCCCGGACCGACCCGTCGTCGACGTCGCGTACCCGCACGCCGGTGACCCCGAGGTCGCCACCGAGCACCTCGTCGACCACGTACGGGGTGAGCACCTCGATGTCGCTCTCCAGCAGCGAGGCGCGCAGTGCGGCGCCGGCGCGCAACTCGGTACGGCGGTGGACCAGCGTCACGTGCGACGCGATCCGGCGCAGCGCCAGCGCCTCCTCGACGGCCGCGTCGCCGCCGCCGACCACGGCGACCCGCTGCCCGGCGAACAGCGGACCGTCGCAGATCGCGCAGTAGCACACGCCCCGGCCGTCGTACTCGTCCTCGGACGGCAGGCCCAGCCGGCGCGACCTGGCCCCGGTCGCGATGATGACCGCGTCGGCGTGGTACGTGCGGTCGGTGGTCGTGACGGTGAACGGCGGCCCGCCGGGCTGCACCGCGGCGACCTCGTCGGTGACCACCGTGGCGCCGAAGCTGACCGCCTGCTCGCGCATCCGGTCGGCCAGCTCGCCGCCGGGGATCCCGCCGGGGTACCCGGCCGGCCCGCCCCCGATGATCACGATTCGGGCCTGTTCCGTTGCGGTCATCGGCGTCCGCCCGCCGAGGTCAGCGCCGTCCGCGGGGTCGCGGCGACCGCCTGGGCCAGCTCGCCGGCCGCTCCGCGGGCCAGGTCGACGGTCCGGCGCACCTGGTGCAGGTCGTCGACGGCGCTGCTCACGCTCTCGGACAGGCCGGCCACCTGGGACTTCGCCGACTCGACCTCCTCGCTCGCGGAGTTGGCCACCTCGATCGTCGCCTCGGACAGCTCCCGTACCTCGGTGACGATCTGGTCGATCGACTCGGTGGCCGCGCGGGAGTCCTCGGCGAGCTTGCGTACCTCGCCGGCCACGACCGCGAAGCTGCGCCCGGCGTCGCCGGCGCGGGCCGCCTCGATGGTGGCGTTGAGCGCCAGCAGGTTCGTCTGCGATGCGATCTTGCGGATCGTGCCGACCATGGCGGAGATCCGGTCGGAGATGTCGCCCAGCTCGGAGACCTGGCCGAGGATCTGGAAGATCACCGAGCGGAGCACGTCGAGCCGGGCCTGCGCGTCGGCGACGGTACCGGCGAAGCTGGTCAGCCCACCGACAGCCGCGCCGAGCCGGTCCACGCACTCGGTGAAGTACCGGTCCGCACCGGCCTCGGCGGCCCGGCCGCGCAGTTCGTCCAGTACCTCTTCCAGTTGGGCGATGGCCTCCAGGAACCGGTGCTCGTCAGCGACGGATGCAACGGCCGCGGGTGCACCGGCCGCGGGTGCGCTGGCCGGCGCGACGATCGGCGAGGCGGCCGGCGGTACCGGCGGCTGCTCCTCGGGCCGCGGACGGACCAGCGCCCGCGCGGTGAGTGCCGCCAGCGCCAGCGCGGCCACCACCCAGGCCGCCGTCGGGTGGCCGAGCAGGCCGGCAAGCGCGGCGAGCGCCGCCGTACCCAGGCCGAGCGCGGCTGGCCAGCGGCTCTCCGGTACCCGTCGGTTGTCCACGGGTCCCACTATCGAATGTCGACGCGGCGTAGTTGAGCAAATTCCCTTAGTTAATGTGGCCGCCTTCACTACCGCGTGCCGACCATCTGGACAGCCGGTCGCATGCGGGCACGAATGGACCCGGCCATCGGTTGCCGGCCGGTTGCATCGCCATCCCGCGTCCCTCAAACGCTCAAGTTCTCCTCGGCCGCGGTCGATCAGGCGAGTTCCACGGATGGGGGAGGAACGCATGCGCGCAAGGATCTTCGCGCTCGGCCTTATCGGAACGGTGGCGGCGCTGTCGGCCCCGCTTCTCACCGCGGTACCGGCACAGGCGGCGACCCCGTCCGTGTCCCGGTCCTGCAATGCTCCGGCTTCGCCCGGGCAGATGTCCTGCTTCGCGCTGCGGCGCACCGGCACCGTGACCAGCGGCTCGATGGGCGCGCTGACCACGCCGTCCGGGTACGGCCCGACCGACCTGCGTTCGGCCTACAACCTCAACGCCGCCGGGGGTACCGGAGCGACGGTCGCCATCGTCGACGCCTACGACGACCCGAACGCCGAGGCCGACCTCGCCGCCTACCGCACCCAGTTCGGCCTGACCGCGTGCACCACCGCGAACGGCTGCTTCCGCAAGGTCAACCAGAACGGTGCGGCCAGCCCGCTGCCCAGCCCCGACTCCGGCTGGGCCTCCGAGATCTCGCTGGACCTCGACATGGTCTCGGCGGTCTGCCCGAACTGCCACCTCCTGCTGGTCGAGGCGAACTCCTCCTTCGACAGCGACCTGTTCACCGCCGAGGACGAGGCGGTCGCGCTGGGCGCCAAGTACGTATCGAACAGCTGGGGCGGCTCGGAGTGGTCCGGCCAGTCGACCGACGACGCGCACTTCAACCACCCGGGCGTGGTGATCACCGCGAGCAGCGGCGACAACGGGGTCGGCGCGTCGTACCCGGCCACGTCGCGGTACGTCACGGCGGTCGGCGGCACGTCGCTGAGCCGCGCGTCCAACACGCGCGGCTGGACGGAGTCGGCCTGGAGCGGCGCCGGTTCCGGCTGCTCCGCGTACGACGCCAAGCCGTCCTGGCAGACCGTGTCGACCGCGTGCGCCAGCCGGGCGGAGTCGGACGTGTCCGCGGTCGCCGACCCGTACACCGGCGTCGCCGTGTACGACACCTACGGCAACCCGGGCTGGCAGGTCTACGGCGGCACCAGCGCCTCCGCGCCGATCGTCGCCGCCGTGTACGCGCTGGCCGGTACCCCCGGTGCGAGCGACTACCCGGCCGCCTACCCGTACGCCAACCCGGCCGCGCTGTTCGACGTGACCAGCGGCAACAACGGCGCGTGCGGTCCGCCCGGGTGCGCCGCCGGCGCCGGCTGGGACGGGCCGACCGGCCTGGGTACCCCGAACGGCACCGCGGCGTTCACCGGCTCCGGCTCCGGCACCAACCCGCCGCCGGCCGGGATCACCGTCACCAACCCGGGCGCCCAGACCAGCGTCATCGGCGCGGCGATCAACCTGACCCTGCACGCCTCCGGGGGTACCGGCGGCTACGTCTGGTCGGCGACCCACCTGCCGAACGGCCTGACCGTCAACGCGTCCACCGGCGTCATCTCCGGTACCCCGACGCTCGCGGGCACGTTCACGGTCGGCGTGACCGCGATGACCCGGACCGGCAGCGGCACCGCCAGCTTCACCTGGACGGTCGTCGCGACGCCGGAGGTGGCCATCGCGCCGCCGGGCAACCAGGCCGGTGTCGTCGGTACCCCGACCAGCCTGACCCTGCACGCCTCCGGCGGTACCGGCAGCTACACCTGGTCAAGCACCGCCCGGCCGGCCGGCCTGGTGCTGAACAGCACGACCGGGGTGATCTCCGGTACCCCGACCGCGGCGGGCACCACGACGGTCAGCGTGACGGTCCGGTCCGGCAGCAAGACGGCCACCGCCAGCTTCACGTGGACCGTGGTCCTGCCGGCCTGCCCGACCGGCCAGGTCTTCGGCAACGCCGGCTTCGAGTCGGGTACCGCGCCGTGGTCGGCCACGTCCGGGGTGCTCACCTCGAACGCCGAGGCGCCACAGGCGCGCACCGGTACCCATTACGCCTGGCTGGACGGGTACGGCGTCGCGCACACCGACACCCTGTCCCAGACGCTGACCGTGCCGCTGGGCTGCCATACCGCGACCCTGACGTTCTGGCTGCAGATCAGCAGCCAGGACGCCGGTACCACGGCGCACGACACGCTGACCGTCAAGGTCAACGGGGTCACCGTGGGCACGTACTCCAACCTCG
>VAWN01000087.1:94456-102266 GCA_005885555.1 Actinomycetota bacterium
CATCACCTTCACCGGTACCGAGGACACGTCCAAGGCCACCTCGTTCGTGGTCGACGACACGGCACTGACGATCGGCTGAGGCCGCGCCGGCGCGGCGGGGCCACCAGCGCCGCCGCGCCGGCGTGTCACGGCTTGCGGGCCACGCCGGCCAGGGTCGCGTACATCGGGGCGTCGAGGGTCGGCGGCGGTTCGGCCGGATCGGGGCGCCAGCTCGGGCCGTCGGTGAGGCCCGGCTCGACCAGTTCCCAGCCGTCCAGCAGCTCGGCCAGCTCCGCCCGGTTACGCGGTACCAGCGGCCGGCTCACCTTCGTGTACAGCTCGGAGACCTTCGCCGTCTCCTTCGGCTGCGCCTCGGCCGTGGCGTGCGAGACGACCAGGTAGCTGCCGGGCGCCAGCGCCTCCCGGTAGCGCCGCAGCGCGTCACGCAGTTCCGGACTGTCCGGCAGGAAATGCAGCACGGCGACCATCAGCATGCAGACCGGCCGGGACAGGTCGAGCAGCCCGCCCACCACCGGGTCGGCCAGCACCTGGCCGGCGTCGAGCAGGTCGGCCTGCACGATCTCGCTCTGTGGGTCGCCGGCCAGGATGGTCCGGCTGTGGATCACCGCGACCGGGTCGACGTCCACGTAGACCACCCGGGCGCCGGGCCGGATCTGCCGGGCCACCTCGTGCACCGTGCCCTCGGTCGGGATGCCCGAGCCCAGGTCCAGGAACTGGTCGACGCCGGCGTGGCTGACCATCCGCACGGCGCGGCGTAGGAACGCCCGGTTCGCCCGCATGATCTCCGGCAGCTGCGGCATCGCGGCGATCGCCTGCGCGGCGACCGCGCGGTCGGCCGCGAAGTTGTGGGTACCACCGAGGTAGCAGTCGTAGACCCGGGCTGGGCTCGGGCGGTCCGGATCGACTCCCTTGGGCGGAGTCCACAAATCGTTCATGTCATAATTATGGTTCTTTTTCGGGGGTTGGCGTGGATCTGGATGAGTTGCAATCGGGCGCGGTGCTGGACGCGGTACCCGAGGCGATCATCGTCGTCGGCGCGGGCGGGCACATCCGGCTGGCCAACGAGGCGGCCGCCGAGCTGCTCGGGTACCCGGCGGACGCGCTGGCCGGCCAGCCGGTCGGGTCGGTGGTCCGCGGCGACCTGCCGGAGCGCACCGGCGAGGTGATCGCGCGCCGGTCCGACGGCAGCGACCTGCCCGCCGAGGCCAGCGTGCGCCGCACCGACACCGGTACCGTCGTCGTCCTGCACGACCTGCGCGCCCGCGGCGAGCGCGACCAGACCCAGGCGCTGCTCGCGTCGATCGTGGCCTCCTCGCACGACGCGATCGTGAGCACCACGCTGGACGGCCGGATCCTCAGCTGGAACCACGGCGCGGAGATCCTCTACGGGTACCCCGCCGAGGAGACCGTCGGCCGGTCCACCGAGCTGATCATCCCGGACGACCGGCGCAACGACGAACGCGAGATCATCACGCTGGTGTCGCAGGGCGCGCGGCTGGAGCGGTTCCGCACCCGCCGGATCCGCCGCGACGGCACGGTCATCAGCGTGTCGCTGGCGGTGTCCCCGCTGACCGACGCGGCCGGCCGGATCATCGGCATCGCGAAGACCGCCCGCGACTTCAGCGAGCGGGAGCGGGCCGAGGCCCGGTTCCAGGCGGTACTGGAGGCGGCGCCGGACGCGATCGTCGGCGTCGACCAGGCCGGTGACATCGTGCTGGCCAACGAGCAGACCGAGCGGCTGTTCGGGTACACCAAGCACGAGCTGTCCGGGCGGCCGGTCCGGCACCTGGTCGCCGAGGGCCTGCCCGAGCACATCTGGCAGGTGCGGGGCGGCGGCATGGTGGTCGCCTCGCGCAGCGAGCTGCCCGGTCTCGCCCGGCGCAAGGACGGCGGTACCTTCCCGGTCGAGATGACCATCAGCGGCCTGGACACCGAGGACGGCCCGGTGGGCTGCCTGGTGATCCGCGACGTCACCGAGCGGCGGCACGCGCAGGCCGAGCAGGAGCGGCTGCGGGCCGAGGCGGAGAGCGAGCGGCTGGAGGCGCGGATGCACCGTACCCAGCGGCTGGAGAGCCTGGGCCAGCTCGCCGGGGGAGTGGCGCACGACTTCAACAACCTGCTCGCGGTGATCCTCAACTACGGCACGTTCGTCATCGAGGAGGCCCAGGCGCCGGCGCCGGACGTGCCGGCGATCGGCCGGGACGCCGAGCAGATCGTCCGGGCCGCGCGGCGCGGTAGCGAGCTGACCCACCAGCTGCTCGCGTTCGCCCGCCGCGAGGTGATCCGGCCCCGGGTGCTCGATCTCAACCAGGTCATCCGCGACGTGGAGCAGATGCTGCGCCGCTCGATCGGCGAGCACATCGCGCTGGACACCGAGCTGTCCGACCAGCTGCCGCTGGTGGTCGCCGATCCCGGCCAGATCGAACAGGTACTGGTCAACCTCGCGGTCAACGCGCGCGACGCGATGCCCTCGGGCGGGCACCTGACGATCGCGACCGGCGCCGTCGAGGTGGACAACGACCATGGCGCCAACCGGCCCGGCCTGGAACCGGGACGGTACGCCCGGGTCCGGGTCAGCGACACCGGCTCCGGGATGTCCCGCGAGGTCATCGACCGGGCGTTCGAGCCGTTCTACACGACCAAGCGCAGCGGCGAGGGTACCGGCCTGGGCCTGGCCACCGTGTACGGCGTGGTGACCCAGGCCCGGGGCAGCGTGCAGATCTACTCCGAGCCCGGACTGGGTACCACGATCAGCATCCTGCTACCGGCCACCGACGCTGCCGGTGCGCCGGACCGGGCGACCGCACCGCAGGCGGAGCGCGCCGCGTCCGGCGCCGGCGAGACGATCCTCGTGGTCGAGGACGAGCCGGCGCTGCGCGACCTGGCCTGCCGGATCCTGGACAGCGCCGGCTACCGGGTACTGGCGGCGGAGAGCGGGGCGGCCGCGCTGGAACTGGCGGCTGCCCACCCGGGGCAGATCGAGCTGCTGCTCACCGATGTGATCATGCCGGGGATCCTCGGCAAGGAACTGGCCGAGCGGTTGCAGGCGGCGGATCCGCGCATCCGGGTGCTGTTCATGTCGGGGTACGCCCAGCCGATCCTCGCCTCCCGCGGCACGCTGGACGCCGGGGTGACGCTCATCGAGAAGCCGTTCGGCAAGGCGGAACTGCTCGCCGCGGTACGGCAGCAGCTCGCCGGGTCGGGTTAGTCCGCCGGGATCACGAGATACCGCGAGATCTTGGACGCCCGTACCCCCTGCAAGGGGTACCCGCGTCCAAGATCGCCGGCCTGCGGGCGCCGGCCCGGCCAGCTAGGCCGCGGCTAGCCGCGGCTCTGCTGTTCGAGGAACCGCTCGATCAGTCCGCGTACCACGGCGGCCATGGTGAACTCGTGCTCGGTGCACCAGGCGCGCAGCTGGGCGTGCCGCTCGGCGGGCAGCCGGATGGTGACCAGCTGGCTGTCCTCGCCGACCGGCAGCGAACCGGTCAGCCGTTGCATCTGCTCGCCGGCGCTGGACCAGGCCGCGCGCCGCGGGTACATGCCGGCGTGGCGCTGGCCGAGCAGCCAGGCGGTGATCTCGGCGCGCTCCTCGGCAGGAAGCGTCTCCAGCAGTTCCGCCAGCCGCTTCGCCGGTTCGGTGCGGGGTTTCGTCATTCCTTCACGATAGCGTCCGCTATCGCGCACTATCGAGCGGTCACCTGAGTGTTCAAGCCGACCGGAGGCGGGCCGGGCGGTCCAGGTAGCCGGCCACCGCGGCGGCGGGCAGCGGCGGGGCGAACAGGTACCCCTGGACGTACCGGCAGCCCATGGCCCGCAGTCGGCGCCCCTCCTCGGGTGTCTCCACGCCCTCCGCGATCGTCTGCAGCTGGAGGCTGCGCCCGACGTCGAGGATCGCCCGCAGGAACGCCGTGCGGCGGCTCTCCTGCTGCTCCGGGCCGGACAGGTACCCGGTGAACGTCCGGTCGATCTTGAGCACGTCCACCGGCAGCTGGCAGAGGTAGGACAGCGACGAGTATCCGGTGCCGAAGTCGTCGACCGCCACCCGTACCCCGCGCTCGCGCAGCCGGCCCAGGCACCCCTCGACACCGCGGTCGCCGGTCACCTGGGTGATCAGGACGCTCTCGGTCAGCTCCAGGATCAGCCCCTGGCCGGGCATGCCCGAGCGGTTCAGGCAGTCGATCACCCGGTCGGCGAAGTCCGGCGCGGACAACTGCAGCGCCGAGACGTTCACGCTGGTCGCCACCCCGTACCGGTCGAACCACTCGCGTCCCTGCCGCAACGCGCGGTCCAGCACCCAACCGCCGATCGGCACGATGAGCCCGGTCTCCTCGGCGACCGGCACGAACTCGCCGGGGGACACGGCACCGCGGCCGGGTGGCGTCCAGCGCAGCAGCGCCTCCAGCGCGTGCACCGCGCCGGTGCCCACCTCGACGATCGGCTGGAAGTGCAGCCCCAGCCCGTTGTCGGCCAGTGCCCGGCGCAGTCCGGTGGCCAGCCGCGCGCGCTCGCCGCGTACCCGCCGAAGGGCCGGGTCGAACACCACGATCTGGTTCTTGCCGGCCGACTTCGCCGCGTACAGGGCCAGGTCCGCGTCCCGCAGCGCATCCCCGGGTACCCGCCGGCGGCCGTCGGTGGCCAGGACACCGATGCTCGTGGTGAGGTACAGCTCCCGTCCCGCGACGACGAACGGCGCCCGGACGGCGGCCAGCACCGCGTCGGCGGCCCGGGTCGCGGCCGCCCGGTCGGCACCGGGCAGCAGCACGGCGAACTCGTCGCCACCCAGCCGTACCACCGCCTCGTCGGTGACCTCCCGCCGCAGCCGTACCGCGACCTCGACCAGCAGCGCGTCCCCGGCCGGGTGGCCGAGCGTGTCGTTGATGTCCTTGAAGCCGTCCAGGTCCAGCATCAGCAGCGCGAACGACCGGCCGGCCGCGTCGGCCAGCCGCTCGGCGAGCAGCGCCCGGTTACCCAGGCCGGTCAACGGGTCGTGCAGCGCCCGGTGGGTCAGCTGCGCCTGCAGCTCCTCCTGTACCGCCAGCGCCTGCCGCAGCGCCTCGGCCCGCGAGTTGACCGTGCGCAGCAGCAGTCCCAGGCGCAGCACGAGCAGCACCGACAACTGCATCACCAGCAGTGTCGGTACCACGTCGTCGACCCAGGCGCGCGGACCCGGGTGCCGGGAGAAGACCTGGACCAGCGCGCCGATCACCGGGTCGACGACGGCGAACGCGACGAAGGCGACCACCCGGGCCACCGAGGTACCGCCACCGGCGGCCGCCGGGCGGCCGACCCGGGCCATCGCCGGGTGCAGCGCCGCGGCCCCGAACGCGACGGCGCAGCCCATCCAGCCGAGCATCGACAGCGGGGTGGTCGAGGCGGGCCGCCCGCCGGCCAGCGTCACGCAGTACCAGCCGTCGGAGACCAGCAGCAGCACGGCGGCGAGGGTGAGCAGCCGGCCGGCCGGGCCACCGAGGCCGCTGGCGAACAGCAGCCGCGCCAGCGCCGCGAGGACCAGCAGGTCCAGGAAGACGTAGGCGAGGGCGGTACCGGTACCGGTACCGGTACCGGCGCCGCCGACCGGGCCGGCGTGCAGGATCTGCCGGCCCACGAAGGTCCACAGCCCGACGGCCGCGCCGGCCGCGAGGATCGCCCCGTCGAGGGTCGCGTCCGGCCAGGCCCGCGGCGAGCCGCGCGGCACGAGGCGGACCAGTCCGAACGCCAGCAGCAGCTGCTTGGCGAGGTACAGCGCGCCGACGGCGGTCAGGAACAGCGGCCAGTCGCGCATCCGGCCGGCGAGGACCCAGCCGGCGTCGGCTGCGGCGGCCAGCCCGAAGCCGATCGCGATCATCCGCCATGCGCCGGCCGCGGCCGGCCGGTGCCGGTACCGGCCGACGAGGGCCGCACCGGCGCCGGAGAGCTGGACCGCGCTGAAGGCCAGGCTGCCCGGGTACCCGTGCAGGGGTACCGCAACCAGCGCGGCGGCCAGCCCGAGCACCAGGTACCAGCACCAGGCTCGATGGGGGACCACGCTGCGCACCGTCGATGCCGTCCTTCCTTCCGCGGCGCCGCCCGCCGGCAGGCGGCGCAGCCGCTGACGTATGTCAGTAGGCCGGCGCCCGGTTGCCGGCCGGGAGCAGCCCGGGATCAGCCCGATGGCGGCGCAGGACGTGGACGGGCTACGCCGGCGCGGTCAGGCAAATAGGCCCATATGTCTGCGAAGGTCCCCGGTGGCCAGAGATCATGACGGGGTGGGTCAGCTGGGCTGCGCGGTACCCCGCCAGGCGAACCCGGCCTGGACGGTCAGCTGGACGGCGACGCGCGTGATCGCGTCGGCGTACCGGTTCGCATGGTGCCCGCAGAACGCCAGCGTGCCCCCCGAGCGCAGCGCCGCCACGAGCTTGGCCGCCGCGGCGCACCGGTCGCACCGGTCGGTGATCTCGGGAACGACCAGCGACGGCAGCAGTACCCCGGGCATCGCGGCACCTCCTCGGTCGGCTGGTCGTACCGCAACCTCATCGACCACGCGGCGAGCCCGCCTTAGCCAATCAGCGGACCGCTCCTTTCCTTAGCTGGCCCACGCGGCCGCCGATGGGGAAAGAACGCAGGATCAGGGGAAGGGGAAGCCCGTGGAGGGCCTGGACGACATCATCCAGGAGTTCCTGGTCGAGAGCCACGAGAACCTGGACCAGCTGGACCGCGACCTCGTCTCGCTGGAGGAACAGCCGCAGTCGCGCGAGCTGGTGTCCCGCATCTTCCGCACGATCCACACCATCAAGGGCACGAGCGGCTTCCTGGCCTTCACCAACCTGGAATCGGTGACCCACGCGGGGGAGTCGCTGCTGTCCCGGCTGCGCGACGGTACCCAGCCGGTCACCGCCGACACGATCAGCACCCTGCTGGCCATGGTGGACAGCGTCCGCTCGCTGCTCGCCTCGATCGAGGAGAGCGGCGGCGAGGGGGAGATCGGCATCGACGCCGTCGTCTCGATGATCAACCGGCAGATGGAGCCCGGCGACGCGACCGCGGCGGCCGCCACGTCGGCACCCCGCAAGCGCGCTCCGGCGAAGAAGCGCGCCCCCAAGGCGGCGGCCACGCCGGCACCGGCCGAGCCGGACGCCGACCGGTACGAGGGTCGCCGGCCGGTCGGCGAGCTGCTGGTCGAACAGGGCGGCGCGCAGTCGGGCGACGTCGCCACCGCACTGCAGCGGCAGATCGAGGGCGACGAGCGCAGGCTCGGCACGATCCTGATCGACGAGGGCAAGACCAGCCCGGGTGCGGTCAGCGAGGCGCTGCAGGCGCAGGGCAAGCGCAGCATCGCCGACAGCGCGATCCGGGTCGACGTGGACCTGCTGGACTCGCTGATGAACCTGGTCGGCGAGCTGGTACTGGTACGCAACCAGCTGATGCGCAGCTCGGCCGAGGCGCACGACCCGGCCCTGAGCCGGACCACCCAGCGGCTCAACCTGATCACCAGCGAGCTGCAGGAAGGGATCATGAAGACCCGGATGCAGCCGATCGACCAGATCTGGTCCAAGCTGCCCCGCGTCGTCCGGGACCTCAGCCAGGCCTTCGGCAAGCAGATCCGGCTCGCGATGGAGGGCAAGGAGACCGAGCTCGACCGCTCGCTCCTGGAGGCGGTCAAGGACCCGCTGACCCACCTGGTTCGCAACGCGGTCGACCACGGCATCGAAGGCCCCGACGAGCGGGTCGCGGCCGGCAAGGACGCCCAGGGCACGCTGACCCTGCGGGCGTACCACGAGGGCGGCCACGTCACCGTCGAGGTCGCCGACGACGGGTCGGGCATCGACGTCGA
>VAWN01000088.1:0-74731 GCA_005885555.1 Actinomycetota bacterium
GCCCGCTACGTCCAGGCCGTGGCCTGGGGCGTCATGACCAACCAGCACCGGGACTGGCCCACCGGGCGACATCCCGGCCACACCCTGGCCACCTGGTTACAGACCCGCGCACAGCAGGTCTGGCGGTTCACCATCGACCTCGCTGTCCCCTTCACCAACAACCCCTGTGAACAGCCCCAACGCATGGTCAAACTGCAGATGAAGATCGGCGGCTGCTGGCGCAGCGTACGCACCGCCGCCCGCTACTGCCTGGTCCGCTCCTACCTCGCCACCGCCCGCAACCACGGCGTGCATCCACTCGACGCCCTCCGCGACGCCCTGGCCGGCAACCCCAGGACGCCACCACAAACCGCCTGATCAAACACCGGCCTGAATGGATACGGACCGCAGAGCGTAGGGAAAACCCTGACTTCCAGTTGATAGCCGACGACCCGATGCTCGACCAGATCGAGACCGCCACCGCGACCCACCGGGACGGCGACAACGAGGCACGCACGGCTCCGTGGGCCCAGCCGCTCAATCCGGGCGAGCGGGAATCCGCACGGTTCGAACCGGACGCTTCGCAGTAACCGAAGAAGTACCTGTACGGGCCGTCTGCTCGGCGGGCGGCGATGTCGGAGTTGGACGTCACCGCGCCGTCGACGCGCCAGTGCCGCCGCGTCGCTGAAACTCTGAGCGTCACGTCCAGGCGAGCCGGGACCGGTGTTGCCAGTACTCGTGGGCCGGTTCCGCGAGATGGAGCAGGGCGGCCAGGTGGTCGGGCCGCAGGGTGAGGGTAGCGGCCTGGAGGTTGGCCGCCAGCTGGGCGGTGGTCGCGGCTCCCGACAGAACGACGTGTACCCACGGCTGGTGCAGCACCGCCGCCAACGCGAGCGCATCCGGTGTGGTGGCCAGCTCCCTGGCGAGGGTGCCGAGCGGGGTCGGGGAAACGGGCTCGCGGCCGGCGAGCCGGCCGTTGGCCAACGCCTCCTTGACGATGACCGCGCAGCCGGCCTGCCGGGCCTCGGCGAGCGCCGGGCCGGCGGAGGGCTCGAGCAGATTCCAGGTGACCTGCATGCTGCGGAACAGCGGGGCCCCGTCGACCGTGATGTCGAGGGCAGCGCGGATCGCCGCTCCCTGCTCGGGGCCGCTGGTGGACAGGCCGACCGTGACGCCCTGTCCGGCGAGCCGGGCCAGACGCCGGTGCAGGACCGGGTCGGTGAGCGCGGGGCTGTGCGGCGTGACCGAGTGGACCTGGTAGATGTCGATGTGGGTACCGAGCAGAGCGCGCGTCTCGGCCAACTGCCGGTCGAAGGTCGCGACGCTGTGGTCCTTGACCTCGTGCACGTCGGCGTCGACCCGCCAGCCGGCCGTGTAGGTGTAGCCCCACTTGCTGCCGACCACGACATCGTCGACGCCGCCCCGGCGACGCAGCCAGTCGGCGAGGAACTGTTCGGCGAGGCCGTACGAGCGGGCCACGTCGACGTAGCGCACTCCACGGGCGTACCCGTCGTCGAGAAGTTGGTGGGCACGCTCGCGCAAAGCGTCCACGGACCGCCGCGCCGGCAGGTCGGCCTGGTGTCCGACATTGATGTAGGCCGGCCGGCCGACCGCGGCCAGACCCAGGCCGACCCGGGCGGCCGGCCCCGCCGCGGCCAGCCGCTCGACGAGAGTCATCGCCGCGACGATACATCGGGCAGGACGGCGGAGTTCCGGTACCGCTGGGTCGCGCAGTAGCGTGCAGGCATGGCGACCGTCGAGGTGGAGGGCTGCGCGCTGGCGTACGACGACGTCGGTGCGGGTGCCGCCGTCGTCCTCCTGCATGCCGGCATCGCCGATCGCCGGATGTGGCGGCACCAGGCCGCGGAGCTGCGCGGGCACCGCCGGGTCCTGGCCGTGGATCTTCCCGGGTACGGCGAGTCGACGGTACCCACCGGCGCGTATGCCAACCACGACGCGGTTGCCGGGCTGCTCGACGAGTTGGATATCCCGCAGGCCTCGCTGGTCGGCTGCTCGTTCGGCGGGAAGGTGGCCATCGACACCGCTCTCGCCCACCCAGACCGGGTCAACGCGCTGGCCCTGTTCGGTGCGGCAGTGTCCGGTCATCCGTGGTCGGAGGAGTTCAAGGAGCTGCACCAGTCGCTGTTCGGCGACATCGCCGACGACGACCTGGAGGCGGTCACGGCCGCGGAGATCGACCTGTGGGTGGTCGGACCGGACCGGGAACCCGGCGAACTCGACCCGCAGTTGCTCGCCTTCGCCACCGAGATGGACCGCCAAGCGCTGGCCGCGGAGATGGCACTTGACGCAGTACCGGTCCGCGAGCTGCACCCCCCGGCGATCGGCCGGCTCGGCGAGATCCGGGTACCCACCCTGGTCGCCGTCGGCGCGGCCGACGTGCCCGAGATCCGGCACCTGGCCGACGTCCTCGCGGCACAGGTACCGGATGCTCGCCGGTTACCCGACGTACCCGACGCCGCCCACCTGCTTCCGCTCGAATGTCCGGATCCGGTCAACGCCGCCCTGCTCGCGTTCCTACCCTAGTCGCCAGAGGACCGGCCGCCACGTTCCGGCATGACCAGCTTCACCCCGTGCTCTCCGAGCGCGTCAAGGAGATCGGGCGGAGGGGTGGAGTCTGTGACGAGGTAGTCGGCGCTCCCGAGCGGGGACACCTGAGCGAAGAGCCGGCGGTCGAACTTGGACGAATCCGCCAGGATCGCCACCCGCGATGCCCGAGAGATCATTTCCTGCATCATCGCCGCCTCGGCGAGATTGCTCGTCGTGTACCCGGCGACCGCCGACACCGCACCGACCCCGATCAATGCCAGATCACAGCTGATGTCCAGCTCGGCTCCGCCAGCCGTTCGGAAACTGACGGGGCCGACGGTGGCCAGCGTGACGGAGCGGACGGGACCACCGAAGACATACAGGTCGTGGACGGCCGAGGGCGGCAGCGCCGCTGGTACGAGAAGGTTGTTCGTCGCCACCGTCAGGTCGCGATGGTTGCGTAGGTGCCGGGCGAGGGCCAGGGTGGTGGTACCGCCGTTGATCATGATGGTCGACCCGTCCTCGACCAGGGACGCGGCCAGTGCCGCGATGGTCTCCTTCTCGCGTTCCTGCATCTTCAGCCGCACGTCGACGGCCCGGTCGATCCGGGAGAGCGTCGACGGACTGACCGCGCCGCCGTAGGTACGGACCAGGACGCCATCGGCGCTGAGCTGGTCCAGGTCTCGTCGGATGGTGTCGATGGAGACGCCGAAGCGCTCCGCGAGTACGCTGACCGTCACCTGTCCCGCTTCGGCTACATACGCGGCTAACTGGGCCTTGCGTCCCGCGGGCAGATGGCGCTGCCGGTCTTCCTTCTCAAGCACCTGCGTCTCTCCTATCTCTGCGGCACTTGCCCAACAACGAGCGCGGCGGAGGGCAACGCTGGCTTAGAACGGCAGAGTACAGCATAGCGACGGCCGCTTTCCCGCATCCGCCCCACCGGATAGCCAAGATCAGCGTGCAAGGAACAGCGCTGTGCAGGCACCCAACCGCCTCCTCCTGCCGTCCGTTGCCAGTATGTGCCGTCCTTAGCTGGATCTTGCAATATTGAGCCTTGTGAGCCGACACATGACGCTGTTAGGGTGGCATAGACCAGCAAACTATGGAAAGACCTCGAACCGAGGAGGCTGACAATGGCAGCAGGCGACGCCAGGATGCGGAGCCGTCCGAAGCGGCTACTCGCACTGGTGGCAGCGGCGGCGATGGTGGGTGTCGCGGGGGTGGCTTGCAGTTCCAGCGGGAATTCGAGCAGCACAAGCGGGCCGGTCACGCTCGAGTTCGCGCAGTGGTGGGGAGCGGAGCTTCCCACGGGCTCGTTCGAGAAGATGATGTCGGACTTCACGGCGCAGAACCCGAATATCAAGGTCAAGCTGTTGAGCGCTCCGTACGCGTCCACCAAGCAGCAGCTCGTGTCCGGCGCGGCGTCGAGGACGCTCCCGGATGTCGTGGGTCTCGACGGCGCGTGGGTGAGCGACTTCGCCAAGCAGGGCGCGATCACGAACCTCTCCGCGCTCATGTCCTCCGCGAAGTACGACTCGAGCCAGCTGGCCAGCCAGGTCCAGATCAAGGGCAAGACGTACATGATCCCCGTGGTGAACTTCGTCTACCCGCTGTTCGTGAACAAGGACCTCCTCGCGAAGGCGGGCGTCACGACGGTTCCCAGCACCCGCACGGAGTTCCTGGACGCGGCCAAGAAGGTCAGCGCGCTCGGCGGCAGCGTCAAGGGCTGGGCGCTGCCGCTCGACACGGCCGTACCCAACGGCGTCCAGAATGACGTGATGTCGTGGCTGTGGGCATCGGGTGGCCAGATGTTGACCAAGGACGGGAAGCCCAACCTGACGAGCCCACCGGTCAAGAGCACCGTGGAGTACGTCAAGAGCCTGAACGACGCGGGCGTCATCGCACCCGGCTCCCTGACCATGAAAGAGCAGGACAAGGTCGAGAAGTTCACCAACGGCCAGGTCGGCATGGTGATCGACTCCCTGGCTCACATCAACCTGATCAAGAAGAACAACCCGCAACTGAACTTCACGGTGGCGGCCCTACCGGCCGAGGACGGCTACACCGACAAGCGAGGGATGCCGTACGCGTCGTGGGGCATCGGGATCTCCGAGTCGACGAAGCACAAGGCTGAGGCGTTCAAGCTGGTCGAGTACATGATGAGTCAGCAGACCAACGCCCAGCTGAGCACGTTGGCGAACGGCTTCCCGGGCAACAAGACGGCGGAGCCGGACTTCAGCAAGAGCGACCCGCTGTTCAAGACGGCCTTCGACATCTACAAGCAGGGGTACCCGGCGAACGAGTTCGTGGGTCTGCCGAAGTCCGAGGAGCTCATGCGCAGCTTCGACGAACAGCTCCAACTCGCGCTCACCGGCAAGCAGAGTGTCGACGACTCCCTCAACAAGGCGCAGCAGTCCTGGTCATCGGTGCTGTGAGGCGACCCTCACATGCGGCGGGGGGTCACGCCGGTTCGCGCGCGTGGCCCCCGAACCAAGGAGACATCGATGGAATTCACCCGCGTGAACCGTACGACCGCACCGGAAGCCGTCGCACCGGCGACGGAAACCGTTCCCCCCAGCCGACGCGGCCGGCGTCCCTTCACTGTGCGGCGCCTCGCCCCGTACGGCTATCTCTCGCCGACGGCGCTACTGATCATTGTTCTGATGGTGATCCCCATCGTGATGGTGGCGAGCTACTCGTTCAAGGACAACGCCATCGTCGAGGAGAACCCCGTCTTCACCGGCCTCGCGAACTACACGAAGGTACTCACCGACTCCACCTTCCTGGTGGCGCTGAAGAACACGTTCATATTCATCAGCCTGAGCACCGTAGCTCACCTCATCCTGGGGCTGGTCTTTGCCATGCTGCTCAACACACCGTTACTGAGCGGCGTAACAAAAGCCATCTTCCGCATCGTGTACATCCTGCCCTGGCTGTTCACCATCGCGGTGATCGCCGTCATCTGGCGACTGCTGCTGGACCCGGCCGGAGTGGTCAACTACATCCTGACCGTGGTGGGCCTGGCGCAACACGGGGTGAACTGGCTCTCCAGCCCCAACACGGCTCTCTGGGCCCTGACCTTCATCAACATCTGGTGCGGATATCCGTTCTTCATGATCAGCATTCTCGCCGGGTTGCAGGGCATCCCCAACGATCTGTACGAGGCGGCCTCCGTGGACGGCGCCAACGCCTTCCAGCGGTTCCGCAACGTGACCATCCCGCAACTCGCACCGGTCCTGATCAGCATGGCGGTACTCGATCTTATCTGGACCTCCCAGCAGTTCGCCCTCATCTGGATGACAACGGGTGGCGGCCCGCTGAATGTCACCGAGATGCTCAGCACCTACACCTACAAGCAGGCCTTCAGCGATTACGAGTTCTCCACCGCTTCCGCCAGCGCCGTCATCGTCCTGCTCCTCACGATGATCCTGGCCTTCTTCTACGTGCGCCGCCTGCAAAGGGAGAGGTGACGATCCATGCGGACCCGCAGGAAGCAACGCATCGGCGCGAAGATCGGCGTGATCGCCGGCCTGGTCGTCGGCGCGCTCTTCGCCGGCCTTCCCGTGCTGTGGATGCTGTCGACGTCGTTCAAGGCCAACGGGGAGGTCTTCCAGACTCCCCCGCGGCTGATCACCAAGGGCTTCTCGTTCAACGCCTATCAGCACATCCTGAGTGATGCGAGCCAGCTCAGGTTCTTCCTGAACAGCTACATCGTCGCGCTCTCGGTGACGGCATTGACGTTGCTCGTGGCGATCCTCGCGAGCTACGGATTCAGTCGTTTCAACTTCCCGCTGAAGCGGTCCATCAACGCCGTGATCGTCAGTGTTCAGGCGGTACCACCGATCACCCTGGTCATTCCCTATTTCGGGCTGGTCGTGGCGCTGCACCTGTACAACACCTATCCCGGGCTGATCCTCACGCACATGGTGTTCACGCTGCCCTACGCCATCATCATGACCACCGCGTACTTCAACACGTTGCCACGGGAGCTGGACGAATCCGTCAAGGTGGACGGGGCCGGTGGCTGGACGGCGCTGTGGCGGATTCTGGTACCGATCTCTGTTCCCGGATTGATCGCGGTCGGGGTCTACACCTTCATGATCTCGTGGAACGAGTACCTGTTCGCGCTCACCCTCACCCGTACCGACGACATGCGTACCGTGCCCATCGGCATCCAGTTGCTGATGGGCCAGCACTCGTACGAATGGAACCAGATGATGGCCATGAGCATCCTGGGGTCCATTCCGGTGCTCGTCCTGTTCCTCATCTTCCAGCGGCGGTTCATCGGTGGCCTCACCGCCGGCGCCGTCAAGGCCTGACACCCCTACCCAACCAGAAGGAGAACTGCAGCGATGCTGACGACCGGCAAGGCGATTTTGGACGTCGCCAATGAACACAACTTCGCCGTGCCCGCCTTCAACATCAGCGACTACGCGATGTTCAACGGCATCGTGGACGTCAGCGAGGAGAAGAACGCGCCGCTGATTCTCGGTATCCACCCCGACGAGGTGCGGCACGTGGGAGCAGACATGCTCGCCGCGGTGACCCAACGGGCCCACCGTTCGTCTGTGCCGATCGCCATCCACTGGGACCACGGCGCGAGCTACCAGGAGATCCTGACCGCCATCCGGACCGGCTTCACGTCGGTGATGATTGACGGCTCCATGTTGTCCTTCGAGGACAACATCGCGCTTACCAGGAAGGTCGTCGACACCGCGCACGCGGTCGGCCTGTCGGTCGAGGGCGAACTGGGAACCATCGGCAAGACCGACGGCGAGGCCGAGGACGGCAGCCACGCCATCATCTACACCGACCCGGATGACGCCCTGGTCTTCGTGCGCGAAACCGGCGTGGACAGCCTCGCCGTAGCCATCGGCACGTCACACGGCATCTACCCGGTGAACCTGAAGCCGGAACTCAAGCTCGGTCTGCTCAAAGAGATCAAGGAGAACGTGAACATCCCGCTCGTACTGCACGGTGGCTCGAACAACCCGGACGACGAGATCGCGCAGGCGACGCAGCTCGGCATCAACAAGATCAACATCTCCAGCGACATCAAGGTGGCCTACCACCAGAAGATGCGCGAGGTCCTGGCCGATGAGAGCCTGCGCGAACCGCTTACCATCCAGCCGCCGTGCATCGCGGCGATGAAGGCGGTGGCCGCACACAAGATCGAACTTTTCGGCACCGCGGGCAAGGCGTCGCTGTACTGACATGGCATCGCGAGTCGTGCTGGGACTGGGGGGAGGCGTCGACATCGAGATCGCGGTGTCCGCACCGGCCTTGGAGCAACTGGTCCGCCGGTACCAGATCCGGAGCGCGGAGCTGACGCCACCCGCCACGGTGACCGACGAACGCGACCTGCTCATCTCGATCCTCGCCTACCTCAAGAAGGGCGGCGGAGGTGAGCACTTCGTCGCCTCCGCCGATGCCCTGCAGGCGTTCGCGGCGAGGTTCCCCAACCGCATCGCCCTGGGAGGCACCTCGGTCCGCGCGGCGATCGCGATGAGCCGGCTCGGCGTACCGTCCACCCTGCACCTGGTCGGCCTCAACGACGACATGCGGCGGCTGCTGCCCGCGACCTGCGACTACCTCTCGAGCGGCGACCAGGACACCCTCGGTCCGCATCTGATCGTGCAGTACGAGCAGGGCCTGCGGGTGCGAGCGGGCGACATCGACATCCGTGCGCCCGCTCCGAACCGGCTGATCTACGTCAACGACCCCGCGAACGAGTCCATGGCGCTGAGTGACGACCTGGGTGCCCTGCTCCGCGAGGCCCGCATCTTCCTGATCTCCGGTTTCAACGCGTTACGGGACCGGGGAGTACTGGACCAGCGCCTGTCCACGCTGAGACAGCACATGCGGGAACTCCCCGCCGAGGCGGTCGTCTACTACGAGGACGCCTGTTTCCATGAGCCGACCTTCAGCCAACGCGTCCGCGACGCGCTTCTTGGAGTCGTCGACGTCTACGGACTGAACGAGGACGAGATGCAGTCGTATGTCGGCCACCCCGTCGACCTGCTCTCCGTGACGGAGGTGGCGGGCGCGCTCACGTCACTGCGGGCACTCATCCCGGTACCGACGCTGGTTGTGCACACCAGGTACTGGGCAGCCGCATTCGGCGAGCGAACCGAAAAGTACGCGGAAGCATTGCACGACGGCATCCTGATGGCCGGTACGCGCTACAGCTACGGCGACGCGTACACCCACGAGCACATCGAACGTCTCCGGAGTCGGCCGAGGCATCCCGAGGCGGTGCAGTTCGCCGCCGCCCTGGAGAGCCGGATGGCCGGGGTTCGTTGCCTTCCCACCGTCAAGCTCGACGTCACAGAGCCGACGACCATCGGGCTCGGCGACACCTTCGTCGGCGGCTTCCTTGCCGCACTCCAGCGGCGTCTTGACCCGGGAATCCGTAAGTCGTAGCTTTCCGTTTGTGGCTACTTACGAGGCTATGCACGATTAGGGTCGGGGTGTGGAGGATCGGCGGGTACGGACGTGATCGTTTACCGTTCGGTGCAGCGGTCGGAGACCAGGCAGGCGATGGCCAGCATGGTGTCTTCGAAGTGTTCGCGACGCCCGATGTAGCGTTGCAGAGGCCGCCATTGTTTCGGTTCGGCGATCGCGTGTTCGCCGCAGATCCGTTGTGACGACTGGGCTTTACGCGCGATGTTGTATTCGGTGCGCTGCGCGTCGGTGGCGTCTTTGGCTGGTTTCTTGGGTGGTGCGCTGACCTGGTCCGGAAAGTCACGGGCCAGTCCCTGGTAGCCGGAATCGACCTTGGCGCGCACGGTTGGGTACTGCCGCAGCAGGTCCTCGATGCCCTCGGTGCGGACCGCGGTGACGTCGTGCATGCGCCCGGGGCGGGTGGCCCCGCACCACAGCAGCCGACCCCGCCCGTCGCTGATCACGGTGGGTTTGATGGTGTTCTGCTTGCGCTTGCCGGACACGAACGCCCGCCGTCCCGGTCGACCCGCCTTGGGCCGGCGGACCTGTACCTCGGTGCCGTCGATGCGCAGCTGGACGCCTTCGGCGGCGGCGTAGGCGAACACGTCGGCCAGGGTGCGAAGCCGCAGTCCGGGCTTGCCGGGTACGGCGAAGCCGCGGGCGGCCAAAAGCGCCGGATCTCACCGACCGCGCGGGTGATGGTGGCCCGGTCGACGTTGTAGAACAGGGCCAGGGCGGCGTGCGGGAGCTGGAAGCGCAACACGACGAGGGTGGCGATGACCCGGTCGGTGAAGGTCAGCTCGTGGTCGGGACCGGCGCCCGCGGCGCGGAGCCGGTCGCGGCCCCGGCGTTCATGTAGCCTCGACTCCTGCTGCGCGGTCCACGGGTCGGCGAGTTCGGCGATCAGCTTGGCCAGCCGCCGCCTCGGGATACCGGTACAGATACGATGGGACAAGGCCGTGCGGGCCCATCCTGACGTCACAATCAAGATCGTTCCGCACGGCCACCTTCATGATCGAAGCGGGTCGGTCAGCTACCGCGCACAAGGTCGTTACCATTCCGGTGATGGTTGGGACGCGTTGGGAGATCCCACCAGGCGCGCCATCGTCGCGTGTCTGGCCGAAAGGCCGCGGGCGGTCGGCGAGCTCGCCGACGAGTTGCCGATCAGCATCGCCGAATGGTACGTGCTGGACATGTTGGAGAAGTCGCGGGCCGGGTTCGAAGAGCACACCCGCCAGGGCTTCAACATCGGCGCCGCGCCCTACGGCTATCTCGCCGAACGGGTGCCGCACCCGGTGGTAGCGCAGATCTTCGCATGGCGGGTGGAGCAGCGGCTCAGCTACGCCGCAATCGCCGGGCGGCTCGACACCGACCCGTCGCGGTATCCACCGCCGACGCCGACGACGCCGGCCCGGGCGCTCGGTCACTGGAGCACCGGTACCGTCCGCGGCGTCCTACTCAACCCCAAGTACACCGGCTTCATGGTGTGGAACCGGCGAGCGACGAAAAGCGGCGGCAAGCTCAACGCCATAGCGGAGTGGGTGTGCTCGCCGAAGCCAACCCACGCCCCGGTCATCAGCGTGGAAACCTACACCGCAGCGGCCAAAATCGGCCGCTGGCGCCAAGGCTCGCGGTGCGAGCCCAGCCCCAACCCCCACCCGGCCACCCGGCCACCCGCTGAACCTACCTACTGCGAAGCTACGTGTTCTGCACCATCTGCGGCAGACGCATGTACGGCCAGACGCCGGGTAGCCCCGGTGCATTGCTGCACCGGGGCCCCTCTCAGGACCGTGCATGCCACTCATCGCGGCACACGGCCCAAGCAGGCCGCGAGGGCGGTTTAGGTAGTTGGCTGCAGCACGGTGTTCCCGTTCGCCGCCCGGTTGTGTTTGCCGAGGCGCACGGCGTGGATGTGGTCGCGGATCTTGGCCTGGTCCGCGGGGGTGAGGGGCTGCGGCGGCTGGTCGAGGTCGAAGCACTCATCCACGAGATCATCATCGTCGCCGACGACACCGTCCGCCCCACCTTCAAACTGCCACTGGCCGGCAACGATGAAGGGCTGGCCCCTCCAAGGACCAGCCCGACCCAACGACCAGGACAAACGCGCGGTTCGCGCACTTACAACTGCGGTGGGCGATACTGGGATCGAACCAGTGACCTCTTCGGTGTGAACGAAGCGCTCTCCCGCTGAGCTAATCGCCCGCAATGAGGCACGACTGTACCCGATCCGGACCCGCGTGCGCATCCGGGCATCCCGCGCCGTGGCCGCCGATCTCAGCGGATCGACGGTTAACCGGTACCGCAGCCGGAAACCCTCTACCCACAAGGCTGTGCGGCCGGGGAACCGGACACCCGTGCGTTTGATCGCCATATGCCGTCACCTGAATGGACCGGCAGGCGTTACCGGAGTGAGCCGACGCTTGCTGAACACTCCGGCGCCGGACAGCCGCGGACACATATTGAAAAACGGACAGCAGATCTCAATCAAGGATGTTCGCGAATGTATCCCCCGCTCCGACGTACCACTACAGAGTGAGATCAGGCTATGGCGGAGCGTGACAAGGAGAATCACCTGAATATGGGAGGGGCGAGGTCCCGGTCGGTGGCCTCGCAGCGGTGCCGGGGGGAGTACTGATGAGTGCCATTCGTCCTACGACCGTGGAGGTTGAGACCTCGCTGCGGTTAGTCGCGCCAGATGCCACCACGCTGCCCGTGCGGGCGAGCCTGCGGTACGACCCGGCCGACCCGTACGCGGTCCACGTGCTGTTCCACGCCGAGTCCGCCGGTGGCGAGGCGGTCAGCTGGTCGTTCGCCCGCGAACTGCTGGTCACCGGGCTCGACGAGCCGGCCGGCATCGGCGATGTCCGGGTCTGGCCGTGGGCCACCCCGCGGGGCGACTTCGTCGCGCTCGCCCTGTCCTCGCCGGACGGCAACGCGCTGTTCGAGGTACCGCGCAGCGTGCTGGTCCGCTTCCTGCGGCGCACATATATGGCGGTGCCGCGTAGCCGGGAGACCGAGTACCTGGACATCGACGCCGCGGTCACCCGCCTGCTCGCCGGCCGCTGACGCGGGCCGCGCTGGCCGACACGGCTGTGCCACCCGGCCCGGCTGTGCCACCCGACGCAGCCGGGCCGCGATCAGCCGGCCTCCGCCGGCCAGCGCCGTCACCAGCAGCAGAACAAACAGCGAGGGTACCGCCGCCGCCGGAAGCGCGGCGGCTGCGGTGATCCCCGTACCGGCCATGCCCACCTCCCGGTCAGCACACTAAGGCCGGCGAGGCAGCGGGTACCAGAACCGGCCCGGCAGCGCAGCACGGCCGGTTCGCCGACAGCACTTTGCGCAAATCGGGCAGTGCTGCAACCGTCCGGCAACCGGGCGGATCCCGCCGGCGCACCCCGGCGCCTTGATCTTCATCGCATGGGGGACGCCACCACACCGATCCGCGTGTTCGCGGTCGACGATCAGGAACTCGCCCGGCTCGGCATGGCCTGGGTGATCGCGCACGGTACCGGGATGGTGCTGGCCGGTACCGCAGGCAGCGCGCGGCAGGCCCTCGCGCTGCTCGACCGGGCGGAGCCGACCGTGGTGACGATCGGTACCGAGCTTCCCGACCTTGACGGGCTGGAGCTCGCCGGCGTGCTACGCGACCGGTACCCCCGGCTGGGTGTGGTGTTGGTCCTGCCTGAGCCGGACGCGGCGCGGGTCGCGGCGGCGGCCCAGCACGGCGCCTCCGGTGCGGTGCCGCGCAGCGCGAGCGTCGCGACGCTGATCTCGGTGATCCGGTCGGCGGCCAGCGAGCCGGAGACGTTCCGCGCCCCCGGCGAGCTGCTCCGCGCCCCCGCGCGGCCCGGACCGCGGCTGTCGCCGCGGGAGCGGCAGGTGCTCGCGCTGCTCGTGGAGGGTCGCACCCAGGCGCAGATCGCCGAGGCGCTGCAGATCAGCCCGGCCACCGCGAAGACCCACGTGGCCCGCCTGTACACCAAGCTGCAGGCCCGCAACCGCAGCCAGGCGCTGTTGACCACCGCGCGCGAGGGCCTGCTGAACCTGCGCTGACAGCGCCACGGCACCCCGGCTCGCCGGCGCCGACCCCGCCGATCTTGGTGTTGTGTCGGCGACAAAAGCCGCGCCACTCCGCGAGTCGGGCACCACAAGTCCAAGATCGACGAGCGGGGCCGGCGGGGCGAGCGGGGCCGGCGGGGCGGGCGGGCGCGAGCGCCGGGGCGGGGCGGGCGGGCGCGGCGGCGCCGCGCGAGGACGAAGACCGGGGGCCGGCCGCCGCGTGGGAAACGGTGGCCGGCCCGGTCTCGGTCGACACGTCCGGGTCGTGCCCGGCGACCGACGCCGCCGAGGTCGGATCAGCCGGTGTACTGCGCGACGATCTTCGTGAAGTCCCACGGGTTCTGGCTGACGCTGCTGCACGAGCCGTCCGCCCAGTTGTGCGGCACGCTCGGGTCGCAGGCCCGGTCCCGGTTGAGCGACCAGTACGCGAACCAGCCGACGTGCTTGGACCTGGCGTACCCGAGCAGCGACTGGAACGTCGACTGGGTGAACAGCTCCGACGGCTGGTCGGTGTGGCCGTTCATGATCTGCAGGCCGAGGTGGCCCCAGGCGGTCGCGTCGTCCCAGCCGAACACCTGCTTGAGCTGGCCCTGCGCGGCCTGCGCCACCATCTCCACGCTGGTGACCTGGTCGCTGGCGTTGGTCAGGCCGTAGTCGAAGGCCATGATGTTGATGATGTCCAGGCCGACCCCGGCCGCCTTGGCCTGGTTGAGCTCGTCGATGCCGGAGCCGGGGAAGCCGACCGTGGTCATCGGGATGGTCAGCGAGACGTGCAGCGTCCTGCCGGCCGACCTGGCGTTGTTCTGCAGGGTCTTGATGGCGGCGAACCGGGTGCCCATGTTGGCGTCGAGGTCGTCGCCCTCGTAGTCGAGGTCGATCCGGCTCAGGTTGTACTTGTTGATCACCTGCTGGTACGCGTTGGCGAGCCCGCCGGAGCCGCCGCAGGTGGCGCCGAGCTCGGTGCCGTTGAACCCGCCGAAGGACACCGCGACGTCACCGCCCTTGGCCCGTACCGCGCTGACCACGCCGGTCACTGTGGTGTCGGAGCTGACCCTGTGCGCGGCGTCGCCGTCCCAGGCCGGGGTGCAGCCGCCGGAGTCGAGCACGAAGGCGAGGTTGAAGTTCTTGTCGCCGGTGGCGTTGATCGCGTCGGTGATGTTCTGCGGGTTGTTGTCCAGCGGCATGAAGTAGACGGGGTTGCGGAACGCGCCGTTGTTCGGCGGCGGCACGCTGCCGGTCGGGGTCGGCGTCGGGCTCGGCGAGGGCGACCGGCTCGGCGTGGGCGACGGCGAGCGCGTCGGCGACCCGGTGGGCGACGGCCCCGGCCCGCCGGTCGGCCCGTTGAGCGTGACGTCGTCGGCGAAGTAGGTGCCCTGGCCGTACCAGCCGTGCACGAACACGGTCACGCTGGTGGCGCTGGCGGTCGTGAAGTTCAGGCTCAGCGTCTGGTAGCTGGTCGTGGTGGTCCAGGTCTGCGCGCTGACCCCACCCGACACGCCGAGGAAGACGAACGCGCCCTGGACCGCGGCGGTCAGGGTGTAGGCGGTGTTGGCCACGAGGGTCAGGGGCTGCGCGCACTGCGCGGTGTCCGCGCCGGCCGCTCCGGACAACGCGAAGGTACCGGAGTGAGCGTGCCCGGTGACGACGCTGTCCGACGCGTCGCACGTCCAGCCGGACAGGTTCCCGGTCTCGAAGCCGGGGTTGGTGATCGCGTTGGTCGCCGCCGACGCTCCGGGCATCACCGCGAGGATGGCGCCCAGTGCGGTGGTGGCGGCCGCGACCGCCACGAGTACGACCCGTCCACGACTGCGCATGGCCGCTCCCCTTTAGGAAACTTTCCTAAAGGTTATCGCCTCATTTCGATTGGTCAATAGATAGGGGTACGTCAGGCGGCGACCCGCTCGGCCGGGTACGGCGCGCAGCGCGCACCGCTGTCCAGCAGCGCGGTCACCCGGTCGGCCGGCATCGGCCGGGCGAAGTGGTACCCCTGCGCCTGGCCGCAGTCGTTCTGCGCCAGCCACTGCGCCTGGGCCGCGTCCTCAACTCCTTCGGCGATCTGCCCCAGCTTGAGCGAGCGGGCCAGCGCGAGGATCGCCCCGGTCAGCGTGGACTCGTCGGCGGAGGTGGACAGGTCGGCCACGAACGACCGGTCGATCTTCAGGATGTCGATCGGCAGGGCGCGCATGTACGCCAGCGACGAGTACCCGGTGCCGAAGTCGTCCAGCGCCACCCGGACCCCGAGCGCCTTGACCTGGCGCAGTACCTCGGCCGCCCGGTCCAGGTCGGTCACCAGCGCGCTCTCGGTGATCTCCAGGGTCAGCGCCTCCGGTGCCAGCCCCGCCGCGGCCAGCGCCGCATTGACATCGGCGGGCAGCGTCCGGTCGGTGAGGTACCCGGCCGAGATGTTCACGCTCACCGTCAGGTCGGGGTGCCGGTTGCGCCAGCGGGCCAGCTGCCGGCAGGCGTTGGACAGGATCCACCGGTCGCAGGCGGGCAGCAGGCCGGCCTCCTCGGCGGTGGACAGGAAGGCGCCCGGCATCAGCAGGCCGCGGGTCGGGTGGCGCCAGCGCAGCAGCGCCTCGAACCCGGTGACCCGGCCGTCCGGGAGGTCCACGATCGGCTGGTACGCGATCTCGAACTCGTCGCGGATCAGTGCGTGCGCGAGGTCGGTCTCCAGCTGTACCCGGGCCAGCGTCTCGGCGTGCATGCCCGGCTCGAAGATCTGGTAGCAGGCCCGGCCGGCGGCCTTGGCGGCGTACAGCGCGATGTCGGCGTCCCGCAACAGGTGCCCGGTCTGCCCGCCCGGCCCCGTCTGGCCGCCCGGCCCGGCGAACGCGATGCCGATGCTGGCGCCGAGGATCGCGTCGGTACCGTCCAGGATGATCGGGCCGGACAGCGCCGCCAGTACCCGCTCGGCGACCGCCACCGCCTCCGACCGGCTGGTGGCGGCGGGCAGCAGCACCGCGAACTCGTCCCCGCCGAGCCGGGCGGCCAGCGCCGACCGCGGCGCGACCGCGCGGATCCGCTCACCGACGACGGTCAGCAGCTGGTCACCGGCGCCGTGGCCGAGGGTGTCGTTGACCGCCTTGAAGCCGTCCAGGTCGATGAGCAGCAGGACGCCGCCGGTACCCGGGTCGAGCGCGCCGACGAGCGTGGCGCGGTTGGCGAGGCCGGTCAGCGGGTCGCGGTACGCCTGCTCGGCGAGGGCGGCGCGGTGCCGTTGCCGGTCCGCGGCCAGCCGGGTACCGAGCCAGATGGCCACCGCACTCGCGACCACGGCGACAATGAGCGCCAGCTCCGCCATCCACCCGTCCCTTCCATCGCTTCCGGTACCCCATCGGCGGGCGGGCGGCCGACCTGAGTGCGGATGCCACCGGACCTGCGCGAAGACGTCGGACGTCGTAGGATCAGCCAACCCGCACGGGAGGTACCCGAGATGTCGTCCCTGCCTCCGGCCGCGCAACGCCCACCGGTGCGCGCGAACGAGCGGTTCCAGGCGCACGCCGCCAACCTGCTCGGACACGACACCGAAGCGATCTTCACCTACCTGCACCGGACCGCCCCGGAAACAGATACGGCGGCCGACACCGCCGAGCTGTTGCGGCGGGAGATTCCCGCGCTGCTGCGCCGGTACCGTGCCCGCACTCTGCTCGACCTGCCGTGCGGCGACCCCGGCTGGCTGTCCCACGCCGACCTCAGGGGCATCACCTACACCGGCGGCGACATCGTGCCGGACATCGTGACCAGCAACAGCCGGCGGTACGGCGGGACGCGGCGGCACTTCGTGCGGCTGAACCTGTGCCGCGACCCGCTGCCCCGCGCCGACGTCGTGCTGTGCCGCGACGGTCTGGTCCACCTGGGGTACCCGCGGATCTTCCGGGCGTTCGCGAACCTGCGCCGCAGCGGCTGCACCTACCTGCTGGCCACGACGTTCCTGGAACTGGACGCCAACGCCGAGATCGACACCGGCGACTGGCGGCCACTGAACCTGTGCCTACCGCCGTTCGCGCTGCCCGAGCCGCTGGACGTCATCGTCGAGGGGTGCACCGAGGTCGGCGGCGCGTACGCCGACAAGGCGCTGGGCCTGTGGCGGATCGCCGACCTACCACATCTGCCCCGGATGACCGGGTGAACCCCGGTCCGGGCTGACCCGGCGGGCGGCTCAGCCGGGCGGCTCAGCCCGGACCCGGCGGCGGCTCAGCCCGGCCAGGAGCCGGTCAGCTTCTTCACCCCTTCGGCGCTCCCCCGGTCCACCGCGGCCTTGACGATCGCGAAGATCGCACCCTGCAGCGCGGCGGCGATCAGGATCTCCGACCAGCCCTTGTCCTGGTCCAGCGCGTCGGGCGCGTCGTCGTCGCCGGACGCCAGCTGCCAGACCTTCTTGAACACGTACCCGGCGATCAGGCCGGCGCCCGCACCGGCGATCAACCCGACCGGCTTGTACAGCACCTTCTTCACTGGGACCTCCTGTGGCGCAGCCGGCGGATGAGCAGCAACGCGACGAGGCCGACGGCCGCCGCCGCGATGGCCACCCGGACCGGCGGGCTCAGCGCCGCCACCTTCTCCCGTTGCTTGCCGACCTGGTACGCGACCGTGTCCAGCGCTCCCCGCGCACGCAGCTTCGCGTCGTCCACGGCGTCCTGAGCGGCGGCCTGCGCGCGGGCCTTCACGTCGGCCCGCATCGCCAGCGCCTCGACGGTCTCACCGAGTTCCGCCCGGGTCTGCTCGATCTCCCGGCGCAGCTCCTCCGGCTCGGTCGGCGGTTTAGTCACGGTGTCCCCTCTCCTCCACGGCGGTCGTCACCGTGTCGATGTCCGCCCGCACCCCGCGTACCGCCTCTTCCGGTACCGGCGGGGTGGCCTGCCGGACCTGGGAGCGACCCGCGAGGGCGAGCCCGCCGGCGATGACCAGTAGCACGATCCCGACCAGCAACGCCGCCACCCAGGCCGGCATCACCTTGGCCAGAAGCAGGACGAGCGCGGTCAGCACGCCCAGTACTCCGTACAGGCTAACCAGTCCGGCAGCGCCGAACAGGCCCGCGCCACGCCCCGCCCGGCCCGCCTTTTCGCTCATCTCCGCCTTCGCGAGCGTCATCTCATCGCGAACCAGCGTGGTGAGCTGATCGGCCGCCTGGCGGACCAGATCGGCGGTCGATTCGGACGTACGCACCTCAGCCATGGAAATTGGGTGCCCGCCGGGGTACCGGATAAACGTGCTTCAGGCGTCAGCGAGCCGGTCGAGCAGGCCCGCGGCGACCCGGACGATCTCCTGCTCAGCGGGGGTGAGTTCGCGGGCCATCGCCGCGGCGAGCCACTCCTCGCGCTTGGCCGCGTCGGCACGCAGAACCCGGCGCGCGGCGTCGGTCAGTTCCAGCAGCGACTGCCGCCCGTCGGACGGGTCGCCGCGGCGCACGATCAGGCCCCGCTCCGCCAGGCTGGCCAGGACCCGGGTGAGCGTCTGCGGGGTCACCCGCTCGGCGTCGGCCAGCGCGCGCGGCGTGAGCGCGGTGTGGCGGTGCAGCTGGCTGAGCACCGAGACGCCGAGGTTGCCGATGCCGTGTTCCTGCCGCTGGGTACGCAGCCGGCGGGCGAGCCGGACCACCGCCTGGCGCACCTCCCGCGCGGTGACGGCGAGCTCCTGGTCGCGTACCTGGCTCACCCGCGAACCTTAACCCGACGGCGACCCGCCGCAGCGGCACCTCCGATTTCATACGCAGAAGCGTACTATCTCGGCCCGTATCTGGCTGTCCGCAGCAACGGCGGTACGTGAATGCGTACTTATCTAGCCTGATCTATGCGTTCGTGTTCTAGTGCATGAGGCAGAAACGCATCTGGCGAACGGAGGATCAGGTGAGACGAGCGATGGGGCTGCGTCGCACCGCGGCGATAGCGGTGCTCGCGGTGGCGGCACTGGGACTGGCCGGCATGCCGGCGCAGGCGAACCCCGCGGGTCGGGCGGGTCGGGCCGGCGGCCCGCTGCCGGTGGACCCGGGCGCGGCGCGGTCCGCGACCCGGTCCGCGGCCGCCCGGCACGCGACGACCCACACGGTACCCAACGAGTTGCTCAAAGAGGTGCTGGCCGAGGGCGACGACGACGGGCAGGGCGAGGAGGCCGACCTGTCCGCACTCTGCCAGAGCTTCATCACCCAACCGAACCCGTACCGGCCGCTGCGCCGCGACGTCGACGCGATCCGCGACGACCAGATCGTGCAGGCCGGTACCCAGCAGGGCTGCAGCACCGCACAGAACGAGACCACGATCGCGGTCAATCCCTTCAACCCGCGCAACATCGTCGCCGGGTCCAACGACTACCGGCTGTTCAACACCCGCGAGGCCCGCAACGACGCGTCCGGCTTCGCGTACACGAGCTTCGACGGCGGCCGCACCTGGCGCAACGTCCAGCTGCCGAAGCTGACCTTCCAGACCGGTGCCACCGGGCAGCTGAACATCATGGACTCGGCCGGCGACCCGGCCATCGCGTTCGGGCCGCACGACACCGTCTACTACGCCAACCTGGTGTTCAGCCGGGCCACGGTACCGGCCGGTGACCAGGGCGCCTCCGGCCTCGTCGTCTCGGTGTCCCACGACGGCGGGCTCACCTGGGCCGACCCGTCGATCGTCCAGCTCGACGGGGTCGCGGCGGACGGCAGCCACGTACCGACGACGTTCTTCAACGACAAGGAGTGGATCGGCGTCGACCCGATCCGGGGTACCGCGTACGTGACGTGGACCCGGTTCACCTTCAACGCGGCCGGGGCGTACCAGGAGTCGCCGATCATGTCGAGGCGCTCCGTCGACGGCGGCCGGACGTGGGGCGACGCGGCCCGCATCTCGCCGTCGCTGGTCGGCTTCACCGGCGGGATCACGCCGTTCAGCCAGGGTTCCAACCCGGTCGTCACGGCGGACGGGACGCTGCAGGTGGCGTACGAGTCCTCGGTCTGCGCGACGGCGGCCTGCGACCAGCCGACCGACCACGACGCCGTCGTGGTGGGTACCTCGCGCGACGGTGGGCAGACCTTCCGCAACACCGAGGTCGGGCTCGACTTCGACTTCCCGCGCAACGCCGACACCGGCCGGGCATCGCTGACCGGGGAGAACTTCCGGATCAACAGCTACCCGCAGCTGACCGTCGACCGGTTCACCGGCCGGCTGTGGGTGACCTGGGCCGACGACCGCAACGGCCAGTACAACGGGTCGATGTCGGTCCGGACCAACGGCGACGCGTTCCTGGCCACCTCGGCCAACGGGCGGGACTGGTCGCCGACGCTGACCCTCGGCACCCCGCAGGACGAGGTGTTCCCCGCGGTCGCCGCGCTCGCCGGCCGGGTCGCGGTCACCTACTACACCCGCCACTACGACCCGACCGGGATCAAGCTGGACTACGCGTTCCAGAGCGGCTGGGGCCGCTTCGTGACGCACGACCGGATCCGCCGGCTCAGCAGCGAGTCGTCCGACCCGTCGATCCAGTTCGTCGCGGCCGGCCTGGTCACCGGCAAGGTACTGCAGGGCGTGTTCATCGGCGACTACACCGCGGTGGCGGTCGGCGTGGACTTCCAGCTGCACCCGTGCTGGACCGACTTCCGCGGCAACCCCGGTGTCACCAAGCCCAACCAGGACGTGATGACCCGCTCGGTCTCACTGCTCGGCGACGACGACTGAGTACCGGCCCTGGCCGGCCTCACCCGAGGTCGGCCAGGGCCGCCTCGATCGCGCGGTGGAACGTCGGGTACGCGTACATCATCGAGCGCAGCGTCGCCAGCGGTACCTCCGCGTGTACCGCGACCGTCAGCGCGCTGAGCACCTCGCCGCCCGACGGCCCCGCGGACGTCGCGCCCACCAGCACGTCGCGGTCGGCGTCGGCGACCAGCTTGATGAAGCCCTCGTTGCCGGCCTTGTGGATCCAGCCCCGCGCCGAGGTGATCAGGTCGGTGTACCCGGTCCGGACCGGTACCCCCCGCTCCCGCGCCCTGGCCTCGGTCAGCCCGACGGCGCCGATCTCCGGGTCGGTGAACGTCACCCGGGGCAGCGCCCGATGGTCGGCGGCCGGCCCGCCCTGCCCGAGGATGTCGCGCACCACGATGTCGGCGTGGTACATCGCGACGTGCGTGAACGCGCCCTTGCCGGTCACGTCGCCGACACCCCACAGCCGCTCGCCGGCCCGCAACCACTCGTCGACCTCAAGGAACCGCGCGTCGTCGGGCAGCCCGACGCTGGACAGGCCAAGCTCACCGAGATCGGCGCGGCGGCCGGTGGCGACCAGCAGCCGCTGCGCGACCAGGCGCTGCCCGTCGTCGAGTACCAGGGTGAACTGCTGCCCGTCGTACTCCACCCGGGCGGCCGTGGCGCCGGTGCGCACCGCGATCTCGTCGCCGACCAGTGCCCTCGCGGCCAGGTCGGAGGCGTCCGGCTCCTCCATCGCGAGCAGCCGGTCCAGCGCCTCCACCACGCTGACCGAGACGCCGAAACGGGCGAACACCTGGGCGAGCTCCAGGCCGATCGACCCGCCACCGAGCACGATCAACGAGTCGGGCAGCTCCTCGACCTCGATCGCCTCCCGGTTGGTCCAGTACGGCGTGCCGGCGAGCCCGTCGACCGGCGGTACCGACGGCGTCGTACCCGTACCCACGACCACGCCGCGCCGGGCCACGAAGGTCTGGTCGCCGACCTCCACCCGGCCCGGCCCGGCCAGCCGGCCGAAGCCGCGCACGAACCGGCCGCCCTTCTTGACGAACCGGTCGACCGCGATCTTGTCGTCCCAGTCGTCGGTGGCCTCCTCGCGGATCCGCTTGGCGACCGGGCTCCAGTCCGGCTCCACGGTCGCGAGGCCGGCCAGGCCCGGAATGCGGCGCGCCTCGGCCAGCGCGTTCGCCGCGCGGATCATCATCTTGCTCGGGACACAGCCCCAGTACGGGCACTCGCCGCCGACGAGGCGGTTCTCGATGCCCACGACCGACAGGCCGGCGCTGGCCAGCCGGCCGGCCACCTCCTCGCCACCGACGCCCATCCCGACAACGACGACGTCAACCTCGTCCGCCATGGCAGTCCCCTCCGCTTATCGCCCTCAGCATGCCAGGAACCGGGTGTGGTGCATCCCCTTCTCAATCGATGTCCGTTTGCGCCAGGTAGCCGACAGTCCTGCTCCGCCGGGTGTGGTGGGGTGGCATAGGGGATGCGGGGGATGCGAAGCCGGGCGGCCCGGGGGCCGATCGGGGGGCCGCCCGGCTTTGCCTCGGGCGCCACGCGATCCGGGCGCCGCGCGCCCGGCGAGGCCCGCGAGTGAGGCCCGCGCGATGCCAGCGCCGCGCGATCCCGGCGAGGCCCGCGAGCGAGGCCCGCTCAGCGCAGCTGCGGCAGACGGCGGCGCAGGGTCGGTCCGACGAGCGGGCGGCGGTTCATCCGGCGGCGCCGGTGCAGGGCCGGCGGCCGGCTGCGGGCCAGCGCGTCCAGGTACACCCGTTCGTACCGGCGGGCCATCACCTCCGCGCTGAAGTTGGCCCGGACGTGCTCGACGCAGTCCGCCGCGTCGATCTCGCCGACCCGGTGCAGCAGCGCCGGCAGCTCCTCGACGGACTCGGCGATCCAGCCGGTCACGCCGGGCCGGACCAGCTCCGGTACCGCACCGGCGCGGGTACCGACGACCGGGGTACCCACCGCCATCGCCTCGATCATCACCATGCCGAACGGTTCCGACCAGCGGATCGGCATGATGAGGCAGCGGGCCTCGCGCAGCAGCCGCTCGGTGGTCGGCCGGTCGGGGTTGACCAGCAGCTCGACCGAACCGTCGAGCATCGGGCGCAGCTCGTCGTCGAGGTACCGCCGCTCCGGCTCCTCGCCGCACTTGCCGGCCAGCACCAGCGGTACCCCGGCCGCCCGGCACGCCCGTACCGCGAGATCCGGCCCCTTGTCCGGGCTGAACCGGGCCAGCCACAGCACCGGCCCGTCCGGAGTGGCGGTACCCCCGCCGATCGCGGCGGACGGCAGCGCGTTGTGCACGGTCGCCACCCAGTTGAGCCGCGGCCGCAGCAGCCGTTGCGCGCGGGAGATCGCGACCAGCCGCACGGAGCCGCCCAGCGCCGCGAAGTAGTCGCCGTACTCGCCGTTCACCGCGCCGTGCACGGTGACCACGGTCGGCGCGGCGCGGGTCGGCGCGGTCATCGGTCCATCGGTCGTGTGGTCGTGGATGACGTCGAACTCCCCACCGGCCATCAGTCGGTTGACCCTCGCGGTGTGCAGAACGGCGGGCATCAGCTCGCCCAGCCGCGGGTACTGCAACTGCCCTGTGGTGGATACGAACCGCGCGCGGGTGCCGGTACGGTTACCGGCGCCGAACAGGGTGACCTCGTGGCCGCGCCCGACCAGGCCGTCCACGAGAGCCGCGGTGATCACCTCCAGGCCGCCGTACCCCAACGGGGGGAGTTCGTACCACGGCGGCGCCACCATCGCGATGCGCAACCGTTTATGAATCCGACTGGGAGGCTCCTGAGGTGCGTCAACCACGGTACTGCCCTCCGCTTCGGGGGGTTCCTGACATAGCAGTACCCACGGTATGGGCCGGATGAACGCCGCAACGGGCCTAACGTGGAGAGCGAAGATCGCCGGATCGGCCAAGGAGTGGGAAGTGCAACCGCGTCGAATCAACATCCTCGAAGGCAGCACCTTCGTCGTCAGCGACCTGCGCGGTGACATCGGCCTGCGCGACGACGGGATGAGCGGGCTGTTCTACCGGGACATGCGCCACCTGTCCCGGTGGCAGATCCGGCTCAACGGCCGGGAGCTCGACGTGCTGTCCGCCGCGACGCTGGACTATGACGAGGCGGTCTTCTTCCTGATCGAGCCGACCGGCACGATCTACCGCAACCCGACGCTGTCGCTGACGCGCAGGCGGCACGTCGGCGACGGCATGCAGGAGACGCTGGAGCTGACCAACCACGGCACCCGGCCGATCCAGCTTGAGGTCTCCCTGCTGTTCGGCGCCGACTTCGCGGACATCTTCGAGATAAAGGGCAAGCTGGCCAAGACGGGGCAGTTCTCCCGCCGGGTGGACAGCGATCGGGCCTGCCTGATGTACCGGCACGCCGACTTCTACCGCGAGACGCTGATCCGGGCGCCCGGCGCGTTCTTCACCGACGAGTCGCTGACCTTCCGGGTCAGCCTCGCGCCGAACCAGACCTGGCAGAGCGAGATCGAGGTCTCCCTCGCCACGCAGACCCACCGGCCGGTACCCCGACGCTCGCACCAGCCGAACATGGACGACAGCATCGACGAGTGGCTGGAAGAGGCGCCCACCCTGGAGACCGACTCCGACGACCTGCGCCGCACCTACAAGCGCAGCCTCGTGGACCTGGCCGCGCTGCGGTTCTACCCGGAGACGGTACCGGACGCCTCGCTGCCCGCCGCCGGACTGCCCTGGTTCATGGCGCTGTTCGGCCGGGACAGCCTGATCACCAGCTACCAGACCCTGCCGTTCGCGCCGGAGCTGTGCCGCACCACCCTGCACGCGCTGGCCAACCAGCAGGCGACCGAGTTCGACGACTTCCGCGACGCGGAGCCCGGCAAGATCCTGCACGAGCTGCGGCACGGCGAGCTGACCCACTTCGGCAAGTGGCCGCAGTCGCCGTACTACGGTTCCTGCGACGCGACCCCGCTGTTCCTCGTGGTGCTCGACGAGTACGAGCGGTGGACCGGCGACGTGGACACGGTACGCAAGCTGGAACCGCAGGCCCGCGCCGCGCTGCGGTGGATCGAGGAGTACGGCGACACCAACCACGACGGGTACCTCGACTACGACACGCGCAACCCCGACTCCGGCCTGGTCAACCAGTGCTGGAAGGACTCGTGGAACTCGATCGTCTGGCCGGACGGCCGGCTCACCTCGCTCCCCCGGGCCACCTGCGAGATCCAGGGGTACGCCTACGACGCCCGGATGCGCACCGCCCGGCTGGCCCGCGAGATCTGGAACGACCCGACCCTGGCCGACCGGCTGGAACGCGACGCGGCCGCGCTGCGGGACCGGTTCGTCGCCGACTTCTGGCTGCCCGACCGGGGCTTCTACGCGCTCGCGCTGGACGGCGAGAAGCAGCCGGTACCCACTCTGACGTCGAACATCGGCCACCTGCTGTGGAGCGGCATCGTCCCGGACGAGCACGTCGACCAGCTGGTCAACCACCTGCTCGGCCCGTGGCTGTTCTCCGGCTGGGGCGTGCGTACCCTCGCCGCCGGGCAGGGCGTCTACAACCCGCTGGAGTACCACAACGGCACCGTCTGGCCGCACGACACCGCGATCATCGCGGCCGGGCTGGCACGGTACGGGCGGCGGATCGAGGCCGGCCGGCTGTCCACGGCGATCCTGGACGCCTCCCGGCACTTCGACTACCGGCTGCCCGAGGTGTTCGTCGGGTACGACCGCAAGTCCACCGAGGTACCCGTGGCCTACCCGTCGGCGTGCTCACCGCAGGCCTGGGCGGCGGCCACCCCGCTCCTGCTGCTGCGGGCGCTGCTCGGCCTGGAGCCGGACGGCGACCACCTGCGGGTCGACCCGGTGGTACCCGACGGCATCGGCCGGCTGGCCCTGCGCGGCATCCCGGGCCGGTGGGAGCGCACCGACGCCGTCTCCTGGAACACATAGCCGTACCAGGTGATTCTCCTCCGTCACGGGCGCTGATATGTTGGCGCTCGCCGCGCTCGCGCGGCGCAGCGTTTTCTCGTGGCCGAGGGGGGTTCGTGGCAGTAACCGACGAGGCGATCGACAAGATCAAGGAAATGATCGTCTCGGGTGAGCTGGGCCCCGGCGACCGGCTACCCAAGGAAGCCGATCTCGCCGACCGACTGGGCCTGTCCCGCAACTCGCTGCGCGAGGCGGTGAAGGCACTGTCGCTGATCCATGTGCTCGACGTCCGGCAGGGCGACGGTACCTACGTGACCAGCCTGGAACCGCGCCTGCTGCTGGACGCGATGACGTTCGTGGTGGAGTTCCACCGCGACGACACGGTACTGGAGTTCCTCGAGGTGCGCCGGATCCTCGAACCGGCCGCCACCGCGATGGCCGCGCTGAACATGACCGACCAGCAGATCGGCGACCTGCGCGCGGTGCTCGACGAGCTGGACGAGGACCCGACGGTGGAGGCGCTGGTCGCCAACGACCTGGAGTTCCACCGGCGGATCGCGCTCGGCTCCGGCAACACCGTGCTCTGCTCGCTGATCGAGAGCCTGTCCGGCCCGACCACCCGGGCGCGGATCTGGCGCGGGCTGACCCAGGAGGGCGCGGTCGCCCGCACCCGGGAACAGCACAGCGCGATCTGCGAGGCGATCGCGTCGCGGCAGCCCGACCTGGCCCGGTCCTGGGCGACCGTGCACGTGGCCGGCGTCGAGGAGTGGCTGCGCCGGGCGTTACAGGACTGAAGACGCGGGTCAGAGGCCGTAGACCCGGACGGCGGTGTCGCCGAGGACCGCCGCGCGCTCGGTCTCGCTGAGATCCTGGATCAGGGTACCGGCGAGCTCCCACACCTCCCCGTAGCTGGCCGCCAGCGTGCAGACCGGCCAGTCCGAGCCGTACATCAGCCGCTGCGGCCCGAACACCTCGACGGCGTGCTTGACGTAGGGCGCGATCTGCCCGGCGTCCCAGCTGTCCCAGCGCGCCTCGGTGACCAGGCCGGAGATCTTGGCGGCGACGTTCGGCAGCGCGGCGAGCCCGGCGACGCCGGACGCCCACGGCTCCCACTGCCCCTGCGCGATGTTCGGCTTGGCGAGGTGGTCGAGGACGAAGCTGACCTCGGGCAGCTGCCGCACCACGTCGGCGGCCACGTCCAGCTGCGGTACCAGGACCAGCAGGTCGTACACCAGCCCGGCCGCGCCGACCGCACGCAGCCCGCGCAGCACCTCCGGACGGGCGAACCAGCCCGGGTCCGGCTCGTCCTGCACCTGGTGCCGCACGCCGACCAGCCGGTCGCCACCCGGGCCGGCACGCAGCCCGGCGATCCGGTCGGCGACGTCGGGGGCGGTGAGGTCCACCCAGCCGACCACGCCCTTGATCAGCCCGTCGTTGGCGCTGGCGGTGGCCAGGAACCCGGCCGTCTCCGCCGCGTCGCTGATCGTCTGTACCAGCACCGTGTGCGCGACCCGCCCGTCGGTGACCTCCCACAGGTCGTCGACGGTGTACGCGCGACGCAGCGGCGCCAGCGCGTCGCCGTCCATCCACGGGTACTCGTGCTGCGTCGGGTCCCAGAGGTGGTGATGCGCGTCGATGATCATGACGTGGGCACCGGTGCGTCCGGGCGCAGCAGGCCCTGCGCGACGAGATCCGCCCAGAGCGCGGCCGGGGGCGGCGGCGCCGCGGCCAGGTCGGCGTTGCGCTGCATGTGCGCCGGCCGGCCGGCGCCGACCACGACGCTGGCGACCGTGGGATGGGCGCCGGCGAACACCAGCGCCGCGTGCGGCAGGGTGGTGCCGTGCTCCCGGCAGACCGCGGCGATCCGCCGGGCCCGCTCGACCAGCTCCCGCGGCGCGGTGCCGTACTCGTAGTGCCCGTCGTCCGCCGGCCAGTCGCGCGCCAGCAGGCCGCTGTTGAACACGCCGACGTTGAGTACCGACACGCCGTGCTTCTCGCACGCCGGCAGCAGCTCGTCCAGCGCCGGCTGTTCCAGCAGGGTGTACCGGCCGGCGAGCATGATGGTGTCGATCTCGGTCTCGGTGACGAACCGCTGCAGGATCTGCACCTGCTTCGAGCCGACCCCCACCGCGCCGACCACGCCCGCGGACCGCAGCTCGTGCAGTGCCGCGTACCCCTCGGTGAGCGCCGTCTCCGGCTGGTCGGACTCCTCCGGATCGTGGATCAGCGCGATCTCCACCCGGTCCAGGCCCAGCCGCTGCAGGCTCTCTTCGAGACTGCGGCGTACCCCGGTGCCGGTGAAGTCCCACTGCCGGCGCAGCGTGGCCGGCACGTCGAAGCCGTTGTCCAGGTCCCGCCCGCCCTCCCCCGCCGGGTTGGGCACGATCAGCCGGCCCACCTTGGTGGAGACGGTGAACTCCCCGCGCGGGTGGCCGGCGAGAACCGCGCCCAGCCGCCGCTCGGCCAGGCCCAGCCCGTAGTGCGGCGCGGTGTCGAAGTACCGGACACCGCTTTCCCAGGCCGCCTCGACGACCGCGGCGGCATCCTCGTCGGGTACCACCTTGTACAGGTTGCCGATCGACGCGGCACCGAAGCCCAGCTCACTGACGTGGACCCCGGTGCGTCCCACCGCCCTCACGGCAGCTCCCACACCTGGTGGATGCCCATGTCGCTGCCGGAGTAGTCGTCCTCGACATCGAGCAGCCCGGACATGCGGGCCTGCCACGGCACGTTGGCCGGGTGGTCGCGCAGGTACGCCCGCATGTGCTGGTAGTCGTCGACCTCCACGACGTGGAACAGGTCCCGGCCGTCCCGCCAGATCCGCCAGGTGTGCACCCCGGCCTCCCGCAGCGCCTGGTCCAGGTCGGCCGGGATCACCGCGTGGACCTTCTCGTACTCCTCCTCCTTGCCCGGCGCCAGCCGGGTGTGCAGGGCGATCCGCTGCATACGGGTACTCCTAATCCTGCGCTTCGCCGGAGGTGAACCGGGAGACGACCAGTGCCATCAGAATGATCACGCCATCGACCATCTGGTCCCACGCCGGGGGTACGTGGGCGAAGGTCAGCACGTTGATGATGAGCTGCAACGCCACCACGCCGGTGAGCGCGCCGAACAGGCTGCCCCGGCCGCCGTTGAGGCTGACCCCGCCGATGACCGCGGCCGCGAAGACCTGGAAGATCCAGCCCTGGCCCTGGGTGGCGGAGATCGAGCCGTAGTGGCCGACGTAGAGGATGCCGCCCAGCGCGGCCAGCGTCGAGGCCAGCATGAACACGATCAGCAGTACCCGGTCGGTGCGGATGCCGGCGGTGCGCGCGGCTTCGGCGTTGCCGCCGATGGCGTACAGCGAGCGGCCGTGCCGGAACCAGCCCAGCGTGACGATGCCGACGAGGAAGATGAGGCCGCACACCCAGAGCGACGCCGGCTGGCCGAACCAGGCGGTGTGGCCGAGGTACCGCAGCGACGCGGGTACCTCGAAGATCGACGCGCCGCCGCTGATGCCCAGCTGCAGGCCGCGCAGCGCGATGAGCATGCCCAGCGTCCAGATGAACGCGTTGATCCGGATCTTCGTCGCGACCAGCCCGTTGATCAGGCCGATCAGCGCACCGATCAGCAGGCACAGCGGTACCGTGCTCCAGGTCGGCAGGACGCCGAGACCGGCGAACCGGCCGCCGTGTGCGGGTATCACGAGCCACGCCGCGAGTACCGGTGCCACGCCGACGGTCGACTCCAGCGACAGGTCCATCCGGCCGGCGATCAGGATCATCGCCTCGCCGAGGACCAGCAGGCTCAGCTCGGTGCACTGCTGGAGCACGTCGGTGAGGTTGCCGGCGGTGAGGAAGTTCGGGCTGACGATGAACCCGACCAGCAGCAGCAGGCCGATCACCGGGATCAGCGAGAAGTCCCGTAGCCGGGCCACCCAGACCCGCCGGCCCCGCGGCGGGGCGACCCGGCCGGGTACCACGACCTGCGGGCTGTCCTGCTCGACCACGCGGTCCGTCATTTCACTCACCACTATCCGTACCTTCGCTGTGCAGACCTTCGATGGCGGCCACCATCTCCCGGTCGGACCACCCGCGCGGCAGCTGCGCCACCACCCGGCCCTTGAACATGACGATGACCCGGTCGGCCACCCGCAGGTCGTCGAGCTCGTCGGAGACGATCAGTGCGGCGCGCCCCTCGGCGGCCGCGGCCTCGACGGTACCCAGCAGGGACTCCTTGGACTTGACGTCGACCCCGGCGGTCGGCCGGATCAGCACCAGTACCCGCGGCTCGCTGGCCAGCGCCCGGCCCATCATGACCTTCTGCTGGTTGCCGCCGGACAGCGCGGACACCGGCTGGTCCGGCCCGGACGCCTTGACGTCCAGGCGTTCCATCAGCGCGGTCGCGGTGCGGTACCGGGCCGGCTGGGAGACGAACCCGAACCGGCCGAGCCGGTCGGTCACCGTGAGCGTGAGGTTCTCCGCGATGGACCGCAGCGGTACCAGACCCTGGCGGTGACGGTCCTCCGGCAGGAAGCCGACCCCCGCGGACAGGGCCGCCGGGACACTGCCGGGCCGCACCGGGCGGCCGGCGACGCAGACGGTACCGGACAAGGGTTTGCGCAACCCCACCACGGTCTCGCCGAGGGCGACCGCGCCGGCACCCACGGCCCCGGCGACGCCCACGATCTCGCCGGCCCGCACGGTGAGCGACACGTCGGCGAACTCGCTGGTACCGGTGAGGTGCTCGACCCGCAGCAGCTCCGCGGCGCCGGCGGGTACCGCGCCCGCGTGCTCGCCCAGCTCCCGCAGCCCGGTCGCGTCGCCGGTCATCGCCTCGATCAGCGCCTCCCGGCGCAGCCCGGCGACCGGCGCGGTGAGCACGTGCTTCGCGTCGCGGTAGACGGTCACGGTCTGGCAGATCTCGTAGATCTCCTGCAGGTGGTGCGAGATGAACAGGAACGCCACCCCGCCGGCCTGCAACGCGCGCAGCCGCTCGAACAGCCGCGCGATGCCGGCGCCGTCGAGCTGCGCGGTCGGCTCGTCGAGGATGACGAACCGGGCGCCGAACGACAGTGCCCGCGCGATCTCCAGGGTCTGCCGCTGCTCCACGGTCAGCCGCCCGGCCTCGACCTTCGGGTCGACGTCGATGCTCCAGTTGCCCAGCAGCCGCGCGGCGTTCTCGTGCACGGCCTTCCAGGAGATCCGGCCCCGCGTGTCGCCGACCGTGTCCTGGCGGTTGAGGTACAGGTTCTCGGCGACCGACAGGGTCGGGATGATGGTGGACTTCTGGTACACGCACGCGACGCGCGAGCGCCACGCGGCCCGGTCGGTGACCGGCGGCGCCGGTTCGCCGGCGAACCGCACGGTACCGGCGTCCGGCCGGATCAGTCCGGTCAGCACCGACACCAGCGTGGACTTGCCGGCACCGTTGCGGCCCACGAGGGCGTGCGACTCCGCCGGGAGCACCGTCAGCCCGACGTCGTCGAGCGCGACGGTGGCCCCGAACCGCTTGGTCACCCCGGTCGCCGAGGCGACCGGGGTGATGTCATCTGCGCTCACTTGCCTACCTGGTTGCCCCAGAGGGACGAGTCATCGACATTGTCCTTCGTCACCAGAGGCGCGGGAAGCTGGTCCTCCAGACCGTTCGGGATCGTGATGATGTTCGACTGGTGGTCGGTCGGGCCCGGGTTGAACTTCTGCCCGGCCAGCGCCGCCTTGGCGTAGAACAGCGCGTACTTGGCGTACAGGTCGGCCGGCTGGGAGACCGTCGCGTCGATCTGCCCGGCCTTGATGGCCGCGAACTCCTGCGGGATGCCGTCGTTGGACACGATGAAGATGTGCTTCGGGTCGGTCGGCGGTACCAGCAGGTTCTTCTGCTGCAGCAGGGCGATGGTGGGCGCCAGGAACACGCCACCGGCCTGCATGTAGATGCCGTTGACCGGGCCCTGGTTCAGGTCGTTCTGCAGCTTGGCCGAGGCGACGTCGCCCTTCCACTGGGTCTCTTCGGCGAGCACCTTGATGCCGGGGTAGTTCTGCTTCATGCAGTCGCCGAACGCCTCGGACCGGTCCCGGCCGTTGATCGAGGCGAGGTCGCCCTCGAACTCCACGATGGTGCCCTTGTTCTGCAGCTTGTCGCCGAGGAACTTGCAGGCCTTCTGGCCGTACGCCTTGTTGTCGGCGCGGACGACCATGTACACCTTGCCGTTGTCCGGCCGGGTGTCCACGCTGATCGCCGGGATGTTCTTGCCGGCCAGCTCGTCCAGCGTGGTGGCCACCGCGGCGGTGTCCTGCGGCGCCATGATGATCGCCTTGGCACCCTGCGCCACCAGGCTCTTGACGTTCGCGGCGAGCTGGGTGATCTGGTTCTGCGAGTTCGTCCGTGGCAGCGCGTCGATACCGGTGGACGAGATGCCTGACTCGATGTACTTGGAGTATGAGTTCCAGAAGTCGGAGTCGGAGCGGGGCTGGTCGATGCCGACCTTGCCGCCGCCGCCACCGGTACCGCCGCTGGCTGCGCTGCTGCCGGAGCTGCTGCCCCGGTTGCATCCGGCGGCGGCCAGGGCCACCAGGGCGATGCCGGCAGCGACCACCGCCGTTCTGTGCTTGAGCATGGTTCCTCGCTAAGGGTCGGGGTGTGTTGGAAGGGTTGTGTGACTTCAGGAGGTGCTGGGTGGGCGCAACCGCAGTCCGTGCATGCCGCCGTCCACGGCGAGCACGGTACCGGTGGTCGCGCTGGCCAGCGGGCTGGCGAGGTAGGCGATCGCCGCGGCGATCTCCTCCGCGCTGACCAGCCGGCCACTGGGCTGGCGCGCCTTGAGGGCGGCCAGCTCGGCGTCGGGGTCGTCGGCCTGCGCGAGCAGCCGGCGTACCCAGGGGGTGTCCGCGGTACCCGGGTTCACGCAGGTGACCCGGATGCCCTCGCGGAGGTGATCGGCCGCCATCGCCAGCGTCAACGCCTGGACGGCACCCTTGCTCGCGCTGTACAACGCGCGCTGGGGAAGCCCGGCGTGCGCGGCGATGGAGCAGGTGTTGACGATCGCCGCGTGGGCCGAGCGCCGCAGGTACGGCAGCGCGGCCCGGGCGGTGCGGACCATACCGACGACGTTCACGTCGAGCACCCGGTGCCACTCCTCGTCGGAGTTGGTCTCGATGGTGCCGATCGCGCCGATGCCGGCGTTGTTGACCACGATGTCGATGCCGCCCATCGCGTCGGCCGCGGCGGTGACCGCGGCACGTACCGAGGCGTCGTCGCTCACGTCGGCGACGTAGGCGAGCAGCGGCTCGGGCAGATCCTTCGCGTTCAGATCCAGGCACGCCACCGTGGCGCCCCGCCCGGCCAGCAGCGTGGCGGTGGCCAGCCCGATACCGGAGGCCCCACCGGTGACGATCGCGGCGAGGCCGTCGAACTCTGCCATTACTGAGTGACCTCCGTCCACATCGGACCGTGCGGGTACGCGTAGGCCACGAGGGTCTGCGGCCGCATGGTGGCCGAGAAGCCGGGCGCGCTCGGAGCCAGGTACCGGCCGTCGCGTACCACCACCGGATCCACGAAGTGCTCGTGCAGATGGTCGACGTACTCGATGACCCGGTCCTCCAGCGAACCGGAGACCGAGACGTAGTCGAACATCGACAGATGCTGTACCAGTTCGCAGAGCCCGACGCCACCGGCGTGCGGGCAGACCGGTACCCCGAACTTGGCGGCCAGCAACAGGATCGCCACGTTCTCGTTGACGCCGGCCACCCGGGCCGCGTCCAACTGCAGGTACGACAGGGCGCCTGCCTGCAGCATCTGCTTGAAGATGACCCGGTTCTGCACGTGCTCCCCGGTGGCCACCTTGATGGGCGCGATGGCCCGCGCGATGGTCGCGTGGCCGAGCACGTCGTCCGGACTCGTCGGCTCCTCCACCCACCACGGCTCGTACGGCGCCAGCGCCCGTACCCAGTCGATGGCCACCTGCACGTCCCAGCGCTGGTTGGCGTCGACCGCGATGCGGATGTCCGGCCCGCACGCTTCCCGGGCCACCTTGATGCGCCGCAGGTCGTCGGAGAGGTCCGCACCGACCTTGAGCTTGATCTGGCGGAAGCCGGCCGCGATCGCCTCCTTGCACAGCCGGCTCAGCTTCTCGTCGTCGTACCCGAGCCAGCCCGGCGACGTGGTGTACGCCGGGAACCCGGTCGCCCACAGGTGCGCGATCCGTTCCGCCCGGCCGGGTTGCGCCCGGCGCAGGATCGCCAGCGCGTCGTCCGGGGTGAGCGCGTCGGTCAGGTACCGGAAGTCGACCAGCGACACGATCTGCTCCGGCGACATCTGCGCGAGCATCAGCCACAGCGGCTGCCCCGCGCGCTTGGCCGCGAGGTCCCACACCGCGTTGACCACGGCCGAGATGGCCATGTGCATGACGCCCTTCTCCGGACCGAGCCAGCGCAGCTGCGAGTCGTGCACCAGCTCCTTCCAGAACCCGCCGAGGTCGGCGAGGATGCCCTCGACCGACCGGCCGACGAGGTACGGCCGCAGCGCCTCGATCGCGGCCGCCTCGACGTCGTTGCCGCGCCCGATGGTGAACGCGAACCCGTGCCCCTCCAGGCCGTCCTCGTGGTCGGTGCGCAGCACCACGTAGGCCGCGGAGTAGTCCGGGTCCGGGTTCATCGCGTCCGAGCCGTCCAGCTCCCTGGACGTCGGGAAGCGGACGTCGTAGGTATCGAGAGAGAGAAAGACGCTCATGCCGCGACCAACCGCTGGCGGGCGTGGCCCAGGCCGTCGATCTCCAGCTCCACGACGTCGCCGGCCCGCAGGTACGGCTTGGGCTCCGACTGGCCCAGCGCAACCCCGGCGGGGGTACCGGTGTTGATGACGTCGCCCGGGTACAGCACGAGGAACCGGCTGAGGTACCGGACCAGCTCGGCTACGCCGAACGCCATGTCCTTGGTGGTGCCGTCCTGCTTCTTCTCGCCGTTGACCCACAGCCGCAGGCCCAGGTTCTGCGGATCGGGTACCTCGTCGGCGGTGACCAGCCACGGACCGAGCGGGTTGAACGTCTCGCAGTTCTTCCCCTTGTCCCACTGGCCCTGGCGCTCCAGCTGGAACTCGCGTTCGGACACGTCGTTGACGACCGCGTACCCGCCGACGCAGGCCATCGCGTCGTCCTCGGACTCCAGATACCGCGCGGTCCGGCCGATGACCACAGCCAACTCGACCTCCCAGTCGGTCTTCGTGCTGCCCCGCGGTACCAGCACGTCGTCGTACGGGCCGACGACGGTGTCCGGCGCCTTCATGAACATGACCGGCTCGGTCGGCAGCATGGCACCGGTCTCCGCGGCGTGGTCGCGGTAGTTGAGCCCGATGCAGATGATCTTCCCGGGTCGCGCGAGCGGGGCACCCACCCGCAGCCCGTCGGGGTCGATCGTGGGCAGTGCGCCGCCGTCGACCGCGGTTCGGACGCGGTCGAGCTCGGCGCCGGACAGGACCGCTCCGGTGATATCGTCGACCACTCCGGTCAGTTCGACCAACTGACCGGCGGCGTCCAGGGCGGCCGGCCGTTCCGCACCTGATGGGCCGACTCGAAGCAACTTCACTGGCGGTACCTCGCAGACATCGGACGTTTGAATCGGATGTCTATCAGGTAGCGAGGGACGAGCACAAGTGCTACCGGCGTATTCGTCACAAATCCACCCGACGTCTCATGAAGAGGGGCTACTTCACTGCCACCTTGTCGAGGTCGGGGGCGAAATCGGTGGTCGGGTTGTAGAACTTCACCGTGTTGGTACCCGTACTCAGCGTCACCGACACCGTGGCGGTCAGCGGCGTGCTCCAGTCGGTGATGTTCGACGTGACGGTGACCGGTGCGCCCGTGCCGCCGTTGACGCTCAGGTAGAACGTGCGCTGCGGCTGGCCGAGCTCGTACGTGATGGTCATCTGGTAGGCGCCGGCCCGCGGCACGTTCGGCACCGACACCGTCACCCAACCGCCGGCGGTGCCGCCGCCGACGTTGCGCACCTTGGTACCGCCCGAGCAGGTGCTGCACGCCGACGTCTTCGCGGTGCCACCGAGTGCGGCCCTCTCCGCCTCCAGGGAGAACGGCGTCATCGCCGGCGGGGCACTGCTCGCCGGTGCGGATACCGGTGGCTGCTGCGGCACGCCGGGCTGTGCCGGGGCCGGCAGCACCCCGCCCGACGGGCTCACCGACGGCTTGGGCCCGGCCGACCGGCTCGCCTTCGCCGATCCCTGCGGCGAACCGGGTCCGGAGGTGTCGGACTGCGGTTGCCCGTTGTCAGCAGCCGCGTTCCCGTTGTCGTTGTTGCCGCCGCCCAACGGGATCTGCCCGTTCGCGTCCCGGGGCAGCAGCTGCGACACGCCGACCACGATGAGTACCACGACCACGCTCGCGGCGACCAGCAGCCCGGGAAGCAGCGCGCCACCGCCCTTGCGGCCCATGAGGAAACGCCGACGCCGCCCGCGGTACCCGTCGGGCTCGTCAACAACCACCGCGTTGAGGATGACGGTGGGATCCCTGGGCGGCACGACCTCGCATCCGATCAGTCAGTCGCGGTCCTTGTCAACCACTCAACGGTTCTCCGTCAAGTGTCAGATAGTCCTTCCAGGACCGGGTGGGCCGCCAACCCAGCAGCTTCTGCGCCTTACCGGTGTCGATGCCCGAAGCGTCCGGCCGGCCGACCTGACGAAGTGTGGTTGTCGAGCCCGGGTACGCGGATTTCCATGATGCGGACAGGTCGCGCGAGCCGATCGTGTCGGCGGCGGCGATGTACATGACCTCGTGGCCGGGCAGCGGCGACTCGACGGCCAGCCGGATCGCCTCGGCCAGGTCGTCGGCGTCGATGTAGGCCCAGCCGGTGACGCTGGCGCGGCTGCGGTCGGCGAGCAGCGGACCGAGATTGCGGTGGTACGTCTCGGCGTTCTGCACCCAGGTCGGCCGGATCGAGATGCAGCGCAGGTCCGACCGCTGTACCGCGGCGTCGCACAGCTGCTCGCCGAACAGCTTCGCCAGCGCGTAGGGATCCTGCGGGCGTACCGGATGCGCCTCGTCGACCGGCAGGTACTCGGGCAGGAACGGCCGCTCGGCGAAGATGAACCCGGGTACCGTCTCGCTGGAGATGTTCACCAGCCGGCGTACCCCCCACCGCACGCATGCCTCGACGACGTTGAACGTGGCCATGATGTTGTTGCCGAACACCACGTGTGGCGCGTGCCGGCCGGGCGCGGGCAGCGCCCCCGCGTGCACCACCGCCTCGAACGGCCCCGGCCGCGGCCCCTCCCCCACCGACGCGCCGCCGACGAGCGCGTAGACCTCGCCCGCGTCGGTCAGGTCGGCCTTGACGTACGGTGCGGTACCCGATGGCTGTGTGTCGAAGTCCGGCGCGAACAGGTCGGTGGCGACGGTGTCGTGCCCGGCGCGTTGCAACGCCGCCACCGTGGCCCGACCCACCTTGCCCCGCGCCCCGGTCACCAGTACCCGCATACGTTGCAGGCTAACAGCGCCGGACCCCGCGCCGGCGAAGCGAGCGCCAACATTACAGAGGGATCGCCGCGGCCCCGACCGGTCCGCGGCGATCCCCGTCCCTGGGGGTTCCGGTTACTCCTTACGCGTAGGAGTTGGCCAGCCAGAGCTCGTCGATGCGCAGCGTCTTCGACGAGGAGTACATGCTGTTCACCACGAGCCGGATGAACCGTGCGCTCGCGCCGACGTCGATGTACTGGGCGCCGCGCGCGTTGGGCAGGTTGCCCGACTTCAGCGTGGTCCAGCTGGTCCCGTTGCTACTGGTCTGGATCGTGTACCCGTGGATGCGCCGGGACGACGACGCGGTCTGCGTGACGCTGTCCTCGCGCTGGTTGATGGCCAGGTATGCGACGTTCTTCGCGGAGCCCTGGTCCAGCGTGATGTTGACCGGTACGCTGCCGCCGCTCTGCCAGAAGTTGAGGTACGAGTGGTCGACCAGGTTGCCGGCCCCGTGGCCGCTGGCCGAGGCGCTCGCCGCCGCGCTGACCCCGGACTGGATGCCGACCCGGCCGGACATCGTCACCTTGAACACCGTGTCGAACGGGTCCCAGCCCGCGCCGCTGGTGATGGTCAGGAAGCCCTTGCCCTGGCTGAAGCTCACCGAGCCGCCGCGCAGGTTGGTCACCCCGGTCACGTGGTACCCGCCGTCGCGCACCTTGACCGAGTTGCCCGACGACGGCTTGGTCACGACGTGCACGTACTGCACCTTGTCGTTGTTCTTCGTGATCGTCGTGTACCCGTAGGCGCCGCTGCCGAAGTTGCCGCCCGTCATGCCCCCGTACATGTACCCGCCGCCCTCGACGCCGTGCACGGAGTCCCAGATCTTGCTGATGTACCCGTTGAAGAAGTTGTTGAAGTCCGCCTGGTTGGACGGGAACTTCCCGTTGACCTGAGGCGCCTCGTCCATCAACGACTTCACCGAGTTGCCGGCGTTGGCGATGTACCGGCCGATGTTCAGCGCCTTGTTGACGCCCGGGTTGGACCCGCCGTACCACCACGGTCCGGTGTCGGGCAGCTTGTAATCGGCCTCGGTCAGCCGGGGCTGCGCGGTGAAGTACGCCTGCGGCATGTCGTAGGCCGGCGTCATGCCGGTCTTCTGCTCGTTGGTCTTCGTTGTTGTTGCTGATCGTCATGTTCGGGTGCAGCTGGTAGATCTGCTGGTACAGGTTGTGGCTCAACCAGTAGTTGTTGTCGTTGTCGATCCAGAACCCGTCCAGCGTCGGGTGGCTCTTCATCACGTCGAAGAAGTTGTCGTAGCTGAACTGCCCGAAGCCGTCCTGGGTGTCCATGTTGATGGTCTTGCCCTTGAACTTCGAGTACGCCGCCGAATCGAACCACTCGTGGTTGTTCAGGTTGTGCCACTGGGCGTCGTTCGTCATGTACAGGATGACGCGCAGCCCCGCACCGTGCGCCGCGCTGATCAGCTCGCCCAGGAAGTCGCGCGACGTGCTGCAGCTACCCGGGATGCTGCTCTTCCACGGCCGTGCGTATCCCAGCTTGCTGTGGAACGTGGCGAGCGTGATGTAGCTGGCGTGCAGCTTCTGCGCCTCGTTCACCCAGTAGCTCGCCGTCCAGCCGCCGCCGGTGACCGCCTTCTCCCACGCCGAGCAGCTGGTGAAGCCGGGCGAGGTGAGCATCCCCCAGTGCATGAACAGGCCGTTGGTCGACCCGCGCAGGAAGTCCTGCCGCGGGTTCTGCAGGTCCGCGCGGGCCGGCCTGGTACCGAAGCCGACCATCGCCACGATGACGGACACGACGGCCGCGATCGCGACCACGATCACCCCGGCCCGCCATCGTCGGGCCAACGCGAAGCTGTAAGTACTCACGATCGAGCCTCCATACCGGGTCGGCGCGGCTGATTGTTGGAAAATGTTGGGTTCGCTTGTCCCAAGATTCGTCCCGCCCTACGATATCGAGAGAGGTCGTTCAATCCTCCCTGCACGCAGCAGGCAGCGCAACAGTCATCCGCCTGGCGGGAGGGCAGATTGACAGGAAACGACGCCGCCAAACACTGGAAACATAGGATCTGTTCGATCGTGCGTCAAGAGGTTGGTATCCGTAACAAGCCGGCCCTTGAGGCAGCGGCCCCTCGTGGAGATAGGACTCGCATGACCCGTACCAGACTGGTTCGTACCCTGATCGTCGGCGTGCTCGCCGCCGGCGCGGGTACCACCGCTATCGCGGTACCCCTGATGGCGTCGGCCGCGAGCACGCGGTATGAGGCGGAGTCCGCCACGCTCTCGGCGGCCACGGTCGCGACCAACCACCCGGGCTTCACGGGTACCGGGTTCGTCGACTACACCAACGCGGCGGGCGGCTTCGTCGAGTTCTCCGTCTCCGCCGCGCAGGCCGGCAACGCGACGCTGACCTTCCGGTACGCCAACGGCAGCACGTCTGCCCGGCCGGTCGACGTCGCGGTCAACGGTACGACCGTGCAGTCGGTCAGCTTCGCGCCCACCGGCGACTGGGCGACGTGGAAGACGGTGGACGTGAGCGCGCCGCTCGCCGCCGGTACCAACAAGGTGCGCGCCACCGGCACCAGCGCGACCGGCGGGCCGAACCTCGACTCGCTGACGGTGACCGACGGCGGCACGGCGCCGCCACCCACCGACTGGTCGGTCGCGATGGCCAAGACGGTGATGGACCAGCACAGCGCGACGAGCCTGAGCTGGAGCTACCCCAACGGCCTGTACCTGTACGGCCAGTTCCTGCTGTACCAGCGCACCAAGGACCCGAAGCTGCTCAGCTACATCCAGGCCTGGGCCGACCACTTCATCGACTCGACCGGCCACATCAGCAACAGCTTCAGCAGCCTGGACAGCACCCAGCCGGGCGTGGTGTACCTGGCGCTGTTCCAGCAGACCGGGCAGACCAAGTACAAGAACGCCGCGAAGCAGATCGAGACCCGGCTGGAGCACAGCAACTACCCGCGGGTCGACGGCGCCCTGCAGCACGCGACCTCGCGGCCGAGCCAGCTCTGGGGTGACGGCACGTTCATGTCGACGCCGTTCCTGGCCCGGTACGAGAACCTGATCGGCGACGGCGGCACCGCCCGCGCCGACGCCATCAGGAACCTGCTCACCTACTTCAAGCACCTGAGCCGGGGCAACGGCCTGCTGTGGCACGCCTTCGACGCGGCCGCGGCGCAGTCGTGGGTGGTGCCGGGCACCAACCACTCGCCGGAGACGTGGTGCCGGGCGATGGGCTGGTTCAGCATGGCCACCGTGATGGTGCTCGACGCGACGCCGGCCAGCACGTCCGGGCGCAGCCAGGTCATCACGAACTTCCAGCAGATCGCCGCGGCGCTCAAGCAGTTCCAGGACACCAAGACCGGCCGCTGGTTCCAGGTCGTGGACAAGGGCACCCGGTCGGACGACTGGACGGAGACCTCGTGCTCGTCGATGTTCACCTATGCGCTGTCGCGTGGCGCGCAGGCGGGGTACATCGACGCCAGCTACCAGTCGGTCGCGCGGACCGGGTACCTCGGCCCGAACGGTGACGGGAAGAACGGTGTCCTCGGCAAGATCTCGCTGGACAGCTCCAAGCACGTGGTGCTGACCGACATCTGCATCGGTACCAACGTGGGCGACTACGCCTTCTACATCGGCCGACCGCGCGCCACGAACGACTTCCACGGCCTCGGCGCATTTATGATCATGAACGAACAGCTCCGCGGTACCGGCTGAGCTGACGCATGCAAGAGGGCGCCTCCCCGCACGGGGAGGCGCCCGACGCCATGATCTCGCGCCACCTCGCCCGCGTCGACCCGCTCAGGTGGTCGCCGGCGCGGCCACCTGAAGCTCGGTGAGGATGTCTGCTACCTCAGCCCGCTCCGTCTCGGTCAGCACGCTGATCGGCGGCCGCACGTCGGACCGGCACAACCCGAGCTGCGCCAGGGCCTCCTTGACCACCGACACGTTGAGCGCGTTCGCCCGCCGGGCGCGCATCTCCTCGAACCGGCGCAGCCGTTGCCAGATGGCCATCGCCGCCGCGAAGTCACCACTGCGCAGCGCGTGCAGCAACGACAGCGACCGCTGCGGCGCGACCGTCGCGAGGCCGGAGGTGAACCCGCGCGCGCCGGACAGCCAGAAGTACGGCGCCCAGCTCTCGGCGAGCCCGCACGACCAGACCAGCCGCTCGCTGCCGAGCGTGCGGATCAGGTCGGCCAGCGCGATCGGGTCGGGTACCGCGTACTTGACGCCGACCACGTTCGGGCACGCCTGCGCCAGCGCGCGGAACGCGGCCGCGCCGAGCAGCGGGCTGCGGACGTAGAGAACGACGCCGTGGTCGGGGATCGCCCCGGCCACCTCGCGGTGGTAGGCGACCCACCCTTCGGTCGACTGGTACGGGTGTACCGGTTGGTGCACCATCACGCCGTGCGCCCCGGCCGCCACCGCGTCGGCCGCCTCGGCTGCGGCGTCCTTCGCCGAGTGCCCGACCCCGGCGAGCACCACGGCGTCGCCGGCCGCGCCGACCGTCGCGCGTACCGCGGCCGCCTGCTCCGCCGCGTCCAGCGCGTAGAACTCGCCGGTGTTGCCGTTCGCCGTCACCACGTCGATTCCGGCCCGCACCTGCCGGTCCACCAGGGCGGCGTACCGGTCGAGGTCCACCGCCCCGCCCTCATCGAACGGCGTCACATTGATGGTGACCACCGACTCGCAGGCCGCCCGGACCCTCGCTACCGACATCGCCCCTCCAGACTCCCGTACACCCGGGCCCAGTTAAGCACGCGCGCCCAGCGCCGCCGACACCTCGCGGGCGGCCCGGACCACCATCGGCGCGAGCCTGGCTACCTGGGCCCGTGCCATGTCGAACGACAGCCCGGACACGCTCACCGCGCCGATCGGTTCGCCGCGGTGGTTGAGCACCACGGCGCCGACGCACCGTACCCGGGTCACGTTCTCCTCGTCGTCCAGCGCCCAGCCCCGCGCGCGGACGCTGGCGAGGTTGGCCAGCAACGCCTCGGTCGTGGTGAGCGTGTGCGGCATCCGCCGGGGCAGCCCGGTCCGGGCGGAGATCCGGCGCACCTCGTCGTCCGGTAGCGCGGCCAGGATCGCCTTGCCGATCGCGGTGCAGTGCAACGGAAGCGAGGCACCGATGCGCGAGCGCATGCCGTACGCGCCGCGGCCCTCCAGCTTGTCGATGTACACCGCCTCGTCGCCCTGCCGTACCCCGAAGTGCACCGTGTACCCGCTGCGCTCGCACAGCGCCCGCAACGCCGGCCGGGCCGCCCGCGCGAGATCGGAGTCGTCGGCGGCCCGGGCGGCCAGGCGCATCAGCCCCGGCCCGAGCACGTAGTCGTGCTCCTCGCCCTCGCGTACCCAGCCGTGCGCCACGAGTTCCTGCAGGATCCGGTGCACGGTGGAGATCGGTAACCCGGCCGTGTTCGCGATCCGCGACAGCCGGCGCTGTTCGGTCAGCGCCTCGGCGACCGCCACCAGCTTCGCGATCGCCGACGGTGAACCGGACTGGGTTGTCGGTTTGGTCATCGCGACAGCCACCCCCCATCGACAGCGAGCACATGTCCGTGTACGTAGTCGGCCGCCGGTGAGGCCAGGAACACGATCGCACCGACGATCTCGTGCGGCGCGGCCCAGCGGCCGGCCGGGATCCGCGACCGGATCTCGGCCTCCCGTACCGGATCCGACCGCAGTACGGCGGTGTTCGCGGTCGCCACGTACCCCGGCGCGACCGCGTTGACGTTGACCCCGCGCGGCGCCCATTCGTTGGCCAGTGCCCGGGTCAGGCCCGCGATCGCGTGCTTGCTGGCCGTGTACGACGTGACGTTCACGCCGCCCTGGAACGACAGCATCGACGCGATATTTATGATCTTCCCTGAGCCACGTTCACACATCGGGCCTCCGAAGAGCCTGCTGAGCTGGAACACCGAGTTCAGGTTCACCTGGAGCACCTCGCTCCAGTCGCTGTCGGGCATGTCCAGCGCCGGCCCGCGCCGGATGATGCCCGCGTTGTTGACCAGGATCTGGACCTCGTGTTCGGCCAGCACCCGTTCGGCCGTACGCTGCACGGCCGCCTCGTCGGACAGGTCGGCCGCCACCGTCTTGACCTTCCGGCCGTACCCGGCGACCTCCGCAGCCGCCGAGTCCAGGTCGTCGCGATGACCCCACAGCACCAGGTCGGCACCGGCCTCGGCGAGCGCGACCGCGGCGGCCCGGCCGATGCCGTCGCGGGCACCGGTGACCAGCGCGGTGCGCCCGTCGAGGGTGAAGGTGGTCATCGCATCCGCTCTTTCGCGACCTGGTCCATGTCGTCGTAGGCCACGTTCTCGCCCGCCATCGCCCAGACGAAGGCGTAGTTCGCGGTACCCGCGCCGCAGTGCACCGACCACGGCGGGGCGATGACGGCCTGCTCGTTGGCGACGATGATGGACCGGGTCGCGTCGGGCGGCCCGGCCAGGTGCACGACCCGCTCCCCCGACGCGAGCCGGAAGTACAGGTAGACCTCGGTGCGCCGCTCGTGGGTGTGGCACGGCATGGTGTTCCAGACGCTGCCCTCGGCCAGCTCCGTGATGCCGAGGACCAGCTGGTCCGAGGCGATCCCGTCGGCGTGGATGTACCGGCGGATGGTGCGCACGTTGGCGTGCGCCGGCTCGCCCAGGTCGGCGCTGAAGACCTCGTCGCGGCGGCCCAGCGCGGTCGGGTGCGGGTGGTGGGCCGGCGCCGACACCAGGTAGTACCGGGCATCCGCGCCGTCGAACGTGACGTCCTTGGCACCCTTGCCGACGTACAGCACGTCCAGCGTGGACAGGTCGTGCTTGCTGTCGTCGACGGTGACGGTACCGGAGCCGCTCAGGCACACCACGGCCAGCTCGCGCCGGTCGCAGAAGTGCTCGGCGCGCAACTGGTCCGGTACCGGCAGGGAAAGCGTTTGCCCGGCCGGCACAGCGCCGCCGACGACCATGCGGTCGTTATGGCTGTACTCAAGCCGGACATGCCCGTCGGCGAACAACTCCTCCACCAGGAACCGCTCGCGCAGTCCGGTCGGGTCCAGGCCGCCGAACTCGGCGGGGTGGGTCGGGTGGCGCGTGTGCACCGGGAAGGTCCTTCCGCTAGGAGACTTCGGGGATGCGCGGTTGCTCCGGGGGTGTCGACACCCCCGGAGCAACGCCGCGCCCGTGCACCAAGGCCGTCACCTAGCTCGGCACCATCCAGCCCAGCACCGGGGTCGACTGGAGGTACACCAGCAGGCACAGCCCGAGGAGCAGCACCAGGCTCCAGCCGATCACCTTGCGGAACAGGTTGCCTTCCTGGCCCACCATGGCGATGGCCGCGGTACCGATGGCCAGGTTCTGCGGCGAAATCATCTTCGCGAGCACGCCACCGGAGGAGTTCGCCGCGCCGAACAGGTACGGCGACTGGTGCAGGTTCGCGGCCGCCTGGACCTGCAACGGTCCGAACAGCGCGTTGGAGCCCGCGTCGGTACCCGTGATGGCCACGCCGAACCACCCGACGATCGGCGCGAGGAAGGCGAAGAAGCCGCCGGACTGGGACAGGAAGTTGCCCAGGCTGTTGGTCTGCCCGGAGAACTGCATGACGAACGCCAGCGCGAACACCATCAGGATGGTGAGGATGGCCCAGTTGAACTGGCGCGGCCGTAAGTGCGCAACCCGCGCAGCGGGCTGATGCCCAGCACCAGCATGGTGAGCAGGCCGGAGATGAACAGCAGGGTACCGGTGGCGCCCAGCCAGTTGAGCACGTAGACGGTCGCGGTGCTCTCCGCGCTGCCCTTGGGCGGCAGGAAGTGCAGCCCCGGCCACTGGAACCGGGTCAGCGTCCAGTTCGGCTGCTTGACCGTCGGGTTCAGGAACTTCACCACGTTGAAGCTCTTGAAGCTCAGCTGGGCGACGGCGAAGACGATCACGATGATCGCGTACGGCGCGAACGCCCGGACGACCTCGGCCGCGGAGTCGCGCTCGGCCGGCCGGTTCTCGCGAACGAAGGCCGGGTCGTCGACGGCGCCGCCGGCCACCGGTACCGGTTCCGGCCGGCCGGTGTCGAACTGCAGTTCCTCGCGCGGCTTCCAGACCCGGGTGAGCAGCAGTACCGCCGCCACCGAGATGACCGACGCGGCGATGTCGCACAGCTTGTAGCTGATCGCCGAGAACACCACCTGGGAGACCGAGAAGGCGACCGCGGCCGTCAGCGCGGCCGGCCACGCCTGCCGCAGCCCGCGCCGGCCGTCGGCGATGAACAGCAGGATGAACGGGATGAAGAACGCCAGGATCGCGGTCTGCCGCCCGGTCATGGCACCGAAGTGCGCGGCGGCGGTCGGGTTGTTCGGGGACAGGATCGTGATGGGGTTGCCCAGGCCGCCGAAGGCGACCGGCGCCGTGTCGGCGACCAGCGCGAGGGCGATCGCCTTGAGCGGGCTGAAGCCGATGGCGATGAGCATGACGCCGCAGATGGCGATCGGCGAGCCGCCACCGGCCAGCGCCTCGATGAGCGCGCCGAACGAGAAGGCGATCACGATCGCCTGTACCCGCTGGTCGTCGCTGACCCGGGCGAACGACCGCCGGAGAACGGCGAAGTGCCCGGTCTCGACGGTCATGTTGTAGATCCAGATCGCATTGAAGGTGATCCACAGGACCAGCAGGGCGCCACGCGCCGCGCCGAACACCCCCGCGTCGAGGGCGAGCCCCAGCGGCATGTGGAAGCCGAGACTGCCCGGCAGCACGGCGACCAGGAGGGCGACCACCAGGGCGACGAGACTGGCCCAGTGCGCCTTCCAGCGCAGGCCACCGAGGAGGAACAACAAGACAAGAAGCGGTAAGAAGGCCAGCAGAGCGGACAGCCACAGGTGGCCGGTTGGATTGAAGTTCTGGCGGTACACGAGCGCCTCCATGGGGGTGGGGACGGGCGCAGGTCACGACCGGTCGGAGCGGCGTATCGACCGACATGGACGGTGTGCCGGGCGGGTGTACCGGGTGGCACGCGGCACTGCGCAAACCATTGCATGCGGGTGTAGCCGGAGTTTCGCCCGCTGGTCAAGAACGCGCTCCGTCGGACGGAAACGTGACCTGCCCGCGACTATCCAAGCTCAGGCTGGCGGCATGACGTCCTCCGAAACAGTCGCGGAAAGATCGACTTAGTTGAACTCTTGACTCAGGCAGGGTAGCGGATATTGACTCGTGCACAAACGTTTGCAGCCAGATCCTGCTCCCCAGGGCCACTGCGGCCGAGCCACTAGGAAGTGCGTGCAATGCCGGTAACCATCCATGACGTCGCCCGACGGGCCCAGGTGTCCCCCTCCACGGTGTCCCGTGCGCTCAGCGCCTCGCACCTGGTCCGGGGTACCACCCGGGAGCGGGTGCTGGCGGCGGCCAAGGAGCTTGGATACCAGCCGAACCCGGCGGCGCGCAGCCTCATCACCGGCCGGACCGGCAACATCGGCATCGTGGTACCCGACCTGAACAACCCCTTCTACACCGGGGTGCTGCGCGGCGTGCAGGCCCGCGCGCGGCAGAGCGGGTACGCCGTCTTCTTCGCCGACGGCGAGGAGGACCCGGTGGCGGAGGAGGCCCTGGTCCGCGCCATGGCCCGGCAGGTGGACGGCGTCGTCATGTGCGCGCCGTTCGCCAGCGACGCCCAACTGCGCGCGCTCGCGGGAATCACCTCGCTGGCGTTGCTGAACCGCCGGCTGCGCGACGTGCCGGCGGCCCTGATGGACAGCGCCAGCGGCATGCGGCAGGTGGTCGACCACCTGGTCGCGCTCGGCCACCGGCGGGTCGCCTATCTGAACGGACCCAACATCGCGTGGTCCAACCGGGAACGGCGCCGGGGCCTGCGCGCCGCCGCCGCCCGGGCGCGCATGACCGTCGTCGAGTTCGGCCCGTTCGAGCCGAAGTTCGAAGGCGGCGTGCAGGCCGCCGACCTGGCGCTGGCCGGCGGCGTCACGGCCATCATGACGTACAACGATCTGATGGCTCTGGGTGTGCTGTCCCGGCTGGCCGACCGCGGCGTGGCGGTACCCCAGGAGATGAGCGTCGTCGGTTTCGATAATCTTCTATACGCCGCAGTCTGCGCTCCACCGTTGACCACGGTCGCCATGCCGATGGAGGCGGGCGGTCGGGCCGCCGTCGACCTCCTGCTCGCCGGCATCGACGGCAGTGACGACGGTGGCGCGGGCACGTTCCGCGAATTGACCACTAACCTCATCGTGCGCGCGACGACAGCCGCCGCCAGCACCACCAGTCCCGACAGTCCCGACAGTCCCCCTCCGGCGGCCTGAAGCCGCCGGCCACTCCCGGAAAGGGGAGTCCCTTCTATGGGTGATCCACGTAGCCGCCGGTACCGTCTTGGCACCGGTCTACTGGCCACACTTTCCGCGGCGGCACTCGTCGCCGCCTGCACCGCGCCCAACAGCGGTGGGGGCGCAGGCGCCTCGGCGTCCTCGTCCTCCGACGTACCGGACAAGCCCGCCGCGCCGGTGACCCTGAACGTCATCGACGTGGCCGGCAACCTGCAGCTGACCCAGCCGATGTTCGACGACTTCGTCAAGCAGCACCCGGACATCGTCAGCAAGGTGAACACCAGCACCGCCAAGGCTCCCGACCTGCCCGGCAAGCTGCAGGCGCAGGAGCAGGGCGGCTCGCTGGCCATCGACCTGGTGCTGACCGGTACCGACGCGCTGGGTTCGGGTATCGCGGGCGGCCTGTACCAGGACCTGACCCCGTACCTGAGCCGGATCTCGAACATGCAGAACTACGACACGGTACCGGCGAAGATGCAGCAGCAGGCCAAGAACCAGGGCGTCGAACTGGTGTGGTACCCGTCCGGCCCGCTGCTGGAGTACGACCCCGCGAAGGTGACCAACCCGCCGACCACGGCTGACGAACTGCTCGCCTGGTGCAAGGCCAACCCCGGAAAGTTCCTCTACGCGCAGCCGGCCAACTCCGGCCCCGGCCGCACCCTGCTGATGGGCCTGCCCTACATCCTCGGCGACTCGGACCCTTCGAACCCGAGCACCGGCTGGGACAAGACCTGGAAGTACCTGCAGGACCTCGGCGGATGCGCGCAGACCTACGAGACCGGTACGACCAACACGATGAAGAAGCTGGCCAACGGGTCGGCGTGGATGGTCGCCAGCACCACCGGGTGGGACATCAACGCCCGCGCCATCAAGACGGTGCCGAACACCACGAAGATCACCACGATGAAGGGCTTCCACTGGGTCAGTGACGCGCAGTTCGCGGCGGTCCCGAAGGGCGTCAGCAAGGACAAGCTCTCGGCGATCCTGAACCTGCTGCAGTTCATGCTGACCCCGCAGGAGCAGGCGTTCTCCTTCGACGCCGGGTACTTCTACCCGGGTCCGTCCATCAAGGGCGTGACCATCGACATGGCGCCGCAGAAGAGCCAGGACACCATCAAGCAGTTCGGCCGGCCGGAGTACGACGACCTCATCAAGAACAACCCCGTCGAGGTCTCGCTGCCGCCGGACGTTCAGGTCCAGGCGTTCAAGCTGTGGACAGACAAGGTTGGGTCGCAGAAGAAATGAGTGACCGGCGGTTCGATCACCTCCGCCTGGAGCAGGTCCGGCGGCGCTTCGGCGACAAGGTGGTACTGGACGACCTGAACCTGCAGATCGCCGGTGGCGAGTTCGTCGCGCTGCTCGGCCCGTCGGGGTGCGGCAAGTCGACCGCGCTCAACTGCCTGGCCGGGTTGTTACCGCTCAGCGGTGGCAGCATCTGGCTGGACCAGCGGCGGGTCGACACGCAGCCACCGGAGAAGCGCGGGTTCGGGATGGTCTTCCAGAACTATGCGTTGTTCCCGCACATGTCGGTGCGCCGCAACGTGGGCTTCGGCCTCGCGATGCGGGGCACCGGCCGGCAGGAGACCCGCCGCCGGGTCGACGAGGCACTGCGGCTGGTGCAGCTGACGCCGTACGCCGACCGGTTGCCCGGTCAGCTGTCCGGCGGGCAGCAGCAGCGGGTCGCCATCGCCCGGGCCATCGTGATCGAACCGCCGCTCGTCCTGATGGACGAACCACTGTCCAATTTGGACGCTGCCCTGCGGCTGGACATGCGCACCGAGATCCGTCGGCTGCACCAGTCGCTCGGGCTGACCACCATCTATGTCACGCACGACCAGGAGGAGGCGCTGTCGCTGGCCGACCGCCTGGTGGTGCTGCGGGAGGGCGTGGTGCAGCAGGTGGGTACCCCGGAGGAGCTGTACCGCTCGCCGGTGAACCCTTACGTGGCAAGCTTCATGGGGTACCGCAACCTGCTGCCCATGACCGTCACCGGGCGCAACGGCGACGAGGCGACGGTGCACGGGTTCGGCATCGAGCTGACCGGCATGGCACGCGGTCGGTTCGACACCGGCCCGGCCACCGTCGCGGTACGGCCGGAGGACTTCGTCGTCGGCGTCGAGCCGGCCAATCCCCAGAACCACATCCGGATCGCCGTGGAAGTGGTCGAGTACCACGGGCGGGAGCAGGCCATCCAGGCCCGGCTCCCCGAGGGCGAAGTGCTGCGCCTGCGCAGCTCGAACCGGGTTTCCCGGGGCGACACGGTTTCCGCGTGGGTACGGCACGACCACGTGCTCGTCTTCGGCGAGCAACTGGACGGCCCCCCGGTCGAGGTGGCGGCGGGCCCCTCGGCCGGGGTGGCAGCCAACGATTCCGCACCGTCCACGGCCGGTGCACCGTCATGACTGTCGCGCCACCGGCACCGGCTCCAGCGCGCCGGCACCGCCCGCCGGATCCGCGGGCACACCTGTCGCACCGGCTGGCCGAGCGCGGCATCGACCGTACCCTGTGGCTGCTGCTGCCCGGCGTGGTGTTCCTCGTCGCGCTGTTCATCTACCCGCTGGCGTACGGCCTGGGCCTGTCGTTCCAGCCGTTGAAGAGCACCGACCCGCTGTACAACTACAAGCAGTTCTTCACCGACCATCTGCAGCGCGACACCATCGGTACCACGCTGCGGATCAGCCTGCCGGCGGCGCTGGTCAACGTCATCGCGTCGGTACCGATCGCATACCGCATGCGCGGCCGGATGCGCGGCAAGCGGTTCATCACCACGATGCTGGTCATCCCGATCACGCTGGGCACGGTGCTCACCGCCGACGGCATGCTGAAGTTCTTCGACCCGGCCGGCGGCTGGTTCAACAAGACGCTGTTCGCGTTGCACATCCGCACGCCGGACCAGCCGGTACTGCTCATCAACAACTACTGGGGCGTGGTCATCTCGCTGATCATCAGCGGGTTCCCGTTCGCGTTCCTGCTGATCCTGTCGTACCTGTCCGGGATCGACCCGAGCCTGGACGCTGCCGCGTCCACCCTCGGGGCCAGCCCGCGGCGGCGGTTCTGGCAGATCACCTTCCCGCTGCTGGCTCCCGGCCTCGCCATCACCTTCTGCCTGACCTTCGTGCTGGCGTTCTCGGTGTTCCCGTCGGCATACCTGGTCGGTAACCCGACCAGTACCACCCGGGTCATCTCGATCGCCGCGTACGAGGCACGCAGCGTGGAAACCAACGACTCCAAGGCATCCACGATCGCGCTCATCATGGCGGTCATCGAGCTGCTGGTGATTTCGGTGGTGTTGTTCGGCCGGGGCCGGCTCTACCGCGGCTCGACGGGAGGCAAGGGATGAGCGAGGAACTGGCTGCGGTAGAAGAGACCGCGCGGCGGCGCGGCAGCCGGCCGATCGTGTGGCTGGCCTGGTTCCTGCTGGCGTTCTTCTTCGTCAACCTCGCCGGGATCGTCTTCTCGGCGGTGGTGGACTCGTTCGGCGACAACTGGTTCGGCAACTGGCTGCCGCAGGTGTGGACCACGCACTACTGGTCGGATGCGTGGCACGCGTACGACCTGGGTCAGGTCCTGCAGGTCACGCTGATCGTGTCGGTCGCCGTCGTGATCGTCTCGGTGCTGGTGGGGGTACCGGCGTCCTACGCGCTGGCCCGCCGGAACTTCCCCTTCAAGCACGCCATCATGCTGGTGTTCCTGCTGCCGGTCATGGTGCCGCCGATCGCATACGGCATCCCGCTGGCGACCGCGATGTACAAGTTCAACACCATCACGCACGTGCAGATCGCCAACTCCATGTTCGGCGTGATCCTGGCCAACCTGGTACCGGCGATCCCGTTCGTGGTGCTGACGATGACCCCGTTCATCGAGCAGATCGACCCGAAGGTCGAGTCGGCGGCGCGCATGTGCGGGGCGAGCACCCGGAAGATCTTCACCCGGATCCTGTTGCCGTTGCTGGTACCCGGGGTGCTCGCCGCCTCGATCCTGGTACTGGTCCGCACGGTCGGCATGTTCGAGCTTACCTACCTGACCGCCGGGACGGACAGCGAGACGTTGGTGGTCAAGCTGTTCGACTCGATCTCCGGCGCGGGTATCCGGGCACCGCAGCAGTCCGACGCGATGGCGGTGCTGTACATGGGGATGATGCTGGTGCTGTTGGTGATCGCGCTGCGCTTCGTCAACCCGACCCAGCTGGTGACCCGGGTCGCGGAGGAGCGCGACGCGTGACTGAGCTGCGCAGCCAACGGTGGTACGGCGGGGAGGGCGTGCGTGGCTTCAGCCACCGCGCCCGTACCCGGCAGATGGGCATCGCTGCCGAGGAGCACCTCGGGAAGCCGGTCATCGGCGTGGTGAACACCTGGAGCGAGATCAACCCGTGCCATCTGCATCTGCGCGACCGCGCGGAGGCCGTCAAGCGGGGCGTCTGGCAGGCCGGTGGGTACCCGGTCGAACTGCCGGCCAGTGCCATCGCCGGCGAGACCTACACCAAGCCCACCGCCATGCTGTACCGCAACCTGCTGGCGATGGAGGTCGAGGAGCTCATCCGCTCGTACCCCGTCGACGGTGTGGTGCTGCTCGGCGGCTGTGACAAGACGACCCCCGCGCTGCTGATGGGTGCGATCAGTGCGGGGCTGCCGGCCATCTTCGTACCCGCCGGCCCGATGCTGCGCGGCAACTGGCGCGGCGAGGTGCTCGGCAGCGGCAGCGACATGTGGCGGTACTGGGACGACCGGCGGGCCGGGCTCGTCGACGACAAGCAGTGGGCCGAACTCGAAGAGGGCATCGCCCGCTCCTACGGCCATTGCATGACGATGGGTACCGCGTCCACGATGACGGCCTGCGTCGAGGTGCTCGGCATGACGCTGCCGGGCGCGTCGTCGATACCGGCCGCCGATTCAGGGCACCCGCGGATGGCGGCGCGTTCGGGAATCGCCGCGGTCGAGATGGTCCGCGCCGACCGGCGCCCGGCGCAGCTCCTCACCAGCGAGGCGTACGAGGACGCGGTCACCACGGCGGTGGCGCTGTGCGGTTCCACCAACGCGGTCATCCATCTCATCGCGATGGCGCGCCGCAGCGGGGTACCGCTGAGTCTCGACGACTTCGACGAGGTGGCCCGCAACACTCCGGTACTGGCGAACGTCGCGCCGATGGGCGCCTACCTGATGGAGGACTTCTACTACGCGGGCGGGCTGCGCGCGCTGCTCGTCCAGCTCGCCGACCGGCTGCACCTGGACCGGCCGACGGTGGGCGGACAGACGTTGCGGCAGGCGATCGAGGGCGCGCAGACGTTCCACGACGACGTGATCCGGCCGCGGGACAAGCCGGTCGCCGCCGAGGGCGGGCTCGCGGTGCTGCGGGGCAACCTCGCGCCACGTGGTGCGGTCATCAAGCCGTTGGCCGCCGATCCCAAGCTGCTCAAGCATTCCGGGCCCGCGGTCGTCTTCGACGGGTACCCGGACCTGCTGGCCCGCATCGACGATCCGGCATTGGACGTCGACGCGAACAGCGTGCTGGTACTGCGCGGTGCCGGCCCGCTCGGCGGACCGGGCATGCCCGAGCACGGCATGCTGCCGATCCCGAAGAAGCTGCTGGAAACCGGAGTCCGCGACATGGTGCGGATCTCGGATGCGCGGATGTCGGGTACCAGTTACGGCGCCTGCGTGCTGCACGTCGCGCCGGAGTCACATGCGGGTGGGCCGCTGGCGTTGGTCCGCGACGGAGACGTCATCTCGTTGGACGTCGGGGAGCGCCGGCTCGAAGTGCTGGTACCCCCGGCGGAGCTGGCCCGGCGGCGCGCGGCCTGGAGCCCGCCGCCCCAGCGCTACCCGCGCGGATACGGTGCGCTGCATGCCGCCCACATCACGCAGGCCGACGAGGGATGTGACTTCGACTTCCTCGCCGCACCGGGACAGACGCCGGAGCCGGACGCCCGCTAGTGCCGACTCAGCAGGCCGGTTCCAGCGTCCAGGAGTCACCACCGGAGGTCGGATGCCTTGCGGTGTCAGGGAAGCGCCGCCGGATCAGGACGGGCAGATTGACCGGATAGCTCGGATGTCTGCCGTGACCTGGGAGTGATGAAAACGTTTCCCTCCACGCTGAAGCGTGGGCTGTAGCACCACCGATAGACCGATACCATGGTCCGAACAGCGTATTTCCGCGGAGGGTGGCGACAGGTGGTCGGTAGTGCACACGGTGGAGAGTCCAACCGCCTACTGATCACCGGCGCCGCCGGCAACATGGGAAGGTTGCTGCGGCCGCTGCTCCGCCACGACGACCGCATACTGCGGCTCGGCGACATCGTCGAGATCGACGATGCGCAGCCCGGCGACGAGGTCGTCAACGTCGACGTGCGTGACCCCGAAGCGGTCGCGAAAGCTTGCCAGGACGTCGATGCGGTGCTGCATCTGGGCGGCCTCAGCACCGAGGCGTCCTTTGATGACGTCCTTCAAGTCAACGTTGTCGGCACCCACAACGTGCTGCGCGCGGTCGTCGACGCCGGGGTACCGAAGGTGATCCTGGCCTCCAGCAACCATGCGGCCGGGTTCTACCGCCGCGGCGACGTACCGGAAGGCTCCGACGGCCTTCCCGATGAGCTGCCCGCCCGCCCGGACACCTTCTACGGCTGGAGCAAGGCGTCGATCGAGGCGCTCGGCGCGCTGTACCACCACCGGTTCGGCGTCGACATCACCGTGCTGCGCATCGGCACCTGTTTCGCCGAGCCGGCCGACACCCGGGCGCTGGCGACCTGGCTCGCCCCGTCCGACGCGGCCCGGCTCGTCGAGGCCTGCCTCGCCTTTCCAGACAACGGTTTCCGCGTCGTCTGGGCGGTCTCCGACAACACCCGCCGCTGGTGGACGCTGGCCGGTGCGCGCGCGCTCGGCTACGAGTCGAGCGACGACGCGGAGCGGTTCGCGGCCGACCGCATCGCGCGCTTCGGCGAGCCGGAGCTCACCGATCCCGTGCACGACATGGTCGGCGGCGCGTTCGTCAGCACGCCGCTGGGCGAACTGATGAGCTGAGCGCCGCGGTCGTTGCGCAACCTGAGCGCTGTCAATATCCTGGCGCGTACACATTGATTGTTGCCGGTTCGCGCAGGTGCCTGGGAAGCACCCCGAGTTTCCGGGCCGGCACAACAGTTGGGGGGATTCACATGAAGAGGCGTGTCTGGCGTGTGCTCGTGCCGGCACTGGCCGTCCTGGGGCTCGCCGGCGCCGCTCTGCCCGCCGTCGCGGCGCAGACGGCCGCCGACTCGAACAACCGCCTGCAGGTGCGGATGAGCTTCCACTGCAACAGCAACGGCACGGTGCGGCTGAGCTGGCACTCGATCTGGCCGAAGCAGGCGACGCACATGACCGCGCAGTGGTACGACGCCACCACCGATCCGGACCTGCAGTCGCCCACGGCCGGCAAGGTGCACCGCAGCGGCAGCCGGGCCAGCGGTACGTTCACCATCCCGGCCGGTCACAACCGCCACCAGATCTGGCTGTTCGTCGATGCGTTGGACAACGCGGGGAACCAGGTCTTCGGCATCGGCCGCAAGGAGTCCGCCATCCGCTGCTGAGCCGGTACCGGTCGCCGGTCCCGGCCAGCCCACCCGCCGGCCGGGACCGGCGGTCAGGACACCTTCTTGAACGCCTTCATGTTGCTCACCAACAGGTAGCACGGGTGCAGCGAGCCGGACGTGTCCTGCACGGAACGGTAGATGCCCCACTTCGGGCGTACCCGGTCCTGTAGCCAGGTATCGACGCCCGTCTTTGTACTGTTCACCAGCGTGCGGCCGCCCGCGCTGAGCAGCCAGCTCACTGAACCGTTGGGCGCGTCGCCGATGGTGAACGTGACGCTGGTACACAGCCAGCTGTTCTGCAGTGGCGCCAGGTTGGTGGACCCGATGACGGTACCCCCGTCGAAGATCTTCAATTGAATCTTCGGCACTCCGCCCTGCACGCTGAGATCCATGGTGAGGATCGGCGCGCTGCCATCGCCCGGCATCTTCAGCTGCATGATGTGCGTGAACCGGTTGGTCGCGTCCAGCGAGTCGGGGATGTACAGCGACCAGTCCAGCCGCCACGTCTCCCCCAGCCCGAGCGTCAGGTTCTGGCCACCGGCGTGCATCCCCTTGACCTCGTTGCGCTGCCGGTCGGTCGAGGTGTCCCGCTCGTTCATCGGCATGTCGAAGCGGTAGTCGTTGCCCTGCACGTAGATGTGCTTGACGCCGGGGTCGGACCCGGCACGGTCGTCCTCGACGCCCTCGAACGCGCCGAGGCCGTCGCGGCTCGCCTGCGGGTCCCACATCAGCGTCCAGCCGGCCGGGGCCGCGCTGTCGCCACACGAGGCCGGCGGCGGGGGCGCCGGGGCCGGGTGCGAGGCGCCGGCCGACGGAGACGGCGACGCGGTGGCCGACGGTGCCGCGGAACCCGGTACGGCCGAACCGGACCCGGCCGGGCCGGCGGCTGACGGTACCGCCCAGCTGCCGGCGGCCGGCGAACGGGCCGGGCCGCCGAACCCGCCGAGCAGCGCGACGATCGAGACGACCGCGCTGGCCGCGAGGCAGACCGCGAGTGCGGGTACGCCGACGCGGGCGAGCGCCGTGCGGGACAGCAGGGGCACGGTGCGATATCCGATCACCATCCGTGGCGTGCGTCAACCCGGACATCCGACGATCTCCGACCAGCCGGCCCGGCCCAGGAGCCGGCCCAGGAGCCGGCCCAGGACCCGGCCCGCAGGGTACCCGGGTCTCCGCGCGGCCGTTTGTGCACCGTCACAAGGGATTGCTCGGATCACTAGCGATCTCGTGACCCCGGCGTTATGCTGAGCGCCGCTAGGCCGGCGTCTTCCCCCGTGGACGTCGGCCTAGTTGTTTACCGGCCACCGGGTTGTTTACGGGCGTTGTCTACGGGCCACCGCGCGGCCCGTCCGCCGCATAAGCTGGCGGGCATGCCCAGGCGGATCGACGCGCGGGAACGGCGCAACCGGCTGGCCCACCGGCACCGGCTGGCCCCGCAAGCCAAGGCCGGCACGGTCGAGGAGGTGGCCGCCGCCCTCGTCGCGCTGCACGCCACCGATCCCGCCACGGTGCACCTCGCGGCCGGCGCCCGGCTCACCGAACCGTCGGTGGCCGCCGTCGAACGCGCCCTCTACGACGACCGCACGCTGCTACGGATGCTGGGCATGCGGCGGACCATGTTCGTGGTACCCCGGGCGTCGGTACCGGTGATCCAGGCGGCCTGCACCGACGCAGTCGCGGCGCAGCAGCGGCGGCTGCTGGTCCAGCACCTCACCGAGGCCGGCGTCGCCGACGACCCCGCCGGGTGGCTCGTCGAGGTGGGCGACGCGACCGTCCGGGCGCTCGCCGCCCGCGGCGAGGCCACCGCGACCGAACTCGCGCAGGACGAGCCGCGGCTGCGCACCCAGCTGAAGATGGCCGACGGCAAGCCGTACGCCGCGGTGGTCAACATAACCACCCGGGTGCTGACCGTACTCGGCGCGGACGGCCGCATCGTCCGCGGCCGGCCGCGCGGCTCCTGGATCAGCAGCCAGTACCGCTGGTCGACGGTGGACAACTGGCTGCCCGGCGGCCCGGAACCGTGGTCGGCCGCCGCGGCGCGCACCGAGCTTGCGCGCCAATGGCTGCACGCCTTCGGCCCGGCGCCCGCGGCCGACCTGCGGTGGTGGGCCGGCTGGACCGCGGGAGACCTGAAGCGGGCACTGTCCGGGCTCGATGTGGTCGAGGTCGACCTCGACGGGGGTACCGGACTGCTGCTCGCCGAAGACGTCGAGCCGGTACCCCCGGCGGAGCCCTGGATCGCGCTGCTGCCCGCGCTCGACCCGACGGTGATGGGCTGGATCAACCGCGACTGGTTCCTCGGCCCGCACGCCGGCGCCCTGTTCGACCGCACCGGAAACGCCGGCCCGACGGTGTGGTCAGACGGTCGCGTCGTCGGCGGTTGGGCGCAGAGCGCCTCCGGCGAGGTGCGCTACCGGCTGCTGGAGGACGTCGGCCGCGACGTCGCCGGCCGGGTCGAGCGCGCGGCCGCGCAGCTGACCGGGTGGCTCGGCCCGGTCCGGGTCACCCCGCGGTTCCGCACGCCGCTGGAGCGCGACCTGGCCGGGTGACGCCCGGGCGCCTCAGGCCGGCTGTTCCGGCACCGGCCACTTCTCCGGACGCAGCCACAGCGCACCCAGCGGGGGTACCCGCAGCGCGACCGAGGCCGGCAGGCCGTGCCAGGGCAGGTCCTCCGCCTGTACCGCGCCGTAGTTGCCCACGCCCGACCCGCCGTACACCGTCGAGTCGGTGTTGATGATCTCCAGCCAGGTACCCGGGTGTGGCAACCCGATCCGGTAGTTCCCGTGCGGGACACCGGCGAAGTTCACCACGCACACCACCGGCGCACCGTCGTCGGCGTACCGGATGAACGAGAACGTGTTGTGCGCCGAGTCCTCCGCGGTGATCCAGCGGAACCCTTCCGGCACGCTGTCCTGTGTCCACAGTGGACGGTTGGCGCGGTACGCGGTGTTGAGGTCGCGGACCAGCCGCTGCATGCCTTCCCGGTCGGGCAGCTGCAGCAGGTCCCAGTTGAGCCCGCGCTGCTCGCTCCACTCAAGGTCGTCACCGAGCTCGCTGCCCATGAACAGCAGCTGCTTACCCGGGTGCGCCCACATGAACGCCAGCAGCGCCCGCACGTTGGCCAGCTTCTGCCACATGTCGCCGGGCATCTTGCCGACCAGCGAACCCTTGCCGTGCACCACCTCGTCGTGGCTGATCGGCAGGAGGTAGTTCTCGCTCCAGGCGTACATCACCGAGAAGGTCATCTGGTGGTGGTGCCACTGGCGGTAGATGGGCGGCTTGCTGACGTAGGACAGCGTGTCGTTCATCCAGCCCATGTTCCACTTGAACCCGAAACCGAGGCCGTGCAGGTACGTCGGCCGGGTGACGCCGGGCCACGCGGTCGACTCCTCGGCGATCGTCATCACGCCCGGGTGGTGCTTGTAGACGGTCGCGTTGGTCTCCTGCAGGAAGCTGATCGCGTCGAGGTTCTCCCGGCCGCCGAACTGGTTCGGCGCCCACTCGCCCGCCTTGCGCGAGTAGTCGAGGTACAGCATCGAGGCGACCGCGTCGACGCGCAGCCCGTCGGCGTGGAACTCGTCGCACCAGTACAGCGCGTTGGCGACGAGGAAGTTGCGCACCTCGCGCCGGCCGAAGTCGAAGACGTAGGTGCCCCAGTCCGGGTGCTCGCCGCGCCACGGGTGGCCGTGCTCGTACAGCGGGGTACCGTCGAAGCGCGCCAGCGCCCACTCGTCACGCGGGAAGTGCGCCGGCACCCAGTCCAGGATCACGCCGATGCCGGCCTGGTGCAGCCGGTCGATGAGGTGCCGCAACCCGTCCGGGTCGCCGAACCGCGCGCTCGGCGCGAAGTACCCGGTGACCTGGTACCCCCACGAGCCGCCGTACGGGTGCTCCATCACCGGCATGAACTCCACGTGGGTGAAGCCCATCTCCACCACGTAGTCGGTGAGCTGGTCGGCAAGCTCCACATAGGACAGTCCCGGCCGCCACGAGCCGATGTGCACCTCGTAGATGCTCACCGGCTCCTTGTGGTGCTGCGCCTGGGCACGCTGCGCCAGCCAGTCCGCGTCCTTCCACTCGTACTTCGACTCGGTCACCACCGAGGCGGTGCGCGGCGGCGTCTCGGTCTGCTGCGCCAGCGGATCGGCCTTCTCCCGCCACACCCCGTCCCGGCCGAGGATGCGGTACTTGTACCGCTCCCCCACGGAGACTCCGGGCACGAACAGCTCCCACACCCCGCTGCCGCCCAGCGAGCGCATCGGCCAGCCGTCCTGCGCTGCCCAGCCGGTGCAGTCGCCGACGACGCGTACCCCACGGGCGCTGGGCGCCCACACCGCGAACGCCACTCCCCCGGGTTTCACGTGCGCGCCGAGCACGTCCCACAGCCGCTCGTGCCGGCCCTCGCCGATCAGGTGCAGGTCCAGTTCGCCCAGCGACGGCGGGTACCGGTACGGGTCGTCCACCACGTCGCCGTCGACGTCGAGCCGGTAGTCCGCCACGTTTCCGGGTACCGTCGCCTCGAAGATGCCCGCGCCGTGCGCCCGGGTCATCGGGTGACGATCCTCGCCGACGACCACGGACACCGCGCTCGCGTTGCGACGCAGCGTCCGGATCACCGTCCGGTCGCCCCGGGAATGCGCCCCGAGTACCGCGTGGGGATCGTGTACGGCACCACTGATCAGCTCGTCCATGCCTCGTCCTCCAGCATGCGGGCGATGGATTGCACCGGGATCTTCAGCCAGGACGGCCGGAAGCGCGCCTCGTACGCCGCTTCGTACACGGCCTTGTCCAGCTCGTACGCGCGCAGCAGCGCAGCCTGTTCGCGGGGGTCGAGGCCGGCCGCCGCCGCGTACCCCGCGCAGAACGCCGAACGGTTGCGCGCGGTCCATTCCCTTGCCCGGTAAGCCATCTGTTCGACCTCGTCGTCGTCGCGGTCGACGAGAAGCTGGTTGGCCGCGTACTCGTAGGAACGCAGCATCCCGGCGACGTCGCGCAGTACCGAGTCGGGCCGGCGCCGCTCGGCCAGCGGATGCCCGGGTTCACCCTCGAAGTCGATGAGCAGCCACCGTTCCGGCGTGCGCAGCACCTGACCGAGATGCAGGTCGCCGTGGATGCGCTGGACCGGGATCGGCTGCCCGCCGGCCGCCTCGTAGGCGGCTGCGAGGGTCGATGCGTACTGGGCCAGCTGCGGTACCGCGACGGTCGCCCGGGCCAACCGCTCGGTCATCGCCTCGACCGGTGGCGCCGCCATCGACTTGCCCAGCTCGTCGGCCAGCGTGTGGTGCACGCTGGCGACCGCCTCGCCGAGCCGGTGCGACTCGCCGGCGAAGTCACCACCGACCTCGTCGGCGTGCAGGTCGGCCTCGGCGAACAGGTCGCGCACGCTGGCGGTGGCCATCCGCCAGCCCTCCGCGGAGTTCTGCGCGTACTCGGTCACCATGCCCAGCGCCACCGGCTCGCCCCCGTCGTCGGTCGTCTCGATGGCGCCGAGAAGCTTTGCGGCGTGGACGTTGCCGGCCCGGCCCAGTACCCGGCTGAGCTCCAGCTCCGGATTGATGCCGCTGACCACCCGCCGGTACACCTTGAGCAGTGCGGCGGTGTCGAAGACGACGCTGGTGTTGCTCTGTTCGGCATCGCCCACGACGGCCGGCGCGTGTACCGGCAGCCGCGCGCCGGGTTCCGGTACGAACCGCAGCTTGTCGACGGTCATTCCGGCCTGGATGAGCGCGAGCAGGTACTGCGCGTCGGCCTCGTGGTAGAGCGCGTCGTATCCGGTCCGGTCGCGGTCGACGCCGATCGTGGCCGCCACCGTGTACTCGTCGATCGGTCCCCGGTCCCAGCCCACGAACACCTGGTACCGTTCGGTGCCGCCGTCGGTGTAATGCGCGTCGAGCAACGTGTGGTCGAGATTGTCGCGTAGCCGGGTGACCGTCGCCGGCACCACGGATTCCAGCGTGCGCCTACGCCCGGCGTACCACCGCTGGTGCGGCAACCAGTCAACGAACGGCAACGTCACGCCGACCTCCTCGCGTTCCGCTCGGAGGTCGCATGCCGCTCACGCCTGAGTTCGTGGTTCACGCGCGCACGCTCGCTCACGTCTTATCCTCCGGACCGGTCAGCTGGAACCAGTAGAAGCCATGGCCGGGCAGGGTCAGCAGGTACGGCAGGTGACCGATGCGCGGGAACGGTACCCGGCCGGTCAGCTCGATCGGCGTGAAACCGGCCCAGTTGTTGAGGTTCAGCTCGATGGGCTGCGGGAAGCGGGACAGGTTGTTGACGCACAGCACGAGGTCTTCCTTGTACTCGCGCAGGTATGCCAGTACCGAGGGGTTGCTGCCGCCCAGTTCCCGGAAGGCGCCCACGGCGAACGACTCGTGCCGCCGGCGTACCGCGAGCATCGTGCGGGTCCAGTTGAGCACCGACACCGGACTGTCCCGCTGCGCCTCCACGTTGATGGCCTGGTACCCGTACACCGGGTCCTGGTTGCACGGCAGGTACAGCCGGCCCGGCGTGGCGGTGGAGAAGCCGGCGTTGCGGTCCGGCGTCCACTGCATCGGCGTGCGTACCGCGTCCCGGTCGCCCAGCCAGATGTTGTCGCCCATGCCGATCTCGTCGCCGTAGTACAGCACCGGCGAACCGGGTAAGGACAGCAGCAGCGCGGTGAACAGCTCGAACTGGTTGCGGTCGTTCTCCAGCAACGAGGCCAGCCGCCGCCGGATGCCGACGTTCGCGCGCATCCGCGGATCCTTGGCGTACTCCGCGTACATGTAGTCGCGTTCCTCGTCGGTGACCATCTCCAGGGTCAGCTCGTCGTGGTTGCGCAGGAAGATGCCCCACTGGCAGTTCTCCGGGATCGACGGGGTCTGCGCGAGGATCTCCGAGATCGGGAAGCGCGACTCACGCCGTACCGCCATGAAGATGCGCGGCATCAACGGGAAGTGGAACGCCATGTGGCACTCGTCGCCGCCGGTGGCCGGGTCGCCGAAGTACTCGACCACGTCGGCCGGCCACTGGTTGGCCTCGGCGAGCAGCACCCGGCCGGGGTACTCGTCGTCGATCACCTTGCGGCACTGCTTGAGGAACGCGTGCGTCTCCGGCAGGTTCTCGCAGTTGGTGTCCTCCGCCTCGAACAGGTACGGCACCGCGTCCAGCCGGAAGCCGTCGATGCCGAGGTCCAGCCAGAAGCGCAGCACGTTGAGCATCTCGGTCTGCACTTCCGGGTTGGCGTAGTTCAGGTCGGGCTGGTGGGAGAAGAACCGGTGCCAGTAGAACTGCCGGCGCACCGGGTCGTAGGTCCAGTTCGACTCCTCGGTGTCGACGAAGATGATGCGCGCGCCGCTGTACTGCTCGTCGGTGTCGCTCCAGACGTAGTAGTCGCCGTACGGGCCGTCGGGTTCGCGCCGGGACTCCTGGAACCACGGGTGGCTGTCCGAGGTGTGGTTCATCACCAGGTCGGTGATGACCCGGATGCCCCGCTTGTGCGCCGCGTCGAGCAACGCGACGAAGTCGTCGACGGTACCGAAGTCGGGCAGCACCTTGTAGAAGTCGCGGATGTCGTACCCGCCGTCGCGCAGCGGCGAGTCGTAGAACGGCGGCAGCCACAGGCAGTCCACGCCGAGCCACTTGAGATAGTCAAGTTTGTCGATCAATCCGCGCAGGTCGCCGGACCCGTCGCCGTTGGAGTCGGCGAACGCCCGCACGAGGACCTCGTAGAAGACGGCGCGCTGGAACCAGGTGCGGTCAGCCGGCAGGATCCGGGCGGTGCCGAAGTCGCTCGCCATCGGATGCTCGACCGCACCGCTGGCCACGACGTGGCTGCCCTCCGCCGTGTCAGCGGCGACGCGCAACCCCGCACCCGGGTCCAGCGCCTGCTTGTGCGGCTGCTGTGCCAGGTCCATAAAACCCCACCTACCCCGCCACTCATCGCCACTAACCGTGGCGGTGCACCGTGAAGATGTGTGCCGGCTCCACGTGGGGATCGAGCCGCACCGCGTTGTACTGGCCCCAGTCGTACGCCGCACCGGTCAGCTCGTCCCGGACCGTGAACCGCTCGTGCCAGTCGAAGCCCAGCGCCGGCATGTCCAGCGCCGTGTTTCCCCACTGCACGTGGGACGTGTCCATGGCACACACCACCAGTACCGTGTTACCGGTCTGCGCGTCGCGCTTGGAGAAGCACAGCAGCGTGCTGTTGTCCATGTCGTGGAAGCGCAGGTTGCGCAGCCGGTGCAGGGCCGGGTTGGCCCGCCGGATCGCATTGAGCCGGGCCAGGTACGGCGCCAGCGACCGGCGTTCGGCCAGCGCCCGCTGCCAGTCCCGCGGGCGCAGCTGGTACTTCTCGTTGTTCAGGTACTCCTCGGCGCCCGGCCGGGCCACGTGCTCGAACAGCTCGTACCCGGAGTACAGCCCCCATGACGGGGTGAGCATGCTGGCCAGTACCGCCCGGACCTGGAACATCGGCGGCCCGCCGTGCTGCAGCGTCTCGTGCAGGATGTCGGGCGTGTTCGGCCAGAAGTTCGGCCGCATGTAGTCGACCGCGGCGACCAGCTCCTCGCAGTACTGCCGCAGCTCCGCCGCGGTGGTCCGCCAGGTGAAGTAGGTGTACGACTGGGTGAACCCGATCTTCCCGAGCCCGTGCATCATCGCCGGCCGGGTGAACGCCTCGGCGAGGAACAGCACGTCCGGATCGACGTCCTTCACCTCGCCGATCAGCCACTCCCAGAACTGCACCGGCTTGGTGTGCGGGTTGTCCACCCGGAACGCCTTGACGCCGAGGCTGACCCAGTACAGGACGATCCGCAGCACCTCCGCGCGCAGGCCCTTCGGGTCGTTGTCGAAGTTGATCGGGTAGATGTCCTGGTACTTCTTCGGCGGGTTCTCGGCGTAGGCGATCTGCCCGTCCGGCCGGGTGGTGAACCACTCCGGGTGCTCCCTGACCCACGGGTGGTCCGGCGCGCACTGCAGCGCCAGGTCCAGCGCGACCTCCATGCCGACCTCGTGGGCCGCGGTGACGAAGGCGCGGAAGTCGGCCTCGGTACCCAACTGGGGGTGGATCGCGTCGTGCCCGCCCTCCGCGGCGCCGATCGCCCACGGCGAGCCGACGTCGCCCTCGGCGGCGACCAGCGCGTTGTTGCGGCCCTTGCGGTTGACCCGGCCGATCGGGTGGATCGGCGGCAGGTACACGATGTCGAAGCCCATCTCGGCGATCGCCGGCAGCCGCTTGGCCGCGGTGGCGAAGGTGCCGTGCCGGACCACCGAGCCGCCCGGCCCGACGACGGCACCCTCCGATCGGGGGAAGAACTCGTACCACGCGGAGAACAGCGCCCGCTCCCGGTCCACCCAGATGGGATACGTGGCCGAACTGGTCACCATCTCCCGCACCGGGTGCTGCCACAGCAGGTCGGCCAGGTCCAGGCCCGGCGAGACCCGTTCGAACAGCGACCGCTCCTCGTCACGCAGCGCGGCCGCCGCCGCCTCGACCCGGCCCTGCGCGTCCGGCGGTACCAGCTTGGCCGCGTGGTCCAGGATTTCGGCACCCTCGGCGAGGTCGTTGGCGAGGTCGGCGGCGCCCTGCCCGGCGGTGACCTTCTTGACGACCGCGTCCCGCCAGGTGCGGTACGGGTCGCCCCAGGCCTCGACGGCGAACGTCCAGCGGCCGACCGCGTCCGGCCTGATGGTGGCCAACCACTGGTCGAGGCCGGCCTGCCCGGGCCGCATCCGGATGAACGGCCGCTCGACCCCGTCCGGTCCGCGCAGGACCACGTTGGCGCCGAGCATGCCGTGTCCCTCGCGGTAGGACACCGCCGACACGGGCACGACCTCACCGACGACCGCCTTCGCGGCGAAACGTCCACACGCGACAGTCGGCCGTACATCCTCGATCGGGAATCGTCCGGTCATCGATCTCCACGTTAGTCACGGGCGCCGGGGTCGGCGCGGCAACCTGCAAAGTCATTCGGGTGCATGCCCCCCAACGGTACGATGACCGGGCCGGACTCAGATAGCGGCAGCCGCATGTCGACGCGCGGAACGTGCAGTTACCGGTCGTGATCGGGTCCGTCAGGTGGCACGCTCCCCGGCCGACCGCTCGACGCAGACTCGTTGCGCCCCCTCCGGAAAGATCCCGGAAAGAAACTTGAACCATTCCAGATAACTCCTCGTGTGATCAGCGGTGCTGGCGCATCGGACGCCAGACGTTCTCAGGGGAGTGTCATGTTCCGCACGAAACGTTCCCGCCTCCTGGCGTCGATCGCGGCCGCGGCCGTCTTCGGTACCGGGGCCGCCCTCGCGGCGGCGCAGATCGCGCAGGCGCACGACGAGCACGGTGCGTCCGACGGGCACGGCGCATCCGCCGCGGCGCCCGCCGACCCGACCGGCGGCGCAACGTTCCTGGTCGCCAGCCTCAGCGGCCGCAACGAGGTACCCGGACCGGCCGGCAGCGCCAAGGTCGGCGACCCGGACGGGCAGGCCGTCGCGGTGCTGCGCATCAAGGGCAACCAGCTGTCGTACGCGTTCCGGTGGCGCAACATCAGCGCGCCCACCGCCGGCCACATCCACCTCGGCTCCCGCGGTGCCAACGGCGCGGTGCAGGTGCCGTTCTTCGGCGCCGGCCTGCCGGACACCGCCGCGGCCGCCACCGGTACCGTGACCGTCGCCGACCAGTCGCTGCTCGATTCGCTCAAGGCCGACCCGACCGGCTTCTACACCAACCTGCACACCGCCGAGTTCCCCGGCGGTGCGGTGCGCGGCCAGCTGCACGCGGTCGCGCACGCGGTCGACCTCGACGCGGTGCTGCGCGGCGGCCCGCTCGGCGGCCTGCTCAGCGGCGACCAGGAGGTACCCGGACCCAAGCCGGCCGGCGACCCGGACGGCCACGCCACCTCGTTCATCGGCGTCGACGACAACCGCATCCGCTACTCGTTCAGCTGGTCGGGCATTGGCGCGCCGACCGACGGGCACATCCACGCCGGTGCGGTCGGGGTGAACGGTGCCGTCGCGGTACCGCTGTTCTCCGCGCCGAACGGGCTGCCCGCCTCGGTCAGCGGCATCGCCGGCGTGGTCGGTGGCGTCAAGCCGGACCTCGCCCGGCAGCTGCGGCGCAACCCGAACGACTTCTACGCCAACCTGCACACCGCCGAGTTCCCCGGCGGCGCGGTGCGCGGCCAGCTCTTCCGCACCGGCGACGGGGACGGGGACGGCTTCGACCAGTCGACGTTCGTCGCCTCCGTGGTCAACGGCGAGCAGATCTACGCGTGCACGAAGCAGGCCGACGGTACCTTCGCCTTCACCCAGCACAACGTGGCCGCGATCCTGCAGACCGGGATCGCCCACTCGTTCGTCAAGGACGACGCCGGCCCGCCGCAGTGGGTGGCCCGGGACCGCAGCGCGGTGACCGGTACCGTCCTGGTCAAGTCACCCAACGGCACCGGCAACATCCCCGAGCTGGAACTGAACGCCACCCAGTCCGGCGCGCCGCGCGGCGAGCTGGCCAGCACGGTCGAGGTGCTGCGGCTGAACACGGTCGGCGGCGTTGCCCCGGCCGGCATCTGCGACCCGCACGCCCAGCCGGTCGCCAAGGTTCCCTACCAGGCCGACTACGTGTTCCTGTCCAAGTAGTCGCGCTCCTCCCCCCGCGGCTCGGCTGCCACGCCGTGGCGGCTGAGCCGCGAACGAAGATCGGCGGGGCGGCCCCTCCCCCTCGCGGCGACCTCGTCGTCGCTGAGCGCAGCCGCGTCGCGCAGTGCGGCGCCCAGGGTGGGTACGGTACCCGGTGCCGGCCAGGTGTCCGGCTCCCACAGCTGGGAACGGACCAGTGCCTTACCGCAGTGGAAGTAGCACTCGGTCACGGTCACCAGCAACGCCAGCGGCGGCCGGCGACCGTAGACCGCCATCTCGTCGAAGAACTCGGCGTCCGCGACGATCCGGGCGGTGCCGTTGACGCGCAGCGAGTGGGCGACCCCGGGTACCACGGCACGGCGGTCACCGGGAGGCCGCGCGCCGGTACTTGGCGATCGACAGCGGCAGGAACACCGCCAGGATCGCGAGGATCCACAGCACCGACAGCTCGATCGGATGCTCCGCCGGGAACCCGTGCCCCCGCATCGCACCCTGCGCCGAGTTGCCCCACAGGTCGCGCAGCGCCAGCACGATCGAGCTGATCGGGTTCCAGTCGGCCACCTTCTGCAGCCACGGCGTCAGCTGGTCGGTGGAGATGAACGCGTTGGACAGGAAGGTCAGCGGGAACAGCCAGATGAAGCCGGCGCTCTGCGCCACCTCCACGCTCTTGACCGACAGGCCGATGGTCGCCGAGATCCAGCTCATCGCGTACCCGAACGCGAACAGCAGCGCGAAGCCGGCGATGCCGCGCGCCACGTCGGTGTGGATCCGCCAGCCCACGAGCAGGCCGCAGATCGACATCACGATCACCACGAGCCCGTTGTTGAGCAGGTCGGAGGTGGTCCGCCCGACCAGTACGGCGGACCGCGACATGGGCAGCGAACGGAACCGGTCGATGACGCCCTTCTGCAGGTCGTCGGCCAGCCCGATGGAGGTGATGGCGGCGCCGAACGCCACGGTCTGGGTGAAGATGCCGGCCATCAGGTACTCGCGGTAGTTGACTCCCTCGATCTTGATAGCGCCGCCGAACACGTAGGCGAACAGCAGCACGAACATGATGGGCTGGATGGTCGAGAAGATCAGCAGGTCGGGCAGCCGCTTGATCTTCGTGAGGTTGCGCTTGGTGACGACCCAGCCGTCGACCGCCGCGTAGCCCAGAGCGCTCATGCCTTCCCGCCTTCCCCGCCGGTGGTCTCCTCGGTCGCGGCGTGCCCGGTCAGCTGGAGGAACACGTCGTCCAGTGTCGGGCGGCGCACCTCGATGTCGGCCAGCTCGACGTCGGCGGCGTCCAGCTGCCGTACCGCCTCGGTCAGCGCGGCCACCCGGTCGGCCACCGGTACCGCGACCCGCCGGCCCTCCTGGTCGACCGTCGGCTCGCCGGTGCCCACCCCCTTGAGGATCGACGCGACCGCCGCCAGATCGTCGCGCCTCACCACGGCCACCTCCAGCCGCTCTCCCCCGATCCGGCCCTTGAGCTCGTCGGGGGTACCGCGGGCGATGGCCACCCCACGGTCGAGCACGACGATGTCGTCGGCGAGCTGGTCGGCCTCCTCCATGTACTGCGTGGTCAGCAGCAGGGTCACGCCCTGCCGCACCCGGTCGCCGATGGTGTCCCACAGCCCGAGCCGGCTGTGCGGGTCGAGGCCGGTGGTCGGCTCGTCGAGGAAGATGACCGGTGGCCGCGCGACCAGCGCACCGGCCAGGTCGAGCCGCCGGCGCATGCCGCCGGAGTAGGTCTTCGTCGGCCGGTTCGCGGCACCGGTCAGGTCGAACCGCTCCAGCAGGTCGGCGGCCCGCGCGCGGGACTCCTTGCGGCCCAGGTGGTAGAGCCGGCCGATCATCACCAGGTTTTCGAAGCCGGTCAGGTACTCGTCGACGGCCGCGTACTGCCCGGACAGCCCGATCATCCGCCGGACCTCCTGCGGGTGGCGGGCGACGTCGACGCCGCGGATCGCGGCCCGGCCGGAGTCGGGTTTCAGCAGTGTCGCCAGGATGCGCACGCAGGTTGTCTTGCCGGCACCGTTGGGGCCGAGCAGGCCGAGCACGGTGCCCTCGGGGACCTCGAGGTCCAGCCCGTCCAGGGCATGCACGTCGTGGTAGAGCTTGACGAGACGTTCGACTTCTATCGCTGCGGTCACGGCCGCCAGCGTAGGCCGGCCCCCTGACAGTTTTCCCGCCATTTAGGGGCCGGCCGGCAACACCGATCAGTTGTGCGTGAACGGCAGCATGATGTGCGTGTACTGGTACGGCGACTGGGCCACGCCGGAGCAGTTGTCCGCGCCGGGGGTACCGGGGCAGCCGCCGTTGTCCCGGCCGAGCGCCCAGAACGACAGCTCGGCGATGTCCTTCCCGGCCGCCCAGCGGGTGACGTCGCGCGCGTCGGCCAGCGTGAGGATCTCCTTCGGGCCGGTCTCGCCGCCGGAGCCGTAGTCGTCGATGCCGACCATCTCGGTCACCCCGACCATGTGCCACAGCTGCCGGGTCGACCGGTGGGGGTACAGCTTGCGCAGGTCGCCGACGAGCGCGTCGGCCGCGGTCCTGGTGTCCTGGAACATCTCGTGCGCCTGGTCGTCGTAGTAGTCGAACGTCATGATGTTGACCACGGTGACGTCGACGCCGTTGCGCACCGCGTTGGCGAACACGTTGATGCCGTTGGGTTCCGGCCCGGTCGGCGCGGTCGGGATGGTGAACACGATCTCCAGCTTGCGGTGGTGCCGCTTGGCCCACTCCTGGGCCAGGTGGATCGCCTTGTTGCGGCGGTCGATGCCGGCCTGGTTGTCCAGCGACTTGTCCTCGATGTCCATGTCCAGCCGGGTCACGTTGTAGGTCGCGACGACCTTCTCGTACTGCTCGGCGATCTTGTTGACGTCGGTGCAGCTGTCGGCGATCTCGGTGGCCGTGTCATCGGCGGCGAACCCGCCGAAGGACGGGATCACGTCGCCGCCCCGCGCCCGGATCTTCGCGATCTCCGGGCCGAACGTCGACCGGGCCACGGGCTTGGTCGGGTCGCCGTTCCACAGGATGTCGCAGGAGCCGGTCGTCTGCGTCTGCAGGAAGGCGAACGTCAGGAACCTGGCGCCGGAGTCCTTGCTGACCTGGGCGGGGTTCGCGTCGGTGTACGCCTGGAAGTACGGCGAGAAGACGTGGTCCGGGATCCCCCGGTTGCCGTCGCTGGCGTACGCGCTGCCGGCGGGGACCAGGCCGGCCGCGAGGATGGCCGCCGTCGCGGCGGCGGTGCCGACCAGCCGGCCGGGAAGGAGCCGGCCGGGAATCAAGCGGAGATGGAGCATGCGAAGCCAACTTTCTGCGTCCGGCTGCCGTCCGCGCGAAATCAATAGGAGCCGCGAGACGGTGTCAAGGCTGGGAGCCCGGTACCCGAAGACAGAAGAACGAGGCCGCCACGGGGGAAGCGGCCTCGTTGTCCCGGAATGTTACGCCGACATCCGCCGACACGGAAGACGTCCGGTCCCGCCGGACCCGCAATTGGCGGCGCCCGCGCCGCTCACGGGTTGTCCAGAATTGTTCAGCGCACGCATCGTCGCTGTTCCGGACCGGTCGGCCGGGCTGGTACATACGAGCTACCTCCGTGGACATTGCGCGGGCGGTGCGTCCGAGGGGGCCGCACCGCCCCCTGGCTGCGGGTCGCGGACTCCGTCACCCCGGATCGGAGACCGCGACCCGCACTCCCGGTCCCCGGACCCGCGAGCCGGACCGGGCAGAATGCTCGACGTGACAGTCTCGATCCAGCAGCGCATCGCCGACGAGCTCGGCGTCCGGGAAAACCAGGTCACCGCGGCCGTCGACCTGCTCGACGGCGGGGCCACCGTGCCGTTCGTCGCCCGGTACCGCAAGGAGGCGACCGGTGCCCTCGACGACGCGCAACTGCGCACCCTTGAGGAACGGCTGCGGTACCTGCGGGAACTGGAGGAGCGGCGCGCCGCGATCATCGAGTCCATCCGCGCCCAGGGCAAGCTCGACGACGCCCTCGCGGCCCGGATCGCGGAGGCCGACTCCAAGGCCCGGCTCGAAGACATCTACCTGCCGTACAAGCCGAAGCGCCGGACCAAGGCGCAGATCGCGCGGGAAGCGGGCCTGGAACCGCTCGCGGACGGCCTGCTCAGCGACCCCACCGTGGACCCGGCGGCGGCCGCGGCGGCCTTCGTCGATCCCGACAAGGGGGTGGCCGACGCGGCGGCCGCGCTCGACGGCGCGCGGGCGATCCTGGTCGAGCGGTTCGCCGAGGACGCCGACCTGATCGGTGGCCTGCGCGAACGCATGTGGGCGGGCGGCCGGATGGTGTCGAAGGTGCGCGACGGCAAGGGCGAGGAGGGCGCGAAGTTCGCCGACTACTTCGACTTCGCCGAGCCGCTGACCAAGCTGCCGTCGCACCGGATCCTGGCGCTGTTCCGCGGCGAGAAGGAGGAGGTGCTCGATCTCACGCTGGACCCCGCGGAGGAGGACGGGTACGAGGCGGCCATCGCGGCCCGGTTCGGCGTCACCGACCGGGGCCGGCCGGGTGACCGCTGGCTCGCCGACACCGTGCACTGGGCCTGGCGCACCCGCATCCTCGGCCACCTCGGCATCGATCTGCGGATGCGGCTGTGGCAGGCGGCCGAGGACGAGGCGGTCCGGGTGTTCGCGACCAACCTGCGCGACCTGCTGCTCGCGGCGCCGGCCGGTACCCGGTCGACGATGGGCCTCGACCCCGGGTTCCGCACCGGCGTCAAGGTGGCCGTGGTGGACGCGACCGGCAAGGTGGTCGCGACGGCGACCATCTACCCGCACGTACCCGCGCGCCGGTGGGACGAGTCGATCGCGGTACTGGCGAAGCTGGCCGAACAGCACAAGGTGCAGCTGATCGCGATCGGCAACGGCACCGCCTCGCGGGAGACCGACAAGCTCGCCGCCGACCTGATCACCCGGCATCCCGCCCTCGGCCTGACCAAGGTGGTCGTCTCCGAGGCCGGCGCGTCGGTGTACTCCGCCTCCGCCTACGCCTCGCAGGAGCTGCCCGAGCTCGACGTGTCGCTGCGCGGCGCGGTGTCGATCGCGCGCCGCCTGCAGGATCCGCTCGCCGAGCTGGTGAAGATCGATCCGAAGTCGATCGGCGTGGGGCAGTACCAGCACGATCTCGCCGAGGGCAAGCTGTCCCGCTCGCTCGACGCGGTCGTCGAGGACTGCGTCAACGCGGTCGGCGTCGACGTGAACACCGCCTCCGCGCCGCTGCTGACCCGGGTGTCCGGCATCGGTACGGGCCTGGCCGCCACGATCGTGGCGCACCGCGACGCCAACGGGCCGTTCCGCACCCGCAAGGCGCTGCACGACGTACCCCGCCTGGGGCCCAAGGCGTTCGAGCAGTGCGCCGGCTTCCTGCGCATCCCCGGTGGCGACGACCCGCTCGACGCGTCCAGCGTGCACCCCGAGGCGTACCCGGTGGTCCGGCGCATCCTCGCCGCGACCGGTACCGACCTCGGTGCGCTGATCGGCAACGGCACGGTGCTGCGCCGGCTCAAGCCGCAGGAGTTCGTCGACGACCGGTTCGGGCTGCCCACCGTCACCGACATCCTCAAGGAGATGGAGAAGCCCGGCCGCGACCCGCGTCCGGCGTTCCGGACGGCCGCCTTCACCGAGGGCGTGGAGACGCTGGCCGACCTCAAGGCCGGCATGGTCCTCGAAGGCACGGTGACCAACGTGGCGGCGTTCGGCGCGTTCGTCGACGTCGGTGTCCACCAGGACGGGCTGGTGCACGTCTCGGCGATGTCGCAGTCGTTCGTCAAGGATCCGCGCGACGTGGTCAAGCCCGGCGACATCGTCCGGGTCAAGGTGGTCGAGGTCGACATCCCGCGCAAGCGGATCTCGCTGACCCTGCGACTGGAGGACGAGACGGTACGGCGGCCGGCGGGTGGCCGGTCCGAGCGGCCGCGCCCCGACCAGCCGCGCCGCGACCGCGACCGGGGCGGGCCACCGGCGGGCGGCGGCGCGCTCGCCGACGCACTGCGCCGCGCCGGCCTGGACAAGGGCCTGCCCGGCCGGTGACGCACCCTCTCCGCGATCTTGGACTTGTGTCGGCGACATAAGCCGCCTGACACCGCGAGTCGGGCACCACAAGTCCAAGATCGGCGCGGCGGGGTCGGTAGCTTCGATGGCGTGACACGCGACCGGTTCACCTGGCTGGCGTACGGTCAGCTGTCCGCGTTCGGGTACTTCTTCTACGGCTTCGGGCCGGTCGTGCCGCTGCTGTTGCAGGAGCAGCACACCTCGCGGGGGGTGGCGGGGCTGCACGGTACCGGCTTCGCCGTCGGCGGCGTGGTGTGCGGCGCGCTGGCGCCGTGGGTGGTGCGCCGGTTCGGCCGGCGGGCGGCGATGTGGGCGGCGCTGGGCGGGATGAGCGCGGGCGCGCTCGGGTTCTGGGCCGCGCACCCGCTGTGGGCGACGCTGTCGCTGGCGGTGGTCACGTCCGCGTTCGGCACGCTGGTGGTCATCATCGCGATGGCCGGCCTGTCCGATCACCACGGCCCCGCCGGGCCGGCGGCGCTCAGCGAGGCCAACGCGCTGGCCGCCGGGGTCGGCCTGGTGGCGCCGCTGGCGGTCGGCGCGACCGTGGCGGCCGGCTGGGGCTGGCGGCCGGGCCTGGCCGTGGTCGTCCCGCTGGTCGCCCTGCTCGCGCTGGCCGCGTTCCTTTTCCGGGTACCGGTACCCGCGGCGCGACCGGTACCGCCGTCGACCACGGCCGGCCGGCTGCCCCGGCGGTACCGGTTGGCCTGGTGCTGCGTGCTGTGCACCGGCTCGGTCGAGGTGTGCCTGAACCTCTGGGTCGCCGACGTGCTGCGCTCGCATTCGCACGCCCCCGCGGCCGTGGCGACGGCGGCGCTGTCCGCGGTCGTCGGCGGGATGTGCGCCGGCCGGTTCCTCGGCAGCCGGTTGCTGCTGCGCCGGCCGACGCCGTGGGTGCTGCTCGGTGCGCTCGCGGTCAGCGCGACCGGGTTCGCGGTGTTCTGGTCGGCTCCGGTCCTCTGGGTCGCGGTGACCGGACTTGTCATCCTCGGCCTGGGCAACTCGGTGCATTTCCCTGCCGGGATCGCGCTCGCGGTAGCCCACTCCGGCGGGCAGCCCGACCTCGCGGTGTCCCGGGCCTCGTACGCGACCGCGGTGTCGTTCGGCGTGGCCCCGTTCCTGCTCGGCCTGCTCGCTGACGGGGTCGGTCCGCACACCGCGTTCCTGCTGGTACCGGTGTTCCTCGTCGGGGCCGCGACAGTGGCCTGGCGGCTGCGCCGGTACCCTGCGACGGTCCCCGCACCGGCGCCCGCGGACGAGAGCGCGGCCGCGGCGCTGGGCAGCGTCTGATCGTCGCGCTCATCCGAAGGGCCCGCAGGCCGGTGGACGTGCGGCGGAACCGGGGGTGTGGCGGCTTTCCTAGGGTGGGGGGCGGGGAGGGGACAGCATGGACGAGGCGTTGGTGGATGCGGTGCACGGACGGTTCGTCAAGTACGCGGAAGGCGGCTGGGCGGACGCGTCCCTGGTGCTCTGCGACGAGGCGGCGGAGCAGGCCGGCGAACTGTGGGCGGCGGCGGTGGCGGATCCACCGGAAGGGTGATCAATGCGCTGGCATGGCTGCACTGGTGCCGGTACTACGCCCTGCCGGAGGGCAAGGACCGCGACGAGCTGCAGGTGTCCACCACCCTGTTCGCGCACCTGTACCGGATCGACCCCGAACTGGTACCCGAGGAGTTGCGCGAGGTGTTCGCGGCCGGCGACGACCACGCGATGGAGGACAGCCGCGGGATTCCGGCCCTGTTCCCGTCGTCGTATGTCGGACAGCGCTACCCCTCGGCCCGCACCCGCGCGGTCGCCGACGGTCCGGACTGGTGGGAGCAGCGGGCCGCGGCGCTGCTGCGCGATGCCGGTAGCGACGCGCCGACCGAGGTGCTCGACGAGGCCGTCGGGCTGCTGCGCGAGGCACGCGAGGAGTACCCGGACGGCGAGGACCGGGCGCGCTGCGGCACCAGCCTCGCCGGGGTGCTGCGGCGGCGCTTCGAACGCACCGGCCAGCGCGACGATCTCGACGAGGCCGACAGCATCGACCCCGATCCGGTACAGCGGATGATGCTGCTCAACTTCGCCGAGGACGCGTTGCGGTTCCAGACCACCCAGTTCGGCCCGCGGCC
>VAWN01000088.1:74747-75189 GCA_005885555.1 Actinomycetota bacterium
CGCAACGTACCCATGCCGAGCGCGAAGAAGCCGGACATCAACGGTTTCCGCGAGGGGCAGCGGGTGCGGCTGCGGATGGCCTTCGAGGGCGGCGGCGCCCGGTACGGCGTGGGCGAGGAGGGTACCGTCCTGATCACCGACACGAGCCCGGCGCACGTCCGGCTCTGCCGGGAGTCCGACCAGCACGAGGTGCTGATGGACGACGGCCGGCTGATCGTGGTCGGCGGCGGGCTGCTGGAGAAGCTCAAGGGCCGTGCCCGGGTGGTCTACTCCGGCAACGGCGGTCAGGTACAGGTGATCCGCGGCTGACGGCCGGCTCGCGCGGGTCGCGGCGCTCGCGCCGGCCGGAGTCAGGAGCCGGCCTCGTCAGTCAGGAGCCGGCCTCGTGAGTCAGGAGCCGGCTTCGTTGCCCTTCAACCGGCTGACCCGGGCGAGGATCTCG
>VAWN01000088.1:75196-90194 GCA_005885555.1 Actinomycetota bacterium
CGGTCGGGTCGAACACCTCGGCGAAGAACCGCTTCTGCCGTAGCCCGCGCAGCCGGGTCCAGCCGTCCGGGCTGACGAACATGCCGACCCCGGCGCGCCGGTACAGCAGGCCCTCCTCGACGAGCTGGCGGTAACCGCGCGAGACGGTGCCGGGATCGACGCCGTACATCGCGGCGTACTGGTTGGTGGACATCACCTGCTGGTCCGGCCGCAGTACACCTTGGACGATGTCGTCCCTGATCCGGTCGGCGATCTGCTGGTAGATCGTCCCCACCCCATCGACACTAGCAGTTGCCCCGCGTGCGGCCAGCGTGGTCTGCTCCGGGAATGAAGGCCACCGTCGTCTTTGGCAGCACCGTCCTCGCCAGCGGCGTGCTCCTCGCCACCGTCCTGCCGGCGGCTCCCGCGGCCGCGGCCGCGACCTCGACCTCGGTCGGCCCGCCGGGCGGCACCGCACCCGGTGCCCCCGGCGCGCTGTCGCACTTCGACCTGGCCCGCAAGGACTGCGTCGGTACCGCGGTCGAGCGCTCCTCGAAGGTCTGGTACACGGTCGCCGGTGGCGTGCTGTCCGACGTGTACAACCCGACGGTGGACAACACGAACGTGCAGACCATGCAGTTCCTCGTCACCGACGGGCACACCTTCACCGACCTGCAGACCCGGGACACGACGTACTCGGTGCGGACACTTGACGACTCCGGGCTGTCCTGCGAGGTGACCAGCACGGCGCGCAGCGGCCGGTACCGGATCGTCGCGCGCTACGTCACCGACCCGCGCCGCGACGCCGTCGTGGTGCAGGTGCACCTGTCCGGCCGGCCCGGCCTGGCTCTGTACGTGCGGCTGGATCCGAGCGTGAACGGCAACGGCGGCGGCGGTGCCGACAACGGCGGCGCGGACGACGCGACCGTGGACCCGACGACGACCGCGCTGGTTTCCAGCGATACGAACACAGTCACCAACGCGGCCAACCGGGACTATGCGGTACCGACCGCGATGGCGCTGCGGGCGGACCGGCCGTTCCCGGTCGCGTCCAGCGGGTACGCCGGCACCGCCAGCGACGGGCTCGCCCAGCTCGACGCGACGCACACGCTCGCCACGACGTACCGCGACGCGCCGCACGGCAACGTCGTGCAGACCGCGCGCGTCGACCTGCGCGGCGGCAACGCCACGCTGGCGCTCGGTTTCGGCCGCGACGCGGCTTCGGCCGTCGCGACCGCGGGCGCCGCCACGCGGGTACCGTTCCAGGCAACGCTGGACCGGTTCGCGGACGGCTGGCGCGCCTACGACGCGACGCTGCACCACCCGCCCGCCGGACTGGAACGGGCCTACCGGTTGTCCGCCAACGTCGTGAAAGCCAGCGAGGACAAGACCTTCCCCGGCGCGATCGTCGCCTCGGTCGCGAGCCCCTGGGGCCAGGCGGTCAGCGCGGGCGCGACACCGAACGGGAAGCCGGTCTACTTCGGTTCGTACCGCGAGGTCTTCTCCCGCGACCTGTACGAGGCGTACACCGGCCTGCTCGTCGACGGCGACCTGGCGACCGCGCGGGACACCGTGCGCTTCCTGTTCCTGCGCCAGCAGCTGGCCGACGGCCGGTTCCCACGCAACTCGCTGCTCAACGGGAAGACCGCGCCGGACACCGGTGGCGACCAGCTCGACGAGTCGTCGTACCCGATCCTCATGGCGTGGCAGGCCGGCCTCGCCGGTGACGACACGCTGTGGCCGCACATCAAGGCGGCGGCCGACTTCGTGGTGTCGCACGGCCCGTCGTTCGGCAGCGAGCGGTGGGAGGAGCAGTCGGGGTACTCGCCGTCGACGATCGCCGCCGAGATCGCCGGCCTGGTCGCCGCCGGGGCGACCGCCGACCGGCACGGTGACCACGCCTCCGCGATCGTGTACCGGGCCACCGCCGACCAGTTCCAGCGCTCCATCAAGGGCTGGACGGTGACGACCAGCGGCCCGTACGCGGCGCGGTACTTCATCCGGCTGTCCAAGACCGGCGACCCGAACGCCGCGATCAGCTACGGCCTGGGCAACGGCGGGCCGACCGCCGACCAACGCTCCATTGTGGACGGTGGCTTCCAGGAGCTGACCCGGTTGGGTGAGCTGCCGGCCGACGATCCGGACGTGCTCGCCTCGCTGCCGGTGCTGGACCGGGTCATCGGGCGGGAAACCCCGTCGGGACAAGGGTTCTACCGGTACGGCACCGACCTTGCCGGTACCGAGGACGGGTACGGCGACTGCTTCGAACCGGACCCGACCGACTGCAGCCCGAGCGGGCAGCCGTGGCCGACCACCAACACCGGCTCCGGGCACCTGTGGCCGGTGCTGTCCGGTGAGCGCGCCGAGGAGCTGTTGCAGGCGCACGACCGGGCCGGTGCGGCGCGGTTGCTGCAGGCGATGCGCGCGTACGCCACCGACGCCGGGCTGGTACCCGAGCAGGACTGGGAGGACCCGGACCTGCCGGCGTCACCGTTCGGCACCGCACCGGAGACGGCCTCGATCGGTTACGTGACAGGCGAAGCGGCCGGGTCGGCGACGCCGCTGACCTGGGCGCAGGCGCAGGAACTGCGGCTGATCCTGTCGATCGCCGCCGGTCGCCCGCTGGAGCAGCCGCAACTGGTCCGCGACCGTTACGTGGCGGGCGGTCCGCCCGGCCGGCTGCCGCTGACCGTGGACACGCCGGCCGACGGTACCGTCACCGGCGCGAGTACCGTGCACGTCGCCGGTACCACGGCGCCGGGCGCGAAGCTCGGCATCTCCACCGCGCCGACCGACGTCGGTTCGCCCACCACGACGCAGTCCGCGACCGCCGACGGTGCCGGGCACTTCGCGGTGGACGTGGCGCTCGGCTTCGGTACCAACGCGATCACCGTCGGCGCCGAACTCGGGAAGGCGACGGGCTACGCGCGGCTGACCGTCGTGTCGACCGCGCTGCCCGGTACCGCGATCCTCGACGTCACCGACCCGGACGGCGACGACAACGGGCCGGGCACCTACGCGTACCCGACGTCGGACAACTTCCACGCGGGCGCCTTCGACATCGAGCGGTTCCAGGTCATCGACGCCGGTGACCGGGTGTTCCTGCGCGCGCAGCTGCGCGACCTGACGCCGACGTTCGGTTCCCCGCTGCGCAACTGCTCGACGTGTTCATCCGCAACCCGCAGGCCGGTGCGTTCTCGACGGCGGCGCCGTTCCCATCGCGCAACTTCGTCGTCGGGGCGGATTCGGCGTGGTCGAGCCGGATCGAGGCGCAGGGCTTCGCCGACCCGGTGTTCGTCGACGCGGCCAACCGTCCACTGGGGACGGTCGCGGTGACGGCGAACCAGGCGACCCGCTCGATCCTGGTGTCGGTACCCAAGGCGGCGCTCGGCCAGCCCGGTACCGGCTGGGTGTTCACCGTGGCCCTGCACGGCCAGGACGGGTTCAGCACGGACCAGGCGCGCGGGTTCGCCCCGACGCCGCAGCCGTTCCTGTTCGGGTTGTGCGCGCCGGGCGGTACCTCACCGATCTGCGGCATCGATCCGGGTACCGCGCCGAAGGTGACCGACACGGTCACCCCGGCCGGGGTCGACCAGGCGACCGAGCTGAACCCGATCCCCGGTCCGGCCACCCTGCACGGGGTGCCGGTACCGTAGGCCGGATGGAACTGCTGCACTCGGGCAAGGTACGCGAGGTGTACCGCGACGGCGACGACATCGTGCTCGTCGCGTCCGACCGGGTGTCGGTGTACGACGTGGTGCTGCCGACGCCGATCCCGGACAAGGGCGCGATCCTGACCCGGTTGTCGCTGTGGTGGTTCGGGCAACTGGCCGACGTGGTGCCCAACCACGTCATCTCGGCCACCGACGTGCCGGCCGGGTTCGCCGGCCGGGCGATCCGCTGCCGGCACTTGGACATGGTGCCGGTCGAGTGCATCGCCCGCGGCTACCTCGCCGGCCTGGGCCTTTCGGAGTACCGGAAGTCCGGCGCCGTCTCCGGAGTGGCGCTGCCGGAGGGTCTGGTGGAAGGGTCGAAGCTGCCCCGGCCGGTGTTCACGCCGACGACCAAGGCACCGGCCGGCGAGCACGACGAGTTCATCACCTTCGATGAGGTCGCCGAGCGGGTCGGCGCCGACGTGGCCGGACAGCTGCGCCGGATCACGCTGGAGGTGTACCGGCGCGGCGCGGCCATCGCGGCCCAGCGCGGCATCCTCATCGCCGACACCAAGCTGGAGTTCGGCCAGGCGCCGGACGGCACGCTGGTGCTCGCCGACGAGGTGCTCACCTCGGACTCGTCCCGGTTCTGGCCGGCCGACCGGTGGCAGCCCGGCGGGCCGCAGTTCTCCTTCGACAAGCAGTTCCTGCGCGACTGGGCGGCGGGCACCGGTTGGGACAAGAAGCCCCCCGCGCCGCCGATCCCGCCCGACGTGGTGGCCGCCACCCGGGCCCGGTACATCGACGCATTCGAACGCATCACCGGCGAGCGCTGGTAGCCGGTGCCGGGCCGGGGTGCTCAGCGGGCCGGGGTGCTCAGCGGGCCGCGGTGCTCAGCGGGCCGGGGTGCTCAGACCGTGCGGCGCAGTTCGGTGAGGCCGGGCAGCGCCACCCGGCCCAGCGGCTTTCCGCTGCCGCTGTCGAGCCAGCCGACCGCGCCCGGGTACCCGACCAGCAGCCGGGTGCCGTCCGCGCTGACCGCGAGGCCGCGCACCGGTCCCCCGGCCGGCCAACGCGCCACCGTGTGCAGGATGCCGAGGTCGACGACCGCGATGTCCGTGCCGCTGCCGAGGTACAGCAGTTCGCTGGCCGGACGGGCGACCGCGTAGGCGGTGCCGGTACCGTGCGGGATGTCCAGGTCGTCCCGCACGGTCAGGGTGTCGGCGTCGGCGATGGCCAGGTGACCGCTGGACAGGTCGGCCACCGCGACCCGCCGGCCGTCCGGGGTGACGGCGAGCGTCAGCGCCTCGGCCGGCCCGTTGCCCAGCGACTCCGGCAACTCCAGGCAGTACGCCCAGCCGACGCTGAGGTCCAGGGTGTGCACGAACGCCGGGCTCTCGCCGGGGATCTTCGGGCCGCGCTCCTGCTGGTACAGCGTGTACTGCACGGTGCCGCCCGGGTTGACCACGGCCGCCCGGCCGGTCGCGTACATCTGCTCCTCGGTGCCGACCGGTACCGGCCGCTTGTCCCGGGTCAGCAGCTCGGTGAAGGCGCGGGTGCCGAGGTCGACCAGGCGCACCCGGTACCGGTCCGGCCCGTGCAGCCGCTCCAGCACGAACAGCGCCGCGCCGGCCCGGGCGAACGCGTCGGGCTCCAGATCACCGGGCAGCTCCAGCCGGTACCGCACGCCGGCCGCGTCGGCGACCAGGATCGTCGAGACGTGCTGGCCGGTGGGCCGGTACGGGCCGTCGCCGCCGGCCGGGTCGCGCGGCTGGCTCAGCGCCACGAGGCCGCCGTCGGGCGACGCCACGCGCGGGATCCAGCGGCCGGGCAGCAGCGCCCGGCCGGTGGCCTCGCCGGTGGTCGGGGCGATGCTCTCCAGTACCGTGTCGGCGCCGGCCGCGCGGGTCGCCCACACCCCGGTACCGGCCGGGGTCGCGAGCGCGGTGCCCAACGGCTTGGCCGCCGTCCCGCGCACCAGGGCCGGGCCGGCCGCGGTGTCGACGAGCAGCCGGTCCGGTACCCCGACGACGGCCCGCTCGGTGCACCCGCCCAGCGCCGCGCCGCCGGCCAGCCCGCCGGCCAGCGCGAGGAACCGTCGTCGCGTCCACATACGTCACCGACGATGGAACCCTGCCGGACCGGCCGGTGTCTACAGTCCACCGCAAGCGGAGGTGCGAACTGGACGCGGTCGCACTCCGGACCAACCTGCACCGGTCGAGGCGTCGGCGCACCGGTGGGCTGACCACCACGGACAGTGAGCAGCACTCGGCCCGCTCGCTACCCGCCGGCCCAGCTAGTACTATGCCGTGGTGCCCGGAACCCTCCGGTCCCTCCTGGTCGTCACGGCACTCTTGGTGACCGGCGCCGTGTTCGCGCCGGCCCGGGCGTCGGCCGACCCGACCGCCCCCGACGGCTCCCCGTCCTCGCTGCAGGCCCAGCTCGCCGACGCCTCCCGTGCGTACAACGACGCCAAGGGCCGGCTCGACGCGGCCAAGCGGCGCCAGGCCGACCTGACCGTGCAGGCGGCGAAGACCCGGGACCAGCTGGACGCGCTCGGCCCGCAGGCCGCCGCGATCGCCGTCGCGGCGTACAAGGGCGGGCGGCTCAGCGGGATGTCCGCGCTGCTGTCCAGCGGTACCCCCGACGACCTGCTGGCCCGGGCGACCACCCTGCAGATCCAGGTCGACCACGACGACCGGACGCTGCGCGACCTGGCCCAGGCGCAGGCCGCCTACACCGAGCAGCTGGCCGCGATCGACACCGAGATACAGACCGAGGCGGCCCAGGTCGCGGTCATGGACAAGCGCAAGAGCGACCTGGAGAAGGCGCTGGGCAACGCGGGCGCGGCCGGGCCGGCTCCGCACGGTTCCTCGGCGACCCCGGCGCCGCGCAACCCGGACGGCAGCTGGCCGAAGGAGTCCTGCTCGGTGAAGGACCCGACGACCTCGGGCTGCCTGACCCCGCGCACGCTGCACGCGTACCAGGAAGCGCGCAACGCCGGGTACACGCGCTACACGGCGTGCTTCCGCAACGAGAGCAGCGGTGAGCATCCGCTGGGCCGGGCGTGCGACTTCTCCGCCAACGCGACCGGGTTCCAGAACGTGCCCGCGTCCGGCGGCGACAAGGCGTACGGCGACTCGCTCGCGTCCTGGTTCCTCGCCAACTCCGACCGGCTCGCGGTGCTGTACGTCATCTGGTACCAACGGATCTGGCTTCCCGCGACGGGCTGGAAGGCCTACCACGGCGACGGAACCGTGGCCGGCAACCATCTCAACCACGTGCATCTGTCCGTGCAGTAACAGGTCGGGAATGACCGAACGAGCGCGTTCCGAGACCGCGAACTTTTCCCGGTACGACTACGACGCCGAACTGCGGCTGTACCACGAGGTACTGCGCCGGGCCTGCGATGTGCGGCGCGACGACCACGTTGTCGACATCGGGTGCGGGACCGGGCAGACGACCCGTGACGCCGCACGGGCGGCTCAGGCGGGCAGCGCGCTCGGAGTCGACACGTCCGCACCCGCGATCGGGCGCGCCCGCCGACTGGCCGGGGCCCAGGGGCTGCGCAACGTCGGTTTCGCGCACGCCGACGCACAGGCGTACCGCTTCGCGCGGGCACGTTTCACCGTCGCGATCAGCCGGTTCGGCACGATGTTCTTCGCCGACCCGGTCGCCGCGTTCGGGAACATCGGGCGGGCGCTGCGCCCGGCCGGCCGTCTGGTGATGATGGTCTGGCAGGCCCGCGAGCGCAACGAGTGGGACGTTGCCATCCGCCGGTCCCTCGGCGGATCCGGCGGACCGGCGGCCGTCGCGGGCGAAGGACCCGATCCGTTCTCGCTCGCCGATCCGCCCACGGTCAGCGGAATCCTGACGGCTGCCGGGTTCGTCGGCGTCACCTTCACCGACGTCCAGGAGCCCGTCCACTACGGCCCGGACTGGCCGCCCGGCTGAGCGACGACGGCGTGTGGTTCGACTCCCGCGCCTGGATCGTCACCGCACGCCGCCCCTGACCGGTGACCGATGCCCGACCTCAGCCGGGGCGCCGGTACCCCGCGATCGGCATGGCGTCGATGTGGGTCATCCGCACCACGTCGCCGGGATGCGGCGCGTGCACCACCCAGTCGCCGCCGACGTAGATGGCGACGTGGTGCAGGTCGCGGAAGTAGAACACCAGATCGCCCGGACGTAGCTCGTCGCGGGTGACCGGGGTACCGGCCAGCCACTGCCAGCCGGTGTAGTGCCCGAGGGTCACCCCGACGCTGCCCCAGGCGGCCAGCGCCAGGCCGGAGCAGTCGTACCCGTTCGGCCCGGCGGCCGCCCAGATGTAGGGCTTGCCGATCGCGTCGCACGCCTTCTTCGCCACGATGCTGCCGCGGTCGCCGAGGTACTCCAGCGGGCACGGTACCGGGCGCAGGGCGCCCCGGGCGGTGCCGTACGCCGCGAGCCGTAGCTGCTGCAGCTGGGCCAGCCGGGTCTCGATGACCCGCTTGCGGGCGGCCAGCTCCGCATCCTGTACCGCCAGCTGTGCGGTGAGCGCGTCCAGCGGCGCCTTCTCGGCGAGGTACCGGTCGCGCAGCACCGCGACGCCGGCCACCTCGGCGGTCCGCCGCCGGGCCAGCTCGTCCAGCGTGGTCATCTGGTCCACGACGGTGTCCGCGCTGCCGGAGTTGAGCAGCGCTGCCAGGCGGGACCCCGGCCCGGTCTCGTACAGCCGGGCGGACATCGCACCCACCCGTGCCATCGCGAGGTCGACCTGCATCTGCAACGGCTGGATCCGCCGGCGCAGCGCGTCGATCCGGGCCTGTGTCGCGAGCAGCTGCGCGTGTACCCGGTCGTACTGCTCGACGATCGGTTCCAGCGCGTTCCACGCGTCGTTGATCTGGCTCTCCACCTGTCCGGGAGTCGGGTCGGCGGCCGCCGGTACCCCCGGAGCCAGAGCGAGCACGACGGCGCCGAGCACAGCCGCCGCGCGGGACCAGAGGCCTTCAGACACCGGGACGACGCTAGTCACCGGGTGCCGCCCGGCACGGCAGGCCCGCGAGGAGCCATCCTTTCGGGGGAACGATCCCACCGACCGCAACCACGCGGAAGCTGAACAAGTCTCGGCACCGACCCGACGAAGGCGTAGTCTATATCGATGTTAGTCGATTACGTCTGCAGTCGAAGAAGGTGATGCCATGAGGCGACCCGTTCGCGCACTGGCGATCGCGGTACCCGCCGCAGCCGCCGTGGCGATGCTGTTCGCGGCGACCACGGCCTACGCCAACGTCGCCGTGACCCGGGTCAGTACCGACCCGTTCACCGACACGAAGGCCCAGCACCGGACCGAGGTCGAACCGGACACGTTCGTCAACGGCAACACGATCGTGGCGGCGTTCCAGATCGGCCGGATATCCGGCGGCGGGTCCTCCGACACCGGCTTCGCCACCTCCACCAACGGCGGCGCCACGTGGACCCGCGGCTCGCTGCCCGGACTCACCACGAACACCGGCGGCAGGTACAACGCGGCCAGTGACGCCTCGGTCGCCTTCGACGCCAAGCACAACGTCTGGCTGATCTCGTCGCTGGGCATCCGCGGGGGTGCCGTCGAGGTGGTCACCAGCCGCTCCACCAACGGCGGTACCACCTGGTCCAACCCGGTGCTCACCGCGGGCGGCTCCAACGACAAGAACTGGATCGCCTGCGACAACACCCCGACGAGCCCGCACTTCGGCAACTGCTACACCGAGTACGACAACACCGGGGCCAGCAACCTGATGCAGATGCGCACCTCCACCGACGGCGGGGCGACCTGGGGTCCGGGACGCGCGACCGCCGACCGGGCACACGGCCTGGGCGGCCAGCCGATCGTGCGGCCCGACGGCACCGTGGTCGTGCCGTACCTGTCCAGCAGTGACCAGATCCGCTCGTTCCGCTCCACCAACGGCGGCACCAGCTGGGGTACCAGCGTCCTGGTCTCCGCGGTCAGCCACCACGACGCGGCCGGCGGGCAGCGCGAGGAGGCACTGCCCTCGGCCGAGATCGACTCCGCCGGTACCGCCTATGTGGTCTGGTCGGACTGCCGGTTCCGCTCCGGCTGCCCGGCCAACGACGTCGTACTGGCCAAGTCGACGAACGGCTCGACCTGGGGCGCGGTCACCCGGGTACCGATCGACGCCACCACCAGCACGATGGACCACTTCACCCCGGGGATCGGTGTGGACAGGAGCACCTCGGGCGGCAGCGCCCGGGTCGGTATCACGTACTACTTCTACCCGAACCGCTCCTGCACCGCGTCGACCTGCGTGCTCGACATCGGGTTCATCTCGTCCACCAACGGCGGCACCAGCTGGAGCGCGCCGACCCAGGTGGCCGGGCCGATGAACCTGAGCTGGTTCCCCAACACCAGCCAGGGCCGGATGTACGGCGACTACATCTCCACCTCGGTCCGCAACGGCGGCAACGCATTCCCGATCGTGGCGATCGCGGCGGCGCCCAGCGGCTCGACGTTCAACGTGGGCATGTTCGCGCCGACCGGTGGGCTCGCGGTCACCGGCGGTACCCACAAGGCGACCGAGCCCGCGGTGGTGGGCCCGGCGGCCGCGGCGTCGGCGGTCCCGGCGACGCTGCACTGAACCGTGCCGGTCCGGTTCCGCGCGATCCGCGGAACCGGACCGGCAGTTCCCGCGTCCAACAGGTTATGCGTACGTTGCCCGCCGCGGCCGTCGGCGCGGTCCTCGCCCTGGCCGCGCTGGCCGGCTGCAGCCACCACGCCGGCCGTCCGGCCGCGGCACCCTCCTCCGCCGGCGCGGTGCCGCCCGCCGCCTCGGCTCCGGCCGCCGGGTCGCCGTCCGCGGCCGGCTCACCCGCCGCGCCGGCCGCCCCCGTACCCCGCTCCGGTACCGGGATCGCCGGCACAACGATGCTGGTCGGCGGCTGTCCGGTACCCATGGAGAAGCCGTGCCCGGCGCGGCCGGTGTCGACCATGCTGAGCATCCTCGACGTGCACACCGACGCCACGGTCACGACGGTCACGAGTGGTAAGGACGGCAGGTTCCGGGTCGACCTGGCACCCGGCCGGTACCTGGTGCGCCCGGCCCGGCCGACCGGCCCGCTGATGTCGCGCATCGCGCCGGTCACCGCGGACGTCCACGAAGGCGCCTACACGACGGTGACACTGACGTTCCAGGCGAACATTGAGTGACCGGGACGTTACCAGGCGTCGACTAGGATGCGTGCTGAGATGGATAGCAGGCACGGCGTCCCGCGCCGACCGACCGGCCACCTGGTGGCGGAGTTGACCAGCTTCGTGGGTCGCCAACGTGAAGTTGCGCAGGTCAAGCGGCTGCTCTCCGGCAACCGCCTGGTCACGCTGACCGGTGCCGGCGGTACCGGTAAGACGCGGGTCGCGGTGCGGGTCGCCGGCGAGCTGCGCCGGGTCTTCGCCGACGGCGTCCGGCAGGTCGATCTGGCCGAGCTCACCGACGGCTCGCTGGTCGGGTACGCGGTCGCCCAGGCGCTGTCCGTCCTGTCCGCCGCCCAGGTACCGACCCCGCAGCTGCTCGCCGAGCATCTCGCCGACCGGGAACTGCTGCTGGTACTGGACAACTGCGAGCACGTGCTCGACGCCTGCGCGGCGCTGGTCGACGAGCTGCTGCGGTCGGCTCCGGGACTGTCCGTGCTGTGCACCAGCCAGCAGCCGCTCGGCATTCTCGGCGAGACGGTGTGGACGCTGCCGCCGCTACCGGTACCGCCGGCGAGCGAGCCGGACAACACCGATCCGGTGCGGTACCCGGCCCTGGCGCTGTTCGCCGACCGCGCCGCCGCCGTGGTACCCGGGTTCGCCCTCACCCCGGACAACGCCCGTGCCGTCGCGGCGATCTGCCAGCGGCTGGACGGGCTGCCGCTGGCCATCGAGCTGGCCGCCGCCCAACTGCGCACCCGGTCCCTGGAGCAGCTCGCGTCCGGCCTGGGGCAACGGTTCCGGCTGCTGTCCAGCCGGCACGCCATCCCGCGGCGGCACGCCCGGCTGCGCGACACCTTCGACTGGAGCTACGCGTTGTGCTCGCCGGCCGAACGGGCGCTGTGGACGCGGCTGTCGGTCTTCTCCGGGTTCGATCTGGACGGCGCGGCGGCGGTCTGCTCCGGTGCCGATCTGCCGCCGGAGCTGGTGCTCGACACGCTCGTCGGGCTCGTCGACAAGTCGGTGGTGGCGCGGGAGGAGAGCGCGACGCCACGGTACCGGCAGCTGGAAACCGTGCGGGAGTACGGCCTGGACCGCCTCGATCCCGCCGAGCGGGTCCGGTTGCGGCGCCGCCACCGCGACTGGTGCCTGCGGCTGGCCGAGCGGCTGGACGCGCAGTGGTTCGGCGCCGCCCAGCCGTGGTGGTGCCGGACGATCCGGGCCGAGTACCCCAACCTGCGGCTCGCGCTGCGCCATAGCCTGACCGAGGGCGATCCGCAGGCCGGCGTCCAGCTCGCCGCGGCGCTGCGCAGCTACTGGCTGGCCGGCGGCGCGCTCGCCGAGGGCCGGCAGTGGCTGGAGCAGACGCTCGACGCGTACACCGAGCCGACCCCGGACCGGCTGCGCGGGCTGCTCGCCTACGCCCAGGTGCTGGTCAGCCAGCTCGACCGGACCGAGAGCGCGCTGCGCAGCGCGGAGGCGCTACGGCTGGCCCGCGAGCTGCACGACCCGCTCCTGCTGACCCGCGCGACCTACGTGCGCGCCGCCTACGAGCTGCGCTGCGGTGACGACCTGCCGCAGGCCCGCCGCCTGCTGGAGGAGACCCTGGCCCGGCACGACGAAGCGGGCCGGCGCGACCCCGAGTTCCTGGTGGCCACCCGGCTCTCCCTCGCCGCGGTGCTGCTGCGGGACGGCGACACCGAACGGGCGGCCGCCCTGTGCGCGCAGTGCCGCGAGTTCTGCGCGGGCCGGGGCGAGCACTGGTGGTGCGCGCACACGCTGAGCGTCTCCGCACTCGTCGCGCTGGCCCGCAAGGCGCCCGGCGAGGCGACCGGGTACCTGCGGGAAAGCCTGCGGCTGCGGGAGGGCCTCGGCGACACCTTCGGCCTGGCGCACGCGATCGACACGCTGGCCAGCGCGGCACTCGCGGAGGGCGACCCGACGCGGGCGGCCCGGCTGCGCGGGGCGAGCAGCCGCACCCGCAACTCGGTCGGCGTCGTCGGCGCCGCGTCGGGCCGCTCCGGCGACCGCGGACCGGATGCCCTCGACCGGGCCCGGCATGAGCTGGGCGACAAGGCGTTCGAGGCGGCCTTCCAGGAAGGCTGGCGGCTCTCGCTGCCCGAGGCGGTGGCCTACGCGATGGCCGACGAAGCCGTCCCCGCGGCGCCGGCCGCGCCGGCCGAGACGTCCCCGCTCACGCCGCGCGAGCGCCAGGTCGCCCGGCTGGTCGCCGAGGGCATGTCGAACCGGCAGATCGCCGCCCGGCTGGTCATCTCGCAGCGCACCGCGGAGAGCCACGTGGAGAACATCCTGAGCAAGCTCGGGTTCAGCTCACGTACCCAGGTCGCCGCCTGGGCCGCCCGGCACCCGCTCCCCTGAGCCGGCGCGGCCGCACCGATAGATGATGCCAGATGTCCGTCTGGCGGTACGTCCTTGTCCGGCCGGCGGGCGGCACCTAGGGTGTGGTGCCGTGATCAGGCGGACACTCGTCGCCGCCGCGCTGACCCTGGCGGCGCTGGCCGGCTGCGGTACCGCGCCGCGTGGCGCGACGCCGTCGTCCGCCCCGGGTGCCACGCAGCTGACCGCCACGCTCGCCTCGGCCGACTCGGTGCGGTTGACGTGGCGTGGCGGCGAACCGGACGCGGCCGGTCGGGTGGTCGAGTTCGCCACCGGGGCCGGCGGGCAGTACACGATCCTGCAGTTCGTACCCCCGCGGCAGACCACGTTCACCCATCCCGACCTGATGCCGGCGACCGCGTTCCACTACCGGATCCGGCCGTACTTCGGGCCGGTGTCGAACGCGGTCGAGGTGCAGCTGCCGCCCGGCCCGGTCGACGACAACGCCGAGCCGAGCGACCAGCCCTGGGCGGCACCGCGGAAGCTGCCGCGCGGTCCGGTGACCGCGCGGTCGATCCGGGGTACCGGCGCCGCCGCTGCCGCGCCCACCGACCTGGTCGCCACCCTCATGCCGGCCGGCGGGGTGCGGTTCACCTGGGTCGACCACGCCAGCGACGAGGAGGGGTACCTCCTGGAACTGCGCACCCCGGGCAGCGCCGACTACACCGTGACCGAGGTGCTCGACCCCGACGTCACCTCGGTCGGCCTGCTCACGCTGGCGGACCAGCGCAGCGCAACGGTGCGGGTACGGGCCTTCTACTACGGGCGGCCCTCGAACATCGCGACGCAGCACACCTGAGCCTGCAGCACACCTGAGCATCAGGTACCGACGGCCTGCGTCACCAGCATGACGATCGCGTGCGCCGCCTCCGGACGGTCGGTGTCGGTCGGGCAGTCGACGAAGCTGATCCGCATGCCGTTCACGGTCAGCGCATAGCTGTAGAAGTCGGCGCAGCTGGTCGGGCTCGGCACCCGGGCGGCTTCCTGGCGCAGCCGCGGATCGGCCGCCAGGCCCTGCAGCGCGATGCGTTGCGCGTCGGTGAGCTGACCGGTACGCCGGTTGCCGGCGCGGTCGGCGGCGGTCCAGGTGCCGCCGGGATCGACGGTTATCTCGTCCTTGACCCCGGCGAACCCGCCGCTGCGTACCAGCGACAGGGTGACCCCGGCGGGCGACGGCTCCGTCGAGGCTCCGGTCCCGTTGGCTGCCGTTCCGGTCCGGTTGGCGCACGCGGACAGGAGCAGCAGCAGCGTCGCGGCCAGCGCGGCCAGCAGTCGTCGGTTCATGAGAGTTGGACGTACCGGCGCCGGCCGCCGGTTCCGGTCGGCGCCGGGCTCCCCCGGAGATCTTGGACGCGAGTACCCCTTGCAGGGGGTGGACGCGTCCAAGATCTCAACGCGCCGCCCCCGGTCACCGCGCCGCCCCCGGTCACCGCGTGGGCACGGTCACGTTGGCTGCTAGCAATTGCTTTGCTAGCGTGTTAGCAGACAACGAGATGTGCTAAGGAGACGATGATGACCGAGTTCAACGAGACCGCGACCCAGGCCTTCGGTACCGGCAAGGAACTGGGCCGCAAGGCGCTGGACGTTTACGAGCAGGCCGTCGACGGGTTCGTCCAGGCCGAGCAGCAGGCCGCCGAGGCCGCGCCGGTCGACTGGCTGAAGACCGCCGTCAGCGCGCACGCGACGTTCGTGCAGGACCTCAACGCCGCGTACCTCAAGGCCGCGCGCGAGCTCCTCGCGTAACCCTAAGCGTCGCGCGGATGCCCGGGACCGGTGTCGTTCCCGGGCTTTCGCGCATTGCCGG
>VAWN01000088.1:90434-115523 GCA_005885555.1 Actinomycetota bacterium
TGGCGAGCTGGCGCAGCGGCAGCTCGGCCAGCTCCCGCTGCTGCCGGATGATGTCGCCGAGGGTCGGCGGCGTGCGCTCGCGGTCGGTCACACCGTGAGACTATCCGGCAGATCGCGCCGCCGTTCGGACACGATCCGTGTCGGCTCCGCGACGCCGCGCTCGGTGTACCGCAGCGGCGGCCTAGAGTCCCCGCATGTCCTCCCCGTACCTGTTGGCCATGCACGGCAACCTCGTCATCGTCGGGTACCAGCCGGACGGGGACTCCATCCGGTTCATCGCCGAGACCCCGGACCTCTTCGACGACCTGTACCGCGGCTACAAGATCCGGCGCAGTACCCGCGACGACAGCGTCCAGCTGCGCCTGGAAGCCATCGACGCACCCGAGCTGCACTACGGCGGCTCGCTGCAACCGTCGGGCGACACCGCCCGCGACTGGCTGCTCGGTCAGGTCGGCTTCACCGACGTGACCTACGAGACCGGCAGCACCACGGTCCTGTCCGCGACCCCGGACACGATCCCCGCGGTCATCTACACCAAGGCGTCGGACCCCAACGGCCGGCCGGTCTCCTACCTGCAGGTGGGTGCCGGGCGGCGACCGACCGACGGCGCCTGGACCCAGGTCACCAACTCGGTGCTGGACCGCACGCTCAACGCCCAGGCGCTGTCCGCGGGCCTGGCGTACCCGACGTTCTACACCTCGACCCCGGCGCCGCACGTGCGGCACCTGCGCGAGGTCGCCCGCGGCGCGCGCGAGGACAAGACCGGGGTGTGGGCGGTGGACCAGACGCCGCTGTTCCAACTGGTCGACCAGAAGTCGATCGGCCCCGAGGGGCAGCTGATCCTGCCCAAGCTGTTCCGTCGCGCCACCGACTACCTCAAGGACGTGGCGAAGGGATTCGACGGCAACCTGCCGGACTGGCTGGTCGTCAACAACACCGGTACCCGTCACGAGGACGACCTCGTCGTGCTGCCCGGCGGCGTCGAGGCGCCACTGTCGACGCTGCTGGAACAGCGCAACAACTGGCTCGCGTTCACCCCGGACCTGCTGGGCATCTCGTTCGTGGAGAAGTGACCTACTGCCCCGGCACCAGCGGTTCCACGCGGTGCTGGCCGAGCACGGCGTCCGCGCGGCCGACCGGTACATTTCCCTTCGTGGATGAGCTACGCATCGGCGTCCTCGGCGCCGCCGCCATCGCACCGCACGCTCTGGTGAAGCCGGCCCGGGAGGTACCCGGGGTCACGGTCGCCGGCATCGCTGCGCGCGACAAGGCCCGGGCGCAACGGTTCGCCGACCGGCACGGCATCCCGAGCGTGTACGACAGCTACGCCGCGCTGGTCGCCGCGACCGACCTCGACGCGGTGTACATCCCGCTACCCAACGGGCTGCACGGCTTGTGGACGGTGCACGCGCTCGCGGCCGGCAAGCACGTGCTGTGCGAGAAGCCGTTCACCGCCGACGCGGCCGAGGCGCGCTCGGTCGCCCGCGCGGCGGCGGACAGCGGCCGGGTGGTGATGGAGGCGTTCCACTACCGGTACCACCCGCTGGCCGACCGGGTACGGGAGCTGACCGCCACGATCGGCCCGGTGCGGCATGTCGAGGCGCGGATGTGCTTTCCGCTGCCGAAGTTCGCGGACATCCGGTACAACCTGGGGCTGGCCGGCGGCGCGTTGATGGACGCGGGCTGTTATCCCCTGCATGCACTGCGCACCTTCGGCCCCGGCGAGCCGGTCGTCGAGTCGGCGACGGCGAAGCTGCGCTCGCCCGGCGTGGACCGGGCGATGGACATCACGTTGCGGTACCCGGACGGCGCGACCGGCCGCGCGATCTGCTCGATGTGGTCCCGGCGACTGTTGGATGTGTCACTGCGCATCGACGGCGAATCCGGCACGATCCGGGTGTTCAACTTCGTTGCGCCGCACTACTTCCACCGCGTGACGGTGCGCACCCCGGCCGGCGTCACGCGGGAACGGGTACCGGGGCCGAGCACCTACGCCTGCCAGCTACGCGCCTTCCGGGCCGCGGTGCTGGACGGCGGGCCGGTGTTGACCGGCGCGGCTGATGCGGTACCGACGATGGCGCTGATCGATGACGCGTACCGCGCGGCGGGCCTGCAACCGCGCCGCCCCACCCCGGTGGCCGGACGGCCCGCGGCCGGGTAGGGTGGGGCCTCGTCCGCACCCGCGGACGCCGCCGAATCGCATCGACGAACCGGGGACCCACCGCAATTCTGGGGTGAATCCGCGCAGCCGCGTGGTAGGGCGAGCTTCCAGCCCGAATCCGTCAGCTAACCCGGTAGGCGGCCGATAAGGAGGCCATGTTCATCGTGCGCGCGACCCGGGGGCCAACCCCGCTGTAGCTGAGTCCGCCCGATCCAGGCCGCTGATCGCGGCCCGCTTCCGCGTGCCCCACGCGCGGATACCCCGATGCGGGACACCGCACAGCCGGTACGACACCGGCCGATGCGGGCGGGCCACCCTGCCATGGGTTCCCCTCCCCGGACGCACGTAAGGAGTTCGTACCACCATGCACAACGGGCGCCGCCGACCGCGCGGCCGACACGCCGCGCGCCGCTCCCTCCGCCGTCACCTGGTCCTGCTGCTGCTCGGGCTGGCGCTCGCCGCCGGTACCGCGGTGCTGGTCTCCGGCGCACTCGGCCCGCGCCGCCCCGCGGCGGCCGCACCGCCCGCGGTGCCCGCGGCCGATCTCGACAGGCAGCGGGCCAGCGCGCAGGATGAGGTGTCGCGCGGCCAGGCGCGGTCCGCGCCGCAGGCGGCGCCGTCGCCGTCGCCCTCCCCCAGCCCCAAGTTGGTACCCGTTGCCGGGCTCACCCTCACGCAGACCGCCAACGTCGCCACGATCGTCGAGGTGACCCGCAAGCGCAACCTGCCCCGCCAGGCGGCCGTCGTCGCGGTGGCGACCGCGTTGCAGGAAAGCGATCTGCACAACGTGGCCAGCAGCGCGGTGCCCGAATCGCTGACGTATCCGCACGAAGGCGTGTCGGTCAACCTCGACTCGGTCGGGCTGTTCCAGCAGCGGCCGAGCCAGGGCTGGGGTACCGTCGCGCAGCTGATGGATCCGCGCTACTCCACCGGTGCGTTCTACGACCGGCTGGTGAAGGTCAGCGGCTGGCAGGCCCTGAGCGTCACCGATGCGGCACAAGCGGTGCAGCGGTCGGCTTTCCCCGGCGCGTACCAGAAGCACGAGGACACCGCCCGCGCCGCCGTCGCCGCGCTGATGCCCTGACGAGGGCCGGCCGGCCCCCGGGTTCCGTCACGCGGGCCGGCCGGGCGACCGCGGGCGGCCTGTTGCCGTACGCTGCCGGCCATGCCGAACCGCCGGACGGTCGTGTTGCTGGGTACCGCGGCGGCCGCCACGGCCGCGTTCACCCCACGGGCAGCGGCCGCCGCACCGGATCAGACAGGACCGGAACTGCCCGAGGCCGGCTGGCGACTGCGCTGGACGCCACAGGCCGCGGTCGACGGGCTCGCCGCGTTCGAACACGTCGAGGACGACCGGGCCAACTCCAACCCGGCGAAGGCGCCGCACATCGCGGTACAGGCCGACGACTACCGCTTCAACATGTACCTCGCCGACCGCGACATCTCCACCGACCGGCAGCGCCAGGAGGTGCGCGGGATGCGGGTCGGCCAGCGCACGCTGTCGATGCTGTACCGCGAGGCGTGGCGGTTCACCTATTCGCTGTTCATCCCGGACACGCTCAAGGCCACCACGACGTTCTGCCACATCATGCAGATGAAGATGCCCGGTACCGGCAGCGACCCGATCGTGGTGCAGTCGCTGCGCCGCACCGGCGGGAAGCAGACATTGGAGCTGCGGGTCTTCGCGACCAACAGGCTGGTCGGCTCGGTGGACCTGGTACCGCTGCAGAACCACTGGATCGACATCGAGTTCGCGATCGGCATCGGTGCCGCGCCGGACGGCTGGGTGCACTGGGCGGTGCGCGACGGCGGTACGACGGTGATCGATACGGTGACGACCGGGGTGACCACCTGGCTGGGCGACCGGGTACGCCCGAAGTGGGGCATCTACCGGTCCCTGCGCGACACCTCCGGATCGCTGGAGGACACCTGGATGCTCGTCACGAACCTGCGCGCGGCCAAGTGGGTGGAGGGTGCCGATGGGCGGCTGTGGACGCGGTACCCGATCGAGCAGGCGACGGTGCAGGGCGGCACGGTGGACTCCGGCCTGGACGGGCCCCACCCGACCACGTTCGCGAGCTTCCCGCAGGAGGCGGGCGGCTTCGTCGAGTGGCGGGTGTTCGCGCGGCAGGCCGGCCCTGCGGTGCTGAACCTGTGGTACGCCAACGCGACCCCGGTGGTGCGGCCGATGGACGTGACGGTCGACGGGGTACCGGTCGCGCCCGGCCTGGCGTTCGGCAACACCCCGGCGTGGAGCGACTGGGAGACCCGTACCCTGCTGGTCGACCTGCACTCCGGGATGAACACCGTGCGCGCCACCGCGGCCACCGCGGCCGGTGGTCCGCATGTGCAGTGTCTGGAGGTCGATAGGCCGGCTAGTTGACGCCGGCCGGGCCGGTCGACAGGATCTTGTCGTGGCCGAGCCGGAGTCAGCCGAGTATCAGGGGCGACGCCGGGCACCGGTACCCGCCTTGCGCGGGACGGTTCTGGTGGCCGGTGGCATCGGTGTCGCGGTACTCGTCCTGCTGTCCCTGGTCGTCATCGTGCTGACCGCGCCGCAGAAGCCGCGGGTACCCGCGGTGGGTCAGCCGGCTGCGCCCCCGACGCCGGCGGCGCCCGACGGCAGCAGCCCCGCGGGCCGCTCGCCGACGGCCGCGCGCCCGAGCCCGAGCTTGAGCCCGAGCGCGAGCCCGAGCAGCTCGCCCAGCCGGTCACCGAGTCCGGCACCGTCGGCCCCGACCAGCCAGCCGCCGGCCCTGCCGCCGCCGCTGCAACCGGTCTCCTACGAGGCGGAGGCGTCCGGCAACGTGCTGTTCCACGGTGCCCGGGTGGCGCCGATGGGCGGCGCGTCCGGTGCGGCAGGCGTGTACGCGCTGGGCGCCCCGAACGGCGGCATGCTCGTGTTCGGCGGTATCGCCGGGGGCGGCGGCGGGCGGTACACGGTGACCGTGTACTTCCAGAACCCGGACCGCGCCGACCGGGCCGGCCGGATGACGGTGAACGGTGGTGCTCCGGTCACGCTGCGCTACCCATCGACCGGTCCGGCCAGCGTGGCGTCCACCTCGGTCGGCGTGGTGCTCACGGCCGGTACCGGCAATACCATCGTGTTGGACAATCTGGACAGCCGGGCAGCGGACGTCGACCGCATCGTCGTCGCTCCGTCGTAGCTTCACTGTGCGTTTCCGTGCGATGGTGCGCAGCCGTGCGCGCGGCGCCGTCGATCGCTAGCATGCGCATCGATATGCTCTGATCAGAGCAAGATCAACTTGAGGCCGGCTCCCGCCACCGGCCGGGACCACCCTTCCCCCGGGTGGTTGATGCGAACTGGGAGGTACCACTCAATGTCCCGAACAGCACCGGCGAGGCCGCGGGTCGGGCGGTGGATGGCCGCCGCGGTGGCGGTGGCCGTCGTTCCCGTCGGCGTCATCGTCGCCGGCATGGGCTCGGCTTCGGCCGCGGCATCCGTATTCGAAGCCGAGAACGCGACGCTGTCGCAGGCCGTGGTGGCGACCAACCACCCGGGCTTCACCGGTACCGGCTTCGCTGACTACAACAACGTGGCGGGCAGCTACGTCGAGTTCACGGTCGGCACGTCGACGGCGGGTAGCGTCAGCGTGACGTTCCGGTACGCCAACGGCTCCACGGCCAACCGGCCGCTGACCATCTCGGTCAACGGCACCGCCCAGCGCACGAACCTGGCGTTCAACTCGACCGGCTCGTGGAACACCTGGCAGACCGTGACCACCACGCTGAACCTCGCGTCGGGCAGCAACAAGATCCGGGCCACCGCGACCGGCACGGCCGGCGGCCCGAACGTGGACAACCTCTCCGCTAACGTCAGCGGTGGCGACACCCAGTCGCCGACCGCGCCGACGAACCCGCGGGCGAGCAACCTGACCTGTAGCTCGGTCACCTTCGCGTGGGACGCCTCGACGGACAACGTCGGCGTCGTCGCCTACGACGTCTTCCACGACGGCCAGCTCATCAAGTCCGTCAGCGGTACCACGCTGTCGACGAGCTTCAACGTGGTGCAGAACGTGCCGTGGGGCCTGTACGTGCAGGCGCGCGACGCGGCCGGCAACGTCTCGCAGGGCAGCAGCCCGACGGTCAACATCACGCCGCCGGCGTGCCCCGACCCGACGCCGCCGACCACGCCGACCAACCTCAAGGGCACCGCGTCGGGTACCAACATCACGCTGACCTGGACCGCCTCCACCGACAACGTGGCGGTCATCGCGTACGACATCTTCCGCAACGGCGCGCAGGTGGGTTCCGTCGTGGGTACCATGCAGACGCCGCCGGCGACCACGTTCACCGACTCGGCGCTCGCGGCCAACACCACGTTCACCTACACGGTGCAGGCGCGCGACCCCGCCGGCAACAAGTCCGCCATGAGCAGCTCGGTGTCGGTGAAGACCGGTACCGGTTGCGCCAACGTCTGCGCCGTCACCACGCTGACCTCCGACACGGACATCCCGTGGGGTCTGGTCACCATGCCCGACGGCACCATCCTGTACAACCGCCGGGACACGCACGACATCATCCACCTGAACCCGAAGACCGGCGCCAAGAAGAACCTCGGCACCTTCCCGAACACGCAGAGCACCGACGGTGAGGGCGGCCTGCTGGGCCTGGAGATCAACCCGAAGTCGTTCAGCACCGACCACTGGCTGTACGTCTTCCGGACCACCTCCAGCGACAACCGGATCTCCCGGTTCAAGTACAACCCGACGACCGACACCGTGACCATGAGCTCGGAGCAGGTGCTGCTGAGCGGGATCCTGAAGAACAAGTTCCACAACGGCGGCCGGCTGCGGTTCAGCCCGGACGGCCAGTTCCTGTTCGCCTCCACCGGTGACGCGCAGAACGGCAACAACGCGCAGAACAAGAACAGCCTCAACGGCAAGGTGCTGCGCATCCACCCGGACGGCAGCATCCCGTCGGACAACCCGTTCGGCAACGCCGTGTGGAGCTACGGGCACCGCAACCCGCAGGGGCTGGCGTTCGACTCGCAGGGCCGGCTGTGGGAGCAGGAGTTCGGCAACAGCGTCATGGATGAGACGAACCTCATCCAGAAGGGCGGCAACTACGGCTGGCCGATCTGCGAAGGCACCGCGAACGGTACCGGCAGCTGCGGGCAGTCCGGCCTGATCGCCCCGAAGCACACCTACCCGGTGGCGCAGGGCTCGTGCTCCGGCATCACCATCATCCGCGACGTGCTCTACGTCGCGTGCGAGCGCGGTACCCGGTTGTACCGCGAGGTCATCAGCGGTAGCAGCCTGACCAACGTGCAGCAGTTCTTCTCCGGTACCTTCGGCCGCCTGCGGACGGTCGAGCCGGCGCCGGACGGCGGCATGTGGATGACCAACTCCAGCGGTGACAAGGACAGCACGCCGAACAACAGCAACGACAAGGTCTGGCACGTGCAGCTCGGGTAGCCGGGCGGATGTGGGCCACGGGCCCGGGGGCTTCGGCTCCCGGGCCCGGTTGTTTCGCGGGCCCGGTTTTTCGCGGGCCGGTTTTTTCGCGATGCGGGCCGGCGGCGCGCGCCGCGCTTCAGCTGGCGAGCGGGTCGCGGGCGGCGTACTCGCGGCCCTGGGCGAAGAACGCGGCCACGCCGTCGGTGTCGCCGAGCTCGCGCAGCAACCGGGCCGCACCGAACGGGACGTTCCAGAACTCGCCGGCACGCGGCTGCCACGGGCCGACGTAGGCGTACGGCTCGGGTACCGCGGAGTCGCCGAGCGAGACGCCGTAGTTCACCTCGTCGACGGTGACGCCGACGTCGAAGTGCTCCGGCCACAGCACCGGCGTCAGTTCCGGCGCAAGCCGGCGCAGCGCCGCGTCGCCGGTGGCGAAGCAGTCGGCGAGGTACCCGGCGACCGCGGGATCCGCATCGACGTGCTCGCCGGGTGCCGCGCCGGATCCCTCGTGGTACACGCCGACCGGCGCACCGGCCTCGATGCCGACTTCGGCACCGGCGGCCGCATACGTGGTACCGGCGAGCGCGGCCCGCCGGTCGCCGGCGACCACCTCGCGGCCGTCGACGCGCACCTCCGGACCGGCGACGGTGGCGAACCCGCCGGGCACGATACGCAGCCGGATGGTGCCGTGGGTGCGGTGCTGCGGCCCGGCGAGCAACAGCTCCGCCGCGCCGTGCAGGGCCAGCCGGGTCATCGCGATGGCGGCAGGGTCGGGCGGTTCCGTCGGCATCGTGGACCTCCCCCTGATGTGACGCCTAAGGTACGGTACGCCGTTATGGGCACACGCGACGCCTTCCTCGTGGCTGCCGGGTCGGCGGCGGACCTGCTCGACCATCCGGCGGTGGCCGGCGCGTGGACGAAACCGAGCGCGCTGACCGGGTTCACCGTGGGCGGGTTGGCCGAGCACCTCGGCTCCCAGGTGCTGTTCGTCAGCCAGGCGCTGCAGCAGCCGGCCCCCGCCGGGGAACCGGTGTCGCTGCTCGGCCACTACTCCCGGGTCACCTGGATCGGCGCGGACCTCGACGCCGAGGTCAACGTGGCGATCCGCAAGGGCGGTGAGGACGCCGCGGGCGAAGGTCCGGGGCCGCTCGTGGCACGCACCCGGGCCGCGGTACGGGAACTGCGCGACCGGCTGCCCAAGGAGCCGGCCGACCGGACCGTGGCGCCCCCGTCCGGCCCGTGGGGGCTGCGGCTGGACGACTTCCTCGTCACCCGCATGATGGAGATCGCGGTGCACTCCGACGATCTGGCGGTCAGTGCCGGGATCACGACGCCGCCGCTGCCGGACGCGGTGCTCGACCCGGTGTTCGAGCTGCTGACCCGGTTGTCGGTGCGGCGGCACGGCGCGACCGCGCTGCTGCGCGCGCTCAGCCGGGCCGAACGGGCACCGGGCAACGTCAGCGCGTTCTGACCGTCAGCGCGTTCTGACCGTCAGCCCGCCAGCACCGCCCCGGGTACCGGCAGCGACCGCACCAGCCGGGTCAGCTCGGCGACCGCCCGGCTGAACAGGGTACCGGTCGGGTGCTGCGTCAGCACCACGACGATCGACCGGTCGCCCGCGCCGACGGTACCGGTGGTGTGCAGCACCGCGCCGTCGAGGATGCCGACGTCAGCGGTGACCGGGCGCGGCGACGCGACCGCACCGGCGGTACACGGGTTCGCCGGGATGTCGCCGAACCCGTGCCAGCCCTGCTTCGCCGCCCACGGCCTGGTGAACGCGCTCGGGATACCGAACGTCTGGTTGTACCGGTCGGTGCCGCACGGCGTCGACTGGTGCAGGTTGCCCATCACGAAGTCGCGTACCGGGGCGGGCGCCGAGTCGAGCAGGTACCGGTACACCCGTACCACGTCGGCGGCGCTCAGGCCGGTGGAGCCCCAGCCGGTGCGGTTCGCGGCCGACGGCGGCGTGGTGTCCTTGAGCCCCAACCGACCGGCCATCCGCACGACGATCTGGTCGCGACCGTCCAGGTTCCAGAAGTAGCTGGCCGCGTTGTCGTCGCTGCTGCGCAGCATGATGGAAAGGCGCGGCCGGTCGGCGGCCGGGATCGCGTACCCGGGACCGCGGTTCCACAGGTAGTCCAGCGCGATGAGCAGCTTCACCAGCGACGCCGAGCGGAACCGTGCGGTGGTGTGCTGCTCGACGACGAAGGCACCGGCCTGCCGGTCGAACACGGCGATACCGGCGTTGACCCCGGCCGGTACCGGAAAGGTCGACGGTGCCGGGCTGGGCGACACCGACGGCGCGACCGACGGCGGGTCCGAAGCCGCCGGCGATGCGGACGGCGACGGCTGCGACCAGACGCCGACCGGCCCGGTCGCCTGACAGCCGGCGAGCAGCGCCGCGCCCAGCAGCAGTGCCGCGACCCGCCGACCCAACACCATCACCCCGATCCTTCAGTCGATGTCGATGAGCACCTTACCGACCGCCCCGCCCTCCACCGCGTCGTGCGCCCGAGCCGCGTGCGCCAGCGGGTACCGGTGCAGCGGCAGCCCGGCCCCGGCACCCACCCGCAGCGCGCCCGCGGACACGGCGGCCGAGACGTCCTCGACGGCGTACCGCTTGACGGCGGCCGGGACGGTGTACACGAGCACGAACTGGTACCCGATGTTCTTGCGCATCAACGGCCACAGCGGGATGGTGAGGTCCTCGCCCTCGTATGCCGCGACCGTACCGCCGACCGCCGCCACCGCCGCGTCGAGCGCGGCGTTGGCCGCCGGGGCGACCTCGACCACGATGTCCACGCCGTCCGGTGCGCCGGCACGGACGGCCGCCACCGGATCGCCCTCGCGGTAGTTCACCACCGTCGCGGCGCCCGCGGCCCGCGCCAGCGCCGCCTTCTCCGGGCCGCTGACGGTCGCCACGACCGTGGCGCCGGCCCAGCGGGCGAGCTGGATCGCCGCGTTGCCGACCGCTCCCGCGCCGCCCGCGACGAGCACGGTGCGGCCGGCGAGCGCGCCGGGGGCCAGCCGCTGCGGGCCACCGACCGCGACCGTCAGGCAGCGGTGCGCGGTCAGCGCCGGGATGCCGAGGCTCGCGCCGAGGTCGAACGACGCGCCGTCCGGCAGCGGTACCGCCTGCCGCTGCGGCAGCACCACGAACTCCTGTGCCGTACCGCCGGCCCGCTGCCAGGCCGCCTCCCACAACCACACCCGTTGGCCGACGCGCTCCGCGGGTACTCCGGGACCAACGGCGTCAACGGTTCCGGCGCCGTCCTCGCCCGGTACCATCTCCGGGAACGCCGTCGGCTGGCCGGATCCGCCACCCCGGCGCGCCTGCCAGTCGGTCGGGTTGACGCCGGACACGCGTACCCGCACCCGTACCTCGTCCGGCCCCGGCTCCGGTACCGCACGCTCGACGAGGCCGAGCACGTCGGAGTCGCCGGTCCGGGTGTAGACGACCGCCCTCATGCCGGCGATGGTGTCACAGCAGCCGGCCCAGCGCGGTGCGGGTCACCAGCAACCAGCCGAGGCCGAAAGAAGCCACCACCCCGACAACGCTGACCGCGAGCGCCTTCGCCTCCGCCGGCAGGTGCAGCGGCCGCACCGCGAGCGCGAGCCCGATCAGCACGTGACCCTGCACGATGAAGGCGGCGTAGGCGCCCCGCGTCGCGGCCGCGCGGACGGTACCGGTGCGCCGGTCCAGCCGGCGCTGCGCGAAACCGAGCAACCACACCGAGACCATGACGGAGAGGAGGCCCTCGGTCGTCGCGGTGGCCAGCGCCGCCCAGTGCCAGCCGCCGAAGAACTCCGCGGCGCGGTGCGCCACACCGCCGCGTACCCGAGCGAGAACAGCAGCAGTACCTCGACGAACCACACGTGTCCGGGATCGGTGAACGACACCTCGGGCCGGTGGCCGGTGGCCCGGTCCATCAGGTACACCAGCGGCGGCCACAGCACGACGGTGAACACCAGCAGCGGTACCCCGAGGCGCCGCAGCCGGTCCCCGGCGAACCGGCCGGATCCCTTGCGCGCCAAGGACTGCGGCGTCAGCAGCCCGGCGATGAGGAAGAAGAAGCCCATCACGAACAAGCCGAACGGCCCGAGTACCGCCTCCCCGACCGCGATGCTCAGCGGATGCAGGCTGGTCTCCCGCACGGCGGTGTAGGTCCAGCCGCCCACCGCCGCGTACCCCGCCCACGCGTGCCCGAAGATGACCCCGGCGACCAGCAGCACCTTGAGGTTGTCCAGGCAGGCGAGGCGCTGCGCGCTCCGTACCTCGTCCCGCTGCACCGCCACGGATCAACGATCCGACCCGGGCGGCCTTGCGGTCAACCGGAGCGTGCCTTCTCCGTGCCGCCGAGCTCGGTCCTGAGCCGCTCCAGCATCCGGCGGTGGATGTCGTCGGCGTGCTCCTCCCAGCCGAAGACGCACACCGTGGCGATGCCGTCGAAATCGAGGTCCCGCAGGGTACCGAAGAACTCGTCCCAGGCAACGTCGCCGTTGCCGATCTCGTTGTGCTGGTGCACCCGGGCGTCCACGCCGGGCGGGTTGACGATGTACCGGTTGCCCACGTGCAGCTTGTGGTTCAGGCAGTCGGCGACGTGCAGGTGCGCCAGCTTCGGGCCGGCCGACCGCAGCATCCGGCCGACGTCGCCGGCACCGTCGGACAGGTGGAAGGTGTGCGGCGCGCAGTACACGTAGTTGACCCACGGCTTGTTGAGCCCGCGGATCACCAGCAGCGCCTCGTCGTGGGTCTCCACGAAGTCGTACGGATGCGCCTCCAGGTTCAGCCCGATGCCGTACCGCTCGAAGACCGGGATCAGCTCGTCCATCGACCGGTAGAACGCGTGCTCGCTACGGCGCGCGTCGTTGGGGTTTCCGGACAGCTCGGAGTTGACGACGGGGCATTCGAGTTCCACGGCGATCTCCAGCAGCCGCCGCCAGTTGCGTACCTGTGCCTCGCGCTCCTGCTCGTCGACCGAGGCCCAGTTGAACACCGGCACCAGCGACAGCATCGTGACACCGGTCTCCCGCAACGCGTTCTTCACCTCGGCCAGCGTGTCGTCGTCGGCCTTCGGGTACCGGTACCAGAAGAAGAAGTCCGCCCGCGGGGACAGTTCCAGGTACTCGTAGCCGAGGTCGGCCGCCCGGCGTACCTCGTCGGCGACCGACAGGTCGGCGTGGTACATCGCGGGATCGAGAGCGATCTTCATCGGTACAGCTCCGGTTGCTCGCGCAGGGACACCTCGACGCGCTCGCCGCTGCGCAACGCCGCGAGCGCCGAATCGCACACAACCGTTGCGGCGTAACCGTCCCAGGAGCTGGGCCCGGTGGACCGGCCGGCGGTCGCCGCGTCGACCCACTCCTGCAGTTCGCGGTCGTAGGCGCGCACGAACCGTTCCCGCCAGTCTTCGGGTATCCGCCCGGCGTACCCGCCGGCGCGCTTGACGAGCACCGCCGCGCTCTCGGCCAGCTCGACCGTGCCACTCTCCCCGACGACCTCGCCGCGGATGTCGTACCCGAACTGGATGTTGATGGACGCCTCCACGTCGACGATCGCGCCGTCGGCGGTCTCGAACAGCAGGAACAGCGGGTCGGTCAGGTGGTCGGCGGCATTGCTGTTGCGCCGCGGCTTGACCACCCGGGCGGCCACGATCTCCGTGTCGAGCAGGAACCGCGCGATGTCGACGTCGTGCACGCAGGTGTCGTTGACAATCATGTCACTGACGTAGTGCCCGGGTACCGTCGCGTTGCGGTGCGCCGAGTGGAACATCAGCGGCGCACCGATGTCGCCGCGGGCGATGGTGTCCTTCATCGCGCGGTACCCGTCGTCATACCGGCGCATGAAGCCGACCATCACCAGCCGGCGCCCGGCTTTCGTTTCCGCGTCGAGGATGCGCTCGCACGCCTCCCGGGTGGTCGCCAGCGGCTTCTCGCAGAAGACCTGTTTGCCCGCCGCGATGCACGCCAGCACGTACTCCTCGTGCGTCGGCCCCCACGAGGCGACGATGACCGCGTCCACGTCGTCGTCGCCGATGAGGTCCTGCCCGTTCTCGTGTATCCGGGCACCGGCCAGCTCGCCCGCGACCGCCTTGGCCCGGTTGAGGTCCACGTCGGTGACCGCGACCACGCGGGCTCCCGACAGCACCTGGGTGAGCCGGCGGATGTGGTCCTGCCCGATCATGCCCACGCCGATCACTCCGACGTTGAGGGTCACGATGCCTCCTTCCGGAACTAACGGCGGTACGGCCACCGGCGCACCGGGCCGAGCCCGCAGCCGGCGAAGTACCCGGCGGTTCGCGCGCCGATGGGCAGCGGAACGTCCGGCGCCACCGGGTAGAGATCCTGCTCGATGACGCAGAAGATGTCCCGGTCCAGCCGGGCCAGCGCGTCGAGCAACGGCGGCATCCGCGGCTCGCCGTACGGCGGTTCGACCATCACGCCCAGCGGTACCGCCTCCGCCAGCGACAGGTTCTCCCGGCGCACCCGCTCGCGCACCGCCGGATCCACCTGCTTCAGGTGCACGTAGGTGATCCGCTCGGGGAACCGCTCGACGATCTGGACGTTGTCGCCGCCGCAGTACGCGACGTGTCCGGTGTCCAGGCACAGGTTCACGTACCGCGGGTCGGTGTCGGCGAGGAACCTCTCCACCCGGTCCTGCGTGTCGACGTGGGTGTCGGCGTGCGGGTGGAACACCAGGTCCACGCCGTACTCCTCGCGGATCACCCGGCCCAGTTCGTTGGTGCCGGTCACCAGGTTCTTCCACTGTTCCTCGTCCAGCCGCACGCCCTCGGTGGCGGTGCCGGTATGCATGTCGGTGTACTGCTCGGGCAGGTGCACCAGGTACCGTGCGCCGACCTCGGTGAGCAGCCGGGCCTCGCGGCTGAAGGCCGCGATCGCGTCGCGCAGCGCGTCGGCGCCCCGGTGCAGGCCAGCGAACACCGTGCCGCCGCACACCTGCAGGCCGCGCCGGGCCAGTTCGTCCCGCAGCTGTACCGGATCCTGCGGCAGGAACCGCGGCGGCCCCAGTTCGGTCCAGTAGTACCCGGCCTTGGGCACCTCGTCGAGGTACTGGCGCCAGGTCACCTGGTGCGGATCCTCGGCGAACCACACGCCCCACGAGTCCGGTGCGGTGCCCAGGATCAGCCGGGACAGGTCGGTCATCGCGATCCCTCCTGCGAATCGTGCGGCGGCGACAGGAACGGGCGCTGGGTTGCCTTGTGCTCCTCGTAGTCTTGCGTGCCGGGTGCCGTGCTGGGGAGATCCCTTCCACTGAGTGGTCACGGTCGCGCCGGGACCCGGTACACCCGCCGGGCGGTACCGCCGCAGATGCCGGCCGCGATCCGTTCGGCGTCCACTGTGGACAGTGCGTCGGCGGCGAGCCAGCCGTCGAGCAGTGTGCGCAGTGCGGTGCGGAACTGGGCCGCGGCCACCGGGTACAGCTCGGGCAGACCGTAGGCGTCGGTGGAGAACATGAGCTTGCGCAACGGCGCCAGTTCGAGGAACTCGCCGAGGGCGGCGGCCGCCCGTACCCCGAGATGGGTCATGGTGAGCCCGACGTCGACGTACACGTGCGGGTACACCAGTGCGAGCCAGCCGGCCTGTCGCTGGTACGGGTAGCAGTGCAGCAGCACGACGGGTACCCCGGCCGGCTCGACGGCGGCGAGGAACGGTTGCAGCAGCGCGGGATCGGCGTCGCGCAGGGACAGGTCGCGGTCGCCGAAGCCGGTGTGCACCTGCACCGGCAGCCCGGTGTCGACCCCGGCCCACAGCACGAACCGCAGCAGCACCGGATCGGTCAGCCGGCCGCCGCCTTTGCCGAGCCAGGTTCCGGCCGCGCGCCGCACGTCGGCGTCGGCGGGGCGGTCGGGCGGAAGGGCCAGGCCGAACCGGTACGCCGCAACGGATTTCACCGCGACCGCGGTCGCGACGCGGTCGTGCAACGCGGTGCGGTACCCGTCGGCGAAGCCGGCCGCGTCGGTACCGGCGAGCGTCTCGGCGACCCGTTCCAGCCGGACCACCTCGCGAACCGGCGCACCGGCCAGGTCGCCGAAGTCCTTCAGCGGCAACCCGTCCAGCCCGGTGTCGACGAGCAGCTCTGCCAGGCCCGCCGACCGCAGCAGTGCCGCGGTCGCCGCGCGCCAGCCGAGCTCGGCCCGCCGGGCGAGGTACTCCGGTAACGGCGTGTGCGCCGCAAGGCCCAGCACCGGCGGGCACCAGCGCCGTACCGCCAGCCCGACCTGACTGTCCACATAGGACGGATCAGGTGACCCGGCCTCGGTGCACCACCGGGCGAACCCGGGCAGGTCCAGGTCGGCCGCGACGACCGTGTGGCAGTGCGCGTCGACCAGCGGCCCGTTCAGTACTTCCACCGGGTCGCCTCGGCCACCGCGGCCGGCTCGGCATCGGCGAACAGCTCGTGCTCGGCGAGGCGTACCGCGCAGAACGCCTCCAGCAGCGGTGCACCGAGCGCGTCCGGCAGCAGATCGTCTTTCCGAAGCGCCGCAACGGCTTCGGGCACGCTCTGCGGCAGCCGCGGCGGCTGGTCGGCTTCGGGCAGCAGGGCGGGATCACCCGGTACCTCCGGGGGCAGCCGCAACCCCGCGGAAAGCGCGGCGGCCGCGACCGCGGTGACCGCCCCGGCGATCAGGTAGGGGTTGGCCGACGCGTCGAAGCATTTAAGTTCGGCGTTGGCCGCCCGGTCCCGCTCCCCCGCGCTGCCGGTGATGAAGCGCAGCGCGGCCTCCCGGTTCTCCAGTCCCCAGCAGTGCCACGGCCCGGCCCAGCGCTGCGGTACCAGTCGCAGGTAGCTGCCCGGGCTCGGCGCGCCGATCGCGCACAGCGCGGGCAGCCGCGCGAGCAGCCCGGCGAGCACCGACTCGCCGCGGTCGGTGAGCCCGTGCGGCCCGTCCCCGCCGCTGAACAGGTTGGCCCTGTCCTGCCAGGCGGACAGGTGCAGGTGCCCGCCGTTGCCGACACCGCCGGCCACCACCGTCGGCGCGAACGACACGTGGTACCCGTGCTGCTGCGAGACGGCCCGGATCGTCTGCCGCACAAGGATGTTGCGGTCGGCGGCCGCCACCGGATCGGCGGCGCCCACCGACAGTTCCAGCTGTCCCGGGGCGTACTCCGGGTGGAACTGTTGTACCGGCACGTCCTGCTCGCGCAGCGCGGTCAGCACCGCATCGATGTATGCGGACAGCTCGATGACGCGGGTCATCCCGTAGGCCGGCCCGCGGCAGGCCGGGGTACCGTCCTGCGCGCCGACGAACCACTCCACCTCGAACGCCATCTTCAGCGTCAGCCCCGCCTTGGCCGCCTGCCGGACGATGTTCTGCGCGAACGTGCGCTGGCAGGCGACATGCGGCTCGCCGTCCTGGGTACGCCGGTCGGCCGGCGCCCAGGCCCAGCCGGGCTGTCCGGCGAGCGCGGTGAGCCGGCCCAGGTCCGGAAACAGCCGCAGGTCGCCGGCCGGCCCGCCGATGTACCGGCTCGTCGTGATCGAGTCGTCGACGAGGAACACATCGAAGACCGGCGACATCCCGACGCCCCAGTCGACGGCGTGCTGGAGCCGGTTCAGCGGCACCGTCTTGACCCGGGTGATGCCGGCGTTGTCCACCCAGGTGAGGGCGACCGTGCGGACTCCCTTGCGGGCCAGGTGGTCGCCGGCTGCCGCCGCCGGGCGCGGAGCCGCTGCCCGCTCCGCGGTGCGCGTGGGTTCCATGCGGCAATCCTTCCAGCCGCGGACCCGGCGGCGCCCTCCGGCTGAGGGAAATCTTGGACGCCGGTACCCCCTTCAGGGGCGACAGGCGTCCAAGATCGCGGCGCGCGGCGGGCGGCGCGGGCCGCAACCGCCGCGGGCCGCGCCGCGGACCCGGCACGATAGCGCAAGGAGGCGTCATGGAGTGCTATCCGATTCCGGTACCGGGGCCGGGCCGGCTGGGCATCATGCCCCGCCCGCGCGGCGGCCGCCGGCTCGACGGCGAACTGGCGGACCTGCGCGCCGCCGGCGTCGACATCCTGGTCTGCCTGCTGCCGGCCGCCGAGCGCCGGCTGCTGGGCCTGTCCGGCGAACCGGCCGCGGCCACCCGCGCGGGCCTGGAGTTCCGCGCGTTCCCGATCCGCGACTTCGGGGTACCCGACCGGGTCGAGGCGGCCGCGCTGGTCGACGCGCTGGCCGCGGAGCTGGCGGACGGCCGGCACGTCGTGATCCACTGCCGGGGCGGGATCGGCCGCTCCTCGCTGGTCGCCGGAGCGCTGCTGGTCCGCCTCGGTACCCCCGCGGAGCGGGCCTGGCAGCTGATCGGCGCGGCCCGCGGCCATCCGGTACCCGAGACGGACGCGCAGCGCCGCTGGCTGGCGACCTTCCCGGCCGGCCATGACCCGGGTGTGATGCCCGCCTAACGCGGGCCGGACTCCAGGCGCTCCTTGAGCCTGCGGTAGCTGACCGGGGCACCGCGCTCGGCCTGCCGGCGAACCAGCGGAGGCAGCGCCACCCCCAGCCCGTGCCCGACGAAGTCCAGCCCGAAGGTGACCCGGGAACGGTTACCGCCGTCGATCGGCTCGATCGCGACCGTCGCGCTGGGCCGGACCGGACCGTCGATCCCGCGCGCCGCCCAGGTTCGCGGCGCGTCGACCGCGGTGACCTCCTGGGTCAGCGTGCGCTCCGCGCGGGCGAACCGGCGGGTCGTGGTGAACCGCGCGCCCACCCCCGCAGTGCCGCCAGCCTCGACCTGTACCCGCACCACGTCGCCCTGCCACTCCGGGAAGCGCGACACGTCGGTGACGTATGCGAACACCTCGTCGGGCGGGCGGGCGATCTCGATCTGCGACACGATCGCTGCCATCGGTTGCCTCGGCACGATTCTGCCACGTCGGCCCGCGCCGCGGACCAACCCCAGGTGGGTCAGCTCGTCAGTGCCGGTACCAGTGCCGGCCGGCCGAAGTGCCAGCCCTGACCGAGATCGCAGCCGAACACGGCGAGCCGCCGGGCCTGGGTCCGGGTCTCCACGCCCTCCGCGGTCACGGTCAGCCCCAGCGCGTGCCCGAGCGAGATCAGCGCGCCCAGGATCGTCTCCCCCGCCGCGTCGGACACGTTCGGAGTGCGCAGGCAGTGCACAAACGGACCGGCCAGCTTCAGCGTGTGCACCGGCAGGTCGCGCAGGTAGGTCAGGTTGGCGTACCCGGTGCCGAAGTCGTCGATCGCCAGCCGTACCCCGAGGTTCGCGAGCCCGGTCAGCGTCTCGACGGTACCGGTGTCCCGCCCGGCCAGCGCGCTCTCGGTGATCTCCAACTGCAGCCGGTGCGCCGGCAGGCCGGTCCGGTCCAGTACCGCCGACACGTCCGCGACCAGCCCCGGATGGCGGATCTGCCGCACCGCGAGATTGACGCTCACGAACGGCTCGTCCGGCCACCCGGCCGCCTGCCGGCAGGCCAGCTCCATCAGCCGCAGGCCCATCTTGACGATCAGGCCAGTATCCTCGGCGAGGTCGATGAACCGCGCCGGATCGAGCATGCCCAGTCGCGGGTGCCGCCACCGGGCCAGCGCCTCCTGGCCGCGCGGCCGGCCGTCGCGCAGGTCGACCAGCGGCTGGTACACCAGCACGAACTGGTCGTCGTCCAGCGCGGCCGGCATCGCCGCGGACAGCCGGAACCGGGCCACGTCGCGGGCGCTGCGGTCGGGGTCGAACAGCCGCCAGCGCCGCTTGCCGTCGGTCTTCGCCCAGTGCAGCGCCTGGTCCGCGGCACGCATCAGCTCCGCGGCGTCGGCGCCGGCCACCGGGCGCTCGACGATCCCGGCGCTCGCCGAGACCGGCAGCTCGTGGTCGCCGACCCGGACCGGCGCGGCCAGCGTCGACAGCACCCGGTCGGCGACCTTGACCATGTCATCGGTGCAGGAGGTACCGGGAACCAGCAGCGCGAACTCGTCGCCGCCGAGCCGGGCGGCGAGGTACCCGCCCTCGTCGGCGAGGCCGGTGAGCCGCTCGGCGACAGCGGTCAGCAGCTCGTCGCCCAGCTGGTGACCGAGGCTGTCGTTGACCGCGGTGAACCCGTCGAGGTCGAGGAAGCACAGCCCGATCCGGGCGCGGGCCGGCGCGTCGGCGAGCAGGCCGCCCAGCCGCTCGCCGAACAGCGTCCGGTTGGGCAGGTCGGTCAGCTGGTCGAACAGCGCGAGGTAGCGCAGCCGCACCTCGCTGGCCCGCAGCGCCTGTTCGGCCTGCTCGCGGGCGGCGAGCGCGGCCCGGCGGATGGCCTCCTGCCCGTCCAGCGTCCGGTCGCGGATCCCCCGCGCGCAGCCGGTGACCAGGGCCTCCAGCAGCGCCGCGAGCCGCTCCCGCGGCCCAGGGCCGGCATCCGGCTGCGCCGGCTCGGGGCCGGCGAGTCCCAGGTCGGCGAGCAGCCGCTGGTTGACCAGCGTCACCGTGCGGCCGAGGGCCTCGGGCGCGACGAACCCGGCGGCCGCCAGGTCGGCGCCGACCCGGTACCCGGCCGCGGCGCTGAACGGTTCCGCGACCAGCGCGGCGGCCAGCCGGTCGGCGAGTCCCGCGAGGTAGTTCTCGACCTCGGCGCGCGCCATCGGTACGTAGCTGGTACCGACGACCGCCCGGGTCCAGGCACGGGCGAAGTCCACGAGTTCGGTCACCGCTTGCGCCCCACGCCGACCAGGTTGCCGGACAGTTCCGGGTGTTCGCCGACGTCGTCGGGCGAGTCGGGGTGCCACTGCGGCGCCCACACCAGCCCGGGTTCGACCAGGTCCCACCCGGTGAAGAAGCGGGCCACCGCGGCGCGGTCGCGCAGGATCAGCGGCGTGGTGGTCCGGCGGGACAGCCGCTGCAGCTCCCGCGCCTCGTCGGGCCGGCTTTCGTCGGTACCGTGGGCGACCGCCAGAAAGCTTCCCGGCGCGATCGCGTCACGGAGGGTCGCGACGGTGCGGTACGGCTCGTCGTCGTCGGGGATCACGTGCAGGATCGCCACGAGCAGTACCGCGACCGGCCGGCCCAGGTCGAGCACGGCTTTGACGTCCGGATGGCCGAGGATCCGCTGCGGGTGGCGCAGGTCCTCCTGGATCACCGTGGCGTACCCGTCGCCAGCGAGGATCGCCCGGCCGTGCGCCACCGCGACCGGGTCGACGTCGACGTACACCACCCGCGCGTCCGGTGCGGCCTGCCGGGCCACCTCGTGCACGTTGCCCAGGGTCGGGATGCCGGAACCGACGTCGAGGAACTGGCGTACCCCGGCGTCGACCAGGTACTGCACGGCGCGCCGCAGGAAGGCGCGGTTGGCGTGCGCCTGTACCGGTACGTCGGGCATGGTGGCGATCGCCTGACGGGCGAACTCGCGGTCGGCGGCGAAGTTGTGCGAGCCGCCGAGCAGGTAGTCGTAGATGCGTGCGGCGCTGGGTTGCTCCACGTCGATCGTCTCGGGCGCCCAGTCGGGTCGCGGCTGCATCGATTGCCTCCTCGAAACGGCCCCCGCCATTGCCCCGCCATTGCCCTCGCGCCATCGTAGTCAGACGGCTACGCATTCGACAGCTTCCGGTTTGCCGAATCAAGCGGTATACGTCACGTCAGGCCCCTCTGGTCCTTGCTGTCCACATAGGACAGTCGGTACCAGGTCGGGTGCGCGGTCGAAGTATCGACGGTACTGTGGGGGAATGTCCACCGCCGCGCGCGCCCGCCGGAGCATCCGGGGCCCGCGCCGGTATCTGCCCATCGTGCTGGGACTGGCGCTTCTCGCCGCCGCACTGGGCGCCGGGCAGGGACATCATCGCGCGGGCGGCACCGCCGGGACGCTCGCGCCCGACCGGTCGACCTCGGTCATCTCCGCACCGGTCGACCAGCAACCCGTCGCCGCCGAGGCGGACGGGACCGGCGTCGCGACGGTGCCGGTCGATGTGCCGCAGGCCGCTTCGTTCCGGTACCCCCGGGTGGTTGTGACGCCCGCGCGGCCCGCAGGCCGCGCCCCGGGCGTGGACGGCCCGCGCGCGCCGCCCAGACGCGACGCCTGATCCCGTCACCCACCCCTCCTTTTTCTCGACGACCAACCGAGGTGTCGATCATGCGAGTGTTGCTGCATGACCTGTTCGGAGCTCTCCCATATGCGCTGGCCATGTGGCTGGTCCTGGTCGGCGCGGTGATCGTCGGCTGCGCGTTCACCGCCGCACCCGCGCTGCGCCGCCGGCACCGCGCGGCCCGGGCGCACGCCAGCGCCGCCCGGCTGCGGCAGGTGCACCTGGGCGCGCAGGCCGCGGACCTGAACCGGCATGCGGAGGAGGTGGCGGTCGCCGCCGCGAACGCCACGGTGACCGCGAAACGCCGCGAGGACGAGTGGGAGGCGGTGTGCCGCGCCCGCGACGCCGCGTGGCGTGCCTACACCGCCGCCGACGAGGCCGCCAGCCGGGCGATCCGGGCCGCCGCGTTCCCGGTCTCCGCGACGCCGCCCGGCCCGGCCGAGCTGCGTTCCCGGGAGCGGCACCTGCACCGGGTCGCCACCGAGGCGTACCGCCGGGGCGAACTCTCGATCGCCGACCTCACCGATGCCCTGGCCCACCGCAACGGCTGGGACCTGCACCGCCACCTCGCCGACCACGAGGTGACGCTGCGGCGCATCGCCCGGGAACGGCGGCTGGCCGGGTACCAGGCGGTCGCGGCGCTGGAAGCGAACGCCCGGCGGGCTGCCGAGATCGCCGCCTCGGCGGCGACCAGCCTCGGTCACGAGGCCACCGCCGCCACCGCCCGCGCCGAGCGGGCCGCCGAAATCCTTGCGGTGCAAGGCCGCCGGGTCGGCCGGCACGTCGCGATCGGGTCGCTCGCCTCGGCCAGCTAGCGACCGGATCGGCCGGATCGGCCGGATCGGCCGGCTCACCCGCCGCCGGCCGGCCGGGCTCGGCCGGATCCCCGAGATCTTGGACGCCTGCACCCCTTGCAGGGGGTACCGGCGTCCAAGATCTCGCTGCTTGCCACCCGGCGCGCGCCAACCCGGCAGGCATGTTTCGCACCGGAACCACCTGTCTGTCCGGGTTTTCGGTCAGCCGGAGCGGCTGACCGGGGTCGGGACGCATACCCGCGGTCACCGGGTACGCCGTGCTTGGCGACGAAACGCGATCTCGGCAGGCTGGTACGCCACCGGCCGGGGTCACCTCGCGGCAGTCACCCCGGCTGCCCCTTGTCCAAGGGGGAATCCTTGAAGCAACGCCTGCACACCCTGCGCCGGAACGATTCCGGCTTCACGCTCGTCGAGCTCCTCGTCGTCGTACTCATCCTCGGTGTCCTGTCCGGCGTCGTGGTCTTCGCGGTCAGCAACTTCAACAACCAAGGCGTCGAGGCGGCCTGCAAGGCCGACGTGAAGAACGTGGAGATCGCCGACGAGGCCTACGTCGCCAAGAACAGCGGCCACGCGGCCGACACCAAGGCGCTGGTCGACGCCGGGTACCTCCGGGAGGCGCCGCCGGCCGCCGTCGGCGGCAGCGCAAAGTACGCCGTCACCATGACGAACGGCGTCATCACCTCCGTCGGCTGCTGAACTAGCCCGCGACCGGGAGGGCGGCCTCATGCCGCCCTCCCAATATCACCGCCACATCTGGAGGATCGCCCATGTCCGGTCATGTCATCGGCAGCCGCATCGACGCACTACTTGACAAGCTGTGGCAAGCGGGCGGTACCGACCTGCTTCTCACCGCCGGCATCCCGCCGCAGCTGCGGGTACACGGCGCACTGACGCCGGTACCTGACCATGCCACACTCAGCGGTGCGGACACCGAGGCGCTCCTGGCGGAACTGCTCACCGCCGAGCAGGCGACAGCAAGGCAGGCGAGCCACGAGTACGACTTCGCCTTCGCCTGGCGTGACCGGGCCCGGATCCGCGGCAATGCCTTCCGCCAGCGCGGCGAAACCGCACTGGCGCTGCGGATGATTCCCGCTCAGGTACCCACCATGGCGCAGCTCGGGCTGCCGCCGGTGCTGTGGGACTTCACCCGAAGGCACCAGGGTCTGGTACTCGTCACCGGCCCGACCGGTTCCGGGAAGTCGACCACGCTCGCGGCACTCATCAACCAGATCAACGCGGACCGGGCCTGTCACATCCTCACCGTGGAAGACCCCATCGAGTACGTGCACAACCACCAGCGTTCCGCGGTCAACCAGCGCGAGGTCGGCGCGGACACCGCGTCGTTTCCGGACGCGCTGCGCTCGGCACTGCGCGAGGACCCCGACGTCCTGCTCGTCGGCGAGATGCGCGACCTGGAGTCGATCCGCTTCGCACTCACCATCGCCGAAACCGGCCACCTGGTCTTCGCGACACTGCACACCAACGACACCGCACAGTCGCTGGCGCGCATGGTCGACGTGTTTCCGGCCGAACAGCAGACGCAGGTGCGGGTACAGCTGGCCGCGGCGCTGACCGGCATCGTGTACCAGCGGCTGTTGCCCCGCACCGCCGGCGGCCTGGTCGCCGCGTACGAGGTGCTGGTCGCCAACTCGGCGGTGCGCAACCTCATCAAGGAAGGCAAGACCCACCAGCTGCGCAACAGTCTGGTCACCGGGCAGAAGGACGGCATGGTGACTTTCGAACAGTCACTGTCCGCGCTGGTCCAGTCCGGCGTCGTCCGGTACGAGGACGCGGCGGCGCGCAGTCTCTACCCGAAGGACATCGAACTGCGCTCACCGGTGCCGACGGCGGTGGCCGCGTGAGGCTGCGCAGGAAGGTACCCCAGGATGCGCCACCGGCGCCGCCCGCGCCGGCGGCCGAGCCGGTCAGCCGGCCCGACGACCTGACCGTCGACCCGGATGGCAAGCGGCTCGGCGAGTTGTTCGTCGCGGCCGGCCTGGCGAGCGTCGAGCAGGTGGTGGCCGCGCTCACCCAGGCGCGCGACGGCGCGGCGGTGCGCCTCGGGCAGCTGCTCGTCGACGCCGGTGCGGTCAGCGAACGTGACCTCGCCGGTACCCTGGCCGGGCAGTACAGCCTGGAGACGGTCGACCTACGGGAGGTCACCCCGGAACCGGCGGCCACCGGCCTGATGCCGGAAAGCACCGCCCGCGCGCTGACCGCGATCCCGCTGTCGGTGGAGGGTGACACGGTGACTGTCGCCGTCGCCTCGCCCGCGGAGACGACACTGTCCGCGCTGCGCGCAGCCGTCGGCCGCCCACTGGTGATTCGGGTGGCGGCGCGCTCGGATGTGGTACGCACCATCGACAACACGTACCGGGTGCTGACCGGGATCGGTTCGCGCGTCGAGGAGTACGAGGCACGCGACCTGGTACGCAAGGATGCCACCCGGGTCGACGCGGTCAACGACGACGCGCCCGCGGTACAGGTGGTGCAGCTCATCATCACGCAGGCGCTGCGTGACCGGGCGTCGGACGTGCACATCGAGCCGCACGCCGGCCGGGTGCGGGTGCGCTACCGCATCGACGGCGCCCTGCACCAGGTGCTGGACCTGCCCGGGTCGGTGGGACCGGTGGTGATGAGTCGCATCAAGGTGCTCGCCGGAATGAACATCGTGGAACGGCG
>VAWN01000088.1:115540-119992 GCA_005885555.1 Actinomycetota bacterium
GACGTCGAGGGCCGCGCGGTGGACATCCGGGTGTCCACGACCGCGGTCATCGGCGGTGAGAAAGTGGTGCTGCGGCTTCTCGACAAGAGCCGCCCACTGTACCGCTTGGCACAGCTCGGCATGCCCGCGGACATGTCGGCACGGTACTCGGCGATGCTGCGCTCCCCCTACGGGATGGTGATTTGCGCGGGGCCGACGGGCAGCGGAAAGACCACCACACTCTACGGGTCGCTCGGCGAGATCAACAGCCCGGAACGCAACATCATGACGATCGAGGATCCGGTCGAGTACACCTTCCCGTCCGTCAACCAGATCCAGATCAACGAGGCCGCTGGCATCACGTTCGCGGCCGGCCTCAAGTCGATTCTGCGGCAGGACCCGGACACCATCCTCGTCGGCGAGATCCGCGACGTGGAGACCGCACGCATCGCCGTGCAGTCCGCACTCACCGGTCACTTCGTGCTCTCCTCGCTGCACGCCACCGACACGGCGTCGGCGGTACACCGGTTGCTGGACATGGGGATCGAGCACTTCCTCGTCGCGTCGTCGGTCAGCACGGTGGTCGCGCAGCGGCTGGTCCGGCGGATCTGCAACCACTGCCGCGAGCCGTACCAGCCGGTCGCCGAGGAACTGGCCCTGTTGGACGCGATCGGCGGCCGGGCGCCGGCCGATGGGTTCATGCGCGGCGCCGGGTGCAACTTCTGCGCGCAGACCGGGTACCTCGACCGGGTCGGGGTGTTCGAGCTGATGCCGGTCTCCGAACCGGTACGGGAGATGATTCTCGGTCGCGCATCGCACGACGAGATCCGCAAGGTCGCCCGGCACGAAGGCATGCGCACACTCAGCGAAGAGGCGGCGCGGCTCGTCGAGGCCGGGGTGACCACGCCTACCGAAGTCCTGCGCTCCATCTACGTCACGGGAGGCTGAAATGGCCAGGCAGACACCGCGGGTCAAGCGGACCGAGGTCATGCACCTGTCCCGCCAGCTCGGCGCGTTCGTCCGGGCCGGCCTGCCCATCATCGACGCGGTACATGCGCTCGGCGAGGAGGCGAGCAGCGCCGGGGTACGGCAGGTGATGCTCGACATCGAGGAGGGGCTGCGCCGCGGCGACCAGCTGTCCGACTGCGTCGACCGGCATCCGAAGGCGTTCCCGGAGTTCTACCGCGGCATCCTGCGCTCGGCGGAGCTGACCGGGCAACTGGACGTCGTGCTGGACCAGCTCGCCCGGTACCTGGAACGGGACATGGACGCGCGGCGCAAGGTGACGGCCGCGCTCATCTACCCAGCGGTCATCACCGTCGCCGCCATCGTCACCGTCGTGGTACTCGCGGTCGGAGTACTGCCCCGGTTCAAGGTGTTCTTCGCCGGAATCACCGGCGCGGACGGCAAACCGGCCAAGCTACCGTGGAGCACCCGTTCGCTGCTGGCCACCACCGACTTCTTCGGCCACTGGTGGTGGGCGATTCTCGCCGGGCTGGCCGGCATCACGCTGGTGGCGCTCGCCGTGCTGAGCACCGAGGCCGGCCGGTATGCGCGGGACCGGCTGTTCCTGTGGACGCCGGTGCTCGGGCACACCGTGTGGTACACCCTTGTGGAACGGTTCTGCCGCATCCTCGCCACGATGGCCGCCGCCGGGGTGGCGCTTCCGGAAGCGCTGCGGGTCGCCAGCGACTCGGTGCGCAACCGGGTGTTCGTCCGGTCGCTGGCCCGGGTCGGCGAGGCCATGCTGGAAGGCGAAGGGCTGGCCCGGCCGCTGGCCGCGACCGGACTGTTCCCGGCGACCGCGGTGCGGATGATGCGGGTGGGCGAGGACACCGGTACCCTCGACACCCAGCTGGAAGTCACCGCCCACTACTACGAGGGCGAACTCGACTACCGGCTGAAGAAACTCACCGCACTGTTCGAACCGGTCGTCATCGTCGTCATGGGGCTGATCGTCGGTTTCGTTGCCCTGGCGCTGATCCAGGCGATGTACGGCATCTTCGGCCAGGTGCACGTATGAGCACCGGCGAGCGCGGCGAGACGCTGCTCGAACTGGTCGTCGCGGTGACCATCATGGGGCTGGCGGTGGCCGCGATCGTCGGCGGCATGGCCACGAGCATCATGATGTCGGACATCCACCGGCAGGAGGCCAGGGCCGGTGCCGCGGCGCGCGACTACGCAGAGGCCGCGGTGACGTGGGTCACCGCCGGGCACTACGACGCGGGTACGAACCCGGCGTACGACCCGGCGACGGTGCAGTACACCGCACCGTCCGGGTACCGGGCGAGCGCCGTCTCGGTGTCCTGTTGGGACGGCGCCGGCTGGAAGCCCTGCGCCCAGGCGCAGAAAGGGCTGGAGCAGCTGACCGTCCAGGTCTACGACGGTACGGACGCCAGCAAGGCGAAGGCGGTCGAGAAGGTCGTCGTCGTCCTGCGCGAGCCCTCCTGCCAGGTGGAGGCGAAACCGTGCAGCTGACCCGCCGCGACGCCGGCTTCACGCTCATCGAACTGCTTGTCACCGTGGTGATTCTCGGTCTCATCATGCTGCCGTTGGGCAACGCCATCATCGGCGTGCTGCACAACTACAACGCCACGTCCGACCGGCTTGCGCTGTCGCACGACGCACAGATCAGCGCGGCGTACTTCGGCCGCGACGTGGCGGCCGTCGGGCTGCACGACTACCCGGCCAACGGCGCACCGCTGAAGGCATCGGTCCAGGTGAACGCCCAATACAACACCGGCGGACAGACCTGTGGTACCGCGGCGACGCCGGCCGCGCTGGTCCGGTTCCTGTCCGATGACTGGGACAACTCCGGGCCGCAACCCGTCCTGGGTACCGACGTGGTGGCCTACTACCTGGCGGGCACGCAGCTGCACCGGTTGCGGTGCACCGGATCGGCCACCCCGGCCTCCGACGTCATCCTCGCGCACTACGTGACCGGTACCCCGAAGGTCACCTGTGTCAACCCGGTCGTCTGTGACGGTGCGTCCGTGCCGGAGCAGGTCAACCTGACGTTCACGGTCTCGAAGTCGCCGACCGACTCGTACCAGCTCACCCTCACCGGCCAGCGGAGGCAGACAGATGTTTCGACGCAGCCATCGCCGTGACGACACCGGCGCGTCGCTGATCCTGGTGCTCATCGTGGTGACGGTCATCTCGGTGAGCATGGCGGCACTGCTGTCCCTGACCGATACCAGCATCCGCACGACGGTCAACCTGCGCGGCCAGGCCGCGAACGTGTACGACGCGGACGGCGCGGTACAGGCGGCCATCACGAACATCGGCAACAGCGCCTACAACGCGGCGCCCGGCAGTCACTGCTTCGGCGGCGCTGCGGACACTCTCCAGGTGCCGTTCGGCGCGGACTCCGCCGCCGTGACGTGTGCCCCCGACCCGAAGAAGGTAATGATCCAGTGCCCGTCGCTGGCCCAGTGCAACCGGCCCGGCAACGCGATCCTCACGCTCGGCCGGGTACCCGGTGAGGACGGGCTGAACATCCAGCAGCCCACCGGTTCCGCGTTCCGGGTGCACGGCATCGTCTTCTCCAACTCGAACATCAACGTGGTCAACGGCAGCCTGAACACGAACACCCGGGTGTACGCGCGCGGCGCGTGTGCCGGCACCGTCCAGAGCACGCCGGCGCCGTTCTGCAACTACGGCAACACGGCCAACGCGCTCGGCGACGATCCCGGGTATGCCCCCGCGGTCAGTCAGCCACCGGCACACCAGTCGCTGCCGGCGTGCACGATACCGAACTCGGTCGTGGCGTTCCAGCCCGGGTACTACGACGACGCCAAGGGACTGTCGGACATCATGGCCGGCGGCAGCAGCAAGTGCCATGACAGCACCTGGTGGTTCAAGCCGGGCACCTACTACTTCGACTTCCACAACGCCGGCGCCAACAGGATCCCGTGGATGGACTCCAACGGTGGCAACGTGTGGACGGTCAACAACGGGTACCTCGTCGCCGGTACCCCGGTCAACGCGGCCGGCGTCGTGCAGGCCAAGCCGCCGGTACCTGCCGTCATCCCCGGCTCGTGCGACAACCCCATCAACGACCCGAACGCCGTCGGCGTGCAGTTCATCTTCGGTGCAGACAGCCAGCTCGCCGTCAAGGCCGGCCAGGCCGAGATCTGCGGTACCTACAGCGCGACGAAGGCGCCGGTCGCGGTTTACGGCCTCACCTCGGGTACCGATACCCAGACGGACCTGAAAGGCGCCGGAACGCTGAAGCCGGCCGCGGTGACCGGGGCCGGAAGCTTCAGCAACGCCACCGCGGCGAGCCTCGCCACCGGGGGCGACAACGCGTTCGCGTCGTGGAAGAGCGGGCACCACAACGACAGCGCCACGTTGACGGTCAACGGGTACGCACCGCCGGCCGCGGCACCGGCCGGCTCCCTGCTCACGTCCGCCGTCGTGCGGGTGGTGCACCGACACAGCGACACCGGATCCACCGACAGCCTCGGCGTA
>VAWN01000136.1:0-471 GCA_005885555.1 Actinomycetota bacterium
CACTCGGGCGGTGTGGTTGACCGGGGCCGGCTCGCTGGTGGCGATCTTCTGTTCGCACAGCCTCCAGAACGCGTACAGGTAGCGTGCGGTGAAGTCGAAGTCCGGATCGTCGATCACGCTGCCCGGGGTGTGTTCGCCCTCCACGGGCCCGCCGGCGAGTTGGCGGGCCTCGGCGGCGTTGACCAGTTCCCCGAACTCGCGCATGCCCGCCCGCATCCGTTCGCGGTGGCGTTGCCCCAGCGCCCCGGTATCACCCAGCGCGGCGGAGCGGAACACCTGGCAGGCGATGCCCTCCAGCAGCAGCGGCGGCAGCGGGACGCCTTCGCGACGGGCCCGCTCGGCCGCGGCCAGGTCCAACCGGCTCACTGTCGAGGAGGGTGTGTCGTAGAAGCCGCTGACCCGCACGCCCGTCCCCGGCCGGATGCCGCCGTCGGCGGGGTCCAACTGGCCCACGGTGCCGACATTCCACGC
>VAWN01000136.1:560-2088 GCA_005885555.1 Actinomycetota bacterium
CGGCGACCACATCGGCCATGTCGGGTGACACCACGTACAACTGGGCACGGGACAGCCGCTGCGCCTCGTCGTGGGCGACCATCCGCGCGGCGGCCATCGCGTCGTCAGGGAAGGGCGCCTCGTACCCGCAGCCGGCAAGCACCTGGGCCAGCGCCCGGCGGGCATCGCCGTGGGTGCGGTGATAGGCGTGCATCCCGGTGCGGAGCAGGAACTCGATCTGCTCGACCGCCAGGCTCGAGCGCCGCAGGTACCCGGCCGCGGCTGCCCTGGCCTCCCGGGCGAAACGGGCCGCACCCGCCGCCGACCACCGCTGCGCGTTGCTGCCAGGCGCGACCATGTCCGTTCCTCCCCCGCGACAGTCCTCGCCGAAGACCAGCGTGCGCCGCCCGCCCAGCAGCACGCAACCTACAAAATGCCGCTCGGGCAGGCCCGACCCCGGGCGGGCTGGCACCGGCACTCGCAGCCGGCGCCCGATCCGCGCCGGGCTCGCCAAAACCCTGACCAGCAACCAGGCCCGACCTCCGCCGACGCATCGCTGCGGGTGGCCACCACTGGTGAGGCCGGTGAGGTGACGTGGGCGCCCACACCGCGGCAGAGGTCTAGAGGCGGCTGCCGCGCCGCGGCGGCAATTCTGGTGGATCCCGTCGCGTGGGGACCCTGATCGATGGCCGGGCGCCCCTGCCTGGTGCGGGCCTGGGGACAAGCGCGAGCGCACACCGACGACCATGGAAGGCACATCCGACACAGGAACAGGTAGGACGCGAGGATGGCGACCAGAAAGCAGCGCAAGGCTCGACGTCAACAGGCCAAACGGCGCACGCCCGCCGCGACGAGCATGGCCGGACAGCTTGCACAGCGATGACCAGTGGCTGGCGTGGGGCCGGGATCGAGGTCTCGACCTGACCGACCGCGAGCAACTGCTGGACGGGGCCTGCGTCGGGCTGAGCGTCCTGTGCTGGCGTAACACCGTCCTTGAGGACGTCCACGCCGGGGTAGAACGGGCCGGGCGTCTCGGGCGGCGGGGCCCAGACGGCGACGACACCGCTGTCGCGGCTGCCGAGAACCGGGCGCGACGAGCCCACCGCGACGCCCTCGACGCGAACCTGGAGGTTCTCGACGACGTCGACCCCGACGAGCAGTCGCGGATCGGGGTGCTGCTGCAGGGGCGCAAGCTGGGTTTCGGCATCCCCGACGACATCATGATGCGGCTGAACATCAGCACCGCCCGAGACGTGCGCGCCATCCTCGACGCCGCCTTGCCCGACTCGGTCACCGCGCCCGGGGCGGAACTGGCCTACGACCGGCGCGAGGTGCCCGCGCACGTGTGGAGGATCGTCGAGGCGCTGCAGGACCCGGACCGTGAGCTGACCGTGGGCGGCACCCGCGTGGCCGCCGGCCGGATTCTCGGTGACAGCTGGGACGAGTACGAACACGACGTCGTGGACAAGATCGCGGCGCACGTCCGCGTGTGCGACCTCGTCGGGGCGCGGCGCGGCCTGTGGCACGTCGCTTTGTCGGGGGTGACGTA
>VAWN01000136.1:2173-5667 GCA_005885555.1 Actinomycetota bacterium
CGGCCCGACCTGATGGGAGACGCGCCGGTGCCCGACGACGCCTTCTGGGAAGGGCTGGCGACCAGGCCCGAGACGCTCAACGGCAGGCAGTGCCTGTGGGTCCAGCGGACCCGGCTGGGTGCCCTGCTCCGCGAGGTGCAGGAGGCCGAGCGTCGGCGGCTGGGCCCGCTGCACGACGGCGCCCGGTTCACCGGCACCGCCGCGATCTTCTAGCAGCTCTGGCCCGCCACACCAACCGATCCCACCACCCGGCTGACCGCGCGGCCGCGCCCGTGACAGGCCGGCGCCGCTGCCGCCCCTGCGGCTGAGGATCCCCGGGGGCTGCCCCGACGAGGGTGGTACTCCGGCGCCGTCGGTGACGCTCCGCGAGTCGCATCCACCCGGTGCACCGTGACCGCCGGGCCGGCGGCGGCGCCGGGTGGGCGAACCGCCGCCGGCGCTGCTACCACCGCGCACCGCTTCGACCTAGAATCAACCGGTCATCCATTCCGGTGCAGGTGAGGAGCCACGATCGTGGGCGAAGCCGCCCGCCGGCGCCGTGCCGCGGCGCGCGGTTCCGGACCGCATCCGGCCACCCGCACCCCGAACGCCGACACCGACCCGCGTGAGGCCGCCTTGGCCGCGGTGACCCGCCTGGTCCGGCTCAACCCGCCGGGACGGGTGAGCCTGGCCGGCGCCTACGCGCTGGGCTACGGGGCGCTGGGCATGGCCCAGCACGACGAGGACGGCCCGGACTGGTTCCACGACCTCGACCCCCTCGACACCCTGTTCCTGGGCACCGCGTTCCCGTACGAGTTCCACGACGGGTACGAGTTCGGAAACGGCCGTACCGCCTGGCTGCGCCTGCTACGCACCACCGGGCACTGGCGCGGCATCGAACGGTTCGTCGCCGAGGTGGTGGCGGCCAGCGAACAACACCAGATGCCGGTCGACGAGGGTGAGCTGATGCTGCTGGTCGCCGGCCGGCTGGAGGACGCCGGCCTCGATCAGCGCAAGCTGCCCGCCGCGCTGCTGCCCCGCACCGCCCTGGCCGACGCCCGGTTCGTCCACGGACCCGACCCCGACCAGGCGCTACCCACCCCACCCGCGGACGCCGCGGCGCAGGTCGCGCGGCTGTGGGCCGGCACCGACGTCGACCTGCCCCACGACGGGACCCCCGCCGACGCCCTGCGCGAGGGGCTGCACCTGCTGGGCCGTACCGGCATGGACGTGCGCGCCGATGCGGCGCTGCTGCTGATCGCCCTGTACCTGACGCTGGTCGCCGCCGACAACGACCCCCTCGACGAGGCGCCGCAACGCGCCGAAGCGTGGGCTCTGGGCGTCCCCGAAGACTCACCTCTGGTGCCGGTCCTCGACGTGCTGCTGCTGGCCCACCAGCGCGGCCTGGACGTCGACACCACCCTCGCGCACCTGTGCGCCCTGCCCGGCTTCACTGTGCCGGCACCGGCCGGCGACCGGCGGTTCACCTCCAACCCCGGCGGGGCCCTCACCGACCTGGCCTTCGAACTCGGGTTCCGGCAGGTCGACACCCGCGACGCCAAAGTCCTGCGGATGGACGCCGACGCCGCGGTCATGCTCCGCGCCCAGACCGCCGCGTTCGAGGAGAAGTTCGGCCGCCCACCCGGCCCCCATGACCCGGTGTTCTTCGACCCCGACGCCGAGCAACCCCGCCCGATGCCCCTCGCGGGCCTGGAACGCACCACCACCGCGATGCTGCACGCGGCGAGCATCTGCGGCGCGTGGATCTACGCCAGCCAGCACACCGACGGGCTGCTGCCCCGCCCGGACGGCTCCTTCAACACCGACGCCGACGCCCGAGAGTGGCACGACGCCGTCGACCGCTACCTCCGCACCCACCCCGGCGAAACCGTCGACGAGGCCGTCGAACTCGGGAAACTCCGGGCGATGCTCGCGATGATCAGCCTGGACATGGCCGCCAGCAACCCCGAATACGGCACGTCCCTCGCACGTCAGCTGTCCAGCGGCGACCCGCTCACACCCGGCAGCGACGCCGAGGTCCTCGAAGACTTCCTGCAGGTCGCCGCCGCCACGATCACCGAACGCTTCCGCGACCCGGCGACGGTGCAGACCGCCGCCGAACTGGCCCGCACCTGGTCCGGCGCCGCGATGGCCCAACGGGTCCGCGACGCCTGCGCCGGTGACCGCCACGACGTCGACGTCGACATCCTGTTCGCCTTCGCCGCGGCCCGCCTCGCCACCAACACCTGACCCTCACGGCGTCCGGGGTCTCCCCGCACGGGCGGCGCCCGCACCGGCAGTCAACGATCGTCAGGACCGGTCGTCCGGGTCGGCGCACACCCCGTCGACGGTCCTCCAGGCGCGTCTGGGCACAGCCCACGAAATCCGCACAGCCCACGAAGCCGCCACCGCGCGGTCGAAGTGGCGGGCCAACCGGGGATCCACCCGGTTGGCTCGGCGTAGCTCAGGCGCTGCCGGTGCAGCTGCCGTGCGGGTCGGCGGTTCGTCGATGTCCCGAACCGACCACCGGCGACGGGAGCGGATGAGGACAGCGCAGCGGTCCGTTCAGTGATGAGCTGCCCGGTGTCATGCCTGCGCGACACGGGACCGTACCGAGGCGGATGACGGTGTGGGTGAACCGCTGCGTCCCGGCCTACTTCGACGGGGGACGCTCCTGCACCTCGGCGTCGCTGTCGCGGACCTCGTCGACGCTGTCCTGCACCACCAGCCGCAATCGCATGCCCTCGAACGGTTCAAGGGCCCGGCCGAACTCGTCCCAGGTCATCTCGCGACCATCGACGACCACGTTGTAGGGCGGCCGGTCATAGACATCGGCGTCGGCCGGCCACACCAGGCGGCCAACAACGGCCTGGCCGGTGAGAAGAACACGCCCGTCCGGAGGGTACGACGCGACCTGGACCTGGGCGATGCTTTCCTCCGCGACGTGGAGCAGGTGGCGGACCTGCGCGTCGATGGGTAGGTCGTGGCGACCGAGGGCCGAGATCGTCGAGAAACGGTACCCGCCGCCGCGCTCGACGAGTTCGACCCCGGTACCGCTGGCGTAGCGCTGCACCACGAACACGAAGTGGTGTACTCGCCCGTCCGGCCCAGTGATCGTCACCGGACCGGGTGGAGCGGGCGGATCCGGAAGCCCACCGGGCTGCAGCGCACGAGTCGCGGCGCAGTCGGCACAGAACTTGCCGAACCCGGGAAAGACCGAACTCGCGTCGGTAGAGGGGCAGTCGTCACACTGCTGCACACGAAGGACTGTACCCGCGGGCTGCCCGCGACCGCTGGGGGCGCGCTTGCCGCCGCCCCTCGGATCTGTCGATCCCAGGGCCATCCTGAGCGCGGTAGTCATGTAACCGACCCATCCGGAGCCGGCTCGACACCCACGCGTGACGAGGACAAGGATCTGTCGCACCTGCGCCAGCCTGCGCAGTGCCCGAAGGCCGCCGGGGCGTTCGCAGCGGGGGTGGCGCCGCCGGGGGAGCAGACCATGGCCGGACAACCGG
>VAWN01000137.1 GCA_005885555.1 Actinomycetota bacterium
TGGTTACACGAAGAGCTGCGACGATCGGATGACGCCAGTGGTGTGACCGCGCTGGGGGTGGTCTGGGCATCCGGCGCCCCGCTGGCACGTGGACGCGGGTCACGCACTGTGGGCGCAGGTCGGCGCTCGTGGTGGTGCCGCAAGGTGGCAGGAGGCACCGGATGTGTACTGAGCGTACGACGGTGGGCCTGGATGTCCATGCCCGGTCGGTGGTGGCCGAGGCGGTGGACTGGGCCAGTGGGCGGGTGTTCGGCCAGCGGCTGGTGCCGGCCAACGATGTGGTGCTGGGTTGGGTGGCGCAGCTGCCCGGGCCGGTCGCGGTGGCGTATGAGGCCGGGCCGACCGGGTTCGGGCTGGCCCGGGCGTTCGGGTCGGCTGGGGTCAGGTGTGAGGTGGTGGCGCCGTCGAAGCTGCAACGTCCGCCGGGTGATCGGGTCAAGACCGACCGGCGAGACGCTCGGCGGCTGGCTCGGCTGTTGCACATCGGGGAGATCTGCGGGATCGGGATCCCGAGCGTGATTCAGGAGGACGCCCGGGATCTGGTGCGCGCCCGCGAGGATGCCCGGGCGGACTTGATGCGGGCCAGGCATCGGCTGTCGAAACTGTTGCTGCGCCACGGGATCGTCTACTACGGCGGCCGGGCCTGGACCGGGCTGCACGAGCGGTGGCTGCGCGCCCAACGTTTCGAGCTGCCCGGCACCCGGGCAGCGTTCGAGGAGGCCTTCGACGCGGTCCTGTCGGTGAGCGCCCGCCGGGACCGCCTCGACGAGGCGATCACCGTGACCGCCGCCGCGCCGCAATGGGCGCCGATCGTGTCCCGGCTGTGCGCCGTGCGCGGGATCGCCACCCTGACCGGACTCGGGCTGGCCGTCGAGATCGGCGACTGGGACCGGTTCACCGGCGCCAGCATCGGCGCCTACCTGGGCCTGGTCCCCAGCGAGTCCTCCAGCGGCAACAGCCGCAGCCAGGGCCCGATCACCAAAACCGGTAACACCCACGCCCGCCGCCTGCTGGTCGAGGCCGCCTGGCACCACCAGAAACCACTACGCGCACCGGGTCAGGCCCTCGCCGCGCGTCGGGCCGCACTGCCCCCGGCCGTACGTGCCCGCGGCGAGGCCGCCGACCGGCGGCTGCACCACCGGTGGAGCACCCTGGCCGCCCGCCACAAGCGGCCCACCGTGATCGCGGTAGCCGTCGCCCGGGAACTGGCTGGATGGTGCTGGAGCCTGGCCACCCTCAACGACTAAACAAACCACGCCCAAATGCCCGCCCCGGCACAGCGGGCCCACCCAGACCGGCCGGTGGGAGAACCCGGCAACAGCAGCGCGAGGAACGACCCGCGAGCTGACTATGAGCAACCCCCGAGGCCACAACCCCGAGGGCCACGCCCGATGTTAGACAGCGGCCCGTTCCCGACGAACACCCGGTCATGCAGGCAACCAACCCGCGCATATCAGTCTCGACCGTGCGTCGGCGACGACCTGAACCGGATCTCCCACCGGCCCACAACTACCCCGTACCCACCAAGCGGCCAACACTCGGCGGGCCGAATCCACCCGCGCTCTTGACACACAGGCACTCCATATCAGTCCATTGCCGTCGCCGCCTGAACGAGGCGGTGTCGATGGTTCAGGTTGCCGGAGGCAGGTAGGCTGCTCCGTCGGTCGACTGCACGCCGTTGGGGATGCCGAGGCCACCCCAGATGATCATTTCGGTGCCGGTCCACACGGCAACCGCACCGGTGCGGCCGCGCAACGGTGACTCGGGCAGCGCCGACCAACTGTTGCCGGCCGGGTCGTAGTCCACCCCGTGCGGCGGGATCCCGGCGTTGCCCTGGCCGTTGGCGGGTAAGGTCGCGCCGCCCCATACCAGCAGGCGGCTACCGGTCCATACGGTGTTGGGTTGGAAGCGGTCGATGCCCGTGTCGGGCAGGCGCCGCCAGTTGTTGGTCGTCGGGTTGTAGGCAATGTTGTCGGCGTAGTGGCCTGGCTTCGTGGAGCTGAGGCCGCCGACGACGAGGACTTCGGCGCCGGTCTACACCACGGCCGCCCCGTCCTGCGGTGTGGGTAGCGGCGGCAGTTGGCGCCAGGATCGCGTGGTGGGGTTGTACGCGGCGGCGTCTGTGAGGAGCCCGTGGAAGTCGTTCCCGCCGATCACGATCAGCTCGGTGCCCGTCCACGCGCCAGGCGCGATCCGGGCGGCCAGCGGCCCTGCCGGGATCGGCTGCCAGGAGTCCAGGACCGGGTCGTACGCCGCGCCGCCTCCCACCGCAGTGTCGCAACACCCGCCGCCCCAGGTGAGTACCTGCCGGCCGGTCCACACCGTGATCAAGGAGCCGCGGACCGGCGGCTCGGGCAGCCTTCGCCATTGGTTGGTGGCCGGGTTGTAGGCGGCGTCGGTCTGTCCCCAGGTCAGCATCTCGGTGCCGTCCCAGGCAACGTGTTGGCCATCCTGGACGGTTCTGACCGGGTAGTCGCTGGGCGGCAGCGCACGCCAGGTGTTGCTGGTCGGGTTGTACGCAGCGGCCAAGACGCCGCCGCTGGAGTTGGCACCGTCGATGATGAACTCGGTACCGGTCCATACACCGACGTAGTGGCCCTTGGGGACCGGAGCGGCGGGTAGCAGCCGCCAGGTTCCCGGCTGTGGACGGGTGGTCGGGTTGGCGGAGGTGACCGGCGGTTGTGCGCTGGCCGTCGCGGCAGGACTGGCCGGTGGCACGGCCGTGCCGTTCCGGCTTCGTCCGGCACAACCGGGGGCTGCCAGCGCCACCGCGAGGCCCAGGGCCACGATGGCCGGCACACGGCGTGAATGATGTTGTGGGACGAACGGGCAGTTGTCACGGGTGTCTCTTCTCTGGTCTGGTAGTCGCCCACCTCGACCCGGCTCTTGGTGATCCGGTTGGCGTAGTGCGTGGCAGCGCCGGGATGACTCGCCGAAATTCGGCCACGAGCACTACCAGGGGTACCGACAGGAATCCACATGGGTCTCGCATAGATCACTTACCTGCAGGAACGCCGCGGCCTACGACGGGTCAACGTGAAGAGGACGCTCCGGAGCGGCTGACCGTTGTCAGGACGGTACTGTCGGCTATCGGCAATCTCCACCGCAGAAACAT
>VAWN01000138.1 GCA_005885555.1 Actinomycetota bacterium
GTTGAGCCGCTCGATTTCCTCGGGCGGGTAGCCGCGGTGGTCGATCTGACCGGGCCGCGCGGTGACGGACGGCTGACCGTCGCCGCCGGCGGCCACGTGTCGCTGCTGCACGCCGGCGGCCAGCCGGAGCCGTACGTCGCGCTCGCCGGCGACGCGCCGGTAGCCGGTACCGACTGCGCGTTGGACAAGCCTTCCTGACGGCGGTACCCGGCTCGTGGCCACCTCGCCGCTGCCGCACGGCGGCGACATCGGCGTGGAAACGGTCGGATTCGTACCTGCCGGGTTCGGCCGCGACTGGTCGGCCTACGTCGCGGACCGCCGCTCCCCCGGCAACCCCCACCCAGGCGACGACGCCGTACTGCGGCTGTCCGGCGCCGCTCTGACCACCGCGAGCGTCCACCGCGGCGACCTGATCGTCGTCAGCGAGGCCGGCGCCCTCACCATCGTCATCCGATGCGCCGGGACCGGCTGCCTCATCCGCTACATCGCGAACGGGCCAGCAGTGGCACACGTGGAAGGCCACATCGTGTCCGCCACGCCATCCTGACCCGTCCCCGACCACCACCCGACGCTGAACACCACTCCGCAGCCGTACGCCGTCGTTACCCGCGATGGGACTCGGCGGTCAGCTGCGGGAACAGGCGGCATCGGGCTGCGAACGCGGTCGCGGCGCCGGCCGACGGGCTGGCGGTGTCCGGTACCGTCCGGGACCGGGGCGCCTACATCAAAGCGGAGACCCCGGCGGACAGCTCGGTCCTCGGCGGGTGCGTCAATCCGACCGGGATGTCTGGAGGAGTGGTGCCCGGTTCGGGTAGCGTGCGAGAGAACGCTCTCTCGTTGACACGTCTGACCGTCCCGGGATCGCGACCACCGTGGCCGACTCAGCCGTGCCGGTGGGATCGACCGCCTCAGCCGGAAAGGCAGGTTGTCCTCATGGCTTTGACGCAAGTTTCCCGACCAGCACCCGTGCATGCTGACCGGTCCGCGTCGGGCAGACGGCGGCTGAGGCGGTGGCTGGTGGCCGGTGCCGCGGTCACGCTGATCGCCGCCACGGTCGCCGACGCCGGTACCGCCTCCGCCGGCAGCGCTCCAGCCGGTCCGGTGTTCGGGCCCAATGTCAAGATCTTTGATCCTTCGATGCCGCTGGCCGATATTCAGGCGACCGTCGATGCGATTGCAGCCCAACAGGTCGACAACGAGATGGGTACCCAGCGGTACGCGCTGCTGTTCAAGCCCGGTACGTACGGCACGCCGGAGCACCCACTGGTCTTCCAGGTCGGGTACTACACCGAGGTCGCCGGTCTGGGGCTCAGTCCGACCGACGTCACGATCAACGGCCACGTCGACGTATACAACCGCTGTCTGACCCCGACCAACTGCATCGCGCTGGTCAACTTCTGGCGGTCGCTCGCGAACCTGACCATCAACGTCACCGGCCTGACCGACTGCCGCGCCTCGGGCGACTTCTGGGCCGTCTCCCAGGCGGCACCGATGCGGCGTGTCAACATCACCGGCGGCAACCTCACGCTGATGGACTACTGCACGGCCGGACCGCAGTACGCCAGCGGTGGCTTCATCGCCGACTCCCGGACCGGATTCGTCATCAACGGGTCACAGCAACAGTTCCTGGTCCGCGACAGCGCCATCGGCGGGTGGTCGAACGCGGTGTGGAACCAGGTCTTCGCCGGCGTGGCAGGTGCCCCCGCACAGTCCTTCCCGAGCCCGCCGTACACCACGCTGCCCACCACGTCGGTCAGCCGGGAGCGGCCGTACCTGTACCTCGACGCGTCGGGCGGCTACCGCGTCTTCATCCCCGCTGCCCGGACGAACTCCGCCGGGCCGACCTGGCTGAACGCCCCGACGCCCGGCCGTTCGATGCCCCTCTCGGACTTCTTCATCGCCACGCCGTCCGACTCTGTCGCGACGATCAACAGCCAGCTCGCCCGCGGAAGGAATCTGATCCTCACGCCCGGCGTGTACAACATCGACCGGTCCATCGACATCCGGCGACCGGACACGGTCGTACTCGGCCAGGGCGTTGCAACCCTCACCGCGGTCAACGGTGCGGTACCCCTGCGCGTCGCCGATGTCAGCGGGGTCGACATCGCCGGCATCATGGTCGACGCCGGACCGGTCAACTCACCAGCCCTGCTCCAGGTCGGCACCCGGCATGGGCACCGCCCGCTCTCGCGGGGAAACAGCGAGCCGACGGTCCTGCACGACGTGTACTTCCGCGTCGGTGGGCCGCACGTCGGCAAGGCGAACGTCAGCCTGGAGGTCAACTCCGACGACGTACTCCTCGACGACATCTGGGCGTGGCGCGCCGACCACGGCGTACCCGGTTCGGTCGGCTGGACGCTCAACACCGCCGACACCGGACTCGTCGTCAACGGCGACAATGTGACCGCACTCGGCCTGTTCGTCGAGCACTACCAGAAATACAACGTCATCTGGAACGGCGAGAACGGCACGACGGTCTTCTTCCAGAACGAGCTGCCGTACGACCCGCCGAACCAGGCGGCATGGCAGCACGACAGCGTACCGGGCTGGGCCGCCTACAAGGTCGCGGACGGGGTCACGACGCACCAGCTGTGGGGCGGCGGCAGTTACATCTTCACCAACGTCGACCCGACGATCCACGCCGCGCGCGGCTTCGAGGTACCGGTCACCGCCGGCATACGCATGCACGACCTGCTGACCGTGAACCTCAGCGCCGGAACCATCGACCACGTCGTCAACGACACCGGCGCACCGGTCACCACAGCGGAGATCGGGGTACCGAGCACCGTGGTCAGCTACCCGTAGCACACGATCGCTGCGGCGGCGAGCAGGCACCCGCGGCCGTCGAGCAATCCGTCGTCCCCGATCGCGGCCGGCGGCGAACCGGACCGGTCAGCGCCAGATGTCGGTGACCGGGATGGCGCTGCAGGCGGCGCCGAGGCAGGGCAGCCCGTACAGGCTCTCCAGCGTGCCAACGCGTCGAGCATTGACGCAGCGCGGCGGTCTCCTCGTGGCCGCCGGAGCCATCCGGGCTCCGGCCCGCCACATCGACTCCCGCTACCTCTGGCCCGGCGCAAGGAGCTGTCGCGCCACAGCTTCGATCCGGTCGCACGCGACCCGGGCTGAGGATGTGACGCGGTAGCCGCCGTCGGTCCTGCCGCCGTGGAGTACGCCGAGCAGAGGGCTGGCGAGAGTGTCCAGCAGCATCTGCAGTTCATCTTCGCTGGTGCCGTCCGCGACCGGTCGT
>VAWN01000089.1:0-44670 GCA_005885555.1 Actinomycetota bacterium
GGCGGCCAGGAGCCGCCTCACGGTCCCTCTCCTCAACGGGAGGGCCGTTCGACCTGCCGAATCCGTACGCCAGATATGTTCGTCCCGAGCGGCCGGCGGCCCGGCAAGGCCCGCGCCTTCGGCCAGCCCGTCGGCGCGCCGGTCGGTGTCGTCCGCAGACGCGGTGACCTCGTCGCCGAGGCCCCCACCGTCATCCGTGCGGCAGGACCGTCTCGCTGTGCGGCTTGGTAACAGCAGGCATACCGACTCCCGATTCCTGAAACACGTCGCATTGGGTCGACCTGACCACCGTGATGTCCTTCGACCGCGCCTGATCCTCGTCGGCGCCAGCGAACCGGTACGCAAGGACTCACCGCCGCCGCACCTGATGTCGAGCCCGCCACTCGGCGGCGTCATAGCCCCCACGTCCCGCACGACGGCCCTTCCCGATGCTCAGGGAAGGGCCGGTCGTCGGCTCGACCAGACCAAGGGATCATCAGCCACAGACCCGGCCGGCATCTCCACCATCGATCGTGCCTGCCGCGGCTCCGGGCCGCCGCATACCGCGTCCGACCGCGCGGATGTCGTCCCCGATCGCCCGACAGCCCTGAAACGCCGGCCCCTGCCACGGTAGGAGCCGCGGCCGGAGTCTCCATCACAACGGGCAAACCCGGCCAGACACGGGGCCAGTGTCCGTTCCCTTTGCGCCTACCTGTTCAGGTATGCCAGGACGGCAAGAACGCGGCGGTTGTCGTCGTCGGAGGGCGGCATGTCCAATTTAGTGAGGATGTTATTGATGTGCTTGCTCACGGCCTTCTCAGTGATGCGGAGCTTGGCCGCGATCGCGGCGTTGGAGCGGCCTTCGGCCATCTCGCCGAGCACTTCACGTTCCCGGGCGGTGAGCACCGCGAGTGGCTCCCGACGGGCGAGTAGTTGCGAGATCACTTCAGGGTCCATGGCGGTGCCGCCGCCGGCGACCCGGCGGACGGCGTCGACGAACTCGCCGACGTCGGACACACGATCCTTGAGCAGGTAGCCCACACCGCCGTGCGGGGTGCTGAGCAGTTCGCGGGCGTAGAGGGGCTCGACGTGCTGGGAGAGCATGAGGATCGGCAGGCCGGGCATCTGGGTTCGGGCCGCGATCGCGGCTTGCAGACCCTCGTCGGTGAATGTCGGGGGGAGGCGGACATCGATGATCGCCACGTGGGGCTTGTGGACGGTCAGGGCGGGCAGCAGGGCCGGGCCGTTGTCGACGGCTGCGACGACGTCGAAGTCGAAGGCCTGTAGCAGCCGGGTCAGTCCGTCACGGAGGAGGGCATGGTCCTCGGCGATGACAACGCGCACGGCACCTCCATGGTGATGACGGTGGGTCCCCCGGGTGGGCTCGACAGTTCGATCGTGCCGTCGAACGCGGCGAGGCGGCGTTCGATACCGCGCAGTCCGGTGCCGGCGGCGGGGTCGGCGCCTCCGGTGCCGTCGTCGGTGACGACCATGGTCAACGTACCGTCCGCGTGCCGCAGGGACACCGATCCGGTGTGAGCGCGGCTGTGCCGGATCATGTTGGTCAGCGCCTCGGCGACGGCGAAGTACGCTGCGGACTCGACCGGTGTGTCGGGCCGTCCCGGCAGGTCGATGTCGACCGTGATCGGGACCGGCAGACTGAGTGCCAGGGCGCGGACTGCGCCGCCCAGTCCACGTTCGGCGAGCACTGGCGGGTGAATGCCGCGGACGAGGTGTCGCAGCTCGACGAGCGCCGCGCCACTGGATTCACGCGCTTCGGCGAGCAGCTTGTGGGCCTGGGCCGGGTGCCGGTCGATGAGTTCGTCGGCCAGGCCGATGACCATGCTCAGCGAGGCGAGGCGGGCCTGGACGCCGTCGTGCAGGTCGCGTTCGATGCGGCGCAGTTCGGCCGCTTGGGCGTCCACCGTGTCGGAGCGTGTGACCGTTAGCTGCGTGACGCGCAGCCGGAGTTCGGCGGCCCTGGTCGGGGCGAGAAAAAGCCGGGCGAAGTGGGCGTCGACGCGGCGCAGCCGTGGCGCCGCCCACAGGCCGGCGGCCAGGATGACGGCGCCTTGGGGTAGGCAGAGCAGGCCGGCGGGCAACGTGTCGGTGGACCAGGTGGCGCCGTAGCCGTACCAGCCGGTGCCGAGCCAGATCCACAATGGCGTCAACGTCAAGCCTGCGAGCCCGTACAGCGGCACGAGCACGCCGATCGTTCCGAGCGTGAACCCGACGATCGCCCCGGGTGCGAGCCAGGCGAGGTCGCGCCAGGTGGCCGGGTCCGTCACGGTCCACCGGAAGCGCTGCCAGCCGCCGGCGACGGCTCGTTGCGGGGGCGGATGGTACGGGCGGGTCACCAGGACACCGGTCCGTGAGGCACGTCTGCGCTCGAGATCGGTGCGCATCCGGACCAGCGTCATCGTCCAGGGCACTAGCGCCAGGCCGAGGAACGGCACTGGAGCGAGGGCCAAAGCGACAACGGACATGGCGAGCAGCGGCAGGTTGGTGAACGCCAGCCCGATCGCGGCCATGCCACTCATCATGGAGCGCACCCCGCGCCGGACCCATCGGCCCAGCCGTGCACCGGTCCTGGCTACGTCCACAGGTCATATAGTGCCCACCGGTGCGCGGTTCAATGGTGGTGCTAGCACCACCGGGCCGCAGGGCGTAGCGCTCCTGACGATCCATGCCGTGGCCGGTTTGATAGAGACATGACGATCACCATGACGCCGTCGCGGACAACGGCCGGCAGCGACTTCGCCGTGCTGGCTCGCCGGATCAGCGGCGAGGGGCTGATGCAGCGCCGGCCCGCCTACTACGTCGCACGGCTGAGTGTCGTCACGCTCATGTTCCTCGGCGGTTGGACCGCGTTTTTCCTCATCGGCTCGTCCTGGTGGCAGTTGGTGACGGCCGTGTTCCTTGCCGTCACGTTCACTCAGGTCGCGCTCGTGGCGCACGACCTGGCACACCGCCAGGTGTTCCGCACCAAGCGCCCCGGCGAGTTCGCCGGACGGATCGCCGGAAACCTCGCGGTCGGGATGAGCTACGGCTGGTGGATGGACAAGCACACCCGTCACCACAACAACCCCAACCACGACGACCTCGACCCAGACGTCGCGCCCGAGGTGCTCATCTGGGCCACGAACTCGGCCCTCGGCCGGCGCGGGCTCAAGGGCTTTATCACCCGGCATCAGGCCGCGCTGTTCTTCCCGCTGCTCACTCTGCTCGCCGCCGACCTGAAGGTGTCCAGCATCAAGGTGTTGCGCAACGGCACGGTGAAGCGCCGCGGCCTGGAAAGCACGCTGCTGGTCCTGCATGCCGTCGGCTACCTCGCCGCCCTGCTGATCGTCCTGTCACCGCTGCAGGCCATCGCCTTCCTGCTCGTGCACCAGGCGCTGTTCGGCGTCTACCTCGGCATGACGTTCGCACCCAACCACAAGGGCATGCCGCACCCGACCGGCGACGAGGACTACCTGCGCAAGCAGGTGCTGACCTCCCGCAACGTCCGCGGCGGCTGGCTGACCGACGCGGCGCTGGGCGGCCTGAACTACCAGATCGAGCATCACCTGTTCCCCGGCATGCCGACGCCCAACCTGCGCAAGGCCCAGCCGATCGTGCAGGCATACTGCGCCGAGATCGGCGTCGCCTACGAACAGACCAACCTCATCACCTCCTACCGCCAAGCCCTGCAGTACCTGCACCAAGTGGGCGCACCGGCCCGCGCCGAACACGCAGCACGCTGAGCCGATGGCGTCCGACGACAACCCCAGCCTCACCGGCTGCACTCCACCAAGAGGGGGCTCCCGGCCGGGATCGTCGACGGTGGGGATGGTGTCCTCTCGCCGTCCCCGTGATGTCCATGGCGCCCGGCCGCACTCCGGGCAACGCCCGATCGTGCGACGTTCGAGGCCCCATCTTCGGCAAGATTGCGCGGCCACCGCAGTCTTGCCGCGCGCCGGACCTCGGACCTGCCCTGCTGGTCTCCGTCGGCCTGGCGGTACTCAAGACCCTCGGCCGGCTCTACGTGGCGCACCCCGAGGCCACCCACTTACAGGTCGTGGGCGGCCCCGTTGGACTTCCAGTGTCCTCGATGTCGTCAACGGACTCATCCCGTCGGCCTCGTCCAGCCGCCGGGCGGTCGCCACCTGCCAGCGGGCGCCGTTCACGCGGGTCACACCAGCATCCGCGCCATCATCCGACAGCCAGGGCCCGGACCACCAGCCTGGGGTGCTATGCGGCGCTCGGGACAAATACGCGGCATGTCCCGCAGGACGAGCTTGGGGCGGCCGGGCCCTTGGTGGGCCGGCCGCGTTGTGGACGGTTATACGGTGACGACCTGACGGTCGGGGCCGTCAAGGAACTGACGAACCGATCCACACCTGACAGTACGCGCTATCCGCGGCCCCGCGCCGTGACGGCCAGCTATTTCAACGCCCGACCCCGAGTCCACGCCGACAACGGCCCTGGACACCCGCGGGCGGGACCACCCCGCGGCTCAAGCGCCGGATGTGGGCGCCGCCGTGCTGGCCCCTCAACCCTGGCGCTGCTGACGGTCAGCTTCGCCGAGGGACGCGAACGCACCCGGGCGGTCGCCTACTACGGTGCGGTCGCGGGTGTCGGCGCCAGCTTCGGCCTGCTGCTCGGCGGCATCCTCACCGACCTGATCTCGTGGCGAGTCGGGTTCTTCAGCAACCTTCCCATCGGACTCGCAATGATCCTCGCCGCGGCCCGCTACCTGCCCGAGACGACCCGGGTCCGTGGCTGCTGGATGTCGTCGGCGGGCTCGCCTCGACCGACACCATCCCCATCACCGCCCACGCGCTCCCGGTGCCGCTGCTGGCCGGGTTCGTGGTCAACGAATCGCGCGCCCGACAGCCGATCATGCCGCTGCGGCTGTTCGCCAGCGCCGAACGGATCGGCGGCTACGCCGGACGGATCCTTTTCCTCGGCGCCATGATGGGCTTCTGGTTCTCCGTCACCCAGTACCCGCAGAACCGTCAAGGGCTTCAGTCCGCTCGCCGCCGGCATCGCCTCCTTCCCGATGACCGTGGTCAACTTCGCCGTCGCCGTCGCCGTCGCCGTCGCCGTCGCCGTCGCCGTCGCCGTCGCCGTCGCCACCCCGAGGCTGACCAGCCGGTTCGGCACCGGCATGTTGGCACCATCTGGGTCGTCCGCCATGGCGACGACCTCTACGTGCGGTCCGTCAACGGGCCTACCGCCCGCCTAGTGCCGCGCCACCCGCGGTCGGCAGAAGGCCAGGTCCAGGCCGGCAGCGTCACCCGAGATGTCACCTTCGTCGACGTCGACGACGCCCTCAATGACGACGTCGACACCGCCTACCGCACCAAATACCGCCGCCACGCTGAGAACACCCTCAACCGCGTCACCCGCCCGCAGGCACGAGCCATCACGATGAACTGATGCCGCAGGGCGACCGGGTCGCGTGACGGGCCCCGGTGACGGCGGCCGCGGGCGGCTCGGAGCCGAGCGCGCTGGCCCAGGCGCACCGCGTCGAGCAGTGCGGTCCACGAGGTCCGGCCGGGTTCCAGCGCCGCCACGATCGAGTACGGCCAGCCGGGAATCATCTGCGCCTGCTGTTTGCTTCGGCCGTAGACGTGGCAGAACAGCCGGTCCGGGCCCACGGCGGCAAACTGGTCATCACCACGGCTGGGGCCGACCAGGCCATCCCGCCCTTCGGCACGCTCAACTACTACCGCGTCGTCGCGCGCCGGTTGGGCGGGTACCCGGCAACCCAGTCCTTCTCCCTGCTGTACATGATTCCCGGCCTGTACCACTGCCCGTGCGGCCAGCCCGTCGACGGCGACCCGGCCACCATCGTCGAGCTGGTGACCCCGCTGGTCAACTGGGTCGAGCACGGACGGCACCGGGAGCCGTCACGCTGCCCGTCACCGCGCAGACCACCGGTACCAGGCTGACTTCGCTCACGGTGACAGGTCAGGTGGCCCGTTGCCGGTGTTCCGGTAGCGGGCCGTTTCGTTTCTGGTCCTTGCCTTGGGAGCATACGGGGAGCGCTGCCGCTCCCCGGGCTGACCACAACCGCATGCCGGCCATGATGGATGTGCTGTTCTTGCCCGGGTTGCCGTCGGTGTCGGGCCGCCAGGTGCGGCGGTGGAAGTTGCACCGGAGCGCAGTCCGCCGTTGTGGCCGATGAAGATGTAGTCGTGGTGGCGGCTGTCGAGGTGAGGATGTCGCACATTCATGCGCAGCCACGCCGCACGCCCACGCGCCAGCTGACCTAGGACGAGTAGAGCTGGCTGGCCGGTAGGATCCGCTGGCCCTGGTTCGGCGAGTACCAGAACAGCTTCAGGTATGCCTCGCCGCCGTGCTGCGTGTAGTCCACGCGGATCGCGTACTTCCGGCCAGCCGTGAGCGTCACGGTCGCCTTGTCGAGGGCGGGTCCGTGCGGCGTCGTGTTGTCGATGACGACTTTCCCGTCGAGCCAGACGCGTACCGTGTCGTCGGAGAGCGTCAGCAGGGTGTACGTCTCGCTGTACTGCGGCTGCACGAAACCGGTCCACCGGGCGGCGAACGTGCCGGCGCGGATGGACGCATCCGGGGAGCCCTTGATGCGCCACGCGAAGTTCAGCGTCCGGTCGGTGCGGGTCACCTTCGGGGTACCGCTGAACGTCGCGTTGTCCCAGTAGTGCGCGGCCAGTCCGGTACCGGTGCCGGCCACCGGCGCGGGTTGGCTCACGTCGAGCTGGATGACTGTCGCGATAGCGTTGGTGGCGTTGCCGGATGGGATGATGTCGTATCCGTCGCCCGCCGCCTTCCAGGTGACCGCCTGGGAGCTGCCGAGCACTCGCGCGCCGGTGATGGTGAACGGCGCGGTCGTGGTGAGGTGCAGCGGGTTGCCCGCGCCCGGCCAGCTGTACACCGACGCGTACAGCTTCCCGCCGGACCAGCTCACCGCGCCCCACGAGGGGTCGGCGACCATGCTGGCGACGCCCGCGTTGTACACCGCGGCGCTCTGCCCGTTGGCGGCGAGCCACCCGCCCATCCCGCGGAGCCGGTCCTGCGCGGCTGCCGGCACGCTGCCGGTGTGGTCCGGGCCGATGTTGAGCAGGTAGTTGCCGCTGCGCGAGGTGATGTCGAGCAGGTTGTGCACCAGGTCGGGAGCGGCCTTCCACTTGGTGTCGTATTTCGCGAAGCCCCAGTGGCCGTTCAACGTCATGCAGCTTTCCCAGAGCTGGCCGTCGACGGGCGTGGCCGGGATGGTCTGTTCCGGCGTACCGAAATCACCGTCGGACACCCGCCGCTTGCCGACCCGGTTGTCCACGATGAGGTTCGGGTCCAGGCCGTGCAGGTACGCCTGCAGGTCCTCGCCGTCGGCCGCGGACCACGGGTTGGTCGGGTTGGTGGTGGTCCACTCGCCGTCGAACCACAGCACGGCTGGGTGGTAGTTGTCGACCAGCTCCTTGAGCTGCGCGTACATGTCTTTCTTGTACTGCGCGAAGTTGGCGGTGAAGTTCGGGTTGTGCCAGTCCCAGATCGAGTAGTACAGGCCGTAGCGGATGCCCTGCGCGTCGGCGGCGGCCTTCATCTCGGCCAGGATGTCGCGGTTCTTGTCGAACGACGAGTGGTCGCGCAGGTTCCACGTGTTCACTTTGGTGGGCCACATGGCGTACCCGTCGTGGTGCTTCGCGGTCTGGACGATGTATCTCTGGCCGGCGTCCTTGGCGAGCTTCACGATCGCCGAGGCGTCGTACTTCGCCGGGTTGAACGTGGCCGCCCTCCCTTCGTACACGTCCATTGGGATGTCGCACGCCCGCTTGATCCACTCGGCGTTGCGGCACACGGTACCGTCCGGCCGGGTGTACTCGCCCTCCCATTGCGAGTAGTCACCGAAGTGGATGAACATGCCGAACCCGGCGTTGCGCCACCACGCGGTGCGGGAGGCGGTGAACGCGTCGTCGGTGGCGTAGTTGGTACCGGGGCCGGCCGTGGTCGCCGCGTGCGAGGCGGGGGCCGGCAGGGCGGCGGCGAGTGCCGTGGCGGTCACGACGAGCAGGACGCGGCGCAGCGGGTGGGCGGTCATCGGTCCTCCGTCGGACGGGAACAGCAAAGATTCATCCGATGTCCGCTAGTCGAGAGAACCTTGTCAATGGCTCCCGCTGCCCCGTCCGCTGGCCTGGGTCACGAGCTACGTCACCGGGCCGCGCACCAGACCGGCAGCCGCGTGTAACCGTGGGCCGCGGGGGTATCGCGGAGTCATGAGTACTGGAGGCAGCGGACCGGTCGTCCCGCCGGTCGTGGCCGGCGCTGTGGCGGGCGACGCCACCGAGGAACAGAACCTGACCAGCCGCACTACCGACGACGGCGTACCCGTCGGTGCGGCGGACGCGGCCGAGGACGCCCGGCGCAGCGGCGCCGACATCGACGACGACAGTGTGCTGGCCCGCCCCGAGAGCGCCGCGACGCCGGACGAGACCGACGACGGCGTACCGGTGGGCCGGAGCGATGCGGAGGCCGACCGCCTGCGGACCCAGGCCGACAACAACGGCTGACCCACCCCAGGGTGTGCATCTCGACGACCCAATCTGGCTGAAGGACGCACCTCCGCCCCCAGGTCGGAGGTTTGACTACCCGCCGCCAAACTTCGCTCGCGCCAAGTCCTCGACGGCCTGCGGAATCCGGGTTTCGAAGTCGTGGATCTTCACCCAGGTCGGGGTGATGTCGATGCGCGCCATCCGGTCGTAGAGCGCGTGCACCCCGGCCTCCCACTTGGGGAACTCCTCGACCGGGATGACTCTCTTCGCGCCGGCGACGTACTCGGCAAAGACGCCGTCGACCAGGGTCACCGTGGCGGTGCCGCGCACAAGGAGCACATTCGGTGGCCAGGCCGGAGGGCCGGTATCGATGGTCAGCGCCACGGCCGGATTGGCCTGCAACGCCTTGACCTTCGCCGATCCGGGCACCGTGCCGATCACGATCGTCGTGTCGTTCCAGTGGAACCCTATCGGGATCACCCGCGGCGTCCCGTCCCGTGCGACATAGGCGAGTCGGGCGAGGATCGGCGAGTTCAGCAGTTGCTGCGCGACCGGATCGGCCATCGCGGCGCGGACCTGGTCCGGAGTCATGAGATCCTTCCTCCCGTCACCGGTGTGCCGAGTCGAGCCTGCCACCACGACCGCAGAAGCGCACCCCAGCGGCTGAGTGTGTCCATCCGGCGTTACCCGTTCCCGCAATGGTCAGCGCATGGTCGCGAGGACGGATCGGGGCCACTCGTCCGAATGATGACTGCGGGCCTGGTCGGCTCGGGTTTCTTCCGGTCGTGGGAAGTTACGGATGTATGGCTGGCGGACAGTCTTCGCCCGGGTTCTGGTCGCGGCGGTTGGCGTGGCGGGGCTGGCGTTGGTCGGCGGCGCGCCGGCACACGCCGCGAGCGGCCACGGAGAGGGCATCGACCTGGGCAGCCTGTACGGCGGTACCAGCATGGCCTGGTCCATCAACTCCGCCGGGACGATCGCCGTACCAGCGACGGGTTGCCGGTGATGTGGGTCGACCGGCAGATCCACCTGCTGCCGTTGCCGGACGGCTTCACCGGCGGCACCGTCCGCGACATCAACGATTCGGGCGTCGGGGTCGGGCACGTCTGGAACGACGACGGCGTGAACTCGGTAACCCGCTGGAGGACAACGCACCGGGCGGCAGCGGCGCGTACGGCATCAACAACGGCATGATCACCGGGTTCGCCGACTTCGCTGACGGGTCCGGCCGCATACCGGTCAGGTACGTCTCCGGGAAGGCACAATTCATCGACCCGCAGGACGTGCCGGGCACCGGGTACGCGGTCAGCCAGAAGGGCAACGTCATCGTGGGCAACGACGTCACCGGCGGTGTCCAGCGCGCACTCCTGGTGGGCCTTGGCCGTAGCGGCTTCCTGCATCTGCCGTCCATCGTCTGCTGTGGTCCCAGCGCCGCCTGGGCGGTCCGCAATTACGGACAGTGGGTCTTCGGCAACAGCGACGCCGGCAACGGACGTACGCATCCGACGATGTGGACGGTCCACCCGGGCGGCCCGATCGGCACGCTGATCGCGACCCCCCAGGGACCTGGACCCGACGACCACCTGGGACGGATACGTCAACGACAGCAACCAGCTCGGTACCACCGCCGTCGGCACGGAGGTCAACACCGAGGTACCCCGGGCGCGCCGCAGGGCGCCGGCGCCGGGATGCCGTTCGTCTGGGACAAACTGGACGGCCTGCAGCACCTCTTCGACTAGGGCGGCTTCCTCAGCTGCGATACCCGAGGCGCCGACGGTATCAACGAGTCCGGCACCGTCGTCGGGTTGGGCTGCACCTCCGACCAAGCCGTCCACGCCATGCTCTGGCAGTGACCGGCATTTCAGGCTGATCGGCTGAGCGCCAACCACCACTGCGGCAGATACCGTGTGCGCGCCGTCGTTGGAGGTGCCGTGTCCGCCGACCTCGCCTGGGTGATCGCCGCTACCGCGCAGTGGCTGGTGCGCGCGTACCCGGCATCCGGTGGGGCGCTGGCCGGAACGCTGGCGGAGGTGCAGGCCAGGCAGGCGGTGACGGTGGCCGCGTGGCTGCGGTACCCGACGTCATTGGACACCGGCCTGCTCGGCGTCCTCGGTCCGGGCGGCTCCGATCGACTGGACTGGCTGGTCGGCGTCGAGCCGGATCCGGCCGTCGAGGCGGAGCCGTGGCGCACCTGGGTGGACGAGGTACTGGCGAGTTGGGCGGCCTGCCTGCTGGCAGACCCGGCGCTCGCGGCCGAGGCGATCGCGGCGTTGTCCGTGTCTGAACATGCGTCCGGCCTCCATTGCGACTTCCGCCGGCTGACCGGTCCCGACGAGCGCGACCGGCGGGCCGCGCCGCTGCTGCGCCACCCCGATCTGCTTGCGCCGGTTGCCGACCTGTACCGCGCCGAGCTGCACGCCCGGCTGGGCCGCGGCACGGCGGCCGCCGCGTAGCGACGGCCGCCGTCTCCCGACTTCCCGGTCAGTCCTGGTTCTTCTTGTGCCAGTCCCGTACCGCGTCCCGGGCCCGGTCGAACACGCCAAGTACCGGTGCGGCCATCAGGTTCCCGGCCGCCGATTCGGGGGCGTTGGCGTGTGGCCGGGTCGGTGCCGCGGCCTCGGCCGCCTTGAGCGCGCCGGCCATCCGGCGCAGCTTGTCGGCGTCGACGCTGGCCCGCAGCCGGAGGAACTCCTCGTTCTCCTCGTGCGTGGCGTGCTCCACCACAGCGGCGGCGAACGTCACCAGCCGGCGGTCGAACTCCGGGTTGTCGACCCCCATGTCGTACAGCTCGGCCAGCTCCTTCTTCGCCTCGTCCTCCTCGGCCAGCCGCTGGTCGACCACCTGCTCGCCGTCGTCCAGTTCGCGCTTGGCCATCGGGTGCACCACGCTCTCCTCGGCGCTCTCGTGCACCGCGAGCAGCCGGACCAGCTCGTCGAACAGGTCCCGCTTGGCCGTGCCGGTCGTGGTTTGCAGCTGAGCGAACATGCTCTTGATCTGGTCATGCTGCTGCAGCAACAGGTCGACCACGTCGGGTTCGGTAGTGCTGTTCGGCGTCGTCATCCGGATCGTCCTCCTCCCTCAACCTCCTTACCCGACCTCCTTCCCGGTCCGGTGCGGTTGACACATCCCGGCCGACTTCCGGCACGCGCGCGGTACCCCCGATCAGGAGTTCGGGTCGGCGCCGCTGATGTCGGCGAGCGCCGAGTCGCTGTCCTGCTCGATGGCGAGGTCGCCCAGGGAGATCATGCCGATCAGCCGCTCGCTCTCCACCACCGGCAGCCGCCGTACCGCGACCTGCCGCATCAGCTCGGCCGCGTGCTCCAGATCGTCGTCGCCGGCGACGGTGACCAGATCGGCGGTGCAGATGTCCGCGACCGTCGTGTCGTCCGGCGAGTGCCGCTCGGCGATGCCGCATACCACGATGTCGCGGTCGGTCACGCCCCGGCGGGGCGTGTCGCGCGGCCTCGGTCAACGAGGTGTCCGACGGTACCGTCACCGGGTCGGCCATGCGCAGCCAGCTGATCCGGGGGTACCGAGAGCACGCCCGAATCGGGGGCACGGACCCCGAGCACCGGGTGGACGTGCCCGTCCCAGCCGGGCCGCAGCCGTTGCACTGAACCGACCACGTCGAGGCCCGGCTGGCGACCCGGCCACCGCCCAAGCCACGGCCTCCTTCACCTCGGCCGGACCCGGCAGCATGCTACGCCGCGGCGATCGGGCTCCGGTGCCGGCCGGGCGCGGTCGCCGCTCGTCGGTGCCGGCCGGGCGCGGCGCCGGTGCGGCCCAGAACCTCCCGGATGAGCCGGACCGCCGTGCCAACAAGGCCGCGCACGATGAACCCGGTGGACGCGACGGTGACGGCCAGCCCGGCGGCTCCCGCCGCGCCGAGCGGTGTGAACAGCCCGTGCGCGGCCACCGCCGCAGCCGACATGCCGCGAGCCTGGCGATCGCCGGTACCCCGAAGACCGTGAAGTACCAGGCCGTCCACAGCACACCCAGGACGTACAGCACCAGGTAGACCCGCGCCCACGCGATCTCGCGGCGGCCGACGGTACCGAGTAGTGCCCGGTTCTCCGGCGTCGCCCGGCCGATCAGGCGGCGCGCGACGGCGCCCTTGGTCGCCCACAGGTTGCGGCAGCCGGTCACGACGACGAACAGCGCGTAGAGGTCGGTGCGCATACAGACCTGCAGCTGGAACAGGATCGCGCTGAGGTTGACGAAGACCACGGCCCGGACCAGGGGACCCGCGAAGCCGCCGAGCTCCAGCAGCACGCCCGCCCCGGCGATGGCGGCGTCGACGAGGATCCCGGCGAGCAGCGGCACGACCCGGGCCCGACGCGGCACGCTCCACCGCCGCGTGAGGTCGGTCTGGTACACGAGGGTGACCATCCGGCGGCTGATGGAGATCCGGCTCGGGACGCCACGCGCCGCGGCGCCGAGCACGTGCGCGAACTCGTGCGTCAGCCCGGACGCCGCCGCGAGTACCACGCCGAGCAGCATGCTCAGCAGCGGTACCTGGCTCACGATGAGGTCGGTGTACCGGGGCCGCCAGGGACGGTACGGCGACCATCGCCGCGAGTCCCGCCACCGCCATCGCGGAACCTCGGCCGCGGGCGGCGCCGGCGCGGCCGTCTCCGGTGACTCGGGGAGCAGGCCCGCTGCGGTCAGCCCGGCGAGGAACCCGGCGACGTCGACCGGCCCGCCCATCTCCCTTTCGGCCCGTGCGGCGCACTCGTCGACGGACAGGCCGGACTGCAGCCACCGCACCACCTCGCCGCCGATGCGCGGTACGGCCACGAAGTCGCGGGTGTACGTGCTGCCGAGCACGTAGCCGTCGCCGTCCGGGACGACGCTGAGCGCGGCATACTGCGCCGGAGCCACGGGCGCCGGCGCCTCGATCACCCCGCGACCTCCGCGGGTACCCGGTCGGCGACCTTGGCGCACAGCGGGCAGTCCGGATGGTGATGCCACGGTGCGGTGGCGGTGGCCAGCCCGTCGGCCAGCTCGATCATCCGGTAGGTCGCGGCCGCGACCGGCGGCTCGATCCCGGTCAGGTACCGCACGATCTCCACCGACATCAGCCCGCACAGCAGCTGTACGATCGGCCCGGTGGCGGGGTTGACCGGGGGCGTGGCGATGAACGGATCCTGACGCAGCACGGTAGGCAGCGTCAGCTGCTCGTCGTCGCGGTGGAGTTCCAGGCAGCGGCGGCACGGCGCCCGGCCCGGGTCGACCGACCAGTGGACGAGCGTGGAGTAGTTCAGCCCGCCGTGGACGAACGGCACGTCGAGCGCGAAGCAGGCCTCGTTGACCATCAGCTCCACGTTCGGCGGTGAGTCGATGGCGCAGACCACGATGTCCACGCCATCGCCCAGACGCTCGATCGCCGCGGCGCTGTCGAGCCGCTCCTGGATGGGTACCACCCGGGTGCCACCGGAGTACGTGGCGGCCCAGTCGGCCGCCGCCAGTACCTCGGGCCGCCCGAGCGCAGACCGGCCGTAGACGAACTGCCGGGCCGGTACCCACCACCGGCTGGCGCGGACCCACCCGCCGATGCCGAACGCACCGATCGCCCAGATGGCGCTGGAGTTGGGAGGTTGGCCCACGGGTACGGCAGCGTCCGCTGGGCGATCAGGTCGACCGAGCCGAGCAACACGCCGCCCACGAGCACCATGAGGCAGATCGCCCAGGGTCGATGTCGTCCAGGAAGATGCTCAGCCACCCGGCAGAGTTCTGCCACGGCGGCGCCACGGGGGACGCGACCGGTTGACAACGTTATCCCGACGGTGCTGTGATACAGCCGCTCACCTATCGCCGTTGGTCGATTGAGGTGCCGCCATGGTGAGATCCGCAACCCTGTTCGCGGCGGCCTTGACGGCGCTCGCCGCCCCGCTGGCGGTTGCCAGCTCGTCGGCCGTGGCCTCGGCGGCGGATGTGCAGAACCTTGCCGTCAACCGACCGGCGACCGGTTCGACCCCGTGCAACAGCAGCGAGACGCCGGCCAAGGCGGTCAACGGATCGGTGTCCGGCGGGAACAGCGACAAGTGGTGCTCCAGCGCGACACCGCTGAACCTCACCGTCGACCTCGGCTCGTCGGTGACGCTGAGCTCGTTCGTCGTCCGGCACGCCGGAGCCGGCGGGGAGAGCCGCTCCCTCGACACCCGCGACTACGACCTGCAGGTGTCGCCGGACGGGGCGGCGTTCACCACCGTCGCGCAGGTACGCGGGAACACGGCCGACGCCACCACGACCAACGTCTCCGCCACCGGCCGGTTCGTCCGGCTCCATGTCGTCACGCCGAGCCAGAGCGGCGACAACCACGCCCGCATCTACGAGTTCGAGGCCTACGGCGCCAGCGGGACGCCGCCGCCCCCGCCGGGTGGCAACCTGGCGCTGAACCGGCCGGCCACCGGCTCGGCTCCGTGCAACAGCACCGAGACGCCGGACAAGGCGGTCAACGGGTCGGTGTCCGGCGGCAACAGCGACAAGTTCTGCTCGCTGGCCGCGACCAAGTTCCTCCAGGTCGACCTCGGCTCGTCCATCAAGCTGAGCCGCATCACCGTCCGGCACGCCGGAGCCGGCGGGGAGAGCCGCTCGCTGGACACCCGGGACTTCGACCTCCAGGTGTCGACCGACGGGACCAACTTCGCGGGCGTGGCCCAGGTCCGCGGCAACACGGCCGACGTCACGGACACCGCGGTCACCGCGACCGGACGGTACGTGCGGCTGAACATCCTGCAGGCCGAGCAGGGCAGCGGTACCGGCGGCGCCGCCCGCATCTACGAGCTGGAGGTGTACGGCCCGGCGGCGCCCCCGCCACCGCCCAGCGGGGCGATGGCCGCCGCGCCGTACATGTTCCACTGGGCCAACCCGCCGGACGCGCCCGCCGTGATGGCGGCCACCGGGGTGAAGTGGTTCAGCATGGCCTTCATGCTCTCCGGCGGTGGCTGCAACCCGGCCTGGGACAGCCTGCGCCCGCTGCACGGCAGCGTCGACGAACAGATCATCAACGGCATCCGCGCCGACGGTGGGGACGTCGTCGTCTCGTTCGGCGGGTTCTCCGGCAACAAGCTCGGCCCGAACTGTCCGGACGCCACGTCGCTCGCCGGCGCCTACCAGCAGGTCATCGATGCGTACCAGCTCAAGGCCGTGGACTTCGACGTGGAGAACAGCGACGAGTTCGGCAACACGACGGTACGGCAGCGGATCCTGAGCGCTGTCAAGCTTCTCAAGCAGCACAACCCGAGCCTGACGGCCATCCTCACCTTCGGTACCGGCACCGGCGGGCCCGGCTCGCTGATCATCGGCGAGGCGAAGAGCCTCGGCGCGAACGTGGACATCTTCACGATCATGCCGTTCGACTTCGGCGGTTCCGACATGTTCGCCGACACCGTCAGCGCCTCCGAGGGGCTGCGGTCGCAGCTGATGGCGACGTTCGGCTGGTCGGCCGACACCGCGTACCGGCACATGGGCATCTCGTCCATGAACGGCATGACCGATGCCGGCGAGACCGTCACCCAGTCGACGTTCACCCAGATCCGCGACTGGGCGGCGAGCCATCACCTCGCCCGACTGTCGTTCTGGGCGGTCAACCGGGACCACCCGTGTCCGTCCGGGGTACCGGCCGGCGACACGTGCAGCGGCATCGCGCAGAACGACTGGGACTTCACCCGGATCAACGCCGGCTACGCCGGTTGACGCGGTCCGGCTACCGCCAGGCGAACCGGCGACGCCGGCGGGTGGACCGGCCGGTGGCGCGGTCCAACGTCTCGGCCGTACGGCGCAGGAACCGGGTGGCCCGGGTGCGCCCACGCCGCTTCTCCACCGTGTCGCTCAACCGCCGTGCACCGGCCGCTGCCAGCGGTACCGCCACGGCCAGCAGGATCCATCGTCCGATCAACTTTCGCATGCCGCCCCATACCCGCGGCCGGTCGCGAGTACACGTCGGCCCGGTACCGTCGGTTTGGTGTTCAAGGGTTTTCGGCTGGACCGGGTGGACGTCGGCGAGGTGGTGCTGCGGGTCAGGTACGGCGGTGCCGGCGCGCCGGTCGTGCTGCTGCACGGCCATCCCCGTACCCACACGACCTGGCACGAGGTGGCGCCCCGACTGGCCGCGCCTCGGATGCGCCCGACGATGCGCAGGTGGCGACCGGTACCGGCCGTGGTCTGGCGGGTCGAGGCGCAGCCCTGGTCCGGTCTACTGTGGACGGTCTACGCGCTCGGCTGGTGGACGGGAACGTACCAGTCGCCGCCGTTCCGCGACCGCTGGCTGTACGCGTGGATCCGCCACCCGATGATGCTCGGCCTGCTGGTCGCGTTCTGGGCGACGCCGCGGATGTCGGTGGGGCATCTGTTCTTCGCCGCGGCCGGCACCGGGTACATCGCGGTGGGACTGCATTTCGAGGAGCGGGACCTGCGTCGCCAACTCGGCGACGTGTACCGCGAGTACGCCGACCGGGTACCGGCACTCATCCCGTCCCCGGCAGACCTTGCAGAGCGGTCCGGTGCGCGCGGCAGGCGGACAGGACCGGGTGGTCGTCCTCGACGAGGTGCTCCAGACTCGTCACCGCGCGGGTGAACAGCCTCAGCGCCTCGGCGCGCTCGTCCCGCTCCTGCCGCAGCAGGCCGAGGTTGTTCAGCGTCATGGCCAGTTCCGGGTGGTCGCGTCCGAGGACGTCTTCCTTGATGGCGAGCGAGCGCCGGGCGTGGTCGAGCCCGCCCAGGTTGTAGACGTCGGCGACATCGGGGTGGTCCGGGCCGAGGATGTACAGGGCTCGCCGGTACCACGCCTCCGCCTCGTCGAAGCGGCCGGTGTACTTGCCGGTCATGCCCAACACGTTGCAGACCTCGGCCACGTCGCTTGCCCGCGGTCCGACGGTACGCTCGGCCAGCTCCAGGGTCGCCAGCAGCAACGCTTGCGCCTGCGGGTACCGGCCCTGCAGGCGCCACAGGTTGGCGAGGGCCAGCTGAGCCGGTACCTGTTGCGGGGTTCTACGCTGAGCGTGACCGCCTCCCGGAACCCCCGTTCCGCGGCGTCGTACCGGCCGAGATCCTGTTCGGTCTGCCCGACCTCGAATCAGGGTGTGGACCAGCTCCGCCGGGTTCATCACGCACCGTCCTCGAGAGCCATGGCGAGTGCCGGCAGCGGTTGGCGCTTGTCGGGAAGCGCAGTGGCCGGCGGGATGCGGTTGGTGGCGGGCGGAAGCTGAGCGCCGGCTCGGTTCGCGACTGGCGCTGCTGACCGGCGGCCCGGTGGACGCGCCGGACCGGCAACGCACCTTGCGCGCGACGCTGAACTGGAGCTACGACCTGCTCGACGACGTCGAGCGGCGGCTGCTGGCCCAGCTGTCGGTCTTCCGGGGCGGCTTCTCACTGGACGCGGCGGAGGCCGTGTGCGTGGGCGACGACGCCGCCGACGGGCTGCTCGACACGCTGGACGGGCTGGTCCGGCACAGCCTGGTCCAGCTGACGGCCGACGCGACGGGGGAGCTGCGTTTCGCGCTGCTGGAGACCGTACGGGAGTTCGCCGCCGAGCAGCTCGACGCCGCCGCGGATCAGCAACAACCTGGCTGCCCAGGACCTGGCCGTGGGTCGGGTTGCGTCGGCCGAAGGCCTTATGCAGCAAGCGGTCGCCTTGGCCGGTCAGGCGGACGACCGGCGGACAGAGGCGAGGGTACTGCAGAATCGGGCGTGCCAGCGCTGGGCGGAAGGCGACCAGGTGGCCGCCGAGCAGCTGACCGAGCAGAGCCTTCGCGATGGTCCGAGGCATCGGCGACGAACGGCTCGCCGCCGCGCTCGTCGCGAACCTCGGCGAGATCGTGGCCGGACGCAGCGACCTACGCCGGGGCGCCGAGCTCATGCAGGAGGGTGTGCGGATCTCCCGGCTCGGCGAGACCTACAACCTCTCGTGCGGCATCCTGTCGTTCGCTGAGATCCTGGTGCGGGCCGACCAGCCGCGGCGCGCGATGCGCCTCCTCGGCCCCATCTCCGCCCTGCGGGAGCAGACCGGGTTACGCCACCACGATCCGACCAACACCGACCAGATGAAACCCGCTGCGATCCGCGGCCGCCGCCGCGCTCGGTCCGACAGCCGCGGCCGCCGCCTGGGCGGAGGGATTGCGGCTCACCATCGACAGCGCCGTTCAGGAAGTGGCGACGACACAGCTGTCCGTCTTCGACGCGGCGATCCACCCGCGCGCGAGCGTCCATCAAGTAACGGCTGGCATAGGCTCGGGCGATGGCTACGGTGAGCGTCCGATACATCGTCGACGACGTCGACGCCGCGATCCGGTTCTACTGCGGGTACCTCGGCTTCCGCGAGGTGATGCATCCCGCGCCGACCTTCGCGATGCTGTCCCGCGGCGACCTGCGCCTGGTACTCAGCGCGCCCGGTGGCGGCCCGGGTGGCGGCCAGGCCATGCCCGACGGGCGGGTACCCGAGCCGGGCGGCTGGAACCGGTTCCAGCTGGAGGTGACCGACCTCGCCGGTACCGTCGAGACGCTGCGCGCCGCCGGTGCCCGCTTCCGCAACGACATCGTCACCGGCGTGGGCGGCGGGCAGATTCTCGTCGAGGATCCGTCCGGCAATCCCGTCGAGCTGTTCGAACCGACCCGACCCGAAGCCGCCCTCGGCGCCTCCTGACCGGCATTGCGCTACCTGCCCTGCCAGCGTTCCGGGTTGCGGCGTCTGATGTACTCCATCGCCTGGTCCGCGGTGATGCCGTGCTGGGCCGCGCCGACCGTGGCGGCGTAGTGCAGGGCGTCGTGGCGGGAGCCGTGGTGCATCTCGGCGTCGATGGTCTCCCGGCCCCGCGCCTGGGCCGCGGCCAGGCGGTGGTACCCGTCGGCGACCAGGTACCCGTCCCCGGTGTCGAACACGACGATGGGCGGCAGCGCGTCGAGGTTCTCCGCGTAGCGGGCCACCCGTTCGGCGTCCAGATGTGCCTGCGGGTCCACGAGGCCGGTGGCGAGCAGGTCGCTGATGCGCAGCCGGGTCATGCCGTCTCGCGCACGTAGCTCAGCTCGAAGTCCGGACGCCAGGTCGCGCCGTCCTGCGACATCTCCCACCGCCCGTCGATCCGGTTGCCGTCGGCACCGACCGTCGCCGTGAAACGCTGGTTGAACCCGGGCGCGTCCCGCCAGATCCGCCACATCCCGTCGGCGAACGTCATCCGGTACACCCGGTGTACCCCGCGCGCGTCAGCATAGAGCATCGTGAACTGCTCGGCGGCGTCGTCGAGCCCGATCAGCGCGGTGGTGGGGAACGGCGCGTTGTCCTGCCACGCCTGCGGCGCGGTGGACGGAATGGAGTCGGCGTCGGTGAACTGGCGGAGGAACGCGCCGTCGTCCTGCCAGCCGAACTCGGCCCGGGCCGTGCCCACACCCTCGACTTTCGGCTGCACCGTCCACCGGCCCACCAGTACGTCGAGCCGGGCGAGCGCCGGATGCCGGCCGGTCATGTCGTGCCTCCCAAGCCGATCTCGTTTCCGTCCAGATCACGGTAGATCACCTTGCGCACGCCGTTGCCGTAGCGCTCCTGCGCGGCGGGCTCGATTCCCCGGGCGCTGATGCCCGCCACCCGCTCGTCGAGGTCGTCGACGAACACCGTGTGCAGCGCATGGCCCGCGTGCTCGGGTCGCTCGTCGATGTACAGGTACCGGTGCTCGGCGAGCTCCCACACCGCTTCCGTCGCGTTCGGCAGGAAGGCGGGTTCGCGGCCCAGCAGCCGTCGGTACCAGCTGAGCGCGCGCGAATAGTCGGTCACCGGCAGGCCCGCGAAGAGGTCAACCGTCACGCGTTCACGCTAACCCCGCCGTGGCGTGGGCGAAGAATAGCCCGGCCTCGGGTGGGTACCGCGGGAGTATGGACGAGGCAGTCCCAACGAACCGATGCCGGACGAGAACGCCCGGCGCGTGCCGGCGCGGCCGGAAGACGACGGGCGCGTCGAGCGGGAGTCACAGTCCCGGACGCATCCGGGCGGCGGTGCGGGCGCGGCGACGCCCGGTGGCGGTACCGGAGTAGCCCGGCGCAGCGGGTCACCCTGCGGGGTCCGGGTCCACCGTCTCGTCCGAGCGACGATGGTCGATCCGTAGGTCGGGCGCGGGTTCGCGGTACGCCTCGCGGTCTCGAGCTGTTCCAGGCGCTGCACGCGGGCACGCCGGTCCACCTTCGGTACTACAGTCTTGGCCTGAACCCAATTCGGCAGCAGGATCGAGCACATTCTCAAACGGCGCACCGAACTGGAGGAACTCTTCGACCGCCGTGTGCTCGGGGGAGCCCGGGCTCACCTCCAGGTTGGCCCTTATCGTGATGGGCCGCAGCCGTGCCGACTCGGCAGACAGGGCGATCAGCCGCAGTACCGCGTAGTGCTCGTCATCGAGCTGCTGGTACTGGGCGTACGCAAGTCCCGGTGACGTCTGTGCGTCGGCTTTCCACGGTAGGTCCCGCACCCGGCCGGTCCGGATGTCCACCTCGTACCGGTAGAACGGGTCGAGCTGGGTCAGCGTCGCGGCGATGCTGCGCTGCCGGGCGATGGCAGCCGCCAGTAGGTAGCTGACCAGGGATTGCCGCTGCGCGGCCAGCACGTCAAGGTTGGTCCGCCCCATCCACTTCGTCGGAACGCCGCTGCCCGCGGTCAGTCCGCCGCTCGTTGGTGGGATTCCACGGTGTCACCAAGGTCCATGAGCGTACGGGCAGGACCGGCAGCGTTTCCCGCACGAACGTCGACCAGGACTGTTCGATGTCAGCGGCCTGTCGGGAGGTGACTCGTCCCGTGTACCGCTTCACCTGGTAGATGGGCGTGATGAGATTGCCGGCAGGATGCTCCAAGAGCAGCAGGGCGGCGTCGAACTCCTCGACCCTCTCGCCCGGCTCCCGCTCCCAGTTGTCACTGCGGTCACCCCGACAGCAAACCAAACACCACCGGCATGCCTCGCGCGACCTGCCGGGCCGGTCCGGGGCGGGCGCCGAGGCGAGCGTTCACCGCGAGCTACCCCGAACGTCTCCCTTTCGGTCGTGCCCTTCGGCAGTTTCTTATTGATCTCCTTGGCTCGACCATTCGGGGAAGCAGCCGGCATGTTCGGCGGGTCACGGGGGAGCCGACCGCAGCTTCCCGCCAGAACCGCGACGCATCCGGGCAAGATGCTGCCGGCGATTGCCCGGTACCTGATCGCCACCTACACCCACGTCGGCGAGCCCGTGTGCGACCCGATGGCCGGAATCGCCACCACCGTCGTGGAGGCGATGCACCTGGGCCGGCACGGCATCGGAGTGGAGTACGAGCCGCACTGGGCGCGGCTGGCCGCCGGCAACATCGACCTCGCCACCAGCCAGGGCGCCGCCGGTGCCGGCGAGGTGGTGCAGAGCGACGCCCGGCAGCTTCCTGCCCTCATCCCTGCGCAGTTGCACGGCCGGATCGCGCTCGTGGTCACGTCCCCGCCGTACGGGCCGTCCACCCACGGCCAGGTCCGCACCCCCGGCCCCCGGCGCGGCAAGGTCCGCAAGCTGCACCACCGGTACGGCGGCGCCAGCAACCTCGCCTACCGCGACCCCAACGAACTCGCCGACGGGTTCACCCAGATCCTCACCGGCTGCGCGGCGATCCTGCGGCCGGGCGGCATCGTCGCCGTCACCGCCCGCCCGTACCGCCGGCACGGGGAGCTGGTCGACATCCCCGGCATGGTAGTCGCCGCGGGCCTTTCGGCCGGGCTTCGGCTGCACGAGGAATGCGCCGCGCTCATCGCCGGTGTCCGCCACGGCCGGCTAGTTTCCCACGCCTCGTTCTTCCAGCAGAAGAACGTCCGGGCCGCCATCGCGGGCGGCGACCCATAACGGCTGCTCCAGCACGAGGACGTGGTTCTGCTGCGCCGCCCGGGACCAGGGGACGCGGCATGAGCAGCGACGACCCGCGCCGCAGCTCGGCTCCACCAGCCGGCACCAGCGGTCCCACCGAGCAGCCCCGCAGCCAGCCGTCGCCGCCTCCGGGCGGCGACGGCCGTGGCCGCGACGGCGGTGAGAGCGCCGACCGGGCCGGCCTTGACCAACCGCCGCCCGGTCGGCGTCCATACCTGGACGGTGACCGCGACCACCGGCCGCTGACCGTGCGGGTCCAGGTACGAATCGCCGTCGGCGGGCAGCGTCGCCAGTAGCGCCCGCAGGGCGTTGCCCTGCGCGGCGGCTACCGCGTCGGCGTGCCCGCCGACCCGCCGCCCACCACCGGGCCGGACGTCGGCCCCGACGACGAAAGGAGCCAGCGTTGACAACCGTCTGGTACGGGCGCACGGCGTCCGGCGAGGGCGCCGCCGCGCAGTTGCGTCTCCAGCGTCACGACTGCGCCCGGCTGGTTGCCCATCGGCAGCCCTACACCGCCTGCTATTTCGACATCGGCGTCGGCTACCGCCCCGGGCGCCCGGCCCGACGCCTCGACCCCCACACCGTGGCAGCCATCGGCCTGCCCTACGCCGGAGGCATGGCCCAGCTCCTGCACGACGCGGCCAACCCGGGCCGGCCCTTCGACCGGGTCGTGTGTTTCGACCTGGCCCGCGTCTCCCGCCGCGCCCAGGTGGTCAGCGACGTGATCGACCATCTCGTCGCCGCACAAATGGATCTGCTGGTGCCGCCGGTGGCTGATCTGCTCACCGTCGAAGGCACTGCGGCGCAGCGGTTCGCCGCCACCTTCGCGCTGATGGTGCTGCAGGCCGACCACGCCCACCGGGCAGGACATCGGTCCGCCCAGCCGATCGCCGGAGAGGACCGGCAATGAGGCAGAACCAGATCACCCGGTGGGCCTGGTGGGGGCGCACCTCTACCGAGGATCTGCAAGATCCCACCCTGTCCCTGCCTCGGCAACTGTCCAACAGCCATCCGGCCCTGCCGCCGGGCGCGGTGATCGTGGCGCACTTCTACGACATCGAGTCCGGCGCAAAGACCTCGCCCAACGCGGCCACGGCCACGCCCACGAGCAGTTCGACATCCCCATTCCACGCGACGGCGGCATCCAGGATCTGCTGGCCGAGGCCCAACGCCCGGACCGCCGCTTCGACGGCGTGATCTGCGAGTCCATCGACCGGGTCGCCCGGCGCACCTACTACGGCACCATGATCGAACACGAGCCGGAACGGGCCGGGGTGCTGCTGGTCGCCGCCGACGAGCCGATGCACGCCGGCCGCAAACGGGCCACCGCCATCCTCACCCGCCGGGTCAAGCAGGGCGTGGCCGAGTGGTACGCGCTCGAAGCCCTGGAAAAATCCTGGGACGGGTTCAAGGAGCACACCGAGCAGGGCTACAACATCGGCCGCCCACCCTACGGCTACCTCGCCGAGAAGATCCCCCACCCGGTACCCGCCCGACGCGAACAGGGCAAGACCAAGACCCGGCTCGTGCTCGACCCGGTCCGCGCCCCGGTCGTGCGCTACCTCTACGACCTGTACCTGTCCACCGGGCTCGGGCTGATGCAGCTCCGCGACAAGCTCAACGCCGACCCCGACGCCTACCCACCGCCGACCCCGCCCGACCCCCGACGCGCGCTGGGCCACTGGGCGGTCTCCAGCGTGTGGGAGATCCTGCGCAACCCGAAGTACACCGGCTACATGGTGTGGAACCGCCGCGCCCGCAAGAGCGCCGGCAACCGGATCAACCCGCCCAGCGAATGGATCTGGTCACCCGAGCCGATGCACCCGGCCATCGTCAGCCGCGCCGAGTACGACACCGTGGCCACACGGGCGGCGGCCAACGAAGCCTCCCGCCGCCCCACCACCGGCCAGCCCGACGCCGAGCGGACCCGCACCGAGTACCTGTACTGGGGCCTGGTCCGCTGCGGCATCTGCGGGCTGCGCATGTCCGGCAACATCCGCCGCCGCACCGGACGCCGCTACTACTTCTGCTACCCGCACAAGCAGCGCACCGCTAAGATCCCACCCGACCACCCGCGCACCGTCTACCTCGGCGAGCCCGGACTACACGAGGCCATCACGAGCTGGCTGTCTTGCGCCGTCTTCGGCCCCGACCGCACCACGTACTGGCGCCAGGCACTGGCCGCATCCACCGACCAGGAACACAACCGCCGCGCGCCCGTCGCCGCCCGCCTCGGCGAAACGACCGCGCAGATCGCCGAACTCAACCGCCGGCTGCAACGCCAGGTACTCAACCTCGAAGCCGACGACATCACCCCCGCCGCCCGGCGGCAGATCACCACCCGCATCGCCGAACTCGAAACCGCCATCGGCCAACGTCAGGCCGACGCCGACCACCTACGGGCCGAACTCGACAGCCTCCCACCCGACATCGACGAGACCACCGCAGCCCTCGCCCGGCTACCCGAAGTCGCGGACAACCTCGCCGACCGGCCACAACCCGCGCTGCGGCTCCTCTACGACGCCCTCAACATCAAGATCCAGTACCAACCCGGCGAACACGCCGTAGACGTGGAAATCACCCTGACCGACGCCATCGGCGACACAACGACGCTGGCCCCACCCGATCAGCCGGTGGGGCCAGCGTCGCAAGTCTGTTCAGTGCCCCCGGTGGGATTCGAACCCACACTGAATGGATTTTGAGTCCATCGACTCTGCCGTTGGTCTACAGGGGCGCAAAGCTCGATCTAGCCTACCTACTACGCTATGAGCGGCGACACTTCGATACCGGAGTGTCCGCGGGACAGCGGAGGGGTAGGGGTACGTGGCCGAGACGCAGGCTGGCGCCGTGCGCCGTCGGGTACTCATCGCGGAAGACGAGGCGCTGATCCGCCTCGACCTGGCCGAGATGCTGGTCGAGGAGGGCTATGATGTCGTCGGCGAGGCCGGTGACGGGGAGACCGCGGTGCGGTTGACCGAGGAGCTGCGGCCCGACCTGGTCATCCTCGACATCAAGATGCCGATCATGGACGGCCTGGCGGCGGCGGAGAAGATCGCCGGCGCGCGGCTGGCCCCGGTCGTGATCCTCACCGCGTTCAGCCAGCGCGATCTGGTCGAGCGGGCGCGCGCCGCGGGCGCCATGGCCTACCTGGTCAAACCCTTCCAAAAAAGCGATCTTGTACCGGCGGTCGAGATCGCGTTGTCGCGTTTCGCCGAGGTTTCGGCGCTGGAGTCCGAGGTCGCTTCGCTCAACGAGCGGCTGGAGACCCGCAAGGCGGTCGAACGGGCCAAGGGTGCCCTGATGACGCAGTACGGCATGACCGAGCCGCAGGCCTTCAAGTGGATCCAGCGCACCGCGATGGACCACCGGATGACCATGCGGGAGGTGGCCGAGCGGATTCTCGCCGAGTCGGGCGGGGACGCGCCCGTCGCCGGCAGCTCACCGGGCTGACCACGCGATCGTTCACGCTCCGTAACTACACTCGCGGCGGCCGGGCGGCGACTGTACGCCCGTTTGGGCTGCCGGCTGCCCGTGTTCGGATCGTGTTTTGCGCCGGCCGACCTGCTAAATAACAATGAAACGACGGGTCGTCCAGTGGCCGCGGTTTCCCTTGACACGGGGATGGGGGCCGCATAATTTTCGCTCACAGTGCGGCAACGGAGTCTTGGCGTTAGGCACGCCTCACCCCGTGTGGTTGTCAGGCACGCGCCATCGAGGGCGGTATGGTCGCCTCGCGTTGGCGCGGGGGCCTCCGGCAGGAGAGGTGGGCGACGATGCTAGACCTGACACTGGTGCGTCGGCAGGCGGGTCGGGGAACGTGGTACGGCTCGGCGCGCTCATGACGCGATCGATCACTGAGAGGACCAGCATGACTAGGCGCATCACGGCGCTCGCGGTCGCTGCCGTCACCCTGGTAGCGGGTACGGCAGCGTGTAGCAAGTCCGGGGGCAGCGGTAGTAGTAGCAACAAAACCCTGATTGTCGGCGTGGACCTGCCGTTCCAGGGTGACTCGGCAGACACCTCCAACGCCACGTTGAATGCCATGAAGATCTATCTCGACTCGGTCGGCGGCAAGGCCGGGAAGTACAAGGTCGAGCTGAAGCAGTACGACGACTCCACCGCCGCGGCCGGCAAGTGGGACGACGCGACCTGTAACAAGAACGCCGACGCGCATGTGGCCAACGCCGACGAGGTCGCCGTGATGGGCACCTACAACTCCGGCTGCGCCAAGCTCGAGGTGCCTAAGCTCAACCAGGACCCCAACGGTCCGATGCTGATGGTCTCCCATGCGAACACCAACGTCGGCCTGACCAACAAGTTGGAGTCCGGCGAGCCCGAGAAGTACTACCCGACCGGCAAGCGCAACTACGCTCGGGTGATCACCACCGATGACAAGCAGGGCCAGGCGGGAGCGCAGTTCGCCGCGAAGGACCTCAACGTGAAGCGGTGCGTCGTGATCAACGACACGGAGACGTACGGGGCCGGCGTTGCCAAGGCCTTCGCCGACGAGGCGACCAAGCAGGGCATCACGGTTCTCGGGAACACCGGCTGGGACGCAAAGCAGCCCAACTACACCGCGCTCTTCACCGGCATCAAGGCACAGAACCCCGACTGCGTCTACCTCGGTGGGATCTACGACAACAACGGCGGTCAGCTGATCAAGGACAAGGTCGCCGTGCTCGGGGACAATACCAAGGTCAAGCTGATCGGTCCCGACGGCTTCACCGGGTATCCCGCGGAGGACAAGTTGCCCGAGGCGGACGCCATGTACTTCACCTACCCGGGCCTCGACCAGACCCAGATCGCCGCGGCGGGCGGCACCGGCGCCAAGATGCTGCAGACCTACCAGAGCAAGTACAACGGCCCGCCGCCGTCCAACTACGTCGCGTACGGCGTCCTCGCGCTGCAGGTGATCCTGGCCGCGATCGCGAAGTCCGACGGTACCCGCAAGGGAGTGCGGGACGCGGTCTTCGAGGGCGATGGTGTCAGCGTTCCGGCCAGTGACTCCGTCATCGGCAAGGACATCAAGATCGACACCAAGACCGGCGACGTCGCAACCACGTACATCTCGATCCTCAACATGAAGCAGCAGAAGGAAACGTTCCTGAAGCCGTACTCCCTCGGCTGACCCTCAACGCCATAGAGTCCGGTGTGGCGCCTCGTCGAGGCGCCACACCGGAGCACTTTCCCCGGCCGGGTCGCGAGGCAGCCCCGGCGAGCGCAAGGAGTCCCTTTGACGTCATCCGCACCAGCGGTCCGGTCCCCCCAACTGGCGGTACGCGCCAGGGCCGTCGCGGGCCGGGCAGCTGCCATCCTCGTCCTTGCCGTCGGTGCGGTGTGGCTCGCCGTCAACCTGTTCCACGCCCCGACGCAGTTCTTCCAGTCGGCGGTGTACGGGCTGCGCAACGGCGTGCTGTACGCGCTGATCGCCCTCGGGTACACGCTCGTCTACGGCATCATCGAGTTGATCAACTTCGCTCACGGCGACCTGTTCATGCTCGGTACCCTGTTCAGCGCGTTCACCCTGACTGGCCTGGGCCTGACCGTCTCGAGCCCGAAGGGCTGGCTGGGCTTCGTGCTCGTACTCGTGCTGGCCATGATCTTCTGCGCGAGCATCAACGTCACGATCGAGTTCCTCGCCTACCGTCGCCTACGCCGGGCGCCCAAGCTGGCCCCACTGATCACCGCGGTCGGGATGAGCTTCATCCTGCAGTTCGTCGGCCTGCGCTGGAACGGGTCCACTCCGCGGCTGTGGCCCAGCGTGCTGCCCGCCGGTCACTTCCAGATCGGAGGTGTCAACATCGACTACAACATCCTCGTGGTCATCACGGTGACGGCCGGCCTGCTGGCGCTCATGACCTGGATCGTGACGAGCACCCGCACCGGCAAGGCGATGCGCGCCACCGCCCAGGACCAGGACGCCGCCCGACTCATGGGGATCAACGTCAACCGGATCATCTCCTTCACCTTCGCCATGGGCGGGGCGCTGGCCGGTGCGGCCGGCATCCTCTATCAGCAGACAGTCGGCACCACCCGGTACAACGCCGGCTTCCAACTGGGCCTCATCGCCTTCACCGCGGCGGTGCTCGGTGGCATCGGCAACCTGGCCGGCGCAGTGCTGGGTGGCGTCCTGATCGGGGTGATCCAGGGCCTGAACGACGGGCTGCCGTACGCGTTCGGTCAGGAATGGTCGCAATCGGTGGTGTTCGCGATCCTGATCATGCTCATGGTGTTCAAGCCGACCGGCCTGCTTGGCCAGAACATCGGGGAGAAGGTATGAGCTTCGCTGAACCTCTCCCCAGGGAGAGCAAGCCACGCGGGCGGATGCGCCGACGCCTCCGGTTCACTTGGCCGTTGTTCTTCGCCGCGCTGGCGATCGGGGCGTTCATCTTCTACTACGTGCTCACGCTGGGATACCTCGACCCTGCGGTGAACGACTTCGTACAGCAGTGGTTCCCGCTGGTCTCGATCAACGAGGCGCTGGTCTGGGTCATGGCGGCACTCGGTCTCAATATCGTCGTCGGCTACGCCGGACTGCTCGACCTCGGCTTCGTCGCTTTCTGGGCGATCGGCGGGTACGTCGCCGGCTGGCTGATGTCCGGCTTCTTCGACAAGGCCCACGTCAACGTGCTGGGCAACCCCGCACCGTTCATCGTGGGCGGCATCCACATCAACTTCTGGCTCGTCGTCATAGCCGGCGCGGCCGTCTGCGCGTTCTTCGGCGTGCTCATCGGCGCGCCGACGCTGCGGCTGCGCAGTGACTACCTGGCTCTTGTCACGCTCGGGTTCGGCGAGATAATCCCTCAGGTCTTCCACAACGGCGACGACGTGGGCGGGCTGAACATCTCCAACGGCACCAAGGGCATCTCCCCGATCGATCCGGTGAAGAGCCTGTCGATCAGCCAGCAGGGCGTCACGTTCAAGTCGCTGGGCCCGTTCGACCACCTCTCCCGGTACCTCATCTTCGTGGTCCTGACCATTCTCATCGTCTTCATGTCGTTGCGGCTGCGCGAAGGTCGGCTGGGGCGTGCGTGGCTGGCGATCCGCGAGGACGAGCTGGCGGCCAGCGCGATGGGCGTACCGCTGATGCGCACGAAACTGGCCGCCTACGGCATCGGTGCGGTGGCCGGAGGCGTGGCCGGCGTGGCATTCGCGGCGCATGTCAGCGGCGTACTGCCGGACCGCTTCCAGTTCTCCATCTCGATCACGTTGCTGGCCATGGTGGTGCTCGGCGGGATGGGCAACGTGTGGGGCGTGATGCTCGGCGCGTTGGTGCTTGCCTGGTTCAACTCGACCGGCCTGCCCCAGCTCGGCGACACCTTCAACAGCACGTTCGGCACCAGCATCAACTTCCCGTCGTACAGCTTCCTGTTCTTCGGCGGCACGCTGGTGCTCATGATGCTGTTCCGTCGGGAAGGCTTCCTGCCGGAGAGCCGCACCCGCCTGGTGCTGCGCGAGCCGGAGCGCACTGACATGGAGGCGCTGGGCAGCGACATCGAGGAGCAGGCACCGGAGCTGGACGGCATGCGCATCGGCGGCAAGAGCGGCGACGATGAGGGAGCCCGGCTATGAGCGCCGAGACGTTGACGCAGACAGCGACGCCGGCGGCACTGCTGGCCGAAGAGATCACCGTGAGGTTCGGCGGCCTGGTCGCCGTCGACAGTGTCAGCTTCACCATCCCCGAACAGGGGATTGTCAGCCTCATCGGACCGAACGGGGCCGGCAAGACGACCTTCTTCAATGCGCTCACCGGGCTCTACAAGGTCGCCCATGGTCGGGTCCTGCTCGGTGGCCGCAACGTGACCGGCCTGTCCCCGAGCAAGATCGCTTCCCTGGGCATCGCGCGCACCTTTCAGAACATCCGGCTCTTCGGCCTGATGACAGCGGAAGAGAACGTCAAGGTGGCGATGCACTCGCGGCTGAAAGCCGGGATCGTGCGCACTGTCCTGCGCACTCCCCGGCAGCGCCGCGAGGAACGCGCCGCGCACGATGAGGCGCTGGAGTTGCTGGACTTCGTGGGCATCGGCAAGACGGCCGACGAGTACGCCCGCAACCTGTCCTACGGTGACCAGCGGCGGCTGGAGGTGGCCCGGGCTCTCGCACTCCAGCCCCGCGTCCTCCTGCTCGACGAGCCGACGGCCGGTATGAACCCGCGCGAGTCGGCGGTCTTCGTCGACTTTGTGCACCGGGTACGCGACGAGAAGCGGGTCTCGGTCCTGCTCATCGAGCACGACATGAGCGTGGTCATGCGGGTCTCCGAGCGCATCACCGTACTCGACCGGGGCACGAAGATCGCCGAGGGCTCGGCGGACGACGTCAAGGCCGACCCTCGGGTCATCGAGGCCTACCTCGGCAAGTCGGGCGAGGAGGTCGGCGATGACGAGTAGTAACGGCCAGCCCCTGCTGGCCCTCGACGACGTGCACGTCTACTACGGCAACATCGCCGCGGTGAAGGGGCTGACGATGACCGTCATGCCCGGTGAGATCGTCACGCTCATCGGGTCCAACGGCGCCGGCAAGTCCACGACGCTGCGGACGATCTCCGGCCTGCTGCGGCCCCGCCAGGGACACGTCACGTTCGAGGGCAAGCGGATCGACCGGACCGCGGCAGACGAGATCGTCCGGCGCGGGATCGCCCAGTCGCCGGAGGGCCGGCGGATCTTCCCGCGGATGACCGTGTCGGAAAACCTCGACCTCGGCGCGTTCCTGCGCAAGGACCGCGACAGGATCGCCGCCGACCGGGAACGGGTACTGGAGCTGTTCCCGCGGCTGCGCGAGCGGATCACCCAGAAGGCCGGCACGATGTCCGGCGGCGAGCAGCAGATGCTTGCCGTCGCCCGGGCGCTCATGGCCAAGCCGAAGCTGCTCCTGCTCGACGAGCCGTCGATGGGGCTGGCACCGGTACTCGTTGATCTGATCTTCGAGACGATCAGCACCATCCGGGAGGGCGGCACCACCGTGTTGCTGGTGGAGCAGAACGCGCTGGCCGCGTTGCGCGTCGCGGACCGCGCGTACGTGCTGGAGTCGGGGCTGCTCAACCTGGAGGGCTCGGCGCGTGAACTGGCCCGCGACCCGGAAGTGGTGCGAGCCTATCTGGGTGGTTAGGACGCCGGCCGGGGGGCGGCACGCCGCCCCCCGGATGCGCGCGCTGGTCGGGCTGGCCGTCGTGCTCGCCCTGGTCGCCGGCTGCACCAGGGGCGGGGGTACCCGCAGCGCCCCCGCACCGTCGACCACGGTGGACTCGACGCTGGCCGCACAGGTACCCGCGCCGATCCGGTCCGCCCGCATGGTCATCGTCGCCACCGACCCGATCTACCAGCCGAGCGAGTTCCTCGCCCCGGACAAGGCGCTCGCCGGGTTCGATGTCGACCTGTTCAACGCGGTGGCCGGCAAGCTGGCGCTGAAGACCGAGTGGAAGACCGCCGACTTCGACGACATCATCCCCGGCGTGGCCGCCGGCAGGTACCACCTCGGCGTGTCCTCGTTCACCATCCGGCCGGACCGGGAGGAGCAGGTGACGATGGTGTCGTACTTCGCCGCCGGTACCCAGTGGGCGGCCCGGCCCGGCGTCGCGATCGACCCGGACGACGCCTGCGGGAAGCGGGTCGCCGTGCAGTCCTCGACGCTCCAGGTGAACGACCTCGCTACCCGGTCCGCCGCCTGTACCGCGGCCGGCAAGCCGGCGATCCAGGCCGACGAATACCTGAAGCAGGCCGACCTGGCCACGGCGGTCAGCAGCGGCAAGGACGACGCGCTGATCGCCGACTCGCCGGTGTCCGGGTACGCGGTCAAGCAGTCGGGCGGCACGCTGACCCTGGTCGGCCGGCTGTACCAGGCGGTGCGGTACGGGTACGTCCTGCCCAGGGACGAGACCGACTTCGGGCAGGCGCTGGCGCGGGCGCTGCGGCAGCTGATGGTCGAGGGCACCTACGCCGCCATCCTCGACAAGTGGGGCGTCAGCGCCGGCGCGATCAGTGATCCCGCGGTGAACCCGGTGGTACCGAGCGCGAGCGCCAGTGCCAGTCCAGGCCCGTGACGTGGCGCGGGCGCGGACTGTCACACCCGGCGACTAGGCTCGCCAAGCGTGAGTACCGCAACGCCCCGCCTCCTGCTGCTGGACGGGCATTCCCTGGCATACCGTGCGTTCTTCGCGCTGCCGCCGGAGAACTTCTCCACCACGACCGGCCAGCACACCAACGCCGTCTACGGCTTCACCTCCATGCTGATCAACGTGCTGCGCGACGAGAAGCCCACGCACATCGCGGTCGCCTTCGACGTCGCCCGGCACTCGTTCCGCACCGAGCAGTACGCCGAGTACAAGGCCGGCCGGTCGGCGAGCCCGGCGCCGTTCGAGGGGCAGATCAGCCTGGTCAAGGAGGTGCTGGCGGCGCTGCGCATCCCGGTGGTGGAGAAGGCCGGCTACGAGGCCGACGACGTCATCGCGACGCTCGCCTGCCGGGCCCGCGACGCCGGCTTCCAGGTGCTGATCTGCAGTGGCGACCGCGACGTGTTCCAACTGGTCGGCGACCAGGTCACCGTGCTCTACCCGATCCGTGGCGTCTCCGAACTGTCCCGGATGGACCCGGCCGCGGTGACCCAGCGGTACGGCATCGGCCCGGAGCGCTACCGCGACCTGGCCGCGCTGGTCGGTGAGTCCAGCGACAACCTGCCCGGCATCCCCGGGGTCGGGCCGAAGACGGCGGCCAAGTGGATCACGCAGTTCGGCTCGCTGGACGAGGTCGTCGAGCACGTCGACGAGATCAAGGGCAAGGCGGGCGACTCGCTGCGCGCGGGCCTGGCCGACGTGCTGCGCAACTACCAGCTCAACTGCCTGGTCAGCGACCTGGAGCTACCGCTGGCGGTGGACGCGACGTTGTGGCACGGCTGGGACCGCGAGGCGGTGCACCGGGTGTTCGACGCGCTGGAGTTCCGCATCCTGCGCGAGCGGCTCTACCAGTACCTGGAAGCGGTCGAGCCGGAGGCGGAGTCCGGGTTCGACCTGTCCGGCGCGATCCTCGGCGCCGGAGCTGTGGCGGGGTGGCTGGCCGAGCACGCTCCGACGGGTACCCCGGTGGGGGTGGCGGTGGCCGGCACCTTCGGCCGGGGCACCGGCAACCTGACCGGGATCGCGGTCGCGACCGCCGCCGGTGCGGCGGCGTGGCTCGACCCGGCGGCGCTGGACGAGGCCGACGAGGCGGCGGTCGGCGCCTGGCTGGCCGCGGACGACCGGCCCAAGGTGCTGCACGACGCCAAGCCGGCCCTGCTCGCGTTCGGCGAGCGCGGCTGGGCGCTGCACGGCATCGCCACCGACACCGCGCTCGCCGCCTACCTCGCCCGGCCCGACCAGCGCTCCTACGACCTGACCGACCTCGCGCTGCGCTACCTGCAACGCGAACTGCGGGTGGAGGCGCCCGACGACGGCCAGCTCACCCTCGACGGGATGGGCGACAGCGAGGAGGCCGAGCGCAACCTGATGCTGCGCGCGCGGGCCACTCTCGACCTGGCCGACGCGATCAACGCCGAGCTCGCCCGCGACGGCGACCAGGCGCAGCGGCTGCTGCGCGAGATCGAGCTGCCGCTGGTCTACGTGCTGGCCGGGATGGAACGGTCCGGCATCGCCGCGGACACCCACTACCTGTCGGAGCTGGAGGCGAAGTTCGCCGGCGAGGTGAAGGCGGCCGCCCAGGCGGCATACGAGGTGATCGGGCGGGAGTTCAACCTCGGTTCGCCCAAGCAGCTGCAGGAGATCCTGTTCGGCGAGCTCAACCTGCCGAAGACACGGCGCATCAAGAGCGGGTACACCACCGATGCCGACGCGCTGACCTGGTTGTACGCGCAGACGCAGCACCCGCTGCTGGCGCACCTGCTGCGGCACCGCGACGTGGCGCGGCTCAAGTCCACAGTGGACGGCCTGCTCAAGTCGGTCAGCGACGACGGGCGCATCCACACCACGTTCAACCAGACCGTGGCCGCCACCGGCCGGCTGTCGAGCACCGACCCCAACCTGCAGAACATCCCGATCCGCACCGAGGAGGGCCGGCTGATCCGGCGCGCGTTCGTCGTCAGCCCGGGGTTCGAGACGCTCACCTGTCCAAGGACGAGGCGCTGATCGAGGCGTTCTGGTCCGGGTTCGACTTCCACGCGGCCACCGCGTCGTCGGTCTTCAACGTCGACCCGACCGAGATCAGCCACGAGCAGCGGCGCCGGATCAAGGCGATGAACTACGGCCTGGCCTACGGGCTGTCCTCCTACGGGCTGGCCCAGCAACTGGGCATCACGCCGGCCGAGGCGCTGGTACTGATGGAGGAGTACTTCAGCCGGTTCGGCGGGGTACGCGACTATCTGCACCAGGTGGTGGCGCAGGCGCGGCGCGACGGGTACACCCAGACGGTGCTCGGCCGGCGGCGCTACCTGCTCGACCTGACCAGCGACAACCGGCAGCGGCGGGAGATGGCCGAGCGGATGGCGCTCAACGCGCCGATCCAGGGTTCGGCCGCCGACATCATCAAGGCCGCGATGCTGCGGGTCGACGCGGCGCTGCGTGCGGCCGGGCTGCGCTCGCGGATGCTGCTGCAGGTGCACGACGAGCTGGTCTTCGAGGTCGCGCCGGGGGAGCGGGAGGCGCTGGAGGCGCTGGTCCGGGAGCAGATGGGCGGCGCCTACCCGCTCGACGTGCCGCTGGAGGTGTCCATCGGTGCCGGTCGCGACTGGGACGCCGCCGACCACTGAGCGGCGCGACCCGTACCGCTGGCTCGCCGGTGCGCTGGTCGTGCTCGCGGTCGGGTTGGCGGTACGGCGGCCGTGGTCGGGCGACTTCGGCATCCACGCGGCGACCGTCGAGCGGCTGCGGCTGAGCCTCGCCCATCCCGGCAACCCGCTGGTCGACGCGGACACGCCGAGCCCGTACTACTCGCCGTACACGGTGGCGCTGGCCGTGATCGCCCGGCTGACCGGCCTGGCACCGGTGACCGTGCTCTGGATCGCCGGGCCGGTCGTCGTCGCGGTACTGCTGTGCGGACTGCGCGCCTTCGTCCGCACGCTGAGCGGTCGCCCGCTGGCGCCCACGCTCGCGGTCGTCTTCGTGCTGCTGCTGTGGGGCGTCAAGAACCGGGTGTGGAGCGGCTTCGTGTCGCTGTGGGCGCTGCCGCTGGTGATGGCGTTTCCGAGCACGCTCGCGCTCGGGCTCACCCTGCTGCTGTGGGCGGGGCTGCCGCGGGTGCTGGACGGGCCGGTGCGCTGGCCGCGGTACCTCGGGCTCGGGGCGCTCGCCGCGGTGATCGCGCTGGTGCACCCGTTCACCGCGCTCACCGCGGCGCTCGGCGCGCTCGCGCTCGTCGTGCCGCGGGTCCGCGGCCGGCCGCCGGCGGCCTGGCTCGCGCTCGGCACCGCCACCGTCGAAGCGGCCGTGCTCGTCGGGCTCTGGCCGTACTGGTCGTTCGTCGCGCTGCTACGCGCGAGCGGCGACCTCGACGCGATCCACCGCTCGCTGTACGACCGGCCGTGGCTCTACTACGGGCTCGCCGCCGTGGCACTGCCGGCGCTGTGGCCGCGCTGGCGCCGCGACCGGCTCGACCCGCTGGTGCTGCTGTTCGCCTCGGCCGCGCTGGTGGTGGCGATCGGCGGGCTGACCGGGCGGTACGCGCTGGGCCGGGCGTGGCCGGCCGTGCTGCTGTCGGCGCAGGTCGCGCTCGCGATCGAGCTGTCCGGTCCGGTACCGCGTGCGCTGCGCCGGATCTGGCTGCCGGCCACGGTGCTGGCCTGCGCGGCCGGGCTCGCGGTGCAGGCCGGCAACCTGCTGTACCTCGCGCCGTCCCCGGCGCTGACGCCGGGCGTCCGGCGGGCGGCCCACATGTACGTGGCGTGGCCGGACTACTCGTGGCTCGACCGGTACCTGCGGCCGGGTGACGTCGTGCTCACCCCGGACGACTACTTCGCGATCCGCACGGTACCGGCGTACGGCGGCCGCACCGTCGCCCCGGCCTGGCCCGATCCGTTCCTGCCCGACGAGGCGCAGCGCGACCGGGACCTCGCGGCGATGCGCGACCCGGCCACCGATCCGCTGCGGCGCGACGCGCTGCTGGTGAAGTACCACGTGCGGTGGGTGCTGAATGTGCCCGGCGCCGCGAGCGGGCCGCTCGTCGCCACCGGCCCGCAGGGGCAGCGGCTCTACGCCGCCTTCTGAGCCACGAAGATGGCGGTACCCGGGAAGATCCGGCCGCGCAACGGACTCCACTGACCCCAGACCTGCTCGTGCCCGTCCGGCCACTCCGGCTCGATCAGGTCGGTGAGGACGAAGCCGGCGGCGACGAGTTCCCGGATCCGGTCGCCCAGCGTGCGGTGCTGCTCGACGTAGGTGGCCGCACCGGTCGCGTCGTACTCGACGTACGGGCGGCGGTCGAAGTACGAGTGCACCGCCACGAGGCCACCCTCGCCGGGATCGTCGAGGAAGATCCAGCGCATCGGGTGGGTGACCGAGAACACCCAGCGGCCGCCGGGGCGCAGGATCCGGTGCACCTCGCGCATGACGGCCGCGGAGTCGTCGACGAACGGTACGGCGCCGAACGCGGTGAACGCGACGTCGACGGTACCGTCGCGCAGGGGCAGGTGTGCGGCATCGGCTTGCAGCAGCGCAACCGGTACCCCCGAACGGTCCTGCGCGAGCCGCGCCTGCCGCAGCATGCCGGCGGACAGGTCCAGCCCGACCACCTGGGCACCCTGCGTGGCCAGCCACCGCGCGCCCGCCGCCGCACCGCAGCCGACCTCGACGACGCGGCGGCCGGCGACCGGGCCGAGCAGGCCCGCGTCGGCCTCGCGCAGGCCCTCCGGGCACCACATGAGATCCACGTCGCCGAGGAAGTCGCCGTGCTCGGCCTGGTAGGCATCGGCTTCGGCGTCCCACCAGGACCGGCTCGCACGCAGGTTCTCGGCGGCGCCCACCCGGCGGCGGGCCACACCCGGCTCAGCAGTCACGCCGATACCGTATCGGGAGGGCTTGCATGCTCTCCGGATGCGCACGGTAAGCTAGTCGATGCACTCGTGGATTGCGATCTCGGTAGGGAGCAGATCCGCGGTCGCCGGACAGCTCCAACGACGATCTTCCTCGGATCCCCTTGACTGATTGGCCGGCGTCAGGTCCGCGCTGTGCGCCGCGACACTGATATATCCGACCGGAGCAACAACCCACATGACGAGCAGCATCGAGGCCACCTCGAGCGCCAACGCGACACCCGCGACCAACAGGGTCACGGTCGACGATCTCGGTTCCGAGGAAGCCTTCCTCGCTGCGATCGACGAGACGATCAAGTATTTCAACGACGGCGACATCGTCGAAGGCACCGTCGTCAAGGTCGACCGGGACGAGGTCCTGCTCGACATCGGCTACAAGACCGAGGGTGTCATCCCCTCGCGCGAGTTGTCGATCAAGCACGACGTCGACCCGGCCGAGGTGGTTTCGGTCGGCGACCACATCGAGGCCCTCGTTCTCCAGAAGGAGGACAAGGAAGGCCGGCTGATCCTGTCGAAGAAGCGCGCGCAGTACGAGCGGGCGTGGGGCACGATCGAGCGGTCATCGAGGTGGTCAAGGGCGGTCTCATCCTCGACATCGGGTTGCGCGGGTTCCTGCCCGCGTCGCTGGTCGAGATGCGCCGGGTACGCGATCTGCAGCCCTACGTGGGCCGGGAGCTCGAGGCGAAGATCATCGAGCTGGACAAGAACCGCAACAACGTGGTGCTGTCCCGCCGGGCCTACCTGGAGCAGACCCAGTCCGAGGTCCGCACCGAGTTCCTCAACAAGCTGCAGAAGGGCCAGGTCCGCAAGGGCGTCGTCTCCTCGATCGTCAACTTCGGGGCGTTCGTCGACCTGGGCGGAGTCGACGGCCTGGTACACGTCTCGGAACTGTCCTGGAAGCACATCGACCACCCCTCGGAAGTGGTCGAGGTCGGCCAGGAGGTCGAGGTCGAGGTACTCGACGTCGACCTGGAGCGGGAGCGGGTATCCCTGTCGCTGAAGGCGACGCAGGAAGACCCGTGGCGGCAGTTCGCCCGTACCCACGCGATCCAGCAGATCGTGCCGGGCAAGGTCACCAAGCTGGTGCCGTTCGGCGCGTTCGTCCGCGTCGACGACGGCATCGAGGGCCTGGTGCACATCTCCGAGCTGGCCGAGCGCCACGTGGAGATCCCGGAGCAGGTCGTGCAGGTCGGCTCCGACGTGATGGTCAAGGTGATCGACATCGATCTGGAGCGCCGGCGGATCTCGCTGTCGCTCAAGCAGGCCAACGAAGGCTTCGTCGAGGGCGAGGAGCACTTCGACCCGACCCTCTACGGCATGTCGGCCACCTACGACGCCGAGGGCAACTACGTGTACCCCGACGGCTTCGACCCGGTGACCGGGGAGTGGCTGGAAGGGTTCGAGAAGCAGCGCGAGGAGTGGGAGCGGCAGTACGCCGAGGCCCGCCAGCGCTGGGAGGCGCACACCAAGCAGGTGCAGACGGCGCGCGCGGCCGACGCGGTCGCCGAGCCGGCACCGTCCAGCGGCGCGCCGGCCGGTGCGACCACGGCGCCGGCTGCGACGCCGCGGGCCGAGGAGCCGTCCGGGACGCTGGCCACCGACGAGGCGCTGGCGGCGCTTCGGGAGAAGCTCGCGGGCGGGAAGAGCTGACGTTCGCGCTTTCGGGGCCCCGATCCGGTCGGATCGGGGCCTCCGGCGTTTCGCGCTGCTTTTCTTCGAGATCTTGGACGTTGTGCCCCTTAACGGGGGTGTAGGCGTCCAAGATCTGGTCGGTCAGTGGGCGATCATCCCGACGACCGCGGCTGCGCCGCTGGCCGCGAACCAGCCGCTGACCGCGGTCGCCCCGGCCAGTACGACCAGCAACGTGGCGACGCCGGTGGGTAGGTCACGCCGCGGCGGTACCGTGGTCAGCCGCGCGCTGCGGCTCGCCGGTGCCCGTCCGGCCCGGTGCCGGCCCGGGTGCAACGACGGGATGCGCAGGCGGGAGGGGCCGCGGTGACGGCCCGGCCGGGCCATGGGTACACCGCCGACACCGATGAGGTAGGCACGGTCCCCCAACATGGGTGCCTCCTTTGGTTCGTCCGTAATGCAGATGATATGTCCGGACCGGCGTGGCGGCCCGGAACCGTGGCCCGGCGTGTCGCGGCCGCCGCCGGCCCGCCGCCGGGGCGCCACGTTCGTGGCGGGCCTCCCCGCGCACCGGGGCCACCGTGCGGTTGGATGGGCGGATGCTGGTGGGACTGACCGGGGGCATCGGCGCGGGTAAGAGCGTCGTGGCGGCGCGCCTCGCCGAACTGGGCGCCGTGGTGATCGACTCCGACCGGCTGGCGCGCGAGGTGGTCGCTCCGGGTACCGACGGGCTGGCCGAGGTGGTGGCCGCCTTCGGTACCGGTGTGCTGGGGCCGGACGGTGCCCTGGACCGGCCGGCGCTGGCCCGCGTGGTGTTCGCCGACCCGGCCGCCCGCGCGCGGCTGGAGAGCATCATCCATCCACGGGTACGGGCCCGGGCCGCCGAGCTGGCCGCGGCGGCGCCGCCTGGTTCGGTGGTCGTCAACGACGTACCGCTGCTCGTCGAGTCCGGTATCGCCGGCACCTTCGACCTGGTCGTCGTGGTACTCGCGAGCGAGGCGACCCGGCTGCACCGCCTCGTCGACGGCCGGGGGATGAGCGAGCAGGAGGCCCGCGGCCGGATCGCCGCGCAGGCGACCGACGAGCAGCGCCGGGCGGTCGCCGACATCGTGATCGAGAACGACGGTACCGTCGACGAACTCATCGCCTCCGTCGACCGGGTCTGGCACGAGCGCCTGGCGACTAGCGCGGCGGGCTGAGCGGCGGTACCGGTCCGGCCGCCACGTCGAGGTACCCGAATGCCTGGTCGGCGGTGCGCACCTCGACGCGCAGCAGCAGGCCCGACCGGTCCACCCAATACCGCAGCAGCCCCTGACCGGGCGGGGTACCCGACTCGGCCGGCCCGCGGATCTCGTACACCGTCACTGGTACCCCGGCGAGGACGTCCTCGCGCAGCCACGAGGCGCGGGTACGCATGAGGGCGGCGTCGCCGGTACCGGTCGCGGCCAGCGCCGCGCCGAGCAGCAGCTCCAGATCGCTCGCGCCCTGCGCGTCCTGTTGCGCCCAGGTCACCGTCCGCCAACCGCCCGCGGGCGGCTTCGTCGGCGGCGGGCTGGTCACCACGATGCTGGGTGTCGGGCTGGGACTCGCCGGCACCGCATCGGCCGGTACCGGCGCGGCGGAGCTGTCAACAGCGCCGCGCGTGCGTACCCCGACCCGGTCCGACCACACCAGCGTGTCCTGGTGCGGATCGTCGGGGTTGCGGGTGACGAGGTACGCGGCGGGCGCCCGCCAGTCCAGCCAGCCGTCGCCACGCAGCAGGCCGGCCGGCGCGGTGGGCAGCACGATCGTCAGGCGGCCGCCGCGCACCGCCCAGTCGCGCGCCGGCATCCGCGCGAGCAGTTGCGCCTGCGCCGGCGTCACCGGCCGGGCAGCGATCGGCGCACCGCCGAGGGCGGCCACCGCCGGGGGTACCGTCTGGTCGTCCCGGGTGAAGTCCACCCGCACCGGCAGGTCGGCCCGCAGCATGGCGTCCAGCCGGCGCAGCCGCGAACCGCCGTCCAACCAGTAGGTGACCTGCCCGCCGCGGCCGGCGAACGGCAGCCCGCTGCGCGACGGCGCCGGGCTCGGCCGCGGTCCGACCATCCCCGGCGGCAACTCGGCGGGACCGGAGATGACGTCGACCGGTACGCCCAGGAGCAGGTCGCGGCGCACGAACCGGGCACCGGTCGCGACCACCGCCGCCGGGTCGTCGGCTGTGTCGGCCCGCAGCCCGAACAGCAGCGCGAACAGGCTGTCGAAGGGGGAGCCGGCCGGGCCGTCGGCGGCCAGCCGGCGGACCCGCCAGCCGTCCGCGGGTGGTGTCGCCGGAGGCCGGGGGTACTGGTTGTCCGCGCCGCCCGGACGACCCAGCCGCACGGCCACCAGCCCGGGTACCGCCTGCACCAGCCCGTCCGACGGCCCCGGCCGGTCGCCGACGCTGGCCAGGTAGACCAGCGGCCGGCGCCAGTCGATCCAGCCGGACAGATGTACCGCGGCGCCCGGCGTGCCGATCGTGACCTGGATACCGGACCGGCCGTCCTGCTGGTCGCGTACCCGCAGCGAGGCCAGCCGCTGGGCCTCGGCGGTGGACACCGGCCGGCCCGGATCGGGCGGGCGGGACCGCGGCGCGCACGACGCGAGGCCGTTGGCCAGGCCGATGACCGCCGCGGCGGCCATCCCGAAGAGCGCCACCACGGCGCGGGTCCGCCGCCGATTGCTGTCCACGCGGAGTTGAACGCCGACCCGCCGGCCGAGGTGACGCTTGGCAGCGAGTGCAGGGACGACGCACCGAAGCGCCGTCGCGGAGCGACCCAGCTGGCTGCGTCGCGGAGCGACCCAAATGTTACGGACGCTCGCGGCGGCCGGTCTGCGCGTCTGCGCGACCGCACCGGTGCGCTCACCGACAGATCAGCCGGGGCTGCAACCGTGCGCCGGGACAAGGACCGGCCGGTGTGGTGGTCCGGTCATCGTCCCGGTCGGCCGCCGCGAGCGGCCCACGCAATGACGGTATCGCGGTGAACTTTGCCACACAATCGCGATGTCGCAGCCGATCGTGCACGTCTTGTACGCGGCCGGCGGGAACTGTCGGGGGGCCGGCGTAAGTTTGCTCCCATGGCCCTGGACATCCCTCGCCTCGAAAACCGGTTCGAGGTCGTCAGCGAGTTCCAGCCGTCCGGCGACCAGCCCGCCGCGATCGACGAACTCGAGCGCCGGGCACGCCGTGGCGACCGGCATGTGGTGCTGCTCGGCGCGACCGGCACCGGCAAGAGCGCGACGACCGCCTGGCTGGTCGAGCGGTTGCAGCGGCCGACGCTGGTGATGGCGCCGAACAAGACGCTGGCGGCCCAGCTCGCCAAGGAGTTCCGCGAGCTGATGCCGAACAACGCGGTGGAGTACTTCGTCAGCTACTACGACTACTACCAACCCGAGGCATACATCCCGCAGACCGACACCTACATCGAGAAGGACTCCTCGATCAACGAGGAGGTGGAGCGGCTGCGGCACTCGGCGACCATGTCGCTGCTCACCCGGCGCGACGTGATCGTGGTGGCGACGGTGTCCGCGATCTACGGCCTGGGCACCCCGGACGAGTACCTCGACCGGGCGGTCAAGGTACGGGTCGGCACCGAGCTGGAACGTGACACGTTGCTGCGTCGGCTGGTGGCGATCCAGTACACCCGCAACGACCTGGCGTTCGCGCGGGGCACCTTCCGGGTGCGCGGAGACACGCTGGAGATCATCCCGGCCTACGAGGAGCTGGCGGTCCGCATCGAGTATTTCGGCGACGAGGTGGAGGCGCTCTACTACCTGCATCCGCTGACCGGCGAGGTGGTCCGGAAGGTCGACGAGTTGATGATCTTTCCGGCCACCCACTACGCGGCCGGTCCCGAGCGGATGGAACGCGCGATCCGCGGGATCGAGGCGGAGCTGGCGGAGCGGCTGGCCGAGCTGGAGGGCCAGAACAAGCTGCTGGAGGCGCAGCGGCTGCGGATGCGCACGAGCTACGACATCGAGATGATGCGCCAGGTCGGGTTCTGCTCCGGCATCGAGAACTACTCGATGCACATCGACGGCCGGCAGCCGGGCAGCCCGCCACACTGCCTGCTCGACTACTTCCCGGACGACTTCCTGACGGTGATCGACGAGTCGCATGTGACCGTGCCGCAGATCGGTGGCATGTACGAGGGCGACGCCTCGCGTAAGCGGGTCCTGGTCGAGCACGGTTTCCGGTTGCCGTCCGCGCAGGACAACCGGCCGCTGCGGTTCGACGAGTTCCTCGAACGCGTCGGCCAGATGGTCTACCTGTCGGCCACGCCCGGCCCGTGGGAGCTGCAGCGCTCGCAGGGCGAGGTGGTCGAGCAGGTGATCCGGCCGACCGGCCTGGTCGACCCGCAGGTGGTGGTCAAGCCGACCAAGGGCCAGATCGACGATCTCATGGCGACGAGCGGGTACTGGTCACGACGCTGACCAAGAAGATGGCCGAGGACCTCACCGACTACCTGCTGGAGCACGGGATCCGGGTGCGCTACCTGCACTCCGAGGTGGACACCCTGCGTCGGGTGGAGCTGCTGCGCGAGCTGCGCAAGGGCGACTTCGACGTGCTCGTCGGCATCAACCTGCTGCGGGAGGGTCTCGACCTGCCGGAGGTGAGCCTGGTCGCGATCCTCGACGCCGACAAGGAGGGCTTCCTGCGCAGCGGCACATCGCTGGTGCAGACCATCGGGCGGGCGGCCCGCAACGTGTCCGGCGAGGTGCACATGTACGCCGACAAGATGACGCCGTCGATGGCCAACGCGATCGACGAGACCAACCGGCGGCGGGCCAAGCAGGTGGCCCACAACACCGCCAACGGCGTCGATCCGCAGCCGCTGCGCAAGAAGATCCACGACATCCTCGACGACATCTACCGGGAGGCCGAGGACAACGACGCGATCGTCGGCGGGGGAGGCCGGCAGATGTCGCGCGGCAAGGGTCCGGTGCCAGAGACCCGCAGCCGGGGCCGGGCCGCCGTACCGTCCCGCGAGGGGATGGCCCGCCACGATCTGGCCCAGCTGATCCAGGAGCTCAACGAGCAGATGCTGGCCGCCGCCCGGGAGTTGCAGTTCGAGCTCGCCGCACGGATCCGCGATGAGATCAGCGAGCTGAAAAAGGAGCTGCGGGCGATGGATGTGGCCGGGGTGCGCTGAGCGCCCCCCGGCCTTACCGCCCCCCGGGCCGGCTAGCTCGCCGCGCGGTTCGCGTTGGCCACGATCGCGTCGTGTACCCATTGCGCGAGCCCGGGTGCCAGGTCCTCGTAGTTCTTCGTGAACCGCGGGTCGGCCAGGTACATCTGCGCCAGGCCGCGGTGGACGTCGTACCCGCAGTCGTAGAACCAGCGGCTGATCTGCTGCCGGTGGTCCTCGGCGAGGTTCATGGCCGCCTCGCTGTCCGGCGCGGTACCAGACCGGAACGCCGCCACCAGGCGCTCCTGCAGGTCCGCCTGCTCCTGTTTGATCTTGAGCCAGTCCTCCTTCGTGTAGCGCTGGGTGCGCTGCATGGACTGCTTGTACGCGTCGGTCTCGCCCCAGCGCTGCTCGGCCTCCTCCGCATACTGCGCGGGGTCGTGCTCGCCGAAGACCTCGAACCGCTCCTCGGGCGTCAACGAGATACCCATCTTCTCCGCCTCCATCGCTCGTTCCACCGCCGTGACCATCTCGGTCAGCCGTTCGATCCG
>VAWN01000089.1:44719-115370 GCA_005885555.1 Actinomycetota bacterium
GGGTCGATCGCCGGATCGTCGAGCAGGGTCACGATCTGTTCCAGGGGGAACCCGAGCTCGCGGTAGAACAGCACGCGCTGCAGCCGCTCCAGATCGCCGGCCGAGTACCGGCGGTACCCGGCGCCGCTGTACCCGCTCGGTACCAGCAGCCCGATCTGGTGGTAGTGATGCAGCGTGCGGACGCTGATCCCGGCCAGATTGGCCACCTGGCCGACCGTGTAGCTCATCGTTTCCCTCCCGAGGCCAGGATGAGCCCTGACGCTACGTGAGGGTCAAGCCGTCACGTCGAGGAAGTGCTCGACGACCGGTGCTCCGTCGAGGTAGGGCCCGATGTGGCCGCGCCAGGTGGTGAAGCGTTCGGTGGCCCGGAAGTTGTCCAGGTGCGCCTCGACCGAGTCCCACTCGACAAGCAGCACGAACCGGGACGGCGACTCGACCCCGCGGGTCATGCGTACCGACCGGCATCCCTCGGTTCCGGCCAGTACCGTGCGCGCCGTCCGGTAGGCGGCGGCGAACTCGTCCTCCTGACCGGGTACCACATTGATGAGCGCAACTTCGAGAACCATGGCGTGGAGGGTACCGGGGAGGGTGGCGGGCTAGGCTCCTAGGACGCCGGACCTCGCGGCCCGGCGCCCCCTCGCGGCCCCGCGCCCGTGCCGCCCCGGGCGGCGGCACGTGACTTGTCCGACGGGATGAGCCGGCCGGGCAACTCATCGGGCACAATGGACGGGCAGGAGGGGAGTATTCCTCAAGCGACGGCGTCGTCAGCACGGTAGACCCGCGACCGGCCCGCACTTCGGGATCCGGATCAGGGGTACGCCCGGCGCCGTCGGTCGCCGGGCACCACCGGCGACGGAAGAGACCTCCGGAGTCACGCCGTGCCTTCCGGAGGTTGTATCTCGTGTCGGTTTCGCCGCTCGTCTGGGCTGTCACGCTGGTCGTGCTGACCGCCATCCTCGTCGTCGACCTGGTCGTGGTGGCGCGCCGGCCGCGCGAACCGACCCTGCGCGAGTCGGCGCTGTGGGTGACCGGGTACATCCTGCTGGCGGTGGCGTTCGGGCTGCTGATCTCGGCCGGGTACGGCGTCGCCGAGGGCGGAAAGTTCTTCGCCGGCTGGCTGACCGAGTACAGCCTGTCCGTGGACAACCTGTTCGTGTTCATGGTGATCATGGCGCAGTTCGCGGTACCGCGGCAGTACCAGCAGAAGGCGCTGATGATCGGCATCGTGCTGGCGCTGGTCATGCGGGGTGCCTTCATCGCCGTCGGCGCCGCCGCGCTCAACCGGTTCGACTGGCTCTTCTACCTGTTCGGGATCTTCCTGGTGTACACGGCGGTCCGGTTGATCCGGCCGGGTACCGCGACGAGTGCTCCGGCGGAGAGCCGGCTGATCCGCTGGACGCAGTCGGTGCTGCCGGTCACGACACGGTACGACGGTGCCCGGCTGACCACCCGCCGGGCGGGGCGGTGGCAGGTGACGCCGATGCTCATCGTGATGGTCGCGCTCGGTACCACAGACCTGGTCTTCGCCCTCGACTCGATCCCGGCGATCTTCGGCCTGACCCGCGCGGCCTTCCTGGTGTTCACCGCCAACGTGTTCGCCCTCATGGGGCTGCGCCAGCTCTACTTCCTGCTCGGCGGCCTGCTCAGCCGGCTGGTGTACCTGTCGGCGGGGCTGTCCGTGGTGCTCGGTTTCATCGGCATGAAGCTGATCATGGAGGCGCTGCGCGAGAACGAGCTGCCGTTCCTCAACAACGGCAACCACATCGACGCGGTACCCGCGATCCCGATCTGGCTGTCGCTCGCGGTGATCATCGGCACGTTGACGGTCGCCACGATCGCGAGCCTCGCCAGGCCCGGCCGGGCGAACGTACGCTAGCCTGCCGCGGATGGGCATCCCGCGAACGCTCGGCCTCAACGGCGCGCCGAACGCCCGCGACCTGGGCGGCCTGCCGGTGGCGGACGGCCGCACGGTACGCCCCGGCCTGGTCTTCCGCGCCCAGGCGCTGGGCCGGCTCAGCGACGACGACGTCGCGGTACTGGCCAGCCTGGGCCTCACCGACCTGCTGGACCTGCGGCACGGCAGCGAGATCGAGCTGGCGCCGCCCGACCGGTTGCCGGCCGGGCCGCAGGTCGCGCACATCCCGATCTTCGATCCGGCGCACCCGGTGTTCACGTACGTGTCGGCGGTGCTGCTCGGGCACGACCTGAGCCGGTACGCGCAGCTGGCCGTCGAGGGCACCCCGTCGGCGATGCTGACCGTCTACCGATGGTTCGTCTCGGCACCGGCGGCGCGGGCCGCGTTCGCCACCGCGCTGCGCCGCATCACCGCCGCGACCGGGCCGCTGCTCTACCACTGCAGCGCCGGCAAGGACCGCACCGGCTGGCTGAGCGCCCTGCTGCTCGGCGCGCTCGGCGCCGACCGGACCACGATCACCGACGACTACCTGCTGACCAACGAGGTCACCGCGGAGGCGATGGCGAAGCTGCTGGCGGTGATGGACACGCGCAAGGGGGTACCGCCGGATGTGCTGCGGCCGGTGCTCGACGCCGCGCCGGAGTACCTCGACGCCGCGTTCGAGCGGCTCGAATCCGAGTACGGCACGCTGGACCGGTACCTGCGCGAGGGGTTGGGGCTGGGCGCGGACGAGCTGGCCGCGCTGCGCCGCCGGCTACTCGACTAGGTCCGCCCAGCTGGCCGCGGCCACCCGGGCCAGCAGCGCGCGGGCCGCGGCGTCCGGCAGCGTCGTGGTCGTGCACACCACCAGGGTGTACGGGGGCCGCCCGGCCGGAAACACCACCGCGGCCCCGTGCCGGACGCCGGTCACCCAGCCGCTCTTGGCCGCCATCCGGGTACCGGCGGGCAGTCCGGCCGCGAGGTCGTCGCGGTGCTCCTGTGCCGCAAGCGTGGCCAGCGGCCACCCGCCGGTCAGTACCACCCGGTCGAGCAACGCGGCGAGGTCGGCCGCGGTCACCTCGTTGGTGAGCCCGGCGGCACGGGCGGCGGCGTCCTCGATGCCCCGCTGGATCCGGCTGTACCGGGCGCCGGCCAGCCGCCACTCCCGGTCGGCCGCGGGGATTCCCACGTGCCCGATGACGATGTTGGTCGCGAGGTTGCTCGACCGCACGATCATCCGTTCGGCGAGCCAGCGTAGCGGCGCGGTACCGCCGAGTCGGTCCCATACGATGGGATCGTCGTCCGATGCCCGGCCCAGCCGGTACGGCGGGGCGCCGGGGGCGGCGGATCGGAATTGGTCGATGACGGGTACCGGTGCGTCGAGGTCCAGTGCCCGGTGCGCGGCGGCCAGTACCGCGATCTTCATCGTGCTCGCCGCGTAGTGGATCGCGTGTTCCTCCCGCGCGTACCACGGATCCCGGGCGCCGACCGGCGCGCACCAGATCGAGACGGTACCCGGCACCGCCCCCACCGCTCGTCCTGATCGTCGTAGGCTCTCCACCCGTGTCAGCACCCTATGCGCCCCAACAGGGCCACCCCGCCACATACCCACCACAACCCGCATACCCACCACAACCCGCATACCCGCCGCCCCCGCCGCCGGTACCGCAGACGCAGTGCCGCCTGTGCGGCTGCGTACCCGCCGCCGACGTGACCTTCCGCGGCCACCGCGGGATGGTCTTCATCATGCAGTTCCTGCACCTGCGTGGCCCGTTCTGCCGCGACTGCGGCCTGGCGACGTTCCGCGAGATGACCGCGAAGACGCTGATCCAGGGCTGGTACGGGTACGCGTCGTCGATCATCACGCCGATCACCGTGCTCATCAACGTGTTCCGGCGTGGCAAGGTGGCCAACCTGCAGCCGCCGCAGCCGCCCGCCCACGGCCCCTACGGGCGGCCACGCGACCCCGGGCCGCCGCTGCTGTCCCGGCCGAGCGCGCTGATCGGGCTGTTCATCCCGGTCGCGCTGATCATCTTGCTAATCACGATCATCGCCGTCCAGGCGGCCTCGACGCCTTACTGAGGACGGCGGCGGGCCAGCCGGCCACGGTCCGCGGCGTCGAGGACGACCTTGCGCAGGCGTACGGCGGCACGGGTCACCTCGACGCACTCGTCCTCCCGGCAGAACTCCAGCGCCTGCTCCAGGGACAGCCGGCGGGGCGGCACCAGACGCTCCAGCTCCTCGCCGGTGGACGAGCGGATGTTGGTGAGCTTCTTCTCCTTGGTGATGTTCACGTCCATGTCGTCGGCGCGGGAGTTCTCGCCGACGATCATGCCCTCGTACACCTCGGTACCCGGCTCGACGAACAGCGAGCCGCGCTCCTGCAGGTTGAACATCGCGTAGGAGGTGGCGGCGCCGGCCCGGTCGGCGACCAGCGAGCCGGTCGGGCGGGTGCGCAGGTCGCCGAACCACGGCTCGTACGACTCGAAGACGTGGTGCAGGATCCCGGTACCACGGGTCTCGGTCAGGAACTCGGTGCGGAACCCGATCAGCGCCCGGGCGGGTACCAGCCACTCCATCCGGATCCAGCCGGTACCGTGGTTGACCAGCTGTTCCATCCGGCCCTTGCGGGTGGCCAGCAGTTGGGTGATCGCGCCGAGATACTCCTCCGGCGCGTCGATGGTCAGCCGCTCGACCGGCTCGCAGGTGCGGCCGTCGATCTCCCGGGTGACCACCTGCGGCTTGCCGACGGTCAGCTCGTAGGACTCCCGGCGCATCTGCTCGACGAGGATCGCCAGGGCCAGCTCGCCCCGCCCCTGTACCTCCCAGGTGTCCGGCCGCTCGGTCGGCAGTACCCGCAGCGACACGTTGCCGACCAGCTCCCGTTCCAGCCGGTCCTTGACCAGCCGGGCGGTGACCTTGCCGCCCTTGGTCCGGCCGGCCAGCGGCGAGGTGTTGATGCCGATCGTCATCGAGATGGCCGGCTCGTCGACCCGGATCAGCGGCAGCGGTACCGGATTGTCGACGTCGGCGAGCGTCTCCCCGATCATGATCTCCGGGATGCCGGCGACCGCGATGATGTCGCCCGGCCCGGCCCGCTCGGCCGACTTGCGTTCCAGGCCTTCGGTCATCAGCAGCTCGGAGATCCGGACCTTCTCGGTGCTGCCGTCACCGCGGCACCAGGCGACGGTCTGGCCCTTGCGGATCTCGCCCTGGCGTACCCGGCACAGCGCCAGCCGGCCCAGGAACGGCGAGGCGTCCAGGTTGGTCACGTGCGCCTGCAGCGGCGCACCGTCCACATAGGACGGCGGCGGTATCGTGTCCAGCAGCGTCGCGAACAGCGGCTGCAGCGTGGCCGAGTCGGGCATCCCGCCGTCCGGCGGCTGGTGCAGCGAGGACCGGCCGTCGCGGGCGCAGGCGTACACGATCGGGAAGTCGATCTGCGACTCGTCGGCGTCCAGGTCGAGGAACAGCTCGTAGGTGTCGTCGACGACCTCCTTGATCCGCGCGTCGGGCCGGTCCACCTTGTTCACCACCAGGATGATCGGCAGCCGGGCGGCGAGCGCCTTGCGCAGCACGAAGCGGGTCTGCGGCAGCGGGCCCTCGCTCGCGTCGACGAGCAGGAGCACCCCGTCGACCATGGTCAGCCCGCGCTCCACCTCGCCGCCGAAGTCGGCGTGGCCCGGCGTGTCGATGATGTTGATGGTCACCGCTTCGCCGTCCGCCGGGCGGTAGTGCACGGCGGTGTTCTTGGCGAGGATGGTGATCCCCTTCTCGCGTTCGAGGTCCATCGAGTCCATGACCCGGTCGGCGATCTCGGCGCGGGCGCGGAACGCGCCGGCCTGCCGCAGCATGGCGTCCACGAGGGTGGTCTTGCCGTGGTCGACGTGGGCGATGATGGCGACGTTACGCAGGTCGGTACGCGTGGGCATGATTCCCATCTTCCCCGGTCGGCCGAGGGGACCAGGTGCCGGGCCGGGCTCCGGTAGGGTCGGACGCCGTGGCCCTCCTGTCGAATCCGCGCAACCGGGTGGTCGCCGGGGCGGTGGTGGTGACGGTGGTCACCCTGGTCGGCGTGGCCGCGTTCTTCGGCCTGCGCGGCGACCCGAAGCCGGTCGCGAGCTTCCCGTCGCCCGCCGCGGTACCCGCCGCCTCCGACGGCTCGCCGTCTCCCGAGGCGACGAGCGACAGCCCGTCGCCGGTACCCAGCCCGACGCCGAGCCCGAAGGCCGCCGCACCGGCGCCGAAGAAGAAGGCGCCGCCGCCCAAACCCAAGCCGGTCACGGTGGCCCAGCCGCCGCCGGCGCACCCGGCGAGCCCGCCGCCGCGCTCGCCCGCGCCGGGTGCGAGCTGCCCGACCTACGCGGGGCCGGTCGCGCCGCGCGCCGACGTGGCCGCCGCCATGGGTACCGCGACCGGCCGCCAGTACCGGCCGACGCTGCGCCTCGACGACCACAACCCACCGGCGATCACCGTGCGGCTGCTGATGGTGCAGGGGATCGGCTGGATGGAGTCGGGCTGGCAATCGACGATCGTCTCCTGTGACGGCGGCGTCGGCACGATGCAGGTGATGAAGGACACCGCCGACTGGATGAACCAGAAGTACGGCACGTCCTACGACTTCCACACGCTGTCCGGCAACGTGTCGGTCGCCTGCGGGTACCTCGCCTGGCTGACCCGGTACTTCGGCGACAGGTACTTCGGCGGCAACTACGACCTGACCGGCGACGCCACCAAGCTGGTGCTGCTCGACCTGGTGATCTCGGCGTACCAGGCCGGCTTCGGCGCGGTCGACAACGCCATGGCGGCCGGAAAGGACCTGCCGAACACGTGGTACGTCTACGGCGTCGAAGGCTTCATGACCAACCAGCCCTGGACCGGCTAGTGCGTTGACCTTGAAGTATTGCCTGGTTTGTGACGCGCCCGCGCCGGTGCGTGATATTAGGGCTGTTTCGGCCCATTCTTGATCTTGCGGGGGTGGATCGAGGTGTGCCATGTCCACACGTGTCAGGGCCCGTCGATTGACTCAGGACGAGGGCCAGTACCTGCAACGGCTGGTGCGCCGGGGTCGTCACGACTCCGTGCGGTACCGCCGCGCATTGATCATCATGGCGTCGGCGTCCGGGACCGGGGCGCCGGCGATCGCGCAGCTGGTGGCCGCGGACCCGGACACGGTCCGGGACGTGATCCACGCGTTCAACGCCCAGGGGCTGGCCATGCTGGCACCGCACTGGGGGGCTGGGCGCCCGCGGCGAATCACCGACGAGGACATCGCCGTCGTGGTGGCCACGGCCATGACCCGGCCGAAGAAGCTCGGATTACCGTTCACGCACTGGAGCATCCGCAAGCTGACCGCGTACCTGGGCGGCTGGTACGGTCACCACGACCCGACGCTGGTACCGGCCCGGATGATACGTATCGGACGCGAGCGTGTGCGGGTGATCCTGCACGAGCACGGCATCGGCTTTCAACGCACCCGGACCTGGAAGACCTCGACTGACCCGGCCTACGACGCCAAGTTGGACCGCATCGACGAGGTGATGTCCCGGTTTCGGCGACCGGGTCTTCGCGTTCGACCAGTTCGGGCCGTTGAGTATTCGGCCCTGCCACGGCACCTGCTGGGCCCGCCCGCAAGCATCCGGACCGGCCGCCCGCGACCTACCACCGCACGCACGGGATCCGGTACTTCCACGGCTGTTACAGCCTGGCCGAGGACCGGCTGTGGGGGGCGCGCTGCACGAACACAAGGGCGATCCGGGCCTGGGCCGCCGCGCACAAGGTCGAGCTGTGCCTGACCCCGACCAACGCGTCCTGGGCCAACCCGATCGAGGCGCAGTTCGGACCGTTGCGGATGTTCACCATGGCCAACTCCGGCTACCCCAACCACACCACCCTGGCCCGGGACCTGCACGCCTACCTGCGCTGGCGCAACGCCAACAACCGCCACCCTGACGTCCTCGCAGCACAACGCCGTGAACGCGCCCGTGTCCGCAGCGACCGCCACCAACGCTGGGGCCGCCGACCCGAAACCCAAGCGGCCTAACGAATCCGGTGCTACTTCAAGGTCAACGCACTAGCCGCCGGTGATGCCAGCGAGGTCGAGTAGACGGCACATATCGTGGAAGCCCTCCACGCAGGCGCCGAGGACCGCACCATGCCGGCCGGAGGTCTGCGCGTACAGCAACAGAAAGTACGGATCGACGGTGTCCGGAGCATAGATGTTGGCCTCGACGACCACGCCGCTTGCGGGATCTTCAAACCGGCAGTGCTGCCCGTGCGGGTCCAGGTACCAGGTCGCGTCCCGAAACCAGACAGTCTCCGGGCAGTCCCCGTCGACGTCACCCACAGGTGACACCCCAGCCCGCAGCTGGTCGACGAGCCCGCCGGCCAACTGCCGGAATTCGGCGACAAGGTTTTCCAAGGCCGGACGCAGGGTCGCAGCTTGCGAATCGGTGACCAGCTGGAGCACGGTGAGGATTGGCCCTCGGCCCGTCGTGCTCGGCGAGGCAATGACATGCACATCAGGCTCGAGCGCAATCCGCAGGGCCTGCGCAGCGGCTGTGGCAGCCGGCATGTCCACGGTCTCGTCCAGGCAGATGACCAGTCGGTGTCCGCGGGCGACCCGCACACGGATATCGACGGGGTCAGGTAGTCCTGCCGGGATCGCCCCAGCCTCTAGCTCCATGACGTCAGGCTAGGCAGGGAGAACAGGGGACCACCACCCGACGTCCTGGCCGCCGCCCGCCGCGACCGAGCCCGGATCCGCAGCAAACCCCCCGCTCGCGCCAAACCACCCGACAAACAGCCGGACCCCAACCCGGCCAACGTTCACGGTCAGAGCACTAGCGGCACGGCTAGGGATGGGTCTCCAGGAACGCCTCCAGGTGTTCCGGAGGTACCGGGCGGCCGAACAGGTACCCCTGGCCGAACCGGCAGCCCGCCGCCCGTACCACGTCGAGGTGCGCCTCGGCCTCCAGCCCACCGGCGATGATGTCCACGCCGATCCGGTGCCCGAGCTCGACGACGGCCTCGATGATCGGGGTAGCCGGCCCGCGCCGCCCGGCCGGCTCGGTGAACAGTGTCCGGTCCACCTTGACCAGGTCGACCGGCAGGCGGCGCAGGTCGGCCAGCGGAGTTGAACCGGTGCCGAAGCGGGTCAGTGCGGTGCGCACGCCCAGCGCCCGCACCTGGGTCAGCCGGGCCACCGCCTGCGCGGTGTCGCCGCCCAGCGCCTCCTCGGTGACCGCGAGCACCAGCCGCTCGGCCGGTACCCGGTGCAGGTCCAGCGCGGCGCCGACCGTGGTACCCAGATCGGGCGCGGCCAGCTGCGCCCCGGCCACGTGCACCGCCAGCCACAGCTCCCGCCGGTCGCGCCGCCAGCTGGCCAGTTGCCGGCAGGCCCGGTGCAGCACCCATTCGCCGATCTCGCCGGCCAGCCCGATCTCGTCGGCCACGGGTGCGAACTCGGCCGCGGACAGGCTGCCCAGCGTCGGATGCCGCCAGCGCAGCAGTGCCTCGGCGCCGACCGGGTGGCCCTCGACGAGGTCGAGGATCGGCTGGTAGACCAGGTCCAGCTCGCCCCGGGTGACCACCCCGGCGAGATCCTGCTCCAGCGTCATCCGGCGCAGCAGGGCGGCTTCCAGCGCCTCGTCGTACCACTCGATGCTGCCCCGGCCGCCGTGCCGCGCCCGGCGCAGCGCGAGCATGGCCCGGCTCAGCGCGTCGCCCGCCCCGGCGGCGCCGGCCAGTTCGGCGATGCCGACGCAGGCGGTGAGGTGCACCGTACCGTCGGGCAGCGGGTACGGCTCGGAGAGCATCGTCAGCAGCCGGCTGGCCAGCGCGAACGTGCGCACCGGCGGTCCCTGCGTGGCGACCGCGAACTCGTCGGCGCCCAGGCGCGCGGGCAGGTCGGCCGGGTCGACCCCGGTGCGCAGCCGGCGGGCGGCCTCGACCAGTACCGCGTCGCCGACCTCCTGGCCGTGCAGGTCGTTGACGGCGGTGAAGCCGTCGAGGTCGATGACGAGCACCGCGCCGCCGGGCAGCAGCGCGGCGACGGTACCGGTCAGCTGGTGCCGGTTGGCCAGGCCGGTGAGCTGGTCGGTGCGCGCCATCCGGTCCAGGCTGCGCTCCAGCTCCCGGCGCTCGCCCACGTCGCGGACGTGTACCACGAGCGCGCCGACCTCGGGTACCGACCGCTGATCGTCCACTGTGGACTCGGTGTCCCGCCATCGGCCGAACCCGTCGCGCAGCCGGGCGGCGATCAGCGCCGGGCGCTGCGGGCCGGCCAGGATCGCGACCAGCCGTTCCCGTACCGCGTCCGCGTCGTCCGGGTGCACCAGCGCGACGAACGGCCGGTCCACCACGTCCTGGTCGGACAGGCCCAGCTGCCGGGCCGCGACGGGGGACTGCCAGCGCACCACCAGGTCGGCGTCGAGCATCATGGCCACGTCGGAGGAGCCGGACACCAGCGACCGGAAGTGCGCGCCCTGTACCGCGACCCGCCGCGCGTACCGGCGGATGTCGGCCACCGCGAACGCCTCCCGTGCCGCGAGGGCGACGACCACCACGAAACCGAGCCCGATCGACACGTCGTCGAACGACCGGCCGCGCAGCAGGTGGTACCCGGCGGCGAGCAGCGCGGCACCCACCGGTACCGCGAGGATCGGGTACCCGGAGGAGTCGTCGGCGTCGTCGGGTCCGGTACCCGCCCAGCGCGCGCCGGTCCACGACAGCACCGGCCCGAACACCATCGCCCCGGCGGCGACCGGCAGCCCGGCCGGCTGCCCGTTGCCGAGGAACGCCAGCGCCATGCCGGCCAGGCCCAGCATCGACAGCATCGCGCCGCCGGAGCAGGCGAGCGAGGCCCGCCGGTACCGGACGGCGCGCAGCCCGGTCACCACGGCGATGGACAGCCCGGCGGCGAGCAGCAGCGCGACCGTGGCCGGCAGCGCACCGGTACCGTGTCCCGGCGTCAGCAGCCACACCGTGAACAGCAGGCTGACCCCCACCCCGAGCCCGTCGAGCAGCCGGCGCAGCCGGGCCAGCGGTCCGGGCGCCGCGCCGGGCAGCAGAAGCAGCCCGAGCACGAACAGCGCGGTGGCGGCGAGCAGGCCACCGGTGAGGACGCGGGCGCCGGCCGGCCCGGTCGCCTGCCCGTCCGCCACGACGGCCACGGCCGCGACGACGGCGGTACCCGCGGCGAGGACCGCAAGCCCCAGGAAGCCGGCGCCGCGGCACGGGCCGAAGCTGTGGTCCTGCGGACGAGCGCCGCCTTGTTGATCCAGCCCAGGTGCCGGCTCACGATGGATGGCCAGCGCGGGACTGACCAGCAGCGCGGCCACGCCGGCCACGCCCGCGCACAGCACCGCGCAGCTCAGCGCCGCGGTCAGCGGGGGTACCGGCTCAACTGACATGTCGCCCGGTGGTCCTTCGGTCGGGGGTGGGTCGAGGGTTCCACAAGGTCCAACGAGCGCCGGGCCGGTCGGTTGCGATCGATGCGTCGGGTCGGCATTCCGACAGTCCCGCGGCACATCCTCGATCATGTAGTGCAATCACCGGCGTGGCGGACATGGTCTTCTTCACCAACAACTACCAGGACCACTCGACCCGCGAGGGGTACCAGTTCGAGTTCTTCTGCCAGCGCTGCGGAAACGGGTACTCGTCCAGCTTCCAGCACTCGGTCACCGGGTTCGGCGGCCGGCTGCTGAAGATGGGCGGTGACCTGCTCGGCGGCGAGGTCGGGCAGAAGGCGTCCCAGCTGGGCTGGGACGCGGAGTGGCTGCGCGACGGCACCCGCGGCTCGACCCGCGACAAGGCGCTCGGCAAGGCCGCCCAGGAGATGCAGGCACACTTCAACCAGTGCCACCGCTGCGGCCAGTGGGTCTGCGAGCAGGTCTGCTGGAACGGCGAGCGCGGCCTGTGCACCCAGTGCGCCCCGCGGCTGGACCAGGAGATCGCGGGGATGCAGGCCGCCGCCCAGGTCAGCCAGCTCAACCAGAAGATCCAGCAGGTGGACTGGACCAGGGACGTCAACTACCGGGACACCGCGGTGGCCCGCTGCCCGTCCTGCCAGCAGGAGACCGGGGGCGGCAAATTCTGCCAGCACTGCGGCACCGGGCTCGCCGCCGCGCCCACGCCGTCGAAGAAGTTCTGCACCAGCTGCGGTACCCAGCTCGGCCCGACCGGGATGTACTGCCCCGAGTGCGGTACCGCGACCGTCTGAGATGCGCTTCCGGCTGACCGCCGCCGACGGGCGGCTCCTGGACGAGGGTGAGGGCGCCGTCGAGTTCGCGGCCGGCGCCCTGGTCGTGACGCCGGCGTTCGGGCAGCCGCTGCGCGTCGCGCCGGCCGATGTCGTGGAGATCGGCGAGCCGGGGGAGTACGGCATCCGGCTCGTCCTGCGCGAGGGCCCCACGCTGGACCTGCTGCAGCTCGGCCGGCTGCGCGGGCAGGTGCTGGCGGAGCTGCGCGACGCGCGCACCGAGGGTACCGTCCGGGACCTGCTCCTCGACGGGGTCGGCCGGCCGGAGGTGTTCCCCGGCGCGGTCGACGACGCGCCGGCGGAACTGCGGCTCTACGACGACGCGCTGGTCACCCTGCCGGAGCGCGGGGAACCGGACAAGCTGCCGTACCCGTTCATCCGGTCGATCTCCCTCGACGGGTACCGCCTGATGCTCGAGGTGGCCGGGCGGGAACCGGTGACCGTGTCCCGGCTGGCCCGGCGCACCTCGGAGTTCACCGACCTGCTGCGCGACCGGGTGGGTACCGCCGCCGGCCGCACCTCGGCCTTCCTCGGCGCGCTGCTGCCGGGCCTGGGCGCCCTCGCGCTGCGCGACGTCGCCGGCCGGCTGCGCGACGGGGTGGCCGCCGCCCGGCGCGACCTCGACGCGGTCGACCCGACCATCTGGCCGGCGCTGGTCGGGGCCGCCACGCTGCCCGAGCGCGCGACCTGCCTGGCGACCCTCGCCGAGCTGGGCGAGCTGTGGATCGGCTTCAAGCAGACCGTCTCGGTGCAGCGCGACGCGGTCGGCGGGCAGCCCTGGGCCGACCCGTCGGTCACGCCGGCGTTCCAGCACGACGGCGGCGCCGGTTCGTTCGCGCCGGGGCTGGGCGGGATGCTGTCGGCGGGGATCGTCTCCGGCGGTCTCGGTTTCGACGGCCCGTTCCAGGCGTACGGGTCGATGCTCGCGCTGCAGTTCCTGGGTACCGCGTCCGGCGCGCCGCACGCGATCCGGCCGCGGGCCGACGTGCGGCGCGGCCTGCTCGTGCCCGCCTCGACCGACTACGGCGCGCTGACCGCCACCGGTGGGCGGCCGACGGTACTGGCGTTCGCGTTGTGCCTGACCGAGTCCGGCGCGCTGGTCTACGAGGTGCTCAACGAGACCGACCACGCCAGCTACGTGTACCGGGCGCGGTCCGCGGATGAGGCGGTGGCGCTGAACCGGGCGCTGGACCTCATCGGCTTCCGGGTGTCGGCGATCTACTCCGATGCCGACTCGGCCGGCTCGCCGTACCGTTCTGCCGCGCAACGGCTGCCGGCGCTGCGGATGCTGCGCGACGCGTACACCGGCCGGGTCATCCACAGTGACGACTGGGCGGCCCGGCTGACCGCTGCACTATCCGGGATGGATTGACGGCCGGCCGGCCAGCGCGTCCTGTACCCGCAGCCGCCACCGTACCCACCGGGCATGGTGGCGCACCTCCCGCGCGCGCGACCGGTTGTCCTTGCGCGAGCCGGGCTTGTACCGCCAGTGCGCCCAGGGCGAACGGGGCCGCGCGAGCCGGATCGCGCCGACGATCGCGAACAGCGGCACCAGCAGGCCCAGCAGCCCGGTCCAGTACTTGCCCTTGAGCAGCGTGAGCGCGACGAAGGAGCCGTTGATCACGATGGTGAAGACGTAGTCGAGGCTGCCCGTCGGCTGGTCCGGGTCCCGCGTGCCCTCCAGTCCGAACGGCGCCACTCCGAGCACCAGCAGCGCGCACACCGCACCGGCGAGGAACACCGCGTCGACCGACGTGCGCCCCTGCTCGGTCCAGTACACGTCCTTGAGGTGCAGGATCAGCGCGAACTCGTCGAGCACCAGGGCGGCGCCGATGCCGAACAGCGCCGGGAAGATCTGTGCCCACGGCGCGGTCTGGCCGATCCGGCTGAACCCGCCGCCGCCGGCGATCAGCAGGAACACCACACCGAACACGACGTGGTGGACGTGCAGCCCGCCCGGCTTGACGTTGCCCGGCCACCACCGGACCCCGGCGCGGATCATGCGCACGCTGAACCGGATGAACAGGAAGGTGACGACGAACGCGAGGAACAGCAGGAAGAGCGGCTGCCGCCCTTGCCCGACGACGGTGTGCCGGTACCAGTCGGCCACCACCGCAGCATAAGCCGCCCGGCGCCCCTTCCGTCCGGGTGCCGCGAGTGGCAATCTAGGTACACGTTTGCACCGCCCCTGGTTAGGGGGTCAGCGATGGTAGGCATACGGGCACCATTCGACGCCGAACCCGCGCCGTGCGGTAAGACCGTGGGCGGCGAGAGTTACCGCGACTCCGACGGCGAGGGCTTCGCCGTGTGGGTCCGCTACTACGAGTGCGGCTGCCGGCGCACCCGCCACGAGTACCACGACGGCAGCGTCACGGCCACCGCGGTCAAGCACGGCCGCAAGGAAGGCAAGATCTTCTGGGAAGAGCAGTCGGGGCACCCGGTATGAGCCTATGAGCGCAATCCACGACGTGGTCATCGTCGGTGGCGGCGCCGCAGGGCTGCGCGCCGCCATCGCCGTGGCCGAGGCCGACCCGCGGCTCAGCGTCGCGATCGTCTCCAAGGTGTACCCGATGCGCAGCCACACGGTCTCCGCAGAGGGCGGCGCGGCCGGGGTGATCGGCGCCGACGACACCATCGAGGAACACATCTACGACACCATCTCCGGCGGCGACTGGCTGTGCGACCAGGACGCCGTCGAGGCGTTCATCACCGAGGCGCCCAGGGAGCTGCTGCGGCTGGAGCACTGGGGCTGCCCGTGGAGCCGGGAACCGGACGGGCACATCGCGGTACGCCCGTTCGGCGGCATGAAGAAGATGCGCACCTGGTTCGCCGCCGACAAGACCGGGTTCCATCTGCTGCACACCCTTTTCCAGACCTCTTTGAAGTACCCGTCGGTGATGCGCTACGACGAGTGGCACGTGACCCGGTTGCTGGTCGACGACGGCCGGGTGTGCGGCGTCGTCGCGCTGGAGCTGATGTCCGGCCGGGTCGAGGCCATCTACGGCAAGGCGGTCATCCTGGCCACCGGCGGCTGCGGGCGGGTCTTCCCGTTCACCACGAACGCGGCCATCAAGACCGGCGACGGCATGGCGCTGGCCTACCACGCCGGCGCGCCGCTCAAGGACATGGAGTTCGTCCAGTACCACCCGACCGGGCTGCCGTTCACCGGCATCCTCATCACCGAGGCGGCCCGTGCCGAGGGCGGCTGGATGCTGAACAAGGACGGGTACCGGTACCTGCAGGACTACAACCTCGGCACCCCGTCGCCGGGGCCGGTGCTGCGCAGCATGGAACTCGGGCCGCGCGACCGGCTGTCCCAGGCCTTCGTCAAGGAGCAGGAGAAGGGGCGCACGATCGACACGCCGTACGGTCCGGTCGTCCACCTCGACCTGCGGCACCTGGGCGAGAAGCTCATCGACACCAAGCTGCCGTTCGTGCGCGAGCTGTGCCACAAGTACCAGAACATCGACCCGGTGCACGAGCTGGTACCGGTCCGGCCGGTGGTGCACTACATGATGGGCGGGGTGCACACCGACATCAACGGCGCCACCGCGTTGACCGGGCTCTATGCGGCCGGGGAGACGGCCTGCGTGAGCATCAACGGCGCCAACCGGCTGGGCTCCAACTCGCTGCCGGAGTGCCTCGTGTTCGGCGCCCGTGCGGGTACCGCGGCGGCCGCCTATGCCGGCGCGGCCGCCCCGGCCGGGCCCGCCGTCGAGGCGCAGGCCGCCGACGAGCAACGCCGGCTGGAAGCCGACCTGCGCGGCCGCGGCGGCCGGGAGCGCATCGCCACGATCCGCACCGAGATGCAGACGACCATCGAGGGCGCGGCCGGCATCTACCGCGACGGCGACACCCTGGCCAAGGCCGCGGACAAGCTGCGCGAGCTACGGGAACGGGCCGCCGTGGCGGCCCTGGACGACGCCAGCCGAACCTTCAACACGGAACTGACCACCGCGCTGGAGCTGACCGGCATGATCGACCTGGCCGAGGCGATCGTGCACAGCGCGTTGCGCCGCGAGGAGTCCCGCGGCGCGCACCAGCGCACCGACTTCCCCGCACGCGACGACGAGCGTTTCCTCGCCCACTCGCTGGTGTACCGCGAGGCGGACGGAACCCCGCGGGTGGAGCACCGGCCGGTCACCATCACCCGGTGGCCGCCGGGTGAACGGGTCTACGGGAGGTGAGCGGGTGCCCGAGGAAATCACCCTGCAGGTGGCCCGGTACCGGCCGGAGCAGGAGGACCGGCCGACCTTCGACGAATACAAGGTGCCGCTGCGCAAGGACTGGGCGGTACTCGACGGGCTGAACTACATCAAGGACGAGCTCGACGGCACCCTGTCGTACCGGTGGTCGTGCCGCATGGGCATCTGCGGCAGCTGCGGTGCCCGGGTCAACGGTGAGCCGAAGCTGACCTGCGGCACGTTCCTGACCGACTACGCGCCGGGTCCGGTACGCATCGAACCGCTGGCCAACTTCCCGATCATCCGCGACCTGGTCGTCGACCTCACCGACTTCCTCGTCAAGCTAGGCGCGGTGCAGCCGTGGCTGATCCGCGACGAGGACAAGCCCGTCGAGGAGGGGGAGTACCTGCAGACGCCGGCCGAACTCGACGAGTACAAACAGTTCAGCATGTGCATCAACTGCATGCTGTGCTACTCGGCCTGTCCGGTCTACGGGTTGGACGACAAGTTCCTCGGGCCGGCGGCGATCGCGCTCGCCCAGCGGTACAACCTGGACTCCCGGGACGAGGGCGCGGACCGGCGGCTGACCGTGCTGTCGCAGCCGGAAGGCGTGTGGGGTTGCACGTTCGTCGGCGAGTGCTCCCGGGCCTGTCCCAAGGGCGTCGACCCGGCCGGGGCGATCCAGCGGTACAAGCTGACCGCGGCGACCGCGGCGGTGAAGAAGCTGCTGATGCCGTGGGGGCAGCGGTGAGCACAGCGGAGCGCGGCGGCGTCTGGACTGAGGAGCGCAGCGACGAGGGAAGAGGCCGCACCAGAGCGCTCCGCGGAGCGAACGGAGAGACGCCGTGACGACCCAGCGGCTGTACAAGCCGCGGATCAGCGTCCTGTGGTGGCTGAGCCGGCGCTCGTACACGCTGTTCGTGCTGCGCGAGCTGTCCAGCCTGTTCGTCGGCTGGGCGGTGGTGTACCTGCTGCTGCTCATCCGCGCGGTGGCCGGCGGTCCCGTTGCGTACCAACGGTTCCTGCACTGGTCGGCCAGCCCGTGGGCGATCGTGCTGAACGTCGTCACCGCGGCGTTCCTGCTGTACCACACGGTGACGTTCATCAACCTCACCCCGCAGGCGATGGTGGTGCAGGTGCGCGGGCGACGGGTACCGCCGCGGCTGCTGCTCGGGCCGCTGTACCTCGCCTGGCTGGTCGTGTCGGCCGTGCTCGTCTGGCTGGTGGTGGGGTAGGTGGCGCAGCGCGGTCGCGATACCCCGGAACCGTTCGTGTGGCTGCTGTTCAGCGGCGGCGGGATGGTGGCCGCGCTGGTGCTGCCGGCGCTGCTGATCCTGCTCGGCGTCGTGGTACCGCTGGGTCTGCTCGGCGCGCCGGACCACGCGCACCTGCTCGCGGTGCTGCGGTTTCCGCTGACCCGGCTGACGTTGCTGGCCGTCTGCTTTCTGTGCCTGGTGCATGCGGCGCACCGGTTCCGGTACACCTTGCAGGACGGGCTGAAGCTGACGCGGTTCGACGGTGCGATCGCGACGGTGTGCTACAGCGCCGCCCTGCTCGGCTCGGCGGCGGCGGCCTACCTGTTGTTCGTCAGCTTGTAGGCGCCCGACACCGGGCGCCAGCCGTCCGGCGGGTCTTCGCCGACCCGGCCGTCCACGGCCTCGCGGAGCAGGTCGGCGTGCCCGGTGTGCCGGCCGTACTCCTCGATGAGGTCGCAGAGCAGCCGGCGCAGGCTGATGTGGCGACCGTCCGGCCACCCGGTGTGGACGAGCTGGTCGAGCCCGCCGTCGGCGAGGGCCGCTGCGAACCGCGTGCGGGACCGCTCGACGGCGCCGTCGTAGAGCGCGTACAGCTCTTCGGGGGTGTCGTCGGCGGCGGACTCGAACTCCCAGTCGTTGCTGCCGTCCCAGCCGGTCGCGTCCCACGGCTCGCCGACCGGCTTGCCGGACAGCTTGGTGGTGAAGGTGTAGTCCTCCACGGCGGCGAGGTGCTTGAGCAGCCCGCCGAGGGTCAGCGTCGAGGTCGGGATCCGCAGCCGCAGCCCGGCCGCGTCGAGGTCGTCGGCCTTCCAGCGCAACGTCGCGCGCAGCCGGTCGAGCGCGCCGGCGAGGTGCTCGGCCTCGGTACCGGCGAGCGGCGGTTCCCACGGGTGATCGTCACTACTCATGCGGCCCACCGTAGAGCCCGTCGGGGACGGTCTGCATCCGCACAGCGTGGCTCGATGTCAGGCGTGCGCAGGATGACGGCGGCCACGGGCAGCGCGGTGTTCTTCGCGCTCGCGCAATCCCATGTACCTCGCGGTGCTGGCCGCGATCCTGGGGCAGGCGATGCTGCTGGCCCAGCCGGTGCTGGTGGGGTATGCGGTACCGGCCGGCGCGGCGATGGTGACTTTCGTGCTCGGGCTGCGCCGGTGGCGGCCGTCGACCTGAATCACCACGGCGACGCAGCCGACTCCGATACGATCCGGAACGGGTTGTCCGGACCGGTGGACGCCGCCGTACCAACGGATGCGGCGCACCATCGATCGCCGTTGCTCGCCATCGCAACGTTTCTTGTGACCAGCAGGACGAATCGAAAAGAATCGTCGGGGGCTGCAGGTGAGGAGTTTCGCGGTGACGGGCTGCTGGGCGGGCGTACCGGCGGACCGCGTCGTGCACCTGCGGGGAGCCGGCGAGTCAGCGGTCGACCTGGCGTTGCGGGTACAGCCGGCGGACGGCCCGGCGATCGTGACGTATCTGCCGGAGCACCCGTCGTCGGTACCGGAAACAGTCACCGCGCTCCTCGACCAACTCGACACGCTCGCCCTGCGCTTGTGGTCCGGCCCGGCGGGTGCCGGTTCGGTCTCGTCCGGCCCGGCGGCGGAGCCGGGCGCCGGTCACTTCGGGCCGTTCCTGGCCGATCTCGCCGAGCGGGCCGGTACCGGGAGCCGTCGTGGGCAGCCGTTCACCGCCGAGGTACGGGCCGCCGGTCTGGTACGGGTCATCGCGCGCAGCTGTCACCGCGAACGTCTGGCCATCGTCGTCTATCCGCCGGCCGAGCCGACGGCCGACGCGGTCGAGGTGCTCGTCTGCGCCGCGGAGTGGTTCGTCCGGCACGGCCATGCCGGCGTGTGGCTGGCCGGTGCGTGCTGGGCCGCGGCGGACCGGGTCACCCGGGTCACCGTGGAACTGCCCGCGGAGGTCGTCGAGGTCGCCGCCGCGGCCGCGCGAACGGTCCGGCCGGTTCCGCCGGTGGCCGCGGTACCGGCGATCCGTGGCCGCCCGCGCGCCGACAGCCCGACCGAATGCGCGCTGGAGGCCGCGCTGGCCCGGCAACCGTGGGCGCACGGGCGGGCGTGGAACGAGACGTACCAACGCAATCCGCTGAGCCAACCGATCCTGGTCGATCTCATCTGGCCGGCGGAGCGGTGCGTGGTGGAGCTCGACGGTCCGGAACACCGCGGCGCCGTGCAGTTCGAAGCCGACCGCCGGCGCGACGTCCGGCTGCAGCTTGACGGGTTCGCCGTGCTGCGGTTCACCAACGCGCAGATCCGGTACGAGCTGACGCTCGTGCTGTCGCAACTCGAACGGTTCATCAACTACCGACGCGCGGTCGGCGCAGAGAGGTTGACCAATGTCTGACGAGAAGCTCAGTCCGAAGGCGCGGGCGGCGCTGCTGGTGCTCATGGCCGGAGGCGGGCGGATGTCCAACAACGAGATGGAAGAGATCGCGCGCTTCCGGCTGGACGGCAAGGAAAGAGGCGCGCTGAACCGGATGGGCTTCGTGACGACCGACGAGACCGTCCGGCCGTTCGCCCACGAGCTGACCAAGGAGGGCGCCGCCCGGTGCGCCGAGGAACTGCGGGCCGCACCACCGGCGCCGCGCATGGGCTCGCCGCTGGTGGGCGCGCTGTATGCGGTGCTGGGCGGGCTCGACCGGTACCTGCGCCGGAACGGCGGCGACCTCAGCGCGATTTTCGGAGCTGGGCCTGACGATGTGGAGTCGCTCGTCCGGGACACCTACCGCAGCCTGGTCCGCGAGCCTGGCGGGTGGGTCAGTCTGGCGGACCTGCGGGACAAGCTGGCCGGGGTGCCGGCGGCCGCCGTCGACGCCGCGCTCAAGCAGTTGGTACGGCAGCCCGACGTCATTCTCATTCCGGAAACCGACCAGTCGTCGCTCAACGCCCGCGACCGGGAGGCGGCGGTCCGGATCGGTGGTGAGTTCAAGCATCTGCTCGCGATCGAAGGGCGGTGACCGGTGGACCCGTTGGAGGCGCTGGGCAGCGTCACGTTCGACTGGGCGCCGACGCCGGATGACGTGTGGCAGCACTCCGCATACCACGTGGACGGGATGCACGGCAACGCCGCCCGTACGGTCCTGTCCGGCATCGCCGCCATCGAGCGCGGTTCCGCCAGCCCGATGGGCATCGCGATCCAGGGCCAGCGCGGTGCCGGTAAGACGCATCTGCTCGGCTGGGTACGGGAACAGGCGCAGCGCCGGCACGGGTACTTCTTCCTGGTGACTCTGCACGACGGTGTCGACTTCTGGTCGAGCACCCTGCACTGTGTCCTCGACGGACTCACCAGAGTCACCGAGACCTCGGACAGCCAGCTGAAGGTGCTGCTGCGCCGGCTCGCCGCCGAGCTCGGCTTCGCGGCGAGCCAGCAGGACCTCATCGCGGGCGAGATGCGCATCTCCCCGGACAACCTCGCCATCTTCGTCTCGGCGTTCCGCAGCCGGTGGCCGGAGCTCGGCGCGGACTGTTACGACACGGTGCGCGCGTTGGTGCTGCGGGCCTCGCGCGACATCCAGGCGCAGGACGTCGGGTACGCGTACCTGCAGGGCCGGGAGGAGACCGACCCGGGCGAGCGGATCGGCTGGGGAATCCAGCACCGCGACCGCAAGCCGCCGCAGTGGCTGATCGGCGACCTGTTCCGGCTGCTGGCGCTGACCGGGCCCAGCGTCGTCGCGGTCGACCAGATCGACGCGTTGGTCGCCCGGTACGGCGGCAGCCTGGTGTACCAGAACGAGGACTCGCCCGGTGTCCGCGACGACCGGCAGTTGGACCTGGTGGCGAACGGCCTCATGGACCTGCGCGAGGTCGCCTCGCGAACCCTCTGCGTGGTGGCCTGCCTGCCGCAGTCCTGGCATCTGATAAAGAACTCCGCCGTCAACACGGCCGCCGACCGGTTCCGCAATGTCGTACAGCTGCGGCTGATCCCGAGTCCCACCGTCGGTGCAGAGCTGATCGCCAGGCGGCTGGCGGTACCGTTCGCGGAGGTCGGCTTCACGCCGCCGTACCCCACGTGGCCGGTACGGCCGGCGGCCTTCGCCGATGCCGTCGAGTTCACGCCGCGCGGGCTCATCCAGCGCGTCGACGAACACATCGGCGCCTGTCTGGACCGGGGTGTGGTCACCGAACTGGAGCGGCTCGACGACGAGGCACCGGTACCGTCCACTGTGGACGTTGCGGACGCCGCGGCGGCCGACGGTACCGCCGCGTCGCTGGCAATGCTCGACCAGCGCTTCGCCGACCTGCGCAAGCAGGCGGACGTGTCGGCGGCGCTGGCCGCGGGTACCGAGGACGCCGCGATGCCGCGCCTGATCTCGGCGGGCCTGACCGCCTGGATCGAGGAGCGCGGCGCGGACTCGTCGGTCTACAGCCAGAACGGGCTGCCGCACGGCACCTCGACCCTGCACGGCCGGCTGCGCCGCACCCTCGACGAGGAGCTGGAAGACGAAATCCACTGGGGTTTCCGGGCCATCGCCCACCCGCACGCGCGGGCCGCGCTGGTCCGGCTGCAGGCGGCGGGCGGGTTCGCCGGGCTGCGTGCCGGCGGTACCCGGCGGCGCCTGTTCATTCTCCGCAACGTCGAGTGGTCACACGGCCCCAAGACGCGCGCGGCGCTGCGGGAGCTGTCCGAGTCCGGCGGGCGTACCCTCACCGTCGACGAGGACGACCTGGCCGTCTTCGAGGCGCTGGACCGGATGCGCGCCGAACGCGATCCGCACCTGCCGATGTGGCTGGCGACAAGGCAACCGGCGAGTGGTACCCGCCTGCTGACCGAGGCACTCGCCGACGCCGCTGCCGAACCGGCGCGCGTTGCGGAACCGGCGCGCGTTGCGGAACCGGCGCGGGTTCCCGAACCGACCGACGGTGTCGAACCGCGCGACCCCGCATCGATCGCGCTCGGTCGCGACGCGGAGAGCGGCACACCCGTGACGGTACCGCTCGAAGCGTTCCGCAAGCACACCGCGATCTTCGCGGGATCGGGCTCCGGGAAGACGGTGCTCATCCGCCGGCTCGTGGAGGAGTGCGCCCTGCACGGCGTGTCCTCGATTGTCCTCGACCCGAACAACGACCTCGCCCGGCTCGGCGACGCTTGGCCGGAACCGCCCGCGCAGTGGGGTCCGGGCGATGCCCAGCGGGCCGCCGGGTACCTCGCCGCGACCGACGTGGTCGTGTGGACGCCGCGGCGCACCGCGGGGCGGCCGTTGAGTTTCCAGCCGCTGCCGGACTTCGCGTCGGTGCGCGACGACCCCGACGAGCTCGCCGCGGCCATCGACGCGGCGGTCGGCACGCTCGCACCGAAGGCGAAGGTGGACGGCAACACCGTGAAGGCCGAGCGCGGTCAGGCGGTACTGCGGGAAGCCCTGGCCCACTTCGTCCGCCACGGCAGCGGCGGGCTGGACGCGTTCGTGGACTTCCTCGCCGACCTGCCCGAGGGGGTCAGCGCGCTCAGCTCGGCGGGCCGGCTCGCCCTGGACCTGTCCCAGACACTCACCGCCGCGATGGTGAACGACCCGCTGTTCGGCGGTGCCGGTACCCCGGTCGATCCGGGCGTGCTGCTGACCGCACCGCCCGGCAAGCGCGCCCGGATCTCGGTCATCAGCTTCATCGGACTGCCCTCCGACGAGCAGCGGCAGAGCTTCACCAACCAGTTGCAGATGGCACTGTTCTCCTGGATCAAACGGCATCCGGCCGGGGACCGCCCGCTGGGCGGCCTGTTCGTCATGGACGAAGCCCAGACCCTGGCGCCGTCCGGACCGATGACCGCGTGCACGCGCAGCACCATCGCGCTGGCGTCGCAGGCCCGCAAGTACGGCCTCGGCCTGGTGTTCGCGACCCAGGCACCCAAGGCGCTGCACAACCGCATCCCGGGCAACGCCGCGACCCAGCTGTTCGGTTTTCTCAACAGCCCGGCGCAGATCAGCGCGGCCAAGGAGATGGCCCTGGCCAAGGGAAGCACGGTACCCGACATCTCCCGCCTGCGTACCGGTGAGTTCTATCTGGCCGCGGAGGGTGCGCAGTTCCGCAAGCTGCGCTCGCCGCTGTGTCTCAGCTACCACCCCAGCAGCCCGCTGTCGACCGAGGAGGTACTGCATCGCGCGTCCGCCGCCTGACGGCGCCTTCGTACACTGACACGGTGCCCGAGCAACCGCGCCACCGCCTGCGGGCGGACTGCGCGCGCTGCTTCGCGCTGTGCTGCGTCGCTCCGGCGTTCTCCGCGTCCGTCGACTTCGCGATCGACAAGCCGGCCGGTGTGCCCTGCCCGAACCTGCAGGGCGACTTCCGGTGCGCCATCCACGACCGGCTGCGCGACCGCGGCTTCCCCGGCTGTACCGTCTACGACTGCTTCGGCGCCGGCCAGCAGGTCGCCCAGGTCACCTTCGGCGGCCGGGACTGGCGGCAGGCACCACACACCGCATCGCGGATGTTCGCTGTGTTCGGCGTCATGCGGCAGTTGCACGAGCTGCTGTGGTACCTGTCCGAAGCGCTCACCCTGCCGGTCGCCGCCCCGGTGCACGGTGAGCTGCGCCGCGCCTTCGACGAGACCGGGCGCCTCACCGGCGGCACCCCGGAGGAGCTCGTGGCGCTCGACGTGTCCGGGCACCGGGACACCGTCAACGTGTTGCTGTCCAAGGCGAGCGCGCTCGTGCGCGGTACCGGGGGCGCCGACCGTCGCGGTACCGACCTCATCGGCGCCGACCTGCGCGCAGCCGACCTGCGTGCCGCGAACCTCCGTGGCGCGTACCTCATCGGCGCCGACCTGCGCCGCACCGATCTCGGCCTCGCCGACCTGACCGGTGCCGACCTGCGCGGCGCCGACGTGCGCGGTGCCGACCTGCGCCGGGCGCTTTTCCTGACCCAGTCCCAACTGGACGCCGCGACCGGGGACACCGCAACGAAACTGCCGCCCGCGCTGACCCGCCCGGCACACTGGCCGGGTTAGCGCCGCGCGTCGCGGCGGAATCAACTACCGATACGGTTTCACCTCCATCACCGACCGGTGGGTACCCCGTGGGCATTGGTGCTTCTCCGATTCGGCGTGCATACGACATGCCGAGCCGTACAGCGGACGCGGCCGCAGGCGGTGAATGCCATAGTGACCGACACCGGAGCATTCCGCGCGGAGGGAGTCGGTGATGGCTCGGCGTTGTGGTGCGGGGAGCGCGCCGCCCGCCGCAGACTCCTCGACGGCCAGTAGACGGGAGGAGCGACGGCGTGTCTCTCTTCGGTAGACGCAAGCCGGAACAGAACCCGGTCGGGGTGTTCGAGGCGGCGCAACAAGCGTTCACCCGCGATTTCAAGGAATGGCTCGCCCGGATCGAGGACGCTCAGGAGCGCTCCGGAAGTGCGCAGCTTTCCGGTGAGATCCTGGCGATCGCCGGCGCCGTGCCGTTGTACGACCGGACCGGACTGAACACCACGCAGCTCGTCTACATCAGGTCCTACGCGCGGTCGTATGCGGAGAACATGTTGCGGCACCGGCGCGACGCCGCGGTCGTGGCTGCCGCTGATGCGAGCGGGCCGACGGAGGCGGCACGTCTGGAAAGCGCGGTCAGCTACTGGGACAGCGTCCAGGCGTACCTCGCCGAAGCGCTCTAGCATCACCCGAATCTTGGACGCGTCCACCCCCTGCAAGGGGTAGAAGCGTCCAAGATCTCGCCACCCGCCGCCTCGTCATCGGGCTTCGCGGCTACCAGCCGCGGGCGCGCCATTCCGGGATCGCCGGCCGTTCCTTGCCCAGCGTCGTGTCCGCGCCGTGTCCCGGGTACACGACCGTGTCGTCGGGCAGCCGGCCGAAGACCTTGGTTTCAAGGTCATCCATCAGGCTCGTGAAGTCCTGCGGATTCGTTGTCCGCCCAGGACCCCCAGGGAACAGCGAGTCACCGGTGAACAGGTGCGGGCCGCCGGCCGGGTCGCGGTACAGCAGGGCGATCGACCCCGGCGTGTGCCCGACGAGATGGATCACTTCGAGCACGCACGTGCCCACCGGTACCGTGTCGCCGTCGACCACCGGCTCGGTGACCTTCGCCGGCAGCTCCGCCGCGTCGTCCGGGTGGGCGACGGCACGCGCGCCGGTCGCCGCCAGTACCGCTGCCAGCCCCTGCCAGTGATCGAAGTGCCGGTGCGTCGTCACGACCCGGGCGAGGCCGCCGTCGCCGGCCAGGCGGAGCAGGCGCTGCGGTTCGTTGGCCGCGTCGATCAGCACCTGCTCGCCGGTCGCGCGGCAGCGCAGCAGGTAGGCGTTGTTGTCCATCGGGCCGACGGACAACTTGGTGATGGTCAGGTCGGGCAGTTCGTGGACGTCCATGTCCTCAGGTCCAGTCGGGAATCGGGGGAAGCGGGCCGGGCGGGTCGACGGTGAGGCCGTCACCGGTGGCGCGGCCGGTGAGCCAGGCTGCCAGTGCGTACGCCGGGCCGCTGACCTCGGGCGACCCACCGGCCCCGACGGGTATCCGGTGCCCGAGACCGTCCGGGCGCACGGTCAGCGCCACGCCGTCCAGGGTTGCGGCCACCTCGTGGAGTACCCGGTGGGTGAAGGCCGCCGGCCAGTCCGCCGCGGTGTACCCGCCGGCCAGGTCCACGTGGTGCACCTCGACCTCGCGCAGCCGCCGCCACGGGACCAGCGCCGCGGGCTGCGGTCCGTTGGGCAGGTCGAGGTGGGCGGCCCAGTCCCCGGCGGACAGCATCGCGGCGGCCTTCGCGAACCGGTCGGCGCTGTCCCGCACGTCGGCCACCAGGACGGTCCACGGGCGGTCGGCGCCGGCCGCGATGTCCGCCTCCCGCTGCCCCGCGCTCGGGTACTGCGGCGTGACCACGCCGGTACGCGCCCAGGTGAGCAGGTTCACCAGGCTGTCGGCGTTGCGGGCGACGTGGGTGAGCAGGTGCCCGCGGGTCCAGCCGGGCAGCAGCGAGGGCGCGGACGGGTCGGCGTCGAGGCTCCCGGCGGTGGCCAGCAGCCGGCTGGTCGCCCGTTCCACGTCATCCAGCAGTACCAGCGGATCAGCGCTCACTGAATCTCCCGGCCGCTCCGCGAGGCGCTTTGGTGCGCCGCCGCGCCTCGCTCCACTCACGATCCTGACCGTACCTGTTATTGCCTTTCCCCGGCGCGCGGCGCCGCATACCGTCGATCGCGACGAGTCGGGGGTCGGGAGGGGGGTGGCAGCGGTGTCCCGGGGTCGACGCGGCGCCACCGCCGCAACAGCAAGGTAGCAGCTCTCCGACAAGGAAATCGATGGAACTCGATATTGCGTCGCTGGGCTGGGACGCGGGCTTCGCCGCCGCGTACGCCCGGTTCGACCGGCCGGGGTACCGGCCCGCGCGGGTCACCCGCGTCGACCGCGGGGTCTGTGCCCTGCTGGCCGCTGATGGCGCCGCCCGGGCCGGCGTCGGGGGTACCCTGCTCGGCCAGGCCGCCCGCGATCCCCTGGCGTTACCGTGCGCCGGCGACTGGGTGGTCCTGTGCGCCTGGCCGGACCACCGCACCACGATCGAGGCGGTGCTGCCCCGGCGTACCCTGATCGTCCGCGCGACCGCCGGCGGCCAGTCCCACGGCCAACTGCTGGCCGCAAACGTGGATCATGCCGCAGTTGTCGAGCCGCTGGACCCGGAGCCCAACCCGGGCCGGATCGAACGGCTGCTCGCGCTCGCCTGGGCGTCGGGGGCCAAGCCGGTGCTGATCCTGACAAAGGCCGACCTGGTACGCCGGCCGGAGCGGGTGGTGGCGCAGATTGAGCAGCTCGCTCCCGGTACCGATGTGATTGCGGTCAGCGCGCGGACCGGCGCGGGCCTGGACCGGCTGCGCCCGATGATCGGCCGGGGACGCACCCTGGGCCTGCTCGGCCCGTCCGGTGCCGGCAAGTCGACCCTGGTGAACGCGCTGGCCGGGACGACCGTCATGGTCACCCAGGCGATCCGGCGGGCGGACGGGCGGGGCCGGCACACCACCAGCCACCGGGCGCTGATCCCGTTGCCCGGCGGCGGCGCGGTGCTGGACACCCCCGGCTTACGCGGCGTCGGCCTGCAGGAGGAGGCTGCCGACGGCCTGGAGCTGGTGTTCGCGGACATCGACGAGCTGGCCGCGGCGTGCCGGTTCCGGGACTGCCGGCACGAGCGGGAGCCCGGCTGCGCGGTGCGCGGGGCGCTGGCCAACGGCGACCTGTCCGCGCGACGGCTGGACAGCTGGCGCCGGCTGCGCCGGGAGCTGTCCTGGCAGGGCCGCCGGGCGGCCAGCAAGCAGCGGTACCCGCAGCGGCGCGCGGCCGGCGGCCCCCGTCGCCCCGCAGGGTGAGGGAAACTGTCAGAGGGCGCGGTTAGAGTTGCCGCGGCGTTCTCTGCGCCGTCCAACTAGCCGACCTTTGGAGCAGCGGCTGTGGCCGACCGACTGATCATCCGGGGCGCGCGGGAGCACAACCTGCGCGATGTCAACCTGGACCTGCCGCGGGACGCGATGATCGTGTTCACCGGCCTGTCCGGGTCAGGGAAGTCCAGCCTCGCGTTCGACACGATCTTCGCCGAGGGCCAGCGCAGGTACGTCGAGTCGCTGTCCAGCTACGCCCGGCAGTTCCTGGGCCAGATGGACAAGCCCGACGTCGACTTCATCGAGGGCCTGTCGCCGGCCGTGTCGATCGACCAGAAGTCGACCTCGCGCAACCCACGCTCGACGGTCGGCACGATCACCGAGGTCTACGACTACCTGAGGCTGCTGTTCGCCCGCGCCGGCCAGCCGCACTGCCCGGTCTGCGGCGAGCTGATCTCCCGGCAGACCCCGCAGCAGATCGTCGACCGGGTGCTGACCATGCCGGAAGGCACCAAGTTCCAGGTGCTCGCCCCGGTCGTGCGGGGCCGCAAGGGGGAGTACCTCGACCTGTTCGGCGAGCTGCAGTCCAAGGGCTACGCGCGGGCGCGCGTCGACGGCGTGGTACACCCGCTGACCGAGCCGCCGAAGCTGAAGAAGCAGGAGAAGCACACCATCGAGGTGGTGGTCGACCGGCTCACCGTCAAGGCCAGCGCCCGGCAGCGGCTGACCGACTCGATCGAGTCGGCGCTGGCCCTGGCTGGCGGGATCGTCGTACTGGACTTCATCGACCTGGACGAGGACGACCCGCACCGGGAGCGGCGCTTCTCCGAGCACCTGGCCTGCCCCAACGACCACCCGCTGGCGATCGAGGACCTGGAGCCGCGGGCGTTCTCCTTCAACGCGCCCTACGGCGCCTGCCCGGAGTGCACGGGCCTGGGCACCAAGAAGGAGGTCGACCCGGAGCTGATCGTGCCCGACCCGGAGCGCTCGCTCAACGAGGGTGCGATCCAGCCCTGGACCAGCGGGCACACCTTCGACTACTTCCTGCGGCTGCTCGAAGCGCTCGGCCGGCAGGAGGGGTTCAGCCTGGACACGCCGTGGCGGGCGCTGTCGAACCGGGCGCAGAAGACGATCCTGTACGGCGCCGAGGACCAGGTGCACGTCCGGTACCGCAACCGGTACGGCCGGGAGCGCTCGTACTACGCCGGCTTCGAGGGCGTGGTGCAGTGGATCGAGCGGCGGCACTCGGACACCGAGTCGGACTGGTCGCGGGAGAAGTACGAGGGCTACATGCGGGACATCCCGTGCGGCGCCTGCGGCGGCACCCGGCTCAAGCCGGAGATCCTCGCGGTGACGATCGCCGGGAAGAACATCGCCGAGGTGTGCGCGCTGTCCATCGGCGACTGCGCGGAGCTGCTGGCCACCATCGAGCTGACCGACCGGCAGCGGATGATCGCCGAACGGGTGCTCAAGGAGATCAACGCCCGGCTGCACTTCATGGTCGACGTCGGGCTGGACTACCTGTCCCTGGACCGCCCGGCCGGTACCCTGTCCGGCGGCGAGGCGCAGCGGATCCGGCTGGCCACCCAGATCGGTTCCGGGCTGGTCGGCGTGCTCTACGTGCTGGACGAGCCGTCGATCGGGCTGCACCAGCGCGACAACCACCGGCTGATCGAGACGCTGGTCCGGCTGAAGAGCCTGGGCAACACGCTGATCGTGGTCGAGCACGACGAGGACACCATCCGGACGGCGGACTGGATCGTCGACATCGGGCCGGGTGCCGGCGAGCACGGCGGGCACATCGTGCACAGCGGCCCGCTCGACGGGCTGCTCGCCAACCAGCAGTCGATCACCGGGGCCTACCTGTCCCGGCGCACGAGCATCCCGCTACCGCCGATCCGCCGGCCGCAGACGCCGGGCCGGGAACTGGTGGTACACGGCGCCCGCGAGCACAACCTCAAGAACCTGACGGTGCGCTTCCCGCTGGGCCAGCTCATCGCGGTGACCGGGGTGTCCGGGTAGGGCAAGTCGACGCTGGTCAACGACATCCTGTACGCGGTGCTGGCGAACCAGATCAACGGCGCCCGGCTGGTACCCGGACGGCACACCCGGGTCTCCGGGGTCCAGCACGTCGACAAGGTGGTCGGGGTCGACCAGTCACCGATCGGGCGCACCCCACGGTCCAACCCGGCCACCTACACCGGCGTGTTCGACCACATCCGGCGGCTGTTCGCGGAGACCACCGAGGCGAAGGTGCGCGGGTACGGGCCGGGGCGGTTCTCGTTCAACGTCAAGGGCGGCCGGTGCGAGGAGTGCGCCGGCGACGGCACCAAGAAGATCGAGATGAACTTCCTGCCCGACGTGTACGTCCCGTGCGACGAGTGCAAGGGCGCCCGGTACAACCGGGAGACGCTGGAGGTGCACTACAAGGGGCGGACCATCGCCGAGGTGCTGGACATGCCGATCGAGGAGGCGTGCGGCTACTTCGAGGCGATCCCGCCGATCCACCGGCACCTGAAGACGCTGGTCGACGTCGGGCTGGGGTACGTGCGGCTGGGCCAGCCGGCGCCGACCCTGTCCGGCGGCGAGGCGCAGCGCGTCAAGCTGGCCTCCGAGCTGCAGAAGCGCTCCACCGGCCGGACCGTGTACGTGCTCGACGAGCCGACCACCGGGCTGCACTTCGAAGACATCCGCAAGCTGCTCAAGGTGCTGGAGAGCCTGGTCGACAAGGGCAACACGGTGATCGTCATCGAGCACAACCTCGATGTGATCAAGACCGCCGACTGGCTGATCGACATGGGGCCGGCCGGCGGGCACCGGGGCGGGCTGATCGTCGCCGCCGGTACCCCGGAGGAGGTGGCCGAGGTACCGGACAGCTACACGGGTGATTTCCTGCGGCCGGTACTGCGGCTGAAGGGCCGGGCGAAGGGTGGCGCCGACGCGACCGCGCGGGCGGAGAAGGCGAACGGCGGCAACGGAAACGGTACCGGCAACGGTACGAAACCGGTCAAACGTGCAGCGTCAAAGTCTCCTGTGAAACGCGCCGCCGCAGCGCGCCGGTGAACCACGGCGGGCAGACTGTCGTGTGTCCCGACATCGGCACGTTTCGGCGGAACGGAGACAGCATGGGGCTGCCCAACGACGACAACGCAACGACCACGCGCCGGGCCCTCCTGGCCGGCGCGGGCGCCGCGGGCGTGGCCGTCAGCCTGGCCGCCTGCGGCAGCGGCGACAACGGCGGGTCAACCGGTACCACGACGCCGACCACGGGCGGCGCAACGGGCGGCGCAACCGGTGGCGCCGGTGGCGGTGGCGGTGGCGGCGGCGGCGCGAGCGACCCGATCAAGACCGCGGACATCCCGGTCAACGGTGGGAAGATCTTCCCGAACACCGACACGGTGGTCACCCAGCCGGCGGCGGGTCAGTTCAAGGCGTTCAGCGCCACCTGCACCCACCTGGGCTGCCCGGTGGCGTCGGTGAAGAACAACGTCATCCACTGCGACTGCCATGGCAGCAACTACAGCGCGACCGACGGCTCGGTGAAGAACGGGCCGGCGACCAAGCCACTGACCCCCAAGACGGTGACCGTCTCCGGTGACTCGCTCACCGTGAGCTGAAACCATAGCGGCGCCTGGCGGCGGGCCGGTGTCATCACCGGCCCGCTGTCGTACCCGGCCCGCTGTCGTACCCGGCCCCCTGTCGTACCCGCACACTAGGCTTTACCCGTGCCCGATCCGAGTACCTACCGCCCCGCTCCCGGTACCGTCCCGGATGCGCCCGGGGTGTACCGGTTCTGGGACGCCACCGGCCGGGTGATCTACGTCGGCAAGGCGAAGAGCCTGCGCAGCCGGCTCAACTCCTACTTCGCCGATCCGTGGACGCTGCACGCGCGCACCCAGCAGATGGTGACCACCGCCGCCAGGGTCGACTGGATCACCGTCGGCACCGAGGTCGAGGCGCTGCAGCAGGAGTACACCTGGATCAAGCAGTTCGACCCGAAGTTCAACGTCCGGTACCGCGACGACAAGTCCTACCCGTACCTCGCCGTCACGCTCGACGAGGAGTACCCCCGGCTGCAGGTGATGCGCGGCGCCAAGCGCAAGGGGGTGCGCTACTTCGGCCCGTACTCGCACGCCTGGGCGATCCGCGAGACGCTCGACCTGCTGCTGCGCATCTTCCCGGCGCGCACCTGCTCGGCCGGCGTGTTCAAGCGGGCCGGTCAGATCGGCCGGCCGTGCCTGCTCGGGTACATCGGCAAGTGCTCGGCGCCCTGCGTCGGCCGGGTCAGCGCCGAGGAGCACCGGCGCATCGTCGAGGAGTTCTGCGACTTCATGGCCGGGCGCACCGACAAGATGGAGCGCAGCCTGGAGAAGCAGATGCAGGCGGCGTCGGCCGAGCTGGAGTTCGAGAAGGCGGCCCGGCTGCGCGACGACCTCGCGGCGCTGCGCCGGGCGATGGAGAAGCAGGCCGTGGTGTTCGGCGACGGCACCGACGCCGACGTCGTGGCCTTCGCCGAGGATCCGCTGGAGGCGGCGGTACAGGTGTTCCACGTGCGCGGCGGTCGGGTGCGCGGCCAGCACGGCTGGGTGGTGGAGAAGACCGAGGAGCTGAGCACCGGCGACCTGGTGCACCACTTCGTCTCCCAGGTCTACGGCGACGAGCAGGGCCACACCGACATCCCGCGGGAGCTGCTCGTGCCGGCCCTGCCGGCCGACGTCGACGCGCTGGCCGAGTGGCTGACCCAGCGCCGCGGTGCCCGGGTGTCGCTGCGGGTCCCCCAGCGGGGCGACAAGAAGGCGCTGATGGAGACCGTCGCGCGCAACGCCGGGCAGGCGCTCGCCCAGCACAAGCTGCGCCGGGCCGGCGACCTGACCATGCGCAGCAAGGCGCTGGAGGAGATCGCCGAGGCGCTCGGCATGGGCCAGGCGCCGCTGCGCATCGAGTGCTACGACGTGTCCCAGATCCAGGGCACCGACGTGGTGGCCAGCATGGTCGTCTACGAGGACGGGCTGGCCCGCAAGAGCGAGTACCGCCGGTTCGCCATCCGCGGCGCGAGCGACGACCTGTCCGCGCTGTCGGAGGTGCTGCGCCGGCGGTTCACGCGGTACCTGGAAGCGCTGCCGACGATCGGGGAGGCCGGCCCGATCGACCCGGAGACCGGCCGGCCGCGCAAGTTCGCCTACCCGCCCCAGCTGGTCGTCGTCGACGGCGGCGAACCGCAGGTCAACGCGGCCGCCCAGGTACTGGCCGAGCTGGGCATCACCGACATCACGCTGTGCGGGCTGGCCAAGCGGCTGGAGGAGGTGTGGCTGCCCGGCGAGGCGTTCCCGGTGATCCTGCCGCGCAGCTCCGAGGGGCTGTACCTGTTGCAGCGGGTACGCGACGAGGCGCACCGGTTCGCGATCACCTACCATCGCGAGCGCCGGTCCAAGCGGATGACGGTGTCCGCGCTCGACGCCATCCCCGGCCTGGGTGCCACCCGGCGCAAGGCGCTGCTGACCCACTTCGGCTCGCTCAAGCGGCTGGCGGCCGCGACACCGGAGGAGATCACCGAGGTACCCGGCATCGGCCGGCGCACCGCTCAGGCGATCACGCAGGCACTCAACGGCGATGCCGCTCCGGACGCGGCCAGCACGGATCCGGCGGCGACGGCGGCGCCGGCCAGGACTGACGCGGTGGCGACGGCGGCGCAGGCCAGCACGGGCGCTGGCCCGGTCGCGGAGCAGGCGTCGCCAGGCGACGGAGCAGCGAGCTGACGATCGACACGGTCGCCTCCAGGGGTCCCGGTATGGCCAAGCCTAGTTCCAGCCCGGAGATCTTGGACGCCGGTACCCCTTGCAGGGGGCACAAGCGTCCAAGATCTTGCGCGGACCGCGCCGCAGACCGGCGTCAGACCGGCGTCAGACCGGCATCGGGGCTGCGCGGGATTAGGATCGACCTCGCTCCCGCCGTCCGGCCGACCACGGGCGGCACAGCCCTGAGGGGGGAGACGTGACCGACCAGGAGCCCACAGGGCCGCCGCGCTCGGAGACCGACCTGGTCATCGTGACCGGGGTGTCCGGCGGCGGTCGCAGCACGGTGGCCCGCGCGCTGGAGAACGTCGGGTACTACGTCGTCGACAACCTGCCCCAGGCGCTGATGCTGGACATGGCCGAGCTGGCGCACCGGGCCGGCGGCACCGCCCGGCACACCGCGATGGTGCTCGACGTGCGCAGCCGGGCCTTCTCCACCGACCTGGCCGGGGCGATCAAGGCGCTCAAGGACCAGGGGTACACGCCGCGGGTGGTGTTCGTCGACGCGGAGACCGACGTGCTGATCCGCCGGTTCGAAAGCGTCCGCCGGCCGCATCCGCTGCAGGGCGAAGGGCGGCTGTCCGACGGCATCGCCGCCGAGCGCGAACTGCTCGCCGAGGCGCGCGGCGAGGCCGACGTGCTGATCGACACCACCCACCTCAACGTCAACCAGCTGCGCAGCCGGGTCGAGGAGCTGTTCGGTGGCGAGGACTCCCGGCGGCTGCGGGTGACCGTGCTGTCGTTCGGGTTCAAGTACGGGCTGCCACCGGACGCCGACTTCATCCTGGACGTGCGCTTCCTGCCCAACCCGTACTGGGTACCGGAGCTGCGCGAACACAGCGGGCGCGAGCCGGAGGTGAGCCGGTACGTGCTCGACCAGCCGGGCGCCACCCGGTTCGTGGAGACGTACGCGCGGCTGATCGGGTCCACCGCGCCGGGCTTCGAGCGCGAGGGCAAGCGGTACCTGACCGTGGCCGTCGGCTGCACCGGCGGCAAGCACCGCAGCGTCGCGATCGCCGAGGAACTGGCCGCGCGACTGCACGGGCTGCGCCTCGTCGCCTCCGCACAGCACCGCGACCTGGGCCGGGAATGAGGGTCGTCGCATTCGGCGGCGGGCACGGGTTGTCCGCGTCGCTGCGCGCGCTGCGCCGGGTACCCGGGCTGGACCTCACCGCGGTGGTCACCGTCGCCGACGACGGCGGGTCCAGCGGGCGGCTGCGCGCCGAGCGGGGGGTGCTGCCGCCGGGCGACCTGCGCCAGGCGCTGGCCGCGCTGGCCGGTGACGACGGGGCCGCGCGACTTTTCCAGTACCGGTTCGGCGGCACCGACCCGCTGGCCGGCCACCCGGTCGGCAACCTGGTCCTGTGCGGCCTGATGGAGCTGCACGCCGACCCGGTCGCCGCGCTCGACGAGGCCGCGGTCATGCTGCGGGTACGCGGGCGGGTGCTGCCGATGTCGCGGGTACCGCTGGATATCGAGGCCGACGTGCGCGACGAGGACGGCAAGGTGGAACCGGTCCGGGGACAGCACGCCGTCGCGATCACCCGCGGCCACGTCGAGGCGGTGCGGATCACCCCCGCGACCCCGCCGGCCTGTACCGAAGCGGTGCGCGCGGTCCACGACGCCGACTGGCTGATCTTCGGCCCCGGGTCGTGGTACACCAGCGTGATCCCGCACCTGCTGGTACCGCGGCTCGCCGACGCGATCGAGGCCAGCCCGGCCCGGCGGCTGGTGACCTTGAACCTGGCCGCCGAGAAGGAGACCGCGAGCCTGTCGTTGCCGGACCACCTCGCCGCGCTCACCCGTTACCTACCCGGGCTGCGCGCCGATGTAGTTCTTGCCGACGGGAAGGCGGTGGGTGATCCCGAACCGGTCGACCTTGCGGCAGAATCGCTGGGTGCGCGACTCGTGCTCGCCCCCGTCGCGGTACCGGACGGTGGACCACGGCACGATCCGTCCGCACTGGCGGCGGCGCTTTCGGGGATACTGACCGCCGGGCGCGGAAACGACAGGGGTACGTGAGGTGACGAGACGATGGCGATGACGGCTGCGGTCAAAGACGAGCTCAGCCGGGTCGACGTACCCAAGCCGTGCTGCCGCCGCTCGGAGATGGCGGCGTTGCTGCGGTTCTCCGGTGGCCTGCACATCGTCTCCGGCCGGGTGGTCGTCGAGGCCGAGCTGGACACCGGCAACGTCGCCCGTCGGCTGCGTCGGGAGATCGCCGAGGTCTACGGGTACCCGAGTGAAATCCACGTGCTGGCGTCCGGCGGCCTGCGCAAGGGAAGCCACTACATCGTGCGGGTGGTCAAGGACGGCGAGGCCCTGGCCCGGCAGACCGGCCTGCTCGACGTGCGCGGCCGCCCGGTCCGCGGCCTGCCGCCGCACGTGGTCTCGGCGAGCATGTGCTGCGCGGTCGCGGCCTGGCGCGGCGCGTTCATGGCGCACGGCTCGCTGACCGAACCGGGCCGCTCGTGCGTGCTGGAGATCACCTGCCCCGGGCCGGAGTCGGCGCTGGCGCTGGTCGGCGCGGCCCGGCGGATCGGCATCGCCGCGAAGGCGCGCGAGGTGCGCGGCGTGGACCGGGTCGTGGTCAAGGACGGCGACGCGATCGCGCACCTGCTGACCCGGCTGGGCGCGCACGCCAGCGTGTTGTCCTGGGAGGAGCGGCGGGTCCGCCGCGAGGTCCGCGCCACCGCCAACCGGCTGGCCAACTTCGACGACGCCAACCTGCGCCGCTCCGCGCGCGCCGCGGTGGCCGCGGCGGCGCGGGTCACCCGCGCGCTGGAGATCCTCGGCGACACCGCGCCCAACCACCTGACCAGCGCGGGCGAGCTGCGGCTGGAGCACCGCCAGGCGTCGCTGGAGGAGCTGGGCGCGCTCGCCGACCCGCCGCTGACCAAGGACGCCATCGCCGGCCGGATCCGCCGCCTGCTCGCGCTGGCCGACAAGCGGGCCCGCGATCTGGGGGTACCCGACACCGAAGCGGCCGTCACCCCAGAGATGCTCGCGGTCGACGCCTGACACCCCTCCCACTGGTCGCAGGACCGGCCTCGGATAGGGTTTGCACTGTTCAGGTGACGAGGCGAGGAGACGTGTCCTGTGACCATCCGGGTGGGCATCAATGGCTTCGGCCGCATCGGCCGCAACTTCTTCCGGGCCGCTCTTGAGCGTGACGCCGACATCCAGCTCGTCGCGGTCAACGACCTCACCGACAACGCGGTACTGGCGCATCTGCTCAAGTACGACAGCATCCTCGGCCGGCTGCCGCATGAGGTGAAGGCCAGCGCCGACGAGATCTCGGTCGGCGGGCAGACGTTCAAGGTACTGGTCGAGCGCGACCCCGCCAAGCTGCCGTGGGGCGACCTCGGTGCCGACGTGGTGATCGAGTCGACCGGCCTGTTCACCGATGCGCAGAAGGCCCGGGCGCACGTCGAGGGCGGCGCGAAGAAGGTCATCATCTCGGCGCCGGCCAAGAACGAGGACATCACCGTCGTCATGGGCGTCAACGACGACCGGTACGACCCGGCGCGGCACACGATCATCTCCAACGCGTCCTGCACGACCAACTGCCTGGCTCCGATGGCGAAGGTGCTGCACGAGGCCTTCACCATCGAGAAGGGCCTGATGACCACGATCCACGCCTACACGCAGGACCAGAACCTGCAGGACGGGCCGCACAAGGACCTGCGCCGGGCGCGGGCGGCGGCGCCGAACATCGTGCCGACCTCCACCGGTGCGGCCAAGGCGATCGGCCTGGTGCTGCCGGAGCTGAAGGGCAAGCTCGACGGGTACGCGCTGCGGGTGCCGGTACCCACCGGCTCGGCCACCGACCTGACCTTCACCGCCGGCCGGGAGACCAGCGTCGAGGAGGTCAACCAGGCGGTGAAGGCGGCCGCGGACGGTCCGCTGGCCGGCATCCTCACGTACACCGAAGATCCGATCGTGTCGACCGACATCGTCACCGACCCGGCGTCGTGCATCTTCGACTCGGGCCTGACCAAGGTGATCGGCGACCAGGTGAAGGTGGTCGGCTGGTACGACAACGAGTGGGGCTACTCCAACCGCCTCGTCGACCTCGCCGCACTGGTGGGTTCGCGGCTGTGAGCGCAGCGGGGCGCGGCGGCGCCTGGACTGACGAGCGCAGCGAGGAGGGAAGGTGGCGCACCAGAGCGCCCCGCGTAGCGAACGGGGAGGCACTGTGAGCGCAGCGGGGCGCGGCGGCGCCTGGACTGACGAGCGCAGCGAGGAGGGAAGGTGGCGCACCAGAGCGCCCCGCGTAGCGAACGGGGAGGCACGGTGAGGACGCTTGACGACCTCCTGCGCGAGGGCGTCGCGGGCCGGCGGGTCCTGGTACGCGCCGACCTCAACGTGCCCCTCGACGGCGCGCAGATCACCGATGACGGGCGGATCCGGGCGGTACTGCCGACGCTGAACCGGTTGCGCGAGGCCGGCGCCCGGGTCGTGGTCATGTCGCACCTGGGCCGGCCGAAGGGGGCGCCGGACCCGAAGTACAGCCTGGCGCCGGTGGCCGTACGCATGGCGGAGCTCGGCGCGCCGGTCGCGTTCGCGGCGGACACCGTGGGTACCGCCGGACGGTCCACTGTGGACGGTCTCGGCGAGGGTCAGGTCGCGCTGCTGGAGAACCTGCGTTTCAATCCGGGGGAGACCAGCAAGGACGAGGCGGAGCGGGCGGACTTCGCGACCCGGCTGGCGGCCTTCGGCGAGGCCTACGTCGACGACGCGTTCGGTGCGGTGCACCGCAAGCACGCCAGCGTCTACGAGCTGGCCCGGCTCCTGCCGCACTACGCCGGCGGGCTGGTGCTGCGCGAGCTGGAGGTGCTCGGCCGGCTCACGTCGGACCCGACCCGCCCGTACGTCGTGGTGCTCGGCGGGTCCAAGGTGTCCGACAAGCTTGCGGTCATCAAGGCGCTGCTGCCCCGGGTCGACGCGCTGCTCGTCGGCGGCGGCATGTGCTTCACCTTCCTCAAGGCGCAGGGCCACGGGGTCGGCGACTCGCTGCTGGAAAACGACCAGCTGGACAACTGCCGGGAGCTGCTGGACTCCGGGAAGATCAGGCTGCCGGTCGACATCGTGCTGGGCGACCGGGTCGCCGGGGACGCCGACGTCCGTACCGTGCCGGCGACCGGGATCCCCGACGGCTGGAAGGGCCTGGACATCGGCCCGGCCACCGTCAGCGCGTTCGCCGACGTGCTGAGCACCGCGCGGACGGTGTTCTGGAACGGTCCGATGGGTGTGTTCGAGGTGGCGCCATTCGCCGCCGGTACCCGCGGCGTGGCCGAGGCGATCACCAAGGTCGACGGGTTCACCGTGGTCGGCGGCGGCGACTCGGCGGCCGCGGTACGGCAGCTCGGACTCGACGAGTCCGCGTTCGGGCACATCTCGACCGGTGGCGGCGCCTCGCTGGAGTACCTCGAAGGCAAGCCGCTGCCCGGCGTCGAAGCACTGGAGGCGTGATGGCGGTGGAACCCCGGCGGCCCCTCATCGCCGGCAACTGGAAGATGAACCTCAACCACCTTGAGGCCATCGCGCTGACCCAGAAGCTGGCGTTCAGCCTGCCGGAGAAGCGGCTCGCCGAGGTCGACGTCGTGGTGCTGCCGCCGTTCGTCGACATCCGCAGTGTGCAGACGCTGATCGACGGTGACCGGCTGCTGCTCGGCTACGGCGCCCAGGACCTGTCGCCGTACCCGTCCGGTGCGTACACCGGCGACGTGTCCGGCCCGATGCTGGCCAAGCTCGGCTGCCAGTACGTGGTGGTCGGGCACTCCGAGCGGCGGGCCTACCACCACGAGGACGACGCGCTGGTCAACGCCAAGGTCAAGGCGGCCATCGCCAACGGGATCGTGCCGATCCTGTGCATCGGCGAAGGGCTGGACGTGCGCGAGGCGGGCGGACACGTGCCGCACTGCATGGCGCAGCTCGACGCCGCGCTCGACGGGCTGGCCGCCGATGTCGTGGAGAAGATCGTGGTGGCCTACGAACCGATCTGGGCGATCGGCACCGGAGAGACCGCGACGCCCGAGGACGCGCAGGAGGTCATCGGAGCGATCCGCGCCCGGATCGCCGAGCTGTACCCGGGTCCGACGGCGGACCGGGTACGCGTCCTGTACGGTGGCTCGGTCAAGTCGTCCAACATCGCCGAGATCATGGCGCAGCCCGACATCGACGGCGCCCTGGTCGGCGGGGCGAGCCTGGACGCCGAGGAGTTCACGCGGATCGCCCGGTACGACGAGAAGTGAGCCTGACCCGCTATCCTTTGGTGGACTCCGCGATTCGGTACGAGAGGATCAACCGGCGCCATGCTCGCGTTCTCATACACGCTCGTCGTCCTGCTCATCATCACGAGCGTCCTGTTGACCCTGCTCATCCTGCTGCACCGGGGCAAGGGCGGCGGCCTGTCCAGCATGTTCGGCGGCGGCGTGTCGTCCAACCTGACCGGCTCGTCGGTGGCCGAGCGCAACCTCGACCGGTACACGGTGCTGGTCGGCATCATCTGGTTCGCCTGCATCGTCGGCATCGGATTGTGGCTGCGTATCGCCATGAAGTAGTTCCATCATCCGACCTGTCCGCCTAGACTCATCCGCGGCCCGGAGTTGATCCGGGCCGCGCCTCGTCGAATCCCCCGACGACAGGAGCGAGCAGTCGTGGCCAGTGGCAACGCCATTCGCGGCATCCGGGTCGGCTCCGGTCCGATCCGGCCCGACGAACGCTGTGAGCCCGCGCCGACCCGTCCGGTGGCCTACTGGTGCGCCAACGGGCACCGGGTGGAGCCGCTGTTCGCGGCCGACGCCGCGGTACCGGCGCGGTGGGAGTGCCCGCGCTGCGGCCTGCCGGCCGGACGGGACCAGCAGGACCCGCCCGGGCGCCCGCGCGCCGAGCCGTACAAGACCCACCTTGCGTATGTGAAGGAGCGCCGCTCCGAGGCCGAGGGCGCGGCGATCCTCGCCGAGGCGCTGCGCCAACTCCGCCAACGCCGCGGCGAGGAATAGCGGTCAGCGCAGACTTCTCAGACGCGGGCCGACGTGCGCGGCGGCGTCCCGGTCGAGCAGCCAGAGGGTACGGCTGACCCCGCTCACCCCGGCGGCCGGCACCTGTACCGGTCCGGCGCCGGACAGCGCCATGCCGACCGCGTCCGCCTTCTCCGGGCCGGTGGCGATCAGCCATACCTCCTCGGCGGTGTTGATCGTCGGCGGGGTCAGCGTGATCCGGATCGGCGGCGGCTTGGGTGCGCCGCGCACCGCCACCGCCGGCCGGGTCTCGTAGACCGCCGGGTGCTCCGGGAACACCGAGGCGATGTGCCCGTCCTCGCCAACGCCGAGCAGCAGCACGTCGAAGTGCGGAAGGATCTCGCTGCCCGGCTTCGCCGCATCCGCCAGCGCCCCGGCGTACCGGGCCGCCGCCGACTCCGGATCCTCCACGTCCGGCCAGTCGCTGGCCGGCATCGGGTGCATCCGCGTCGGGTTCACCGGTACCGCATCGAGCAGTGCCAGCCGCGCCTGGGTCTCGTTGCGCTCGGGATCCCCGCCGGGCAGGAACCGTTCGTCGCCCCACCACACGTCGACGCGCGACCAGTCGACCGCGTCCCGGGCCGGACTGGCCGCGACCGCCCGGTACACCTTGGCGGCGACCCGGCCGCCGGTCAGCACCATGCTCGCGACGCCCCGCGCGGCCTGGGCGTCGACCAGCCGGATGATCAGCCGCGCGGCCGCGTCCTCGGCCAGCATGCCCGGCGTCGAATGGACGATCACACTCGCTTCGCCCGTGGCCGTCATCGTGCTCCTAGGTTCGCCGGCTGGGGCGCTCTGGTGCGCCGTCTTCCTTCGTCGCTGCGCTCGTCAGTCCAGACGCCGCCGCGCCCCACCCCGCTCATTGGTTCGACGCCGCCCGGGCGACCGCCGGGTCCTTCCAGACGTGTACCCGCGTCGGTGACCGCTCGTCGAGGTCCGCGATGCCGGCCAGTGCGCCGAGCGCCTCCGCGTAGATCTGGTCGGCGTCCAGCCGGCGCAGTTCCTCGGCGAGCTCGTCACCCAGCGGGCGGCGGGCCAGCGGGAGGTGCCGGTCGGGCTGGCCGGTGCGTTCGAACAGCGCGGAACCGTTGTGCCGCGTCAGCCGCAGTATGTCGCCGTTCGCGCAGGCCAGCTCGACCACCCGCATCCGGGGGAACTCGCTGGTCGGCTGGAGCCTCGGGGTGATCTTCAGGCGGCCCGCCAGCCAGCCGCACATCAGCGCCCCGGTCGGATCCTTCTCGGGCGCGATCACGGTCGCCCCGGTGACCGCGGAGTCGAGGGTGTCGAACGCGCCGGCGACCAGCGTGCGCCACGGGGTGATCCGGGTCCAGGCCAGGTCGGTGTCGCCGGGGGCGTAGTCGGCACCCCGCTGCTTGAGCGCGGCCACCGGGTCGGGCGACTGGGCGGCGTCGGTCACCCGGCGGTCGGCGACCACGCCGAGGAAGTCGTTCGCGATGCGTTCCGGCGGTTCGCCGTGCCACCAGGTGACCACCGGTACGTCCGGCGCCAGCAGCGGGATGACCACCGACTCGGCGTGCAGGGCCAGCCGGCCGAACATCCGCATGACGACCGCCTCGCACGGCCCGAGCCGTCCGCCGACCACGATCTCGGCGTCGAGCCGGTTGACGTCGCGGGTGACGTCGGAACGGACCACGATGAGGATGCGGCAGGGATGCGCCGCCGCCGCGATCGTGGCGGCCGCCTCGGCCTCCTTGACGCGTTTCTCGTCCGCGACCGCGACCAGCGTGAGGGCCAGGCCGCTGGTCACCCCGCCGGCACTGCGCCGTTCCGCGCCCAGCGCCTTGATGACCTCGCGCCCCGCGGTGTCCCAAAGGCTGATCATGCTCTCCTCCATTGCCGGGCCTCGCGCGCGAGCAGGTCGTCGGCGGCGTGCGGGCCCCATTCGCCGGCCCGGTACGTCTCCGGCGTGGTGCCGTGCCAGGCCTCTTCGAGGGGGTCGATGACCGCCCAGCTCGCCTCGACCTCGCTGGCGTCCGGGAACAGCGTCCGGTCGCCGATCAGCACGTCGAGGATGAGCCGCTCGTACGCTTCCGGAGACGAGTCGGTGAACGCCTCGCCGTACTGGAAGTCCATGGTGATGTCGCGGACCTCCATCGTGGTACCCGGTACCTTCGAGCCGAACTTGAGCGTCACGCCTTCATCCGGCTGTACCCGCACCACCAGCTGGTTGTGCCCGAGCATCTCCACGTCGGCCGGGTGGAACGGCAGGTGCGGCGCCTTCTTGAACAGCACCGCGATCTCGGTGACCCGGCGCGGCAGGCGCTTGCCGGCGCGCACATAGAACGGCACCTCGGCCCAGCGACGGTTCTGGATGGCGAGCTTGACCGCGACATAGGTCTCCGTGGTGGAGCCGGCCGGCACGTCCTTCTCCTCGACGTACCCGACGGCCCGCTCGCCGGCCACCCAGCCGGCCAGGTACTGCCCCCGTACCGTGTCCTTCAGGATGTCCCTGGGCAGCTTGATCGCCCGCAGCACCTTGAGCTTCTCGGTGCGGATCTCGGCGGCGTCGAAGCTGGTCGGCTCCTCCATCGCCACCATCGCCAGCAGTTGCATCAGGTGGTTCTGCAGCACGTCGCGGGCGGTACCCGTGGCGTCGTAGAACGCCGCCCGGGTACCGATGCCCACGTCCTCGGCCATGGTGATCTGCACGTGGTCGACGTACTTCGAGTTCCACACCGGCTCGAACAGCGCGTTGGCGAACCGCAGCGCCAGGATGTTCTGGACGGTCTCCTTGCCCAGGTAGTGGTCGATCCGGAACACGTCCTGCGCGGTGAACACGTCGTCGACCAGGTCGTTGAGCGCCTTGGCCGAGGGCAGGTCGGTGCCGAACGGCTTCTCCACGACGACCCGCCGCCAGCCGCCGGACTTCTCGTTGTCGGCCATCCGCGTGCGCCCCATCTGCTTGAGCACCACGGGGAACGCGGCCGGCGGGATGGACAGGTAGAACGCGGCGTTGCCCTGGATGCCGTGGGTGTCGCGCAACTCGTCGAGGGTCTGGGCGAGCTGGTCGAAGGCGGCGTCGTCGTCGAAGGAACCGGGGACGAACTTGATGTTGCCGGCGGTCCGCGCCCAGACCTCCTCCCTCCAGGGGGTGCGGGAGTACTCCTGGGCGGCCTGCTTGGCCAGCGCCTCGAAGTCGCCGTCGCCCCAGTCGCGGCGGGCGAACCCGAGCACCACGAAGCTCGGTGGCAGCATGCCGCGGTTGGCCAGGTCGTACACCGCCGGGATGAGCTTCTTGCGAGCCAGGTCGCCGGTCACTCCGAAGATCACCAGAGCGCAGGATTCGGGGATGCGGGGGAGTCGCCGGTCCTGCGGGTCGCGGAGCAGGTTGCCCACGCTAGACCTCCTCGGCCAGGGACCGGGCCGCGGTCAGGAGCCGGGCGACGCCCGCCGCGCGGTCGGTCAGATGCAGGTGCAGAAGGGGGCGGCCACGCTGGGCCAGCGCCTGCCGGTCGCCGGCCGCCTGCGCCGCCTGGAGGGTACCGAAGGTGTAGGGCTGTCCGGGTACCGGCAGGTCGGTGGTCACGGCTCCGGTGATCTGCAGGAACGACCCGGCCTGCGGCCCGCCCTTGTGGTACTGCCCGGTCGAGTGCAGGAACCGCGGTCCCCACCCGAAGGTCACCGACCGGCCTCCGGCCAGCCTGGCCAGCAGCGGCCGCAGCTCGGCCACGTCGGCGTCGCCGAAACGGTCGAGGTAGGCCATGATCGCCAGGTACCCGGCCGGTGCGACCTCCCGCGCGAAAGTGATCAGCGCGTCCTCCAGGCTGGCCCGAACCGGCCCGAACACCTGCACGCCGTCTTCGGTGATCGCGGGGGACTCCGTGGGCAGCCCGCCGGACAGGATCCGCTTGGTGTTCTCCTTGGACTCCGCGACGTTGGGCTGGTCGAACGGGTTGATCCCGAGGACCCGCCCGGCGATCGCGGTCGCGTACTCCCAGGCCAGGAACTGCGCCCCGAGCGGCCCGTTGACGGCCAGGTGCGGCACGATGCCGCCGCCGGGTACCGTCTCGGGACCGAGCGCGCCGCCGGTCGTCACGGTCAGCACGTCCTCCTCGGTCGCCCCCGGCGCACTCGGCGACTCGACGACGACCGGCAGGATGCCACGGCCGTTCTTGCCGGTCGACTCCGCGATCAGCTGCTCGGCCCAGTCGCCGAGGCCGGTGATCCCGGTACCGTCGTCAATGAGCGCTACCTTGTTGCGGCCGTCGTTGACCGCGGCCGCGCCCAGCGCGACGCCCAGGGCCAGGCTGGGGTTGTCCTTGTCCTCCCCGAGCGTGGCGAACAGCGCCTCGGCCTGGTCGATCAGCTCGGCCACGTCGACCCCGGCGAGCGCCGTCGGCACCAGGCCGAACGCGGTCAGCGCCGAGTACCGCCCGCCCACGTCCGGGTCGGCGAGCACGACCGCGGCGTTCATCTCCCGGGCCGTGGCCTCCAGCGGCGAACCCGGGTCGGTCACGATCACGAAGTGCCGGCCGGCTTCGGCCTCGGACAGTCCCGCGTCGAGGAACGCCTGCCAGTAGGCCCGCCGGTGGCTGTCGGTCTCCACCGTCGACCCGGACTTGCTGGCCACCACGACGACCGTCTCCAGCAGCCGGTCGCCCAGCGCGGCCACGACCTGGTGCGGGTCGGTGGTGTCCAGGACGGTCAGCGGTACCCCGAGCGTCCGCGAGATCACCTCCGGGGCGAGCGACGAACCGCCCATGCCGGCGAGCACCACGTGCGGCAGGTCGGACAGTTCGCTGCGCAGCTCGGCGAGCTGGGGGAGCAGCTCCCGGCCGCGCCGGAAGGTGTCGATCCAGCCGAGCCGGATCTTCGCTTCGGACTCCGCCGCCGAGCCCCACAGGGTGGGGTCCTTGGCCACCAGCAGCCCCGGTACCCCGGCCTCGACCAGTGCCTGGCGCAGTTCGGCCGCGCCGGGCACCGCGCTCGCACCGTGGACGGCCAGACCGGCCGCCGCCTCCACGTCGTCCAGCAGGTTGCTCACTGCGCCTCCCGGCATGCTCCGCGTGGCGCTTCGGTGCACCGTCTTCCCTCGTCGCTGCGCTTCCCGGTCCAGACGGCGCCGCGCCACACTCCGCTCACTTGGCGCTCTCCGCGTCCGGCAGCTGGCCCTCGATGGTCTGGCGCAGCTCGTCCCAGCTCGTGGAGAACTTCTCCACGCCCTCGCGCTCCAGCGTCTCGATCACGTCGTCGTAGTCGATGCCGATCCCGGCCAGGCTGTCCAGCACCTGATGGGCGTCGGCGTAGTTCGTCGTGATCGTGTCACCGCGTACCTCGCCGTGGTCGGCGAACGCGTGGACAGTGGCCTCCGGCATGGTGTTGACCACGCCCGGGGCGATCAGCTCCTCGACGTACATGACGTCGCGGTACGCCGGGTTCTTCGTCGAGGTGGACGCCCACAGCGGCCGCTGCGGCCGGGCACCGGCATCGGCCAGCGCCTTCCACCGGTCGGTGGTGAACACCTTCTCGTACCGCTCGTACGCCAGCCGCGCGTTGGCGATGGCCGCCTTGCCGTGCAGCGCCTGCGCCTCGGGGGTACCGATCTTGTCCAGCCGCTTGTCGACCTCGGTGTCCACCCGGGACACGAAGAAGCTGGCCACGCTCGCCATCGTGGACAGGTCGTGCCCGTTGGCCTTGGCCTGCTCCATGCCGCTCAGGAACGCGTCCATCACGGCGTCGTACCGGTCCAGCCCGAAGATCAGCGTGACGTTGACGCTGATGCCCTGCGCGAGCGTCGCGGCGATCGCCGGGATACCCGCGAGGGTGGCCGGGATCTTGATGAACAGGTTCGGCCGGTCCACCAGCCACCACAGCTGCCTGGCCTCGGCGTTGGTCTTCTCGGTGTCGTGCGCCAGCCGGGGGTCCACCTCCAGCGACACCCGGCCGTCGACGCCGTGCGACGCGTCGTAGGCCGGCCGCATGACGTCGCACGCCCAGCGCACGTCGTAGGAGGTGATCATCCTGGTGGACTCGTCGGCGCTGATGCCGCGCAGCGCCAGATCCTTCAGCTGTTCGGTGTAGTCGTCCTTGTCCGACACCGCCTTGGCGAAGATGGTCGGGTTGCTCGTCACGCCCACCACGTGCTTCTCGCGCCGCAGCGCGTCCAACCCGCCGGTCGCCAGCCGCTGCCGGGAGATGTCGTCGAGCCATACCGCCACGCCCGCGGCGGATAGCTCCGCCAGCCTGTCCGTCATCGCGTTCCCTCTCTTAGTTGCCCGTGGTGGTACCGGTGATCGCGCCGACCCGGGCGAGCGACGCGCGGGCCGCCGTCACCACATGGTCCGGCGTGAAGCCGAACTGCTCGAACAGCACCTGGTACGGCGCGCTCGCGCCGTAGTGCTCGATGCTCACCGCCTCGCCGAGGTCGCCGATCAGGTCGCGCCAGGACATCGCGACGCCCGCCTCGACGCTGACCCGTGCCTTGACCCCGGTCGGCAGCACCTTCTGCCGGTATGCCTCGTCCTGCGCGTCGAACCATTCACGGCACGGCATCGACACGACCCGCGTCGGGGTACCGTCGGCCTCCAGCCGCTCCTGCGCGGCCAGCGCGAGGGACACCTCCGAGCCGGTCGCGATCAGGATCACGCTCGGTTGCCCGTTGCCCGCGTCCGCCAGCACGTACCCGCCGCGCGCGACGTTCTCCGCGCCGGCATACCGGGTGCGGTCGATGACCGGCAGGTTCTGCCGGGTCAGGCACAGCGCGGTCGGGCGGTCGGTGTGCTCCAGCGCCAGCCGCCACGCCCAGGCGGTCTCGTTGGCGTCGGCCGGCCGCACCACGTCGAGGCCGGGGATCGCGCGCAGCGCCGACAGGTGCTCGATCGGCTGGTGGGTCGGCCCGTCCTCGCCCAGCCCGATCGAGTCGTGCGTCCAGACGTAGATGACCGGCAGCTTCATCAGTGCGGCCAGGCGCACCGCGGGACGCATGTAGTCGGAGAACACGAGGAACGTGCCGCCGTACGGCCGGGTACCCCCGTGCAGCACGATCCCGTTGAGGATCGCGCCCATGCCGTGCTCGCGGATGCCGAAGTGCAGGGTGCGCCCGTACCAGTCGCCGGGGAAGGACTTCGTCGAGTACTCCGGCGGGACGAACGACGGGTCGCCCTCGATCGTGGTGTTGTTGCTCTCCGCCAGGTCGGCCGAGCCGCCCCACAGCTCCGGCAGCGCCGGCGCGATCGCGTTGATCACCTCGCCGGACGCCTTCCGGGTGGCCATCCCCTTGCTGTCGGCCTTGAACGCGGGCAGCGCATCGGTCCACCCGTCCGGCAGGGTACGGGAGGCGAGCCGGTCGAACAGCGCCCGGCGCTCCGCGTTGGCGCCGCCCCACGCCTCGAACGCACGGTTCCACTCTTCGTGCGCGGCCCGGCCACGCTCGATCACCTTGCGCGTGTGCGCCAGCACTTCGTCGGCTACGGCGAAGGACTTCTCCGGGTCGAAGCCGAGCAGCTTCTTGGTGGTGGCCACCTCGTCGGCGCCCAGCGCCGAACCGTGCGCCTTGCCGGTGTTCTGCTTGTTGGGCGCCGGCCAGCCGATGATGGTGCGCAGGTTGATGAACGACGGCCGGCCGGTCTCCGCCTTCGCCGCCAGGATCGCCGCGTAGAGCCCCTGCACGTCTTCGTGGTACCCGTCCTCGGTGCGCCAGTCCACGTGCTGAACGTGCCATCCGTACGCGGCGTACCGGGCCGCCACGTCCTCGGACTTGGCGATGTTCGTGTTGTCTTCGATCGAGATGTTGTTGTCGTCGTAGATGACCACGAGGTTGCCCAGCTTCTGGTGCGCCGCAAGCGAGCTGACCTCGTGACTGATGCCCTCCTCGATGTCGCCGTCGGAGACGAATCGAACAGGCTGTCCCCGGGGGGCGGCTCGGGGTCGAACATGCCGCGCTCGCGCCGCGTCGCGAAGCCCATCCCGACCGCGTTGCCCAGACCCTGGCCGAGCGGACCGGTAGTGGTCTCCACACCGGCGGTGTGCCCGTGCTCGGGGTGCCCCGGGGTCAGCGAACCCCACTGCCGCAACGACCGCAGGTCGTCCAGCGCCAGCCCGTACCCGCACAGGTAGAGCTGGATGTACAGGGTCAGGCTGGAGTGGCCGCAGGACAACACGAACCGGTCCCGGCCGGGCCAGGCGGGATCCGTGGGGTCGTGTCGCATGACCCGCTGGAAGAGCAGGTATGCGGCGGGGGCGAGGCTCATCGCGGTGCCCGGGTGGCCGTTGCCGGCCTTTTCCACGGCGTCCATCGCGAGTACGCGGATCGTGTCGACCGCGCGGCGGTCAAGTTCGGACCAGTCGAGATGGCTGTCGGTCACGGTGGTCGTGCTCCCCACGAATCGTGCGGCGCTGTCGTTATGACCCTACCCATTTCCGCGCCGGCCAGACGCGCTGATGGTCGCATGTGCAGGTGACATCCAGGCGAACCCGGCACGCCGCCGGGTGGTCGCGGGTTGCCGCAGGTCGACGCGTACGCTGTCACGCGGTGCACCCACCCGTTCCGCTGGGGCGGACGCGACCGTGAAGGACTACCGCATGACCACGTTGGCGGACCGCCCCGTCGAGGTCGCCGCGCAGCCGATCCCGGTCGCGGCGTTGAAGGCGGACCGGCGGCGCACCGGGCCGGTCGCGGTGCTGCGGGCCTACGTCGCGCTGACCAAGCCGCGGATCGTCGAACTGCTGCTGGTGACGACGGTACCGGCGATGTTCCTGGCCCGGGACCGGCTGTCGCCGCTTGGGCTGACCGTGGTCGTCCTGGTCGGCGGCGCGCTCGCGGCGGGCGCCGCCAACGCGCTCAACTGCTACCTCGACCGCGACATCGATCAGGTGATGCGGCGGACCTCCGGTCGCCCGCTGCCTGCGCACACGGTCTCGCCGCGCGCCGCTCTGGTCTTCGGCCTGGTGCTGGCCGCGGTCTCGCTGACCCTCATGGGTACCTTTACCAACTGGCTCGCCACCGGCCTGACCGCCGGCGCGATCGCCTACTACGACCTCGTGTACACGATGTGGCTCAAGCGGACCACGCCGCAGAACACGGTGTGGGGCGGGGTCTGCGGCGCGCTGCCGGTGCTGATCGGCTGGGCCGCGGTGACCGGGTCGCTGAGCCTGCGCGCGCTGCTGCTGTTCGCGGTGGTGTTCCTCTGGCAGCCGCCGCACTTCTACGCGCTCGCCATCACCTTCCGCGAGGACTACCGGCGGGCCGGGATCCCGATGCTGCCCGTCGTCGCCTCGCTGCGCCGGGTCGGCCTGGAGACGGTCGTCTACACCTGGCTGACCGTGGTCGCCTCGGTCGCCCTGTGGCCGCTGGGCATGACGCCGCTGTACGGCCTGACCGCGCTCGTTCTCGGCGCGCTGTTCCTGGTCGAGGCGCACCGGCTGCACCGGCGGGCGCGCCGCGGCCAGCCGCTACGGCCGATGCGCCTGTTCCACTGGTCGATCATGTACCTCACGGTGCTGTTCGTCGCCGTGGCCGTGGACGCGCTCATCCAGTAGGTACGTTTCGTCACCGACACGCCGTGATTGCGGCGGCAACTGTTGCGCATTTGCAAGCTCCAGAATTCTGTACCACTTTGGCCGTTTATTATGACCGGACAATTCGGATTAATCGCTTATCGTATTGACCGCGACGGCTGCGAACCGGCGTTAGGAGCGTCACATTCTCATCGTCATTGCCGGGCATGGGAGCGACCGTCTGCCTACTCTTCTGAACATGGCAGATGGTTCCGATACGACCTTGACGATGGAGCCGGCTACCTCTTCTGGTGGCCTGATCTCCGACATCAAGTCGTTCGCCGCCGGTCACGGTGGCGCAAAGGCAGTCATCGAGTACGTAGGTCGCAGGGGCGCACGAATCGTCCTCGTGGGGGAGGACGGCACCTGGTCGGACCAGTTCGCCGACGGCACCGACATCGCCCGACAGGCCTGCGAGAAGGCCGGCGTCGAGGTGGAGAACGAGTGGGAGCGCGAGCTGATCGAGCAGATGCGTCCGAGTAACGACCTCTGGCGGTCGATGAGCCGCCGCCAGCTCTCGCGCTGAGTACGTCGTCCGTTTGTCCGCAGCGGTCCGGGGATCTCTCCCCGGGCCGCTCCTTCATTGGTCCCGCTAGCGCGCGACGGCCTCACTTGCGTCATGCAAGACAGTTGTGCCGGCGGCCGCTGCCGGTACCCGGACGTGGGCGAGCACGTTCAGCGCCGCCACCCAGACCGCGCAGGCGCCGGCCATGTGCAGCCCGACCGCCAGTACCGGCAGGCCGGTGAAGTACTGGAAGAACCCGATCCCGCCCTGGGCCAGCTCCACGCCGACCAGTATCGCGGCCGGCCGGCGCAGCCCGGCGGGGCTGAAGATCAGTAGCGCGACCGACAGCCCGACCAGCAGCATCACCAGGTCGGCGTGCAGTTGGGCGACGGTGGCCGGGTCGAGTCCGGTACGCCCGGCGGACGCGTCCCCGGCGTGCGGGCCGCTGCCGGTCACCACCGTGCCGACCGCGAGCACCACCGCGGTCACCCCGACCACCAGCCACGACAGCCGGCGCAGCGGCACGGACGCCGGCTGGGTCGCGCCGGCCTCGCGGGTGAGCAGCCAGAACCGGTACGCGGCGGCGATCAGCGCCATCGAGAGCAGGAAGTGCGCGGCGACCACCCAGGGATCGAGCACGCTGTGTACCGTCACCCCGCCGAGCACGGCCTGTCCGGCGATGCCGGCGAGCACCAGCCAGGCCCAGGTCAGCCGCTCCCGGCGCCGGGGCAACTGGGCGTACCCGAGCAGCAGGCAGGCCACGGCCAGGCCGCCAACCACGCTGATTAGGGTGCGGTTGCCGAACTCGATCACGCCGTGCAGCCCCAGCCGGCCGGTTGCGACCAGCGAGGTGGCGTCGCAGCGCGGCCAGGTCGGGCAGCCCATCCCGGAGTTGCTGAGTCGGACAACGCCGCCCGTGATCACAATCCCGACATTCGCCGCTAACGAGGCCAGCGCGGTACGTCGGAGCAGCCCCGGCCGGTCCAGCAGAAGGTGCAACCTGCTCACCGGCTCATCGTACGAACGTGGTGTGGTGGATCACCGGCGGGGCGGTTTGCGGTGGGCTTAGGAAATACGCAACACTGGTGTAGTGAAAAACCCGACGGTGAGCTCGAGGCCGGCTGACGCCGGTACCGATCACCGTACCCGCGACCGGGTCTGCCAGCTCCTGCTGGAGCACGGCGCGGTCACGGCCGGCCAGCTCGGCGCGGCGCTGGGCCTGAGCCCGGCGGCCATCCGCCGGCACCTGGACGCGCTGCAGGCCTCCGGTGACGTCATCTCCCGGGAGCACCGGACCACCGGCCACCGCGGCCGCGGCCGGCCGGCGCGGGTCTTCCTGCTCACCGACGAAGCCCGGGTACGGCGTGGCCGGCACACCTACGACGACCTGGCCGCCGCGGCGCTGCGCTGGATGGCGGCGCAGGGTGGCGAGCAGGCGGTAAGCGAGTTCGCGGCGGCCCGCGTCGCCGCGCTGGAGACCCGCTGCCGCGCCGCCATGGAGGGCGCCGGCGACGACCCGCTCGCCCGGGCCGAGGCACTGGCGAAGGCGCTGACGGCCGAGGGCTACGCTGCGTCGGCGACGACGATCGCCTCCGGCGGCCAGCTCTGCCAGCACCACTGCCCGGTGGCCCACGTCGCCGCGGAGTTCCCCCAGCTGTGCGAGGCGGAGACCCGAGTGATCTCCCAGCTCGTGGGCACCCATGTACAACGCCTGGCCACGATCGCGCACGGCGACGGGGTCTGCACGACGCACATTCCGAACACGACGCACATTCCGCACAAGATCGATCGCGTGAGGACGGCATCATGACCGACCAGCTCACCCAGGACCAGCAGCTCGCCGCGCTCGGGCGCTATGAGTACGGCTGGGCCGACCCGGACACGGCCGGCGCGTCCGCGCAGCGCGGCCTGAGCGAGGCGGTGGTGCGCGGCATATCGGGGAAGAAGAACGAGCCGGCCTGGATGCTCGACCTGCGGCTCAAGGGGCTGCGGCTGTTCGGGCGCAAGCCGCTGCCGGCGTGGGGCGCCGACCTCACCGCGATCGACTTCGACAACATCAAGTACTTCGTCCGGTCCACCGAGAAGCAGGCGACCACCTGGGACGAACTGCCGGCCGACATCAAGAACACCTACGACAGGCTGGGCATCCCCGAGGCGGAGAAGCAGCGGCTGATCGCGGGGGTGGCGGCGCAGTACGAGTCCGAGGTGGTGTACCACAAGATCCGTGAGGACCTGGAGCAGCAGGGTGTCATCTTCCTGGACACCGACACCGGGCTCAAGCAGCACGAGGACCTGTTCAAGGAGTACTTCGGCACGGTGATCCCGGTCGGCGACAACAAGTTCGCCTCGCTCAACACCGCGGTCTGGTCCGGCGGCTCGTTCATCTACGTGCCCAAGGGCGTGCAGGTGGAGATCCCGCTGCAGGCGTACTTCCGGATCAACACGGAGAACATGGGCCAGTTCGAGCGGACCCTGATCATCGTCGACGAGGGCGCCTACGTGCACTACGTCGAGGGCTGCACCGCGCCGATCTACTCGTCGGACTCGCTGCACTCCGCGGTCGTCGAGATCATCGTGAAGAAGAACGCGCGGTGCCGGTACACCACGATCCAGAACTGGTCGAACAACGTGTACAACCTGGTCACCAAGCGGGCGGTGTGCCACGAGGGCGCCACGATGGAGTGGATCGACGGCAACATCGGGTCCAAGGTCACCATGAAGTACCCGGCCGTGTTCATGATCGGCGAGCACGCGAAGGGCGAGGTGCTCAGCGTCGCCATGGCCGGCGAGGGGCAGCACCAGGACGCCGGGGCGAAGATGGTGCACGCCGCGCCGCGGACCTCCTCGACGATCATCTCCAAGTCGATCGCCCGGGGCGGTGGCCGCACCTCGTACCGCGGCCTGGTCCAGGTACTGGAGGGCTCGCACCACAGCCGCTCCACGGTCAAGTGCGACGCGTTGCTGGTCGACACGATCTCCCGCTCGGACACCTACCCGTACGTCGACATCCGTGAGGACGACGTGTCCATGGGCCACGAGGCCACCGTCTCCAAGGTCAGCGACGACCAGTTGTTCTACCTGATGAGCCGGGGCCTCACCGAAGACGAGGCGATGGCGATGATCGTGCGTGGCTTCATCGAGCCGATCGCCAAGGAGCTGCCGATGGAGTACGCGTTGGAGCTCAACCGCCTCATCGAGCTCCAGATGGAGGGAGCCGTCGGCTAGCCGCCGACGGCTGCAGGTCGCCCCGGGTCATCGTCCGAGAAGAAGGAGAGCATGAGCACTCCCACCGTCGCGCCGCCGAAGACCAAGTCGCAGGCGCTGCGCTCGTTCAACGTCGCGGACTTTCCGGCGCTGACCGGACGCGAGGAGGAGTGGCGGTTCACCCCGCTGCGCCGGCTGCGCGGCCTCGCCACCGGCGACGGTACCGACGCCGGCACGCTGACCCACGACCACGACCCGCTCCCGGGCGCGATGTCGGTGTTCACGGTGGACAAGGCCGACCCGCGGCTGGGCTCGGTGCTGGTGCCCTTCGACCGGATCAGCGCGCTGGCCTGGAGCCGGGTGGAGAAGGCGACGATGGTGTCGGTCGCACCCGGCCAGGTGCTCGACGACCCGGCGGTCATCCGGGCGACCGGCAGCGGGCTGACCTTCGGCCACACGTTCATCGAGATCGGTGAGCTGGCCGAGTTGACGCTGGTGCTCGACCACGTGGGCAGCGCCACGCTCGCCGACAACGTCGAGGTGTCCGTCGGCGCTGGCGCGCGGCTGACGTTCATCACCGTCGCCGACTGGGCGCGGGACACGGTACAGGCGCAGCACATCAAGTTCCGGCTGGGCCGCGACGCCAAGCTGGTGCACATCCAGGTGTCGCTCGGCGGCGACCTGGTGCGCCAGTACCTCTCGGTGGACTACACCGACCGGGGCGGCGAGGCGGAGCTGTACGGGCTGTACTTCGCCGACGCCGGGCAGCACTTCGAGCACCGGATGCTGGTGGACCATTCGGTACCGGACTGCCGCAGCTACGTCGGGTACCGCGGCGCGCTGCAGGGCGACGACGCACACACGATCTGGGTCGGCGACGTGCTGATCCGGGCGGAGGCGACGGGTACCGACACCTACGAGATCAACCGCAACCTGGTGCTGTCCGACGGCGCGCGCGCGGACTCGGTACCGAATCTGGAGATCGAGACCGGCGAGGTGGTCGGCGCCGGACATGCCAGCGCAACCGGCCGCTTCGATGACGAGCAGTTGTTCTACCTCATGTCCCGCGGCATCGGTGAAGCCGAGGCGCGCAAGCTGGTGGTCCGTGGTTTCTTCGCCGAGCTGCTGAACAAGATCCGGTTGCCCGGCCTGCACGACCGGCTCGCGGCGGTGATCGAGTCCCGACTCGCGGAGGCTGGCGCGTGATCAAGGTGTGCGCGGTGGACGAGATCGAGCCGGGTACGGCGATCAGCGCCGAGATCGACGGCCTGCGGATCGCGGTGGTGCGCTGCGAGGACGGCAGCGTGCACGCGATCTACGACGAGTGCTCGCACGCGGCCGTACCGCTGTCCGAGGGCGAGATCGACGACTGCACCCTGGAGTGCTGGCTGCACGGCTCCCGCTTCGACCTGCGCACCGGTGAGCCGACCGGGCTGCCCGCGACCGAACCCGTACCCGTCTACCCCGTCGAGATCCACGACGGCTGGATCTATGTGTCTGGAGTTACCGCGTGAGTGTGTTGGAGATCCGCGACCTGCAGGTGTCGGTCAAGCTGCCCGAGGGCGAGCGCAAGCCGATCCTGTCCGGTGTCACCCTGACCGTGCGGGCCGGTGAGACGCACGCCATCATGGGCCCGAACGGCTCCGGCAAGTCCACGCTGGCGTACTCGATCGCGGGGCACCCGCGGTACGAGATCACCGGCGGTACGGTGACGCTGGACGGCGCCGACGTGCTCGCGATGACCGTCGACGAGCGGGCCCGGGCGGGGCTGTTCCTGGCGATGCAGTACCCGGTCGAGGTGCCCGGGGTGTCGGTGGCCAACTTCCTGCGCACTGCGAAGACCGCGCTGGACGGCGAGGCGCCGAAGCTGCGCACCTGGGGCAAGGAGCTGCGCGAGGGGATGGACCGGCTCGGCATGGACCCGGCGTTCGCCCAGCGCAACGTCAACGAGGGCTTCTCCGGCGGGGAGAAGAAGCGCCACGAGATCGTCCAGCTGGAGCTGCTCAAGCCGAAGATCGCGATCCTCGACGAGACCGACTCCGGCCTGGACATCGACGCGCTGCGGGTGGTGTCGGCGGGGGTCAACCGGGTACGGGAGGACGGCGATACCGGCATCCTGCTGATCACCCACTACACCCGGATCCTGCGCTATGTGCAGCCCGACTACGTGCACGTGTTCGTCGCCGGGCGGATCGTCGAGGAGGGCGGTCCGGAGCTGGCGGACAAGCTCGAAGCCGAGGGGTACGAGCGGTACCTCACGACGGCATAGGACGGAGTCGCATGACCGAGCGTAGCGAGGGCATCATTAGGTTCAGCCGGCTCATCGGTCAGGGGGCCACATCGCGGAGCGAGGTGGCCACATGACCGAGATCGTTGCGCAGCCGGGGAGCTGGGTGCCCAGCGGGATGCCGCAGTTCGACGAGGCGCCGCGGTATGACGTGCGGCTGATCCGGGAGGACTTTCCGATCCTGCGCAGGCAGGTCAACGGCCACCCGCTGGTGTACCTGGACAGCGCCAACACGTCACAGAAGCCGCGCCAGGTGCTCGATGTGCTGCGCGAGCACTACGAGCGGCACAACGCCAACGTCGCCCGGTCGGTGCACACCCTCGGTACCGAGTCCACGACCGCCTACGAGGCGGCGCGCGCCAAGGTCGCCGCGTTCATCGGTGCCGCCTCGCCGGACGAGATCGTCTTCACGAAGAACTCCACCGAGGCGATCAACCTGGTGGCGCACTCGTTCGGCGTGCGGCTGCGCCCCGGCGACGAGATCGTGATCTCCGAGATGGAGCACCACTCGAACATCGTGCCGTGGCAGCTGTTGTGTGAGCGGACCGGCGCGACGCTGCGCTGGTTCCGGATCACCGACGACGGCCGGCTGGACCTGTCCAACCTGGAGGAGCTGGTCAACGAGCGCACCCGGCTGGTCTCCTACGTGCACATGTCCAACATCCTGGGCACGATCAACCCCACGTCAGCGATCATCGCCCGGGCCCACGAGGTGGGCGCCAAGGTGCTGCTGGACTGCTCGCAATCGGTACCGCACCTGCCGGTTGACGTGGCCGCGCTGGACGCCGACTTCATCGCGTTCACCGGGCACAAGATGCTCGGGCCGACCGGGATCGGCGTGCTGTGGGGACGGTACGACCTGCTCGCGGACATGCCGCCGTTCCTCGGCGGTGGCTCGATGATCGAGACGGTCACCCTGGAGAAGACGACGTACGCGCTGCCACCGACCCGCTTCGAGGCCGGTACCCCGCCGATCGCGCAGGCCATCGGGCTGGGCGCGGCCGTGGACTACCTGGCGCACCTGGGCATGCCGGCGATCGCGGGCCACGAGCGGGAGCTGGCGGCCTACGCGCTGGAGGCCATGGCGACGGTACCCGGACTGCGGATCTTCGGTCCGGCGATACCGGCCGGCCGCGGCGGTACCATCTCCTTCGCGTTGGACGGCATCCACCCGCACGACGTCGGGCAGGTGCTGGACTCGCTGGGGATCCAGGTGCGGGTCGGCCACCACTGCGCCCGGCCGACCTGCGTGCGGTTCGGGGTGCCGGCCATGACCCGCGTCTCGTTCTACCTCTACAGCACGACGGACGAGGTGGACGCGCTGGTGCGCGGGCTGGAACAGGTGCGGAAGGTGTTCTCCTGATGCAGTTCGAGCAGCTCTACCAGGAGATCATCCTGGATCACTACAAGCACCCGCACGGCCGCGGGCTGCGCGAGCCCTTCGACGCCGAGGCGCACCACGTCAACCCGACCTGCGGCGACGAGGTGACGATACGGGTGCGGCTGGCCGGCGACGCGATCGAGGAGATCTCGTTCGAGGGGATGGGCTGCTCGATCAGTCTCGCCTCGGCGAGCGTGCTGCACGACGTGATGTCCGGGCACACGGTCACCGACGCGCTCGCCCGGCACGACGCGTTCGTCGCGCTGATGTCCGGTCGCGGCCAGGTGGAACCCGACGAGGAACTGCTCGAAGACGGCGTCGCCTTCGCCGGGGTCGCGAAGTATCCGGCCCGGGTCAAGTGCGCGCTACTGTCATGGATGGCGTTCAAGGACGCGACGGCACGGGCGGTGGCCGACGTCGCCGGCCCGGTGGGAGGTACGGCATGACCGCGGCGATTGCCGACGTCGAGGAGGCCCTCAAGGACGTCGTCGACCCCGAGCTGGGTATCAACGTCGTCGACCTCGGCCTGGTCTACGGCATCCACGTCGACGAGGAGAACGTCGCCACCGTCGACATGACGCTCACCTCGGCCGCCTGCCCACTGACCGACGTCATCGAAGACCAGGCCCGCGAGGCGCTGTGCAAGGGGCCGGGCGGCGGACTGGTCGACGACATCCGGATCAACTGGGTGTGGATGCCGCCGTGGGGACCGGACAAGATCACTGAGGACGGTCGGGAACAGTTGCGCGCGCTCGGCTTCAACGTGTGAATTTCGCTGGCGGTGCGGCGGTCCGGGCGGCAGGCTGCCGGAGGTGGTTGAGGCACTGGTCTCCGGGCTGCTGGCCGGGTACGGCGTCGCGGTACCGGTCGGCGCCATCGCGGTGCTGATCCTCGGCCTGTCCGCGCGCACGTCGCTGGTCGTCGGCGCCGGTGCGGGGCTGGGCGCGGCGACCGCCGACGGTATCTACGCGGCGGTCGCGGCGATGGGCGGTGCGGCCGTCGCCGGTCTCGTCCGGCCGGTCGCCGGCCCGCTGCGCTGGCTGGCCGCCGCGGTCCTGCTCGGCCTCGCCGTGCGCACCGCCGCGACGGCCTGGCGGGATCGGGCGCGGGCCGCCGCGCCGGACCGGGTACCGGTCACGCCCGGCCGGGCGTACCTGGGCGTCCTGCCGCTGACCCTGCTCAACCCGGCCACGGTCATCTACTTCAGCGCGCTGGTCCTCGGCCGGCAGGCGCAGGGTACCCGGTCGGTCGCCGCCTCGGTCGTGTTCGTGCTCGCCGCCTTCGCCGCCTCGGCGAGCTGGCAGCTGCTGATTGCCGCGAGCGGCAGCGCGGTCGGCAGGGTACTCGCCGGACCTCGGGGCCGGTTCGGTACCGCACTGGTGTCCAGCGTGCTTATCGGCGTGCTCGCGGTCGCCCTGCTCGTCCGGATCGGCTAGGTGGCTCAGGTGCAAGCGTTGCTGCTCGACTTCGGCGGGGTACTCGTCGACGGCGTCACCCGGCCGGGCTGGCCGGCCCGGCTGGCGACCGTGATCGGTGCGCTGTTGGCCCAGCAGGGCGCCGCGGTACCGGAGACGCTCGGCAACGACCTCGTCGCGGCCGTCGAGGCGTACGGCCGGTGGGGCGACGCGATGTGCCGGCCATGGGCACCGGCCGAGCTGTCCCACGCCGAGTTCTGGTCGGACTTCGTGGCGGCGGACTGGCCGGTCGCCGCGCGCGCGGTCGTCGTCGGGTACGCCACGGAACTGTGCCACCGGCTCGGGCGGCTGATCCACGACTGGGCGCTGCGGCCCGGGGTGCCGGAACTGCTGGCCGAGATGGCCATGCGCGGCATCCCGGTCGCGGTGGCGAGCAACACGTTGTGCGGCGCGGTACACCGCGAGTTCCTCGCCGGCGCCGGGCTGGCCGACCGGTTCGCGGCGCAGGTCTACAGCGACGAGGCCGGTGTCCGCAAACCGAACCCGGAGCTGATCGCGACGGCGGCGAACGCGGTCGGCGTACCGGTCGGTGACGCGTGGTACGTCGGCGACACCTGGTCGCGCGACGTGCTGTGCGGCCGGCGTGCCGGGGTGGGCCGGACGGTGCTGATGCGCTCGCTGCGCACCGACACGGATGTCGGGTACCGCCGGGTCGCGCCGGATCTGGTGGTACCCGACCCGGCCGGACTGCTCGCCCGGCTACCGTGACGGCGTGGCGGGCGGGCCGGCGGCGGGTGGCGGACGGTGGGTCGAGGTGGACCCGCCGCGGCTGTCCCGCTGGCTGGCCGGATTCGCCCAGCGGCACGGCCGGTACGACGTGGCGGGAATGACCGGCGGGATCCGACTGCGGGCCGCGGACGGCAGCGTCGCGGAGTGCCTTGCGCCGCCCGGCGCCGCGGAGTGCCTTGCGCCGCCCGGCGCCGCAGGCGCCACGGACGTTGACGGGTTCGTCGCGTCGGCGGCCGAGCCACGCCGGCTCGGGCTGCTGCTGGCCCGCCGGGGCGGTGTCGCGGTGGGCATCGCGGCCGGGGACGCGCTGGAGGTGTCCAAAGTGGACAGTCGGTACGTCCAGGGCCGCACGGCGGCCGGCGGCTGGTCCCAGCAGCGCTTCGCCCGGCGCCGGGAGAACCAGGCGCGGGCCGCCGCGACCGACGCGGCCGACCTCGCCGTCCGGCTGCTGCTGCCCGCCGTCGACCGGCTCGCCGCGGTGGTGACCGGGGGAGACCGGCGGACGGTCGACACGATCCTCGCCGACGCCCGGCTCGCGCCGGTCGCGGCACTGCGGGCGCAGCGGTTCCTCACCGTGGGCGAGCCGAGGCTGGCCGTGCTGGAGGGTGCGGTACGGCAGGCGCGGGCCGTGCGGATCCGGCTGGTCGAGCCGGATCCTGCCGGGATGGATCCCGCCGGGACGTGAGGCGTCACCCGCCTACGGCGCCGGCGTCACCCGCCCAGCGCGCCGCCGAAGGTGTTGCACGCCTTCGGATCCCCCGACCGGTACCCGGTGGTGACCCACTGCTCGCGCTGCTGCGACGAGCCGTGCGTGAACGTCTCCTGGTTGACCGGCCGCCCCGCCTGCTTCTGGATCGCGTCGTCGCCGACCGCGCCGGCCGCGTTGATCGCGTCGTGGACGTCCTGCGGGGTGACCTGGTTGAAGATCGGCTGCCCGCTCCTGTCCCGGGTCTGCGTCGCGTGCGCCATCCAGACGCCGGAGTAGCACGGTTGGCACTGCCCGGATCGCGCTGCTGCGCGCGGCGCATCTGCGCCTCGGTGCCGATGAGGTCCTGCACGTGGTGGCCGTACTCGTGGGCCAGCACGTACGGCTGGGCGAACTCGCCCTTGGCACCGAACCGGTCGGTCAGCTCCCGGTAGAAGGTCAGGTCGATGTACACCTTCTTGTCCGGCGGGCAGTAGAACGGCCCCATGCCCGAGTCGGCCGCGCCGCAGCCGGTGGTCGTCTGCTGCGCGAAGAAGACGGTGTCGGCCGGCTGGTACTGCTGCCCGAACGCCTGCGGCAGCTCGGTCTGCCAGAAGTTCTGGATCGAGTTGACGTACAGCGCATTGCGGCAGTCCAGGTTCTGGAACCGGTTCGGGTTCGCCGACGAGCACTCCTTGTTGAGGTTGCCGTTGTCGGTCTGCCCGCCACCGCCGCCGCCGAAGATCTGGCTGGCGCCGAAGCCGCCGCCGATCAGTACCAGGATCACCGTGACGATCAACCCGATCAGCCCGCCGCGGCCGCCACCGCCGCCGATCGGGATCATGCCGCCGAGCCCGCCGCCACCGCCGCCGCTTCCGCGCTGGTCTTCGATCTGCGAGGTGTCGACCTGCGCGTTCTGGTTGAGGTCGTCCATGCCCTCCGGTACCCCGCCATCGACGCCGGTAATCAGCGACGGGTCCGGGACCGGGCCGGGTAGACTGGCCGCATGCTGCTTTCCGACGACTGACCGTGGCCGCGCGTCCCGCCCCGGTCCGGTCCGTCCCGAAACGAAAGGCAGCTCCCTCCGATGATCTCCGCCACTGGCCTGGAACTGCGCGCCGGCGCCCGCATCCTGCTGTCCGAGACCAACCTGCGGGTGCAGCCGGGCGACCGGATCGGCCTGGTCGGCCGCAACGGCGCCGGCAAGACGACGACTTTGAAGGTACTGGCCGGCGAGGCGCTTCCCTTCGCCGGCACGATCGAGCGGCGCGGGCCCGTCGGGTACCTGCCGCAGGATCCGCGCACCGGCGACCTCGACATCACCGCGCGCGACCGGGTGCTGTCCGCGCGCGGGCTGGACACGCTGCTCGCCGAGCTGGCCAAGCTGGAGGTGGCGCTGGCCGAGGACGCCGACGAGCGGACGGTCCGCCGGTACGGCGCGCTGGAGGACCGGTTCGCCGGCCTCGGCGGGTACGCGGCGGAGGCGGAGGCGGCCCGCATCTGCGCCAACCTCGGCCTGCCCGACCGGGTGCTGACCCAGCCGCTGGGTACCCTGTCCGGCGGCCAGCGGCGGCGCATCGAGCTGGCCCGGATCCTGTTCCGCGACTCGGCCGAGACCGGCGGCGGCATCCTGCTGCTGGACGAGCCGACCAACCACCTCGACGCCGACTCGATCACCTGGCTGCGCGGCTTCCTGGCCGGGCACAAGGGCGGCCTGATCGTCATCTCCCACGACGTCAACCTGCTCGACGCCGTGGTGAACAAGGTGTGGTACCTCGACGCCAACCGCGCCGTCGTCGACTCGTACAACGTCGGCTGGAAGCTGTACCTGCAACAGCGCGAGACCGACGAGCGGCGCCGGCACCGGGAGCGGGTCAACGCCGAGAAGAAGGCCGGCGCGCTCCTGGCCCAGGCGGACAAGATGCGGGCCAAGGCCACCAAGGCGATGGCTGCGCACAACATGGCGCGCCGGGCGGAGAAGCTGCTCGCCGGGCTGGAACCGCAGCGCACCGGGGACAAGGTGGCCAAGGTACGGTTCCCGGCCCCGGCGCCGTGCGGCAGGACGCCGTTGACCGCGCAGGGCCTGTCCAAGTCGTACGGCTCGCAGGAGATCTTCTGCGACGTCGACCTCGCGGTCGACCGCGGTTCCCGGGTCGCGGTACTGGGACTGAACGGCGCGGGGAAGACCACGCTGCTGCGGATCCTGGCCGGACTGCTGGGGCCGGACACCGGCGAGGTCCTGCCCGGACACGGGCTGCGCCTCGGGTACTACGCGCAGGAGCACGAGACGCTCGACGTGGACCGCACGGTCCTGGAACACATGCGCAGTGCCGGAAGCCAGCAGACGGACACCGAACTGCGCCGCATTCTCGGCGCGTTCCTGTTCTCCGGCGACGACGTGGACAAGCCGGCCGGGGTGCTCTCCGGTGGCGAGAAGACCCGGCTGGCGCTGGCGACCCTGGTCTGCTCGGGCGCCAACGTCCTGCTGCTCGACGAGCCGACGAACAACCTCGACCCGGCCAGCCGGGAGCAGGTGCTCGACGCGATCGCGCGGTACCCCGGGGCGATCGTGCTGGTGAGCCACGACCCGGGGGCGGTCAGCGCGCTCAAGCCGGACCGGGCGATCCTGCTGCCCGACGGCGTCGAGGACGCCTGGAGCGACGACCTCCTGGAGCTGGTCGAGCTCGCGTGACTCACCACGGTGTCGCGAGTACCGCCTCGATGACCACGGCGGACAGCGCGCCGACGCCGGCGAGCAGCAGCGGTGCCGGTACCGGTGGCCCGCCCTGCCGTTGCGGCGCGACCGCGGCCACCGTGAGCCACGGGAAGAACGGCAGCCACGCGTGTTCGACACCGCCGCGCGCGATGCCGGCGAGGATCGAGGCGACCACCGCGGTCGTCGCGCCGACCAGGAACGGCCAGCCGGGCGTGTTGCGCAGCTTCCGGACGCTGGCCACCAGAGGCGGCCCGGTCGCCAGCAACAGCGCCACGAGGCTGATCGCGGTCCACCACCAGGCCGAGCGGTACGGCTCGACGCGGGACACGTAGTCCGCGCGCGCCGCGGTGAGGCCGCTGAGCCAGGCGAAGCCGAGGGCGTCGGCGAGCACGATCGGGGCGAGCGCGCCGAGGCCCGTAGCGATGTTGAGGAACGGCCGGCGGCGGGCGAAGTACAGGCACACCAGCGACAGCCCGAGCCACGGCGCGGCATAGGAGAACAGCGCGGCGACGCCGAGCAGCGCGCCGGCGAGCGCGGCCCACGCGCCCGCGCGCAGCCCGCCGCGGCCGCGGGAACTGGCCCGTACCCCGGCCGCCACCATCGCGGCGCCGAGCACCGCCACGACCACGTCCACGCTGACGGCGACCCATATTGCAGATGGCGCGAGAATCAATATCGTCGTGTATCGGCGTGCCGGCACCTCGCCGCAGACCTCCCGTACCGATCCGAGGACCAACGGAACGGTCAGCGCGCCGGCCGCGGTGATGAGTAGCGCGAGCGCGAGATGATCGGTCAGCCCGGTCCGGTGCAGCGCCCACAAAAGCAGTACCGGTCCCGGCGGATGACCGCGCGCGGACACCGAATGGGCGCGTACGTCGTTTGTGAATTCATGTAAATACATCAATGGATGGTCGCCGACCGAGCCGAGGTCGGTCAGGTAGTTGTCCGGGTCGAGCAGCGAACGGGTCAGCCCCGCGGCGCCGTCGACGAGTGCTAGCGCAAGCGCCCAGACCAGCGCAAATACGTAGCTTGCGGCGAGTACGAGGCCCCATCGGGCACGCTCGAACCAGCCCAGTCGGGCGGTCGCCAGGACCGCCGCGGCGGCCATCGGGGCCAGCGCGCTCAATGCGGAGAACTGCCAGCGGTACCGGCCGAGCAGCGGTGCGGCGGCGGTACCCAACCGGGCGCCGTGGTGTACCGCCCACGCTGTCAACCCCAGTCCCAGTGCGGTGAGAAGCGCCCAGCCGACCAGATCCCGAGCCTGGTTTCCGCGCGACCCCAGGCGCCGCAACGCATTGACTTGCGTCACTTCCCGTCGGCCGTTGTCCACCTGGCTCCTCACGGCGCACCACGCTATCGGGTAGCCGACACCGCTCACGCGTGTCGGTTGGCGTCGAGATGATATCTAGCGCATGATCGACGAAGGCGGTCTAATAGGTGGGACCGCCAACTCCGCTCAATAGGGACGTGAGGAATCAACATGGCAGCCACCGGCACCACCACCAGCACCGAAAAGGGTCGCCGGATCGTCGGAGCCGAGCGCCAGACGCTCGCCAAGGATCTCGTCAAGCGGTACTCCTCCGGCGAAAGTATCCGCGCGCTGGCCTCGTCCACCGGCCGCTCCTACGGCTTCGTCCACCGTGTACTGACCGAGTCCGGCGTTCAGCTGCGCCAGCGCGGCGGCGCCCGCCGGCGCAAGAAGGCGTGACCCGCCCGCCTGCGATTCACCAGTCCTGCCAACGGTTTCCCCGAGCAACGCACCACCCGGCGCCGCGCAGTCCCCGCGGGAGCCGGATGTGACCACCGGGGTTCGCTGCGACCGGGCCGGACCGGTAGCCACCATCACGTTGTCCCGACCGGAAGTCCTCAACGCACAGACTCCCTCGACCTGGATCGCGCTGCGCGATTTCGGCCGTGCACTTCCCGGTGACGTCCGGGTGGTCGTGGTGCGCGGCGCCGGTCGGGCATTCTCCGCGGGGCTGGACCTGGCCGCCGCACAGGCGGCACTGCCCGAACTCGCGGCACTGGAACCGGACCCGGCCGCCGATCGCATCGCCGGGTACCAGGAGGGCTTCACCTGGCTGCACCGGCCGGATCTGATCAGCGTGGCGGCGGTGCAGGGGCATGCGATCGGGGCCGGATTCCAGCTCGCGCTCGCCTGCGATCTGCGCATCCTCACCGAGGACGCGCAGCTGTCCATGGCCGAGGTGCAACTCGGTCTGGTACCGGATCTGGCCGGTACCGGGCGGCTGGTCGACCTCGTCGGGTACGCCCGGGCGCTGGAGATCTGCGCGACCGGCCGGCGGCTGGGCGCGGCCGAGGCACTGCGGACGGGCCTGGCCAACCTGGTCGTCCCCGCGGCCGAGCTGGACGCCGCGGTCGACGATCTGGTGGCCGGGTTGCTGGCGAACAACCGCGACGCGGTGGTCGAGATCAAGGCGCTGCTGGCCGGCGCGGCACGGCGCTCGCCCGCCGAACAGCTGGCCGCCGAGCGGGCCGCGCAGGTGCGCCGCGTCCGCGACCTCGCGGGCCTCGGCGAGTAAGGGGTACCCGGGAACAAGACGCTTACCTCCGAAAGTTGTCAGAGGCGTGCGCGACACTGGGTCGGACGCAACCGGGCGGAGGTGAGCACGTGACCCATCCGATGGGCGGCTGGAACATGCTCCGCTCGATGCGGCGCGAGGAGGAGATCCGCAACCACAAGGTCGGCCGGGCAACGGCCAGAAGAGTCCTCGCGTTCGCCCGTCCCTACCGGCGCGACATCCTGATCTTCCTCGTTGCCGTGGTGCTGGACGCGATCATCGGCGTGGCGACACCGGTACTGGCCGGGCGCGCCATCAACGTGATCACCGGGCACCAGCCGGGCGCCGCCGCGGCCGTGGTCCGCATCGCAGTGCTGATCGCCGCGCTCGCCATCGCCGACGCCGGCCTGTCGCTGGTCAACCGGTGGTACTCGGCGCGCATCGGCGAAGGCATCATCCTCAACCTGCGCACCCGGGTATACGACCACGTCCAGCGGATGCCGTTGCAGTTCTTCACCCGCACCCAGACCGGCGCGCTGGTCAGCCGGCTCAACAACGACGTGCTCGGCGCCCAGCAGGCGTTCACCTCGACGCTGTCCGGCGTGGTGAGCAACGTCATCCAGCTCGTCCTCACCGCCGCCGTGATGTTCACGCTGTCCTGGCAGGTGACCGCGCTGTCGCTGGTACTGCTGCCGGTCTTCATCCTGCCGGCCCGCCGGATCGGCCGGAAGCTGGCCGAGATCACCCGCGAGTCCTACCAGCTCGACGCCACGATGAACGCCACCATGACCGAGCGGTTCGGGGTGGCCGGCGCGTTGCTGGTCAAGCTGTTCGGCCGGCCCGACGAGGAGGCGCGCCGGTTCGCCGAGCGGGCCAGGCGGGTCCGCGACATCGGCATCCTGCAGGCGATGTACGGGCGCATCTTCTTCGTGGCCATGCTCCTCGTGGCGGCGCTGGCGAGCGCGCTGACCTACGGGCTGGGCGGCTGGCTCGCGGTGACCGGGCAGATCTCCGCCGGCACCGTGGTGACCCTCGCGCTGCTGCTGACCCGGCTCTACGGGCCGCTGACCGCACTGTCCAACGTGCGCATCGACGTGATGAGCGCGCTGGTCTCGTTCGAGCGGGTGTTCGAGGTGCTCGACCTGGCGCCGGGCATCGAGGAGCGGCCGGACGCCCGGCCGGTACCCCCGCGCGCGGCCACCGTCGAGTTCCGCGACGTGGTGTTCCGGTACCCGAGCGCGGCGGAGGTGTCGCTGGCGTCGCTGGAGGACGTGGCGGTCCTCGACCGGACGGTCACCGAACCGGTGCTGCGCGGGCTGTCCTTCAGCGTCGACCGCGGACAGATGGTCGCGCTCGTCGGACCGTCCGGTGCCGGCAAGTCGACGACCGCGATGCTGGTACCCCGCGTCTACGACGTGACCGGCGGCGAGGTACTGGTCGGCGGCGTCGACGTCCGGGAGGCGACCCTGGACTCCCTGCGCGACAGCATCGGCGTGGTGACCCAGGACGCGCACCTGTTCCACGAGACGATCGCCGACAACCTGCGCTACGCCCGGCCCGACGCGACCGACGACGAACTGTGGGCGGCGCTTGCCGGCGCGCAGATCGCCGACCTGGTGCGTGGCCTGCCCGACGGGCTGGACACCGTGGTCGGCGAGCGCGGGTACCGGTTCTCCGGCGGCGAGAAGCAGCGCATCGCGATCGCCCGGCTGCTGCTCAAGGCGCCGAGCATCGTGATCCTCGACGAGGCCACCGCGCACCTGGACTCCGAGTCCGAGGCGGCGGTGCAGCGGGCGCTGTCGGTGGCTCTGGAGGGGCGCACCGCGCTGGTGATCGCGCACCGGCTGTCGACGGTACGCGACGCCGACCAGATACTCGTGATGGACGACGGCCGGATCGTCGAGCGGGGTACCCACGACGAACTGGTCGCGGCCGGTGGCCTCTACGCCGAGCTTTACCACACCCAGTTCGCCATCCCGGACTCACCGCCGGCGGCGGACCGCCTCCTCGACGAGGTCGAGCACCGGGCCGAAACCGTCGGCCGGCTGACCGGTGGCCAGCCGTAGCACCAGGCCGTCGTAGGCCAGCTCCAGAAACAGCGCGAGGGTGTCCACGTCGACGTCCTCGCGCAGCGCGCCGGCGTCCCGTTGCCGGGTCAGCCGCTTGCGGGTCGCCTCGGTGATCGCCGCCGACCGGGCGGCCCAGCGGGTGGCGAAGTCGGGGTCGGTGCGCAGTCGCCGGGACACCTCCAGCTGGGTACCCAGCCAGCCGGGTACCTCCTCGGAGTGCGCCCGGCCCAGCAGGTCCCGCATCACCTGGACCAGGCCGTGCCGGGCCACCGTGTCCACCATGGTCGCGGTGTCGTCCTCGGCGACCGCGAGGAACAGCGAGTCCTTGTCGCGGAAGTGATGGAAGATCGCGCCGCGGGACAGTCCGGTCTGCTCCTCCAGCCGCCGTACCGTCGCACCCTCGTACCCGTACCGCGCGAAGCAGGCCCGGGCGCCGGCGAGGATCTCCCGGCGCCGCGCGTCGAGCTGGTCCTGGCTCACCCGGGGCACGATCCCGATCGTGGCAGGTACGGAGAGTTGGTGCAATCCGTACGTACGGCTTGCAACAAGCCGATCACCCGTCGCCGCCGTCCGGCCCAGGATGGCAGGATGGCGGGGTGCCGCCCATCCCCCGTGCGTCGCTGCGTGTGGCCGCTGCGCAGGCCGAACCGAACACCGGTGACATCGCGGGCAACGCGGTGGTGGCGGCGCGGCTGGCGGCCCGCGCGGCCGGTGAGGGTGCCCGCCTCGTGGTGCTGCCGGAGCTGTTCCTGCCCGGGTACGACCTGGCGACGCTGGGCCGCGACCCGGCCGGTACCCACCTCGCCGCCGACGAGGCCACGCAGATCAGCGACATCCGGCTGGACCCGCTGCGCGCGGTCGCCCGGGACCAGCAGGTCGTCGTCGTGGTGAGCGCCGCGGTGGGGTACCCGGACGGCCGGCGTACCAACTCGGTGCTGGTCGTCGACCGGCGCGGCGGCGTGCTCAGCGCCTACGACAAGCAGCACCTGTGGGGCGACGAGGTCGAGGTGTTCGACCCGGGCGGCGAAGGTGCCACGCTGGCCGTCGACGGATGGTGGCTGGGGCTGGGCATCTGCTATGACGCGAGCTTTCCCGAGCACGGCCGGGCCGCGGCCGACGACGGCGCCCACGGGTACCTGTGCCCGGTCGGCTACCTGGAGGGCTCCCAGCACCGGCGGGACCTGCACGGCGCGGCCCGCGCCCTGGACAACACCATGTACGTGGTCTTCGCCAACCAGGTCGGCGGTGCGAACCCGTTCCGGTTCAACGGAGGTTCGGCCATCTATGAACCGGAAGGGCGCCCGCTGCGCCGGGCGCCCGACTTCGGCGAGCACGTCATCGTGGCCGACTTCGATCCGGTCGAACTCGGCCGGATCAGGCAGGCCCACCGCATGCTCGTCGACCGGCTGCCTGACCTGGGCACCGGCCGCCGGCTGTGTCGCGCATAGTCGTGGAGGTCGGGGACTGTTCGACTCCGGGTACCCTCACGTAGGGTGCCGGCGTGCCGTTGTTGCTCCTCGACCTCGACAACACGCTGCTCGACCGGGCAGCGGCGTTCCGGACCTGGGCTGGGGACTTCCTGCGCGCGATCGGCGCGCCGGCCGAGGACATCGACTGGCTCCTCGACGCGGACGCCGACGGGTTGACCGACCGCTGGGACCTCGCCGATGCGCTGCGTGACCGGTACCTGCTGCGGACCCCGCTGATCGACCTGGTCGAGGGCATGCGCGACGGGGTGGTGCACAACACCCGGCTCGATCCGCTGGTGGCGTGCGCGCTGACGATCGCGGGCAACGTCGGCTGGGTACCGGTCGTGGTGTCCAACGGCCCCACCCGCCAGCAGGAGGCGAAGATCCGGAAGACCGGCCTGGACCAGTACCTCGCCGACTGGGTCATTTCGGAGGAGGCCGGGGTCAGCAAGCCGAACCCGCGCATCTTCGCCATCGCCGCCGACCGCGCCCGGACCAGCCTGTCCGGCGCCTGGCTGGTGGGGGACAGCCCGGAGGCCGACATCGGCGGCGCCAACGCGCTCGGGCTGCCGAGCGTCTGGCTGCACCGGGGGCGGCAGTGGAGCGAACCGCGGTACACGCCGACGCGTACCGCTGACGGGCCGATCGCCGCGCTGCTGGCCGTCCTGGGCGGCAGCTGACCGCGGCCAACTGCGCGGCGCCGCCCACCCGCGGCCTGCTGGCCAGGATATCCTGGCGGCCGATATATCGTCGGCGAGGTCGAGCGGCTGTCCGACGGGCGGGTCCGGCTCAAGGTCGGCACGCTCTACGGAGTACTCGACCGGCTGGTCGCCGACGGGCTCGTGGGACTGGACCGCGAGGAGGTCGCGCAGGGACGGCTGCGGCGGTACTTCCGGTTGACCGAGGCGGGCACCCGGGTCCTCACCGCCGAGGCGGAGCGGCTGGCCACCAACGCGCGCCTCGCGACCGGCCGGCTCTCGGCGGTGCGGCCATGACGAGCGAGCTGGAACGCCGGTACCGCGCCCCTGCTGCGGATGCTGCCGGCCGACTACCGGGCGGCCTGGGAAGACGAGATGGTCGCCACGTTTCTGGAGAGCACCGCGCGCGACGACCCGGAGGAGGCCGAGTTCGCGGCCGACTTCGGCCGGCCGAGCTGGCCGGAGGTGGCCAGCGTGCTGGCGCTCGCGGTCCGGCTGCGGCTGGGCGGCACCGGCGCCGGGCCGCGTCGCCGGGCGTGCGGTGACGCGGTGCGGCTGGTGGCGCTGATGGGCCTGCTGGCCCAGGCGGTACTGGCGGTCCTCGGGCTCGGCACCCTGCTGTGGCTGGCCGGCAAGCTGCCCGGGACGCCGCCGCCACCGCAGCCGGATATCCAG
>VAWN01000140.1 GCA_005885555.1 Actinomycetota bacterium
CCACGTGACCGGCAGTTACCGGAATGGCTCAGTGTCGGCAGATGCTGCTCGGCGTACTGCCGCAGGCCTCAGGACGTGGACGTTGAGCGCTGCGCCGCGCGCACCTTACGATCGATCATCTTTCGCAGAAGCGGCGCCGCCAACGGACCGAATCCGGCCAGCAGCGCGGTGCTGAGGTTGGGGTGGATAGCGAACCGCCTGCGCTCAATGCCTCGCACGATCGTCTCGGCTACCCGCTCGGCCGTCATCGGCTTGATCGTGCCGCTGATGGCGGCGGTCTCGGCCGGCTTCCACCGGTTCTCTTCAACGAGTTGCGGGGTGTCCACATCTGGCGGGTACACGCAGCCGACGTGCACGCCGTGCGGACGCATTTCGTCACGTAGCGACTGCATGAGCCCGCTGACCGCGAACTTCGCCGGGCCGTAAGCGGAATACCCGTAGATGCCCAGCAGCCCCGCCGCGGAGGAGATCGCGACGATCGAACCGGTACCGCGTCGCGCCATCTCCGGCGCGACCGCGCGCACGGCGTACAGCGTGCCGAAGTAATCCACTTCGATCATGCGGCGAAAGACCTCGTCGTCGAGGTCGAGCAGGCGCCCGGGCCGGGCCTGACCCGCCGACGTAATCAACACATCGCAGGGGCCCGCCTCGTCGGCGACACCGGCGAACGCCTTCGCCACCGCCACCGAATCGCAGACGTCGACCGCCACCGTCCGCGCAGCCGCGCCTGACGCCCGCACCCGCTCGGCCGCCTGCTCCAGCCGACGCGCATCCCGAGCCATCAGCGATACCGACGCTCCGCGACGCGCAACCAGACAGGCCGTCGCCAGACCGATTCCGCTGGACCCTCCAGTGATCACCACGTGCGCACCGCGTAACGGCACCATCCACACCTCGCGACATGAGTAGCGTTCACGTATGCTACCGCCGCAGCCGGCGCGGAGTGAACCATCAGCGCCCTGGCCGCGCCGAACCTGCCCAGCCTGGCCGACCCGGGCTACGAAGGCGAAGCCGACGGTCGGCGCGGTCGGCGACCGGTTCATCATGATCCGCGATCTCAGCGGAAACCCCAGTAACGTTTTCGGTGCCGAAGGAGAACTGCTGCTCAGCCGCGAATACGGTATCCCGCCGACGCGAGGGACCGGCGGCAGAAGCGTGCATTGGTCCACGTGTATTGGTTCATTGGTGGCTCATGCCACCTGCCGGTGGGGCCTGTCCAGAGCTACCGGTTTCGCGGGGGGCCTTGGTCGAGGGCGGTGAGCGGGTCGCGGGTGGCGATGGTGTCGGGGTGGGCGTCGCCGAGTACCCGTTCGCGGTCGCGCAGGGCCAAGTCGAACTCCGCCCTCGCCTGGTCCAGCCGGCTCAGTGTGTGCAGGACCCGGGCGTACTCGTGCCGGGTGGCCAGCGTCTTGGGATGGTCGTGGCCCAGGATCCGGCCGCGCAGTGTGAGGGTGTCGTGCAGTTCCGCCTCGGCCTGCCGGTGCCGTCCCTGGGCGTGCCGCACGACGCCAAGGGCGTGGCGGGCGGACAGTGTGCTGGGGTGTTCCGCGCCGAGCATCCGGTGGCGTGCGGCCAGGACCGCCACGAACTCCGCGTGCGCCCGGTCGTGGTGTCCCCGCGCGTGTCGCACCCAGGCGAGGCTGTAGCGACTGAGAAGGGTCTCCGAATTGTCGTGACCGAGCAGCCGGCTCTCGGCGTCGACGACCGCCTGGAACTCGGCCTCGGCTTCGAGTTGCAGGTGGACGGCCTTTGGCATCCCCCGCAGGGTTTGCGGTGGCGTGGGCGAGGACGAGGCGGGCGGTGGCCCCGGCGGAGTCGGCGAGCGGTTCGGGCAGGACGCTGGCGTACCTGAGGTGAGGGTGTCGGCGTGCTTGTCGCCGAACCCCCGCCGGCGCAGCTCCAGGACCTCCCGCAACAGCGCTTCGGCCGGCTCGTACAGCCCCGCGCGTGCAGGTACTGTCCGGTGCGGCCAGCGGCCGTGCACAGCGCGCCGACGACCGGCCGCGGAAGCCGATCGAGTGCGGCGGACACCTGCCGCAGCAGCGGGGCGGCGTGCGGCGCCAGGGCCTGCCAGGCCGGCCAGGCCGCCGGATCGGCGGGATCACCCAGGTCGCCGGCCTCGGTCGCGGCCGCGAACAGCCGCGCGGCGAGTGCCGGGAAGCCGGCCGGATCACCGGCGACGTCGGGGTGCGCGGCGCTGGTGTCCCGCACCAGCGGGTGCAGGACGACGGCGTCGCCGGGACGGTCGGCCTGCCGGTAGAGGTTCACCAACCCAAACCCGGCCAGGGCGCGCAGGAGCTGCCAGGCCCGGTTCCCGCTGATCATTCCCAGCAGCGGCGAGCTCGCGAACAGGTCCCGGCGCAGGACGTAGGGCGGGATCGGGGCGTCGGCGAAGCAGGACAGTAGCCGCAGCAGTGCGCGGGCTTCGGGCATGCCCCGGTCGCGCAGCAGGTCCAGGGACAGCTCCCAGGTGCGCCCAACCAGCTCCCGTGCCCGGTCGGCGGTCAGGTCCCCGCCGGTCGCGGGGAACAGCGTGGACGCCCCGACGTCGTCCAGCGCGCGGTGGTAGTCGGCGAAGGTCCGGACAGTACCGGGCTCGGCGAGCCAGCCGGGGATGCCGGCGGTCTCGGCCAGGTACGACCCGACGGTCCGCAGTGCCAGCGGGAGCCCGCCCAGCCGCACGGACAGCTCCTCGGCATCCGGTACTGATCCGGCCGCGGACCCGGCAAGGTCGACCAGGACCCGGCCGCCTTCCGCGGCATCGAGCGGCTCGACCGGGTGTGTCGCCAACCACCGACAGCGCCCGCCGCCCCACGTGAGGTCCAGTCCGTCGCGGCTGGTCACCACGATCAGTCCGGCTCCGGAGACCGGTCGCAGCCAGCCGTTGCCACCACACACCGGTTCGCCCGGTGCGGCCAGTGCCCGGGTCGGATCGTCGGCGTTGTCGAACACCAGCAGCCAGGCTCCCTGCAGACGGCCAAGGTGCGCCCAGACGATCTCGGACAGGCTGCCCATCCGCAACTGGTCGGGATCGGCGCCCAGCGCGACGGCCAGCGCCTGCATCCCGCCGGTAACCGACTCCGGTACCGCCGCCGCGACCCACCAGACCGGTATCTGCCGGTCGAGTGCCCGGCGCGCCAGCTCCCGTGCGACCGTGGTCTTGCCGCAGCCGCCCATACCGTGCAGCACCCGGACCCGCGGCCCGGACGCGGTACCGGACAGCACGGCATCGAGGCCGGCCAGTAGCTCGTCCCGGCCGCGGATGGCCGGCTCCAGCTCGGTTCGCCCGACGGCAGGACGCAATGGCGCGACCATCGCCCGGTCCAGACCCGACCCGGCAACGTAATACGCGTCCCGCCCGCCCTGGACGACGATACCCGCGCCCGCGGCCCGCCCGCGCTGTCCGGCCGCCCGGGCCTCCGCGCCGGTCGCGGTCACCGCGGCGCCGCCCCACCCCTCGAAAACGGTGCAGTGATCACATCCCGGCCGGCCTGCACCACCGTACCGCCGCGGTCCGCCCGTCCCCGCTGGACAACGGTGGCGGCCGGCAGCGCGATCCGGGCGGCGACCTCCTCGACGATCGCGGCGAACCGGACGGCCAGTTCCGGCTCGTCCCGCAACCGCGCCACCACCAGTGCCCGCAACCCGTCAGGGACCCCGCTGGCCCGCGCCCGGTCCAACTCGGCCAGCGTCGCCTCCTCCGCCGCATGATCGCCCCGACCGAACAGCCCGGCGACCCGGGCGCGCGCCAGCGTCCACATATCCGTCGCCATCGCGGCCAGGATGACCTCGACACCGCTCTGGGCCAACAACGCCACGTCGAACACGGGCAACCCCTTCGCTCTCGCGATCGGCAGGCCGGTCCCCAGACCAACGACACATACCGCGGGCAGGTGACGGTGCCCCGCACAGGAGTCGACCTGACTCCCGGCGGCAGTCCGGAGCTCACCCGCCTCTCCGTCTACACAACCGTCGGACATCGACAACGGCGCACGTCGCCGCCCGCGACGGCCTGCGACGCAACCGGGCCGGGCTGCTGCCCAGCATGGCGGCGGCGCGTACCACTCAGTGGACGCTGCCCGTCGTCCACGTGCGGCCAACGCGGTTCACCCTGGAGATCGTGCCGCCGCCCGATCCCTCCGCCAACCAGGCCCGCCTCGAGGCCGCAATCTTGGAGAAGCTGCTCACGGGTGATTTCGTTCGCGAGAACGGGAGCCAGATGTTCGTCGTTTCGGCGCCACCCCGGCCAGCCGGTACCGCGCGAATGTTCGTTCGAACGAGCGCCACTTGTTGACCATGGCTGAAGCAGTGACGGGGTCTGCGCACGGCCGTTCAGTCACTCTCTGTAGACCTCCGCCGCGATGACGAACGAGGGGTCGATGCGCAAGAAGCCGATGAGCGGACGTCGCACGCCACTGGACAACATCGATGACCGGTCAGGTATTCGAGTCGAATGCGGCCGGGCACAGGTCGTTCTCGGTGTACAGGCGCCGACATCGTCCAGCTCGACGTTGGCGCTTTGCAGGGCGACGCTGTCACGTGGGCGACCCACCATTCGACCCCGGGAGCCAGCAGACGCTATGCACGCGACCCTGGGTCCTGCTCCCGGTACGACGCCCGTGGCTGAGCGACGACCTCCCCGTGCGCCGGCTCCCACAGCCGAACCGAGCCGTCGTCCTCAGTACCCAACACGACCGCGTCGTACCACCTCCATCCCACGACGTCAGTGCCGTCCGGCGCAGCGACGATCGCGACCAGGTGGCCAGGAGACACCCACTCGGCCCGGGGAGAGGAGGTTGAGGCGAACCGGAGCCGGTCGCCGAGGTACCTGCCCGCTTCCGCTGCGGGAGCAGGTGGACGGCCTTTGGCATCCCCCGCAGGGTTTGCGTGGCGTGGGCGAGGACGAGGCGGGCGGTGGCCCCGGCGGAGTCGGCGAGCGGTTCGGGCAGGACGCTGGCGTACGTGTCGGCGGCCAGCATGATGCTGGCAGCACCGGACCAAGCCCTCGCGGGGGAACCATCGCCTGGCATACGCCC
>VAWN01000017.1:0-12215 GCA_005885555.1 Actinomycetota bacterium
CGACGCCGAACACATCACCGCCAGGTACGACAAGGGAGTGCTCACGGTCACGGTCCCGCTGACCACGGCGAAGCCCGCCGGACACACCGTCCCGATCACGTCCTAGCAGCCGAACCGGCGGTACCGGCATCCGCCCGGATGCCGGTACCGGCCCAACTGTCCACAGTGGAGAGACCACGACACCATCGACGTACTGCCGTCCCGGCGTACCCGCACCGGCGCGCGCTCCAGCAACGCCAGCGCGTCGAGAGTGCGTTGGCGCGCAGTTCCTGCACGATGCCGATCGCGCTGTTGACGACGATGACCAGACCGAACAGCCCGTCCTGCGGCGGCCCCGAACACCAGCACGACGACCAGCAGGGTACCGATGATGGCGTTGAACCGGGTCAGCACGTTGGCGCGCACGATCGCCCAGGCGCCACGACTGGACCGCCGGGCGACCGTGTTGGTCAGCCCGGCCCGCTGCCGCCGGAGTACCTCGGCCGCGGACAGCCCGTCAACGGTCGCCGGGCGCGTCATACCACGGCATTCCGAGGCCGCGCGTCGCACCATTCCCGCGACGATGGCCGCTTCGAGGATCGCGAGGGCCATCCACGGAACGCGGCGCGGGCCCACCTCCCGGACCGACCGCACGGCCGCGTACACCGCGGTACCCCCGGCCGCGGCGAGCGACATTCGGTACAGCGCCGGATGGCTGGCGAAGAACCGGCCCGGATCGTCTGGCACGACCCTCATCGTCGCCGGCTCCGGCCGAAACCCCGCAGGGTACCTGTCCCTTCCCGCCCGGGACCTTCGCCCCGACCCGGGGCGGCAGGAGACCGGCGAGGCGCTCGCCGTACCCGTCGGGTTGGGCGGGGTACCTGAGGCGCGGTCGTCGCCGGCGCCGAGGGTACCGGCCGACGGCCGCGGTGACCGCGCTCCGATTGCGGCTGGTGCGGCGCAACGGCCGGTCCGCCTCACATCGAAGAACGGCCACCGGCGCGGGTCGGTTCCTGAGGTGACACACCCGGGCCGGTGGCGATGAAGGTCCGGACGGCCGCGAGTACCTCAGCCGTCCGCTCCTCGTGCGGGTTGTGGCCGGCGCGTTCCACGATCCGCAGCTGGGCGCCGGGAATTCCGGCGGCGAGCGCGGCCTGATGCTCGGGTGGGAACAGGAAGTCGTCCCGCCCGGCCAGCACCAGTGTCGGTACCGCGATCTCGCCCAGCCGGTCCATGACCGTCCAGCCGTCGAGGAGTTCGCGGCCGGCGAAGATGAGCGCCTCGGGGCGCACCTTCGCGTGCCATTCGCCGTGCAGCAGTTGCCGGGCGACAGCCAGGTTGGCGTGCCGGTGGTAGTACGCGCCGCCGAACCTCATCATGGCCGGGAACATCTCGTTCGGCGCGATCCGGCCGGCGAAGAAGCGCCGCACCAGTTGCACGGTACCCGCGTGGTAGCCGCGTCCGGCCAGGATGCGTGGCGCGTTCTCCCGCGGCCACCAACTGTCGCCGCCGGTGTCGAGCAGTACCAGATGCGACAGGCTGTCCGGGTACCGCAGCGCGTACTCCAGCGCCACGTGACCGCCGAACGAGTGGCCGAGCACCGCCCACCGGTCGAACCCCAACCGCTGGCGCAGCGCGTCCGCGTCCGCCGTGAGGTTCTCCCACGTCATCGACGAGACCGGCGCGCCTGCCGACCGCCCGTTGCACCGGTGGTCGTAGAAGACCACGGTGAACCGGTCCGCGCACCGCCGGAAGGCCTGCAGCGACCAGTGGTCCGCGCCCGGGCCGCCATGCATGAGCACCACCGGGTACCCGTGCCCGACGACCTCGACGAACAGCGACACGTCGCGAATTGACATCTGCACAATCCGATGCTGGCGCCCCAGGACATCCGCTGACCGGGCCGTTCGGCCTGAACGGCTGGGAATTCCGGCAACGGTGGAGACATGGGACGGGATCGCTCCGGGCTGCGCCCGGGTCCGCTGGCGGCGTTCGCGCTTCGGTGTGGGACCTATGGCCTTGGCTGTGCGCGGACCGTGGTGTGAGCGTGGTGGTGAGCGGGCGCCCGGGTGCGGGGAGCCGTCCCGCGCTTGCGACTCCTGCTGGTCCGGAGGTGGCCATGGCCACACGCAGATCGGTCCGTGCGGCGGTTGCCGCTGGGGTTGGGGTGCTCCTTGCGATGACGTGGGGCGGTGCGGCCGCCGTCGCGGTACCGGCCGCCCCGGGCGACGGGGTCGCCGCGGTGATCGAGAGCTACCGGGCCAGGATTCCCGGGCTCATGGCCCAGAAGCACGTCCCCGGCCTGGCCGTGGCGCTGGTCGACGGCGACCGGGTGGTGTGGCAGCAAGGGTTCGGCTCCACCGACCGCGACGGGCGCACGCCGGTCACCGTCGACACCATCTTCAGCGTCCAGTCGATGTCCAAGGTCTTCACCGCCACGGCGGTGATGCAAGCCGTCCAGTCCGGACAGCTCGACCTCGACGCACCGATCATCAGGTACCTGCCCGGCTTCACCGTCCACAGCGCCTTCGAGCCGCACCCCGGACAGCGGATCACCCTGCGCATGCTGCTCAGCCACACCGCGGGCTTCACCCACGAGGCCCCGCTGGGCAACAACTACGAGCCGCAGCCCGGCGACTTCGACGCGCACGTGCGCAGCATCTCCGACACCTGGCTACGGTTCCCGGTCGGCACCGGCTACGCCTACTCCAACCTCGGGATCGACCTCGCCGGGTACATCCTCGAGCAGGTCTCGAACAAGCCCTTCCCGGCCGTCATGCGCGACTCGCTGCTCGCCCCGGTGGGCATGGACCACAGCACCTTCGACCGGGCCCAGGTACACGCCCGCACCGACCGGGCGGTGGGTCACTCCGCCGACCCGGTACCGCCGCCGGTGGACGTCCCGATGACGGCGGCCGGCGGGTTATGGGCCAGCGCCGCGGACCTCGCCCGGTTCCTGGCGTTCCAACTCGGCGACGGCACCGTGGACGGTCGCGCGGTGCTCGATGCGGCGCTGATGCGGCAGATGCGCACCGTTCCGGCACCCGACGCCGGCGCGCCGGCCGGCTACGCGCTCGGCGTGGCCCGCACCCGCTGGCGGGCCGGGCAGTACCTCGACCTGTTCAGCCACGGCGGCGGCGGGTACGGCTTCCTGTCGGACCTGTGGTGGCTGCCGCAGTTGCAGCTCGGCATCGCCGTACTCACCAACTCCACCGACCATGACCTGCAGGGCGCACTGGCCCTCGGGATCCTGCGCGACCTGGTCACCAGGCCGGACAGCCGGTACCACGACCGCGTGCTCGGCCTGCCCACCCAGTCCGACGTCGTGAGCCCGACGGCGCATACGTGCCTCCACCGGACCTCGCCGAACGGATCGCGGCCGTTGCGATGCCCGCGCCCGGCCAGCAGGACGCGCGCTGGGCCGGCTACCCCGAGTGGTACCGCACCGGAGCGCCCGGCGCGATGAACCCCGCGAAGCCGCCGTCGCGGTTCCACGTCGAGTCCGGCGTGCCGTACTTCGACTCCGCCGAGGACGGGACACCGGTGCGGCACCGGCTGTCCGAGTTCGCGCCGGGCCTGTTTCTGGCGGACAACGGCCAGACCCTCGACCTGCGCGGCCCGTCGCGGCGTTGGCGCGGACTGGACCTCGATCCGGTCACGAACGGTCCGCTCACCTGGCAGTGGGCGCTGCTCGCCGTCGTGGTGGTCGTGGCGGCCGGGTGGCTCGTGGCAGGCGGCGCCGCCGTGGTACGCCGACGCCGCGCGGCTGGCCGCCCGCCGACGGTCGGTACGCCGGCCGGCGGCCGCATCGGCCGCCGTCTCACCACCGTCGTCGCCGCCGTCGGGGCGCTCGCCACGCTCGTGACCGTCGCGATGATCCGGGTCATGCCCGGGCTCGTGGACGTCGGGTTCCTCGGGCGGATGGCATTCCCGCTCCCGGTGCGCCTCGCCTTCCACCTACCGCTGGCGGTGGCCCTCCTGGCCGGTGGGCTCGGCGCGCTCCTGGCAGCCGGTGTCCTCCGGCACTGGTGGACCCGGCGGATCCGGCCCCGCGACGCGACTCTCGCCGTGGCCTTGACCGCACTCGCCGCCCAACTCGCGTCCTGGCACCTCGTCGCCTGGGGATTCTGACCCCACCGACCACCCGACGACGACCAGCGGGCAAATGCGCGTGGCCGCTACCGGTCGGAACCGGTGGCGTGGCGCATGCGCCAACCGGCGAGCCCGGTCAGCACCGCCGCGGTACCCACCAGGACGAGCAGCGGGGTCCAGATCGACAGCACGGTACCGCCGCGGCGCACCAGGATCGCGAAAGCATCCACCGCCCAGGCGTGCGGGGTCACATGCGCGACCGCGGTCATCGTGGGCGAGAAGAACTCCAGCGGCATCATGGTCCCACCCAGGGCACCCATGCCCAGGCCGAGCAGCAGGCCGACCGCGATGGCCTGCTCGGGGGTACGGGCGGTGGCGCCCAGCAGCATGCCGGCACCGCTGGCGACAAGCGCGAACGACGCCACCAGCAGGCCGGCGCCGAGCGGGTCACCCCAGTTGACGCCGAACACCAGTGCCACGGCGGCCGCCGCCGCGTCGGTACGCTGCAGGGCCTGGGCGAACGGTACGGCGAGCTGCCCGGCCACGAACCGGGCCGCCTGCACCCGGCCGGCCTGGTGATCGACCACGGCGGAGATGACCGCGCCGAGCTGACGGCCACTGGTCCCCGACTGGGCAACGTACCGCACCGTGACCGTACCGCCCGCGGCGAGCGTGGCGTCGTAGTCGGCCGGGATGACCAGCCCGCCGGCGAGGAGTCCGTGTTCGATGTCGGAGACCAGCCGCGCCTCGCCGGCCACCACCCGGACCTCGATGCCCTTGGTGGCCGCCAGCCCGTCCAGCAGCGCCTGGCCCAGCGGCCCGGGCCGCGCCGCCACGACGCCGACCCGCGCCTCACCGCTGCCGCCGAAAGCCAGCCCGAGGATGAGGATCAGCAGCATCGGGAACACGAACACGAAGAAGACATTGGTGCGTACCCGCAGAGTGCGGCGCAGGTTCGTGGCGGCCACGGCGAGCGTCTTCATGACCGCACCGTCGCTTTGAGCCGAAGCGTCGCGACGCCACCGGCCACCGTGGCGAACACCAGCATGGCCGGCACGGAAGGCAACACCGCGCGGACCCCGCCGCCGCCGGCCGGATCGGCGCGGCGCGCAGCCGGTTGAGGGTCCCGCCGCTGCGTTCGGTGATCAGGGACGACACTCCAAATTGGACGGTGAAGAACAGGAAGAACACGGCCATGCCGGCGGCCACGTAGGTCTTCGTGTCCACCAGTTTGTGCCCGGCCGACACGTCGCGCAGGGCCAGCGGCGCGGCCAGCGCGGTGACCCGCTGCGCCAGTTCGGCCGCCTGGGCCGGACCGATCTGCTGCCCGGGCTGCTCGCTGCCGGCGATGGCCACGCGGACGGTGGTGAGGCTGTCGGTGAACGACTGCGCGATCGCGCGGGCGACGTCGGTACCGTTGGGCGAGTCGGCGTGGCCGATCACCTCCAGCCGCGCCGGCCCCGCCGCGGTGACCGCCGCGCTGAACCCGGCCGGGACGACGAACGCCGCATCGACGGTACCCCGTTGGGCGAGCATGGTCGCCTCGGCCAGGTCGCTCGCCGGCCGTACCGTCACGACGCCCTCGCCCGTCAACTCGCGCAACACACCGGTGGTGAACGCCTGCGCGATCGGGCCGTGGTCGAGGTCGGCCACCGCGTACCGGAACGGGTGCGGCGCCGCGGCAGATCCGAAGACCAGGCTCTCGATGAAGGCCAGGACGAGCGGCAGCACCACGGCGATCAGGACAGCCGAGCGGTCCCGCAGCCGCTGGCGCAGGTCCTTGAGCGCGATGTGCACGACGGCGTGCATGGTCAGTCCCGCAGGGTCTTGCCGGTCAGGTGGAGGAACACGGCCTCCAGGTCCGGTTCGTCGACGGCGACCGACCGTACCCTGGCGCCCGCCCGACCGGCCGTCTCCAGGATCCGCGGTAGCGCGGTACCGCCCGCCGTCCACCACGCCGACCCGGTCGCACAGCCGCTGGGCCTCCTCCATGTAGTGCGTGGTGTACAGCACCGCCATGCCCCCGGTCGCCAGCGCCTCGACACCGCGCAGGATCGCGTTGCGGCTCTGCGGATCGACGCCGACCGTCGGCTCGTCGCGGATCAGCAGGTGGGGCCGGTGCAGCAGCCCGATGCCGATGTTCAACCGGCGCTGCATGCCACCCGAGTAGGTCTTGGCCAGGTCGCCGGCCCGATCGCTCAGCCCGATGAGGTCGAGGACCTCGGCGACCCGGTCCTTCACCGCGGCCCGGCCGAGGCCGTACAGGCGGGCGAAGAAGCGCAGGTTCTCCCGGCCGGTCAGGTCCGGGTACACGGCGATCTCCTGCGGGACGTAGCCGATGCGGCCGCGCACGCCGACCGCACGGGTTGTCATCGGCGTCCCGTCGACGCGCACGGTGCCGGCGTCCGGGGCGAGAACCCCGGCGACCATGAGGATGGTGGTGGTCTTCCCCGCGCCGTTGGGGCCGAGCAGCCCGTAGGTCTCCCCCGCCGCGATGGCGAACGACACCCCGTCCACCGCGGTCAACTCGCCGAACGACCGGCGCAGCCCGGCGCACGGCAGCACGGGCGCGTCCGCTGGCCCGGTGCCGGCCGGGTGGACGGCGGGAGCCCGCATGCTCACCGTTTCCTTGGCTCACCGCCCTGTCGGTGTCCGACACGACGGCCACCGGGCAACCATCGTGCATCCCCCTTCGCAGGTCCCACCAACCGTGCGTCGGGGGGCCTCGCCGCCAGCCGGGCCGAGGTGCCTGGCGGTCCGGGCCGTCGGTCCGGTGCTGCGTCATCGAATGCGCGCGGCTCTTCGCCCGCACGGGCACGGGCCTGATCGCCAGGTCCATCGGCCGGCGGGGCGCGGCCGACGGTCCCTGCCCGACAATGGGCGAGATCCGTGCCGGGTGCGGTAGGCGTGCCGGTTGCTTGGCCACCGGATCGGCCTCGCCGGCGACAACGACTCGAAGCCCAACCTTCGGCCCCCTGCGGCATCTGCGGTGGCGCGCAGCATGGCGGGCGTACGGGTACCGGCGTCCGGTGACCGGAACGCGGTCAGTCCACACCGGACGGTTCGGTGGCCACCGTAGGGCGGCGAGCCGGGCGCCACCGCCACCGGACATCCGGCCGTGTCGATGAGTGTGCGGGTGACCCGGGCGGTGGCCACATCGGCCGCGAGCCCCACTGCCGGAACACTGGCCAATGTGCCCGTCCATACCCGCAATCACCGGTTCGATCGGCTGGCAGTGCATCGCATACGCCCTTCGTCGTACCCACCGTGCGCGCCGACCCGCGACCGCGCAGGGCTGCACTACCCGCGCATCCGGGCCGATGTCCCGACCGAGCGCCGGGCACTTGGTCGAACCGGGGACCTTCGCCCCTTCCCCGCACCGAACCGCTGCCGCACGGTGGATCCAGGACAGTCCGCCTTAGGAGGTGACCGCCATGGCCGCAGCGACCCGGTGGCACGTGGAGGTGTTCATCGACGAACACGGCGACGAACGCCGTACCCGAGCCGAAGCCCGCCTGCACACGAACGACAACACGCACCTGACCGGCGTCGGCACTGCGCACCGCAACCCGGCCGACGTCGAGGTACCGGAAATCGGCGACGAGATCGCGGTGGCCCGCGCGCTGTTCGCGCTCGGCCACGAACTGCTTCTTGCCGCGGCCCTCGACATCGAAGCGGTCGCCCATGAGCGGGCCCGGTTGCACATCTGACCCGACCGTGCGAGACCTCGACGCCGCGCCGCCATTCAGCCGAGAGCGGCCAGCAGTACAGCGATGACGCCCGTGACGAAGACGCCGTCGGTGAGCGGTATCGTCCACAGTGGACAGTCACGCGATCACGCTGCCCAACGAGGCCAGACGCGGGCAATTCGTCCCGGTGGGTCGGGCCGGCATGGCTGCACCGCTACAACACCGCCCGGCGCCACTCCCGGATCGGACACCAGTCCCCGATCATCTACGGGAACAGCACAACGGCCTCGACTAACCTGGCCGCATAACCCCGTGTCCAAGATCAGGGGTCCAAGCCCCCGGACCTGCAGGCACACATTCGGGAGCTTGACGGCCTGCTCGCCGCTGTGCCTCGTCGCCGGCCTGCTCACCCCGGCCTCGCTGGATCGAAAGGCGAGAGGCAGCGTCGAGCAGGGGCATTGGAAGGGGTTACAAAAAAGATGTCCGCGTCGGACCTTCTCAAGCCCCGTGCGTTCTGGGTCGGGGCGGCGGCGCGGTCAGCCGGTTCCGGCCGGTTCGGCGTGCAGGGCCTTCTCCAGGACAGCGAAGAGGAGTTGGGTGAGGCCGGCGGAGCGGGCGTGCGGTTGGGGGAACCGGACGGCGGCCGCGAGCGGAACGAGGTGTTCGTTGTCGGGGGAGGCGGGGACCGTGGCTAGCGGGGAGCAGACAAAGAACCGGGGGTACTGCGCCGGATCGCGCAGGACGGCGTACAGCGCCTCCTCGTGGCCCAGTCCGTACGCGATGCCACAGCCGACGGCTGACGTCACCAGGTCCCGTAGACACCACCGGCCTGCCGCGGCCAGGGATTCGTCCACGTACTGACCGATGCCGGGTACGTCGATCCACTCTGGCGCCGCGGTCTCGGGGTCGGCGTCGGAGGGAATCCGTACCCGGTCAGCGTTGCCGGCATGGACCAGATTCCAGAACGCATCCGGGTCGGAGTAGTGGCGGAGCAGGGTGTCGGCGACCTGCGCCACGCGGCGCTGTCGCACGGCTGGGGTAATCTCGTCGCCGCCGTACACGTAGTTGAGCAGGTTGCGGGTCGGTGCGTCGGTGATCAGCTTCCCCTCGGCCCAGCGCCGGCCCAGGAAAATCAGGTAGCTTGCAGTCCCGCGCCGCACTGAGTCGCGGTCGCCCAGTTCGTCCAGCGTCCGCCGGTGTAGGGCGGCGTGCAGGAGATCGCCTTTGGTTACGGCTACCAGCAGGCGCGGTAGGCCGCCCTCGGCGGCGGCGAACGGTCCATCGACCACCGTGAGACGCCGCCCGATCGCTGTCTCGATTGAGGCTCGATTGCCCCGGACGACGTTTGCGTTGACGTGCGCGGTGGTTCCGGGGCGGAGGCTGCCGTCAAGCACCTCCGCGTACCGGTCGCCGAGGACATCCCCGAGGTGGTCGATCGAGGCGTGCACGGCCGGATCTATCACCCACACCAAGGCGTCGTACCGACGTAGCTGGGCGGTATCGCGACCCGGGGCGTCGGAGGCGAACTGCTCGCCGGATAGGTCGGCGAGACCGGTCCAGGTGCGCCGCCGTCCGCGTACATCCGTCCACAGCACCAGCGGTTGTCGGTAGGCTGTCCCCCAGCCGATCGATCGTTGGCCGCCGTCGACGACGACCCGCCCGATCACGTCCCTGACCGCGTCGAGGACCTCGGGCAGTGTGGTGGCCAGGATGCCGGCTGGAGCGCCGGTGGTATCTATTCCGGTCGGTGGGATCGCTAGCCCCGCCGTTATCGTCTCGGCGTACATCCGAGAGCGGAACTCCAGTGGTATCTGCTCCAACGGGCTGGCTTGGCGAAGGCGGATTCGGTCAGCATCGGCACTGTCCCAGTTCGACGGGTTGTCGAGGCTCTGCTGGAGCATGCGCACTAGTAGGTAGGTCTTTCCGCTGGCCGGTGCGCCGATAGCCGCCACCATGTTCCACACGTCGACGTGCCGCGGCTCGGCGTGGCTTGGTCCCTCGACACTGAACAGTGGCGCTGACTCGGGAAAGATGTGCCCGCCACCGCAGAGGAGATATGCGTAGTCGACTTCGTGTTCGCTGAAGGCCGGTTGGGTGGACGTGGCGGGGGGAAGGTTCGCGCCGACGACGGTGAGCCGCCACGGGTTCGCGCCTTCGCTGTCGGGGGGGCCGACCTCGAGCCGAAAGCCGGGTATCTGCGCAAGCCGGCCGGTCGCCTTGTCGAGGGGGGCGGCGGCGGCGAGGATGGCACCACATACCGGGCATCGTGCGCCGAAGCGGGTCTCCAGGTTGGTGGATCGCTTCTCGGCTCGTCGCCGCCGAGGCCGTCGGATCAGGCCGTGCGGCGCGACCTCGTCCGCTTGGCCGGGCCCGTCCTCCCGCAACAGGTCGGACGGCTCGACCGACAGCGCGCGCGCGAGCGCCGCCACCTCTTCGGCGGTTACCGACTTGCGCACACCGGACTCGATCTTCGCGATGGTGCTTCTGGTTAGCGACGGCGCGCCGATACGGTGGCACTCCTCGGCAAGGTCGGCCGCCGTCCAGCCCCGCTGCTGCCGCAACCGACGCAGCCGGGCGGCGACGTTCCTGCTCTCCGCGCCCATCAAGCGACCACTGTGCTCCGATTCGGAGCATGCTCCGAGTATTGTGATGTGCTCCGCAATGGAGCACACTACCAGAAACGCGGGCCGCCCGAGACCACCGGTCTCTGCGAGGTCGGAGGCGACGATGACCACAACACGACCGAGGGTAACCCGGCTGGCTGCGGCGTCGAGGCACCCGATCGCCTGGTCGGCGGGCCTCATGGCGCTGTCCCCGGCCATGTTCCTCGTCGAAGCCCCCCGGTGGCTGGGCTTGCTCATGGCGGTACTGATGGCCGCCTGCTCACTCGTCGTGGGCCTCGCCCAGGCGGTCCTTCCACAAGACTCGCCGGACCGGCTGGCGTGGTGGAAGGAGTGGCTTCGCCACCGAGAGCGGATGAGCGTGTCCCAGGGACGGCACAGCGCGGCCCAGTCGGCGTCGGCACCACACAACCGACACCCCCACCGACCCTGACCGTTGCGCAATACAGCACGGCCGTCAAGCCTCGTACCAGGTCGCCATCGTCCATGCTCAGGACCCGCCAGCTCGCGTGCCCAACGTCTCTTCAACGCCAGGCAGTTACAAGATCGTCCGCCAGATAGCTCGCTCAGTCACAATCGGCGTCCTGCCGATCTTCTCGCTCGTCTACGCGGGGTGGGGTCTGGGCCCGACGTCGCCACGTCGGCCGGCGCTGGCGAGGCGGAGATCGGCGTGAGGCACCTGGTGGTGCTCGCCGCCGCGGTGACCGTCGCGACGTTCCTGGTCCGGCTGGCGCTGCCGTACTACAGCGACAACAAGAGGCGTCGATCTGAAACTGTACCGGTGGCCCGAATGCGTCGCCCTGTTCGCGCCCGGCGTCGTGGCCTCGCGGAAGGGCTGTGCCGTCCGCCGACGCGGACGGACGGCACAGACGGCGCAGTGTGCGTCAACCCTTGTTGGTGATCTCGATGGTTCGGGTATCGGTCGCCGTCGAGCAGGTGAAATCACAGACTGTCAGCTCGGCGTGAGCGTTCGCGGTGCCTTTGCGGAACGCCTTGCCGTTGGCCGTGACGGTCACGTCGACGATTTGGAGGCTGCCGGTACACGAGAACTGGGTGAAGCCGGAGCCACTGGCGATGTCACTTCCGACCCGCTGGGTGAGACTCAGCGACAGGAATCCGGTGTCACCGGGTGAACAGACCACCAGAACGGGTACCGCGACCGCGGCGCCGCGCGCCTGCAGTACACCTGGTGACTGGACCTGGACCGCGGCGACCGGGGGTGAGGCCTGCCCCACCACCGCCCCGGCAGGCAGGGCGAAGGCAAGGCCCAAGCCCCCGGCGATCGCGATCCCGGCGGCAATCAGCGGAACTCTCCGCATGGTTCCTCCTTCAAGGGCGGGTGGTCAAGGACACGTGCCGTGGTGCCTGAGCAGGCGAGGCCGACCAGCAGCCCGCCGGCCAGTGGGATCGCGGGTATCTGCCACAAGAAGTCGAAGCCGCTGTGTACCACCAGGACAGCGAAGGCAGCCACCGTGCCGGCCCACAAGGGCGGTACCTCCGGTGCGGCGCGGCGGCCTCGTGCGAGCACGAGGATCAGCGCCGCCAGCAGGGCCAGCAGGATGGTCAACCCGACGAAGCCGAGTTCGGCCAGCAGTTGCAGGTACTCGTCATGGGCGTAGCGGGCGACGAAGCCGTGACCACCGGGGTCGACCCAGAAGAACCGGGCCCGGCCCGGCCCGACACCGATCCACGGATGCGCGGCCACCATCCGCACCGCGGCCCGCGCCGCACCCGTGCGCCCGAAGGAGTCAAGGGTGAGCCGGGATCCGGCGACCGTCATCACCGCCGGCCGGGCGAGGCCACCCGCCGCCCCCACGGTGGCCAGCGTCAGCGG
>VAWN01000017.1:12262-13514 GCA_005885555.1 Actinomycetota bacterium
GAAGATCGTGACCAGCACGCCGACGAGCAGGCCTCCGACGGCAAGCCACGGCCGGGCAGAGGTCCCGGCCGGCAGTACCGGTAGCAAGGCAGCAAACCCGATGCTCGCACCGACGAACGGTGGCACCGCCTGCCGTAGCGTGGTCGCAACGCCGGACAACGCCATAAGGACGGCCAGCCCGGCCAGCAGCACCAGCACACCCGCACGGCTCACCGTCGCCCCGAGACCCACCAGGAGCACGCAGGCCGGTACGTCGGCGAGGATCGCATCCGACCGCTGACGCCGGTACCCGATCGCGAACACCGCCAGCGCGGCGAGCAGAGCGGCGGTCGCGTTGACGTAGGTCAGCGTCGCGGACCCTCGCCACAGCCCCTGAACCACCATTCCCCACCGCGGAACCCGCCAAGCCACGCCCAGCCAACCGGTCAGCGCGACAAGGACCCCGACGCCGACGAGCACTCGGGCACACACCAGCTTGGCGGCGGGATCGGCGGCGGCCAGGATGACGACCGCGCCAACGACGCACCCGAGGGTGAGTACCGTCGGCACAGCGGACAGGTACCCACCAGCTGCGCCGCCGCGGATGAGCGCCCAGGCCGAAAGCACCGCACCAGCAAGCAACACCATGCGCACGTCGCCGGGCAGCCGCGGCCGGGACATGATCGCGACGAGTGCTCCGGCCGTGACCAGGAGGGCCACCAGGATCCGACCAGACAGATAGTAGCCGCCCTGCGCCCCGACACTGACAACGAATGCGACGAGCAGAAACACCACATGCAACGGAACGGCAGTATTGCGGTGGCCGGAAACAAGGTCAGAATTGTCACTACTAAAGATCGTCAACACAGAGCCTTCCAGGCGAACGGCTCAGGTCGTACCCGGCTACGGTATTGCACCGACACCGCCTACTCAAGCCTCTGTCCGGGCATCGTCGCAACAATTGCAATATCTGACTTCGGCAATACGACGTCAGGAAAATCAGGCCCGATCAGTGGATTGTGCTTCCGCCGATCACATCCGACACGGAACTGAAAGGCCTACGAGTGGGAGGCCATCGCAGAGGCTCGCACTACTGCACAACAACCCCGCCGTCCAGGCATGCATATATAGGGCCAACCCGACCAGCCTCGGGCCCTTGAGAACCGCCAGTCGCGCCCATCGAGCTGGTGCGTAGCGTCCCGGTTCACCGATGCATGCAGCGCGTGGGCCCATGTCGGTACAAACGGTGCGGCCTGGATCAAGCATCGGAACG
>VAWN01000018.1 GCA_005885555.1 Actinomycetota bacterium
TTCCTGATCATCAACAACAAGTGCGCCGGGATCTCCGGCGGGAAGGTCGCGCTGCAGACCTGCACGGGTGGGCCGGCGCAGCAGTGGTCGGTCAATCCGAACGGCACGATCTCCGATATCCAGACCGGGCACAAGTGCGTGCGGGCATCGGGTGCGAGTGTGGTCGCGGGCAGCTGCTCCGGTGCGGCGAGCCAGTGGACCTTCACGCCGGCCGGTACCGGTGGCAACGACTTTGCGCTCTCGGTCAGCCCGGGGTCCGGCTCGGTCACCGCAGGCGCGTCCACGACGGCGAAGGTGTCGACGTCGGTGGTGTCCGGTACCGCGCAGTCGGTGAAGCTGTCGGCCAGCGGCGCTCCGGCCGGGGTGACCGTGAGCTTCAACCCGTCGTCGGTGACCGCCGGCGGCACCTCGACTATGACGGTGGCGACGGCCGGGGCGGCGGCTGCCGGTACCGCCACCATCACGGTGACCGGCGCGGCGGCGGCAGCGACCCACGCCGCCAAGTTCACCCTGACCGTCGGTGGGCCCGGCGGCCCGGCGCTGCTCTCCCAGGGCCGGCCGGCGACCGCCTCGTCGCTGGAAAGCTCGTCGTTCCCGGCGGGCAACGCCGTCGACGGCAACGCGTCGACCCGCTGGGCCAGCAAGGAAGGCGTCGACCCGCAGTGGCTGCGGGTCGACCTCGGCGCGGTCGCGGGCATCAGCCGGGTCAAGCTGGTGTGGGAGGCGGCGTACGCGAAGTCGTACACGATCGAGGGTGGACGAGGATCTACTCGACGACGACCGGGAACGGTGCGACCGACGACCTGACCGGGCTCAGTGGGAGCGGACGGTTCGTGCGCATCACCGGGACGGTGCGCGGGACGCCGTACGGGTACTCGCTGTTCGAGATGCAGGTGTACGGGACGGCGTGAGGCTCGTTGTTGTCGTGGTGGCCAGGGGCGGGGTCGAACCGCCGACCTTCCGCTTTTCAGGCGGACGCTCGTACCAACTGAGCTACCTGGCCGCGTACGCGCTGCGGTCCTGACGGGACTTGAACCCGCGACCTCCGCCTTGACAGGGCGGCGAGCACTCCAACTGCTCCACAGGACCTTGTGCCGGCTGGCTACTTTACCGCCAACCACTTCGTGCCCCCAACGGGATTCGAACCCGTGCTACCGCCTTGAAAGGGCGGCGTCCTAGGCCGCTAGACGATGAGGGCGGCCCCGCCATCATCGCACAGGTGCGACTCGGGCGGCTGAGACCCCATCCGGCCCCGCCGGAGGCCTGCAAAGCATACGTGACCCGTGCACGACTCGCCAAAGCACCCCGGGTCGGCCCGGCCGGCGGCCCGGCGGCCCGGCGGCCTCACGTGGTCGGTAGCGCGATGAGGGTGAACCGGCTGGTCAGGTTCGGGAGGATGGTGCGCAGGGCGGCCACGGTACCGCTGCGGTCGCCGCCACCGTCGTGCACGAGGACGATCGAGCCGGGGCCGGTGTGGCTCAGTACCCGGTTGATGATGGCCTGCGCCCCCGGCCTGGCCCAGTCGGTCGGGTCGACGGCCCAGTGCAGCGGCGTCATGCCGAGGCTGGTGGCCATCGCGACGGTGTTCGCACCCCAGTTGCCGCCGGGCTCGCGGAAGTACTTGACCGGTACCCCGGGGACGACGGCGTGGATCGCGTCCAGCGTCTTCTGCAGCTCGGCGCGGATCTGGTCGTCGGAGCGCTTGCGCAGGTTGAGGTCGTGGTCCCAGGTGTGGTCACAGAGGGTGTGGCCCTCGGCGACGATCCGCTTGATGAGGTCGGCGTTCGCGGCGACCTGCCGGCCGATGACGCAGAACGTGGCCTTGACGTGGTACTGGGCGAGCAGGTCGAGCACCTGACCGGTGTACGGGCCGGGGCCGTCGTCGAAGGTCAACGCGACCGCGGCGGTACCGGTGGTGGTGATCGAGCCGAACGGTCCGTGGCCCGAGGCGCCGCCGGTCACGTGGGAGACCGGCTTGCCGGCGCGGTCGGGTACCTTCGGCCCGGCCGGGTCCGACGGCGCCTGTGAGCCGGCCGGTGAGCCGGCCGGTGACGCGCCGGAGGACGCGGCGGATGACGGTGCCGGATCGGGCTGCCCGTCATCGTCGGCGGCCTGGCTCGGCGCGGCGGCCACGACCGGCGGCTTCGGTTTCGGCGGCTTGCCGGTCCCGGCGTGGGCTGCGGTGCAGCCGGCGAGGCCGAGCGTGAGCGCGGCCAGTACCAGGATCGCGGGGCGCCGTGTCATCCGGTAACTCCGAGGGGGGTTCGGGTTCGTGGTGTTCGTGCCCGCCCACGCTATCGAAGCCGGTTCACCCGTCGCAGGCCCGTAACGGGGCGTTGGCAGCTTCATGGGAGTACCAGTATCCCTAACCTAGGACAAACCGTCCACGAGCAACGCGACGGCCTCGGCCAGCGTCCGCGGGAGCCGGACCGCGTCGGGTACCGCGGCCCAGCCCGGGCCGGCCGCCACCAGTACCGCCGGTCGGGGCGCCAGCGCCGTGAGGTGCTCCGGCCGGGCCAGCGCCGCGCTGTGTGCCCAGACCACCACCGCCTCCGGGCCGGTGCGCCGCACGGCGTCGCGCAGCGCCGGCAGCGGTACCCGGGCGCCGAGCTGCCGTACCGCCACGTCGCGTTCGGCCAGCGCGGCCGCGAGCGCCTCCAGCGGCAGGCTGTGCTGCTCCTCCTCGGCGCAGGCGAGCAGGATGCGCGGGGTCGCGTCGCGCGGCCGGGGTACCGCCGCGAGCACTGCGGAAACGCAGCCGGACAGCAGGTGCTCCACGTCGACCAGCGCGCCCGTCGCCGCGTGCCGGGTGCCGATGCCCTGCAGGACCGGTACCACCAGGCTCTGCCAGGCGGTGACCACCCCGTCGGCGGCGACCGCGTCGCCGAGCAGGACCGTCGCGGCGGTCGCGTCCAGCCGCATGGCCGCGCGGGCCAGGCCGCGCGCCGCGGCGGCGGCACGGCCGACCGGGATGGCCCGCCCGCCGCCGTCGCGGGCCGGGGTGGGCGACGGCGGTGCGGCCAGCGCGCGGCGGGCGGCCTCGGCAGGGGGTACCCCGGCCTCGGTGAGCCGCCGCATGGTCTCCAGCCGGTCCAGGTCCTGCGGGGTGTACCGGCGGTGCCGGCCGGGCGCGTGAGCGGAGGGCCCGAGCCCGTAGCGCTGATGCCAGGTGCGCAGCGTGGTCACCGCGACGCCGAGTGTCCGGGCCACCTCTCCCGCGGAACGGCCCTCAACGGCCATCGGGCAGCAGCGCCAGTACCCCGGCCAGCCACGGGGCGAACCGTTGCGGCTGCGTCGCCAACTCTCGGGACAGCTGCGCCGGCGCGACCCAGCGCAGCTCGTCGACCTCGGCCGGGTCCGGCGCAATGGCACCGTCGGCGGCGATCCGGCCGAGCAGCACGTGGTCGTACTCGTGTTCCACCCGGCCGGTGTCCGGGTCGCCGGCGCGGTATGCGTAGACGCCGAGCGCCGACAGCGGTACGTCTACAATGGACAGTTCTTCGCGCAGTCGCCGGGCGGCCGCGTCGACGACGGGTTCGCCGGGCGCCGGGTGGCCGCAGCAGGTGTTGGCCCAGCGCAACGGGAACCGGGTCTTCTGCGCCGACCGGCGTTGCAGCAGCAGCCGGCCGTGCTCGTCCAGCAGCAGTACCGAGAACGCGCGGTGCAGCAGTCCCGGCGCCCGGTGTGCATCGTCCACTGTGGACGAACCGGTCGGGCGGCCGGCCTCGTCGACGAGTTCGACCTTGCTCATCCGGTCACCCGCTGCGCGGCGAGCTTTCCGGAGATGAGCACCATGGGTACCCCGACGCCGGGCTGGGTACCGGAACCGACGAAGACCACATTGGACAGTCCGGGATGCAGGTTGCCCGGCCGGAACGGGCCGGTCTGGCGCAGCGTGTGCGCGGCCGCGAACGGGGTACCGGCGGCCATGTCCAGGTCTGCCCAGTCGGCCGGGGTCACCAGGTGGGACACCTCGATCCCGGCGCCGAAGTCGTAGTATCCGCGGGCTTCCAGCGTGGCGACCAGTTCACCGGCGTACTCGCGACCGAGCCGGCCCCGCCAGTCCATCGTGGACACCGCCAGGTTCGGTACCGGCGCGAGGACGTAGTACACTTCCCGGCCGGCAGGGGCGAGCGACGGGTCGGCACGGGTGGGGTTGCTGACGAGCAGGGACGGGTCGCTCATCAGCTGGCCGCGGCGGATCACCTCGTCGAAGGTACCCCGCCAGGATCGACCGAAGTGGATGTTGTGGTGCGCGATGCGCCGGTACCGTTGGGTCGATCCCACGTGCAGCACCGCCGCGGACGGCGAGTGGCGCAGCCGGCGCACCCGGCGGGGTGTCGCGGGCAGTAGGTCGCGGTAGGCGACCGGGAGATCGGGGTTGAGCACGACGACGTCGGCGGGGATGCGTTCGCCGTCGGTGGTGACCACGCCCGCGGCCCGGCCGGCGCGAACGTCCACATAGGACACCCGGGTGCCGTACCGGAACTGCACGCCGTGTTTCTCCGCGGCCCCGGCCAGTGCCCGGGGCACCGCGTGGACGCCACCGCGCGGGAAGTAGACGCCGGCGACCGTGTCGAGGTAGGCGATGACCGCGTAGAGCGCGAGGGCGTCGTGCGGGGCGAGGCCGGCGTACATCGCCTGGAACGAGAACACCCGGCGGGTGCGCGGGTCGTGGAAGAACTCGTTGACCTTGCCGGACAGCCGCCGGAACCCGCCGGCCAGCGCCAGCCGGAGCAGGTTGGCGGTCACCAGGTCGGCCGGGGAGTCGAAGTTGCGCTCGATGAAGTCGCGCCGCTGCAACCGCCACAACCGCCGGGTGTACTCGACGAACCGCAGGTACCCGTCGGCTTCCCGGGCGCCGCAGACGCGGGAGATCTCGCCGGCCATCCGGGCCGTGTGGCTGAGCACGTCGAGGGTGGAACCGTCGGGGAAGTACGCGCGGTAGGCCGGGTCGACCGGGGAGAGGTCGAGCCAGTCGGCCATCGACTCGTCGACGGCGGCCAGTGCCTCGTCGATCAGTTCCGGCATGGTGAGCACGGCCGGGCCGGTGTCGAACTCATACCCGCCGACGGCGAGCCGGCCGGCGCGGCCACCCGGTACCGCCGCCTGCTCGACCACGGTCACCTCGCGCCCGGCCCCGGCCAGGTGCAGCGCGCAGGCCAGCCCGCCCAGCCCGGCACCGACGATCACCACGCGGCCGGTCGGCCCCGAAACGGTTCGCACCCTGTCGCCCCCTCGATGACATGTTTCCCGCCCATCATGGGGCCAGACGGTGCGGACGGTGCGGTTGGCCATGCCGGCCAGCGTAGCGTACGCTGCGAGTTGCGTCGATTGTTGCGTCGATAGGTGGCTGATGGGCCTGAGCGAGTCGTACGAGCTGTGCCGGCGGTTGCACCGGCGGCACGGTCGCACGTACTACCTGGCCACCCGGCTCCTTCCGGCCTGGAAACGGCGGCACGTGCATGCGCTGTACGGGTTCGCGCGGTACGCCGACGAGATCGTGGACGCGATGGACGGCGCGCCGGCCCGCGACCGGGCGGCCCGGCTGCGCGCCTGGGGCGACCGGTTCCTGGCCGGCCTCGCCGGGGTACGGGTCGACGATCCGATCCTGCCGGCGGTGCTGCACACGCTGGAGGTGTTCCAGCTCGACCGGGCCGACTTCGCCGCGTTCCTGCGCTCGATGGCGATGGACCTGACCGTGGCGGCGTACCCGACCTACGGCGACCTGCTGGAGTACATGGAGGGCTCGGCGGCGGTGATCGGCACGATGATGCTGCCGATCCTCGGTTCGACCGAGCCGGCCGCCGCCCGGGAACCCGCCCGCCAGCTCGGGTTCGCCTTCCAACTCACCAACTTCATCCGGGACGTGGCCGAGGACCTCGACCGCGGCCGGATCTACCTGCCGCTGGCTGATCTGGCCCGGTTCGGGCTGCATCCGGCCGACCTGCGGGTGGCTGGCCGGGCGGGCGGCGGCCCGGTCCACGATCTCATCGCCTTCGAGGTTGCCCGGGCCCGCGAGCACTACCGCCGCGCCGCGCCGGGCATTCCGCTGCTCGCGCCGGGGTCGCAGCCGTGCATCCGGGCCGCGTACCAGCTGTACGGCGGGATCCTCGACGAGATCGAGGCGGGCGGGTACGACGTGTTCTCGCGGCGGGCCGCGGTACCGAACCGGCGGCGGTTCGCCGTGGCTGCCGGTAGCCTGCTCGCCCGGCCCGGAAGCCCGGTGCGCGCGCCGTGAGCGCCCCGCCGCCGCCCGCCGGCCTCGTCGATCTTGGAGTTGTGGTGCCCGACTCGCGGAGCCGCTTCCCTTATGTCCCCGACACAAGTCCAAGATCGACGTGCGGGGGCGGGGCGGCGCGGGGCGGCGCGGCGGCGGGCCGCGGGGGCGGGCAGGGGCGGGGGCGTGTTGAGATAGCGAGGTGCCGTTCCGTCCGCAGATCGACCTGGACCGGCCGGTACGCGACCGGCTCGTGCTGCGTACCGTGCCCGGGGCGGTGGACTACCTCGTCGAGGACCTGCGCGCGTTACCGGCGACGATCCTGCGGCGGGAACCCGACCGGCTGCTCGTCGAGTACACCGGCGCGCTGCGGCCGCTGGCGGCCAGCCGGTACTTCGACATCTGCGCGGTCGAGGATACCGACCCGGTCGAGGGCGGCGCCCTGGCCGCGCTGCAACCGGACGGGCCGGTCCGGTTCCGGGTCGGCACCGGCGTACCCGACCGGTGGAAGGTGCGCGACCAACTGGCTGAACGGTACGGCTGGGTCAACGACCCGCGCTCCTGGGACGTGAACGTCGAACCGCACGGCGCAGAGCTCGGCGCGCTGTACCTCACCCAGCGCTTCGGCGAGCTGCGCCGAACCCCCGCCTCGACCAATCCGCTGGTCGGTGCCGTGATGGTCCGGCTGGCGAAGATCGCGCCGGGGCAGGTCGTGGTGGATCCGTTCTGCGGTGCGGGTACCCTCCTCGTGCTGGCCGGCGAGATGGCCGCACCGGGCCGGCTGGTCGGCGCCGACGCGCAGGCCCGCTGGCTGGCCATGGCCGCGGACAACGCGCGGCGCCGGGACCTCGCGATCGGCCTGGTCCGCGCGGACGCGCGGGCGCTGCCGCTGCGCCGCGCCGACCGGGTGGTCGCGAACCTGCCGTTCGGCAAGCGGGTGGGCACCCACCGGGTCAACGAGGAGCTGTACCCGGGCGCGCTGCGCGAGATCGCCCGGGTGCTGCCCGGCGGCGGGCGGGCGGTCCTGCTGACCGACGACAAGCGGCTGTTCCGGGAGACGGTGCAGCGCACGCCGCTGCTCCGGGTGATCAAAGAGGTGGTACTCGCAAGGGGCGGCCTGCATCCGTCGGTGTACGTGGTCGCCAAGCGGGGCCGGTGACCGTGGTGGCCAACCGGCCGCCGCTGGACGAGACGGTCACGCAGACCGGCGGCCGGGCGCGGTCGTGGGCCCGCTCGTATCTCGCCGCGCTCGCGACGTAGCTCCCGGCGGAAGCGACCTCAGGCCGGCACGTAGGCGAGCAGGAGCAGCTTCTCCGCCGCGGCGGACTCGGTCGCCCGTGCGAGGACCGTGCCGTCCGCGGACAGCAGGACCAGGCCGGTACTGCTGCGCACCAGCATGCTGCCGTCGCGCTGGAACAGCACCGCGGTGACGGTACCGGTCACCGGCAGGCGCACCGAGGCACCGGTACGGGTGTCGATGACCGCGTTGGCGCCGAAGCTGCGTCCGATGTCCCCGTCGGGCATGTCCCCGGTGTGCAGGATGACGGCCATCCTCGACCCGTCCGGCGAGATGCTGAACGGGTCGCAGCTGCGCCGCAGGTCCGGGTTGACCTTCGGGTCGGTGCTGCCCAGCACGGGTACCGGTCGCGCGTTGAAGCCGTCCGGGTCGGACACGCCGAGCTCGCACACACCGGTCGCGTAGCCCAGGTGCCGGCCGTCGGCCGACCACAGGTAGTGGATGCCGCCCGGGTCGTGGGGCAGCGGGGTGAACCGACCGGTGGCCACCTCGACGATGCCGGGCGTGCCGCCGGGGCCGTTCGGGACCAGCCGGGCCACCAGGAGCCGGGTACCGTCCGGCGACCAGATCGGCTCGACGCCTTCGTTGGCGACGCCGTGCATCACGGTACGGGCGTGGTTGCCGTCGCGGTCGGTGACCTGGAGTTCGTTGTCGTCGCCGATGAACGCGACCTGCTGCCCGTCCGGTGAGACGTTGACCTCGTACCCGGCGGCGGCCAGCACCCGGGTCAGGCCGGTCGGGGTCGACCGGAACAGCGGGCTGGGCTGGTCGGGGGCGAGGTAGTACAGGACCCCGGAGATGGCCGGGGTGCCGGTCGCCGCGGGCGAGGCCGGCGCCACCGACGCGGGCGGGCCGGGGTCGGCCGGTGCGGCGGCCGGGTGGCCGGTGCACGCGGCCGTGAACAGAGCGATGAGGGTACCGGCGACAGCAGCCGCCGCCCGGCGCGCAGTGAGCATCGTGATCTCCTTCTCGTTGGATGCTCTTGCCTGACGCGCTGCGGCCGCGACCGGATGACAACCGGGACAGTCCGGTACCCGTCAGCGGCGGTCCAGCCTGACCACCGGGATCTGCCGGGAGGTCTTCTTCGTGTACCCGTCGTAGCCCGGGTACACGGCGACCATCTTCTGCCACAGCCGGGCGCGCTCGTCGTCGTCGACCTTGTGCGCGGTGACCGGGTACGTGTCCCGGCCGATCTCGATGGTCGCCTCGGGGCTGGCGCGCAGGTTGAGCCACCAGGCCGGGTGGCGGGTACTGCCGGCGTTGGACGCGATGACCACCCAGCCGTCGCCGTCCGCCTGGTAGATGACCGGGGTCGTCCAGGGCTGGCCGGACCGGCGACCGGTGCTGGTGATCAGCAGTACCGGTGCCCCGCGCATGCTCCCGCCCACCCTGCCGCCGGTGCGCCGGTACAGCCAGACGATCATGCGCATCATGGTGCGGCCGACCGCCTTGCCCGGCCCGCCCGACCGTACCGCCATCGGTCCCTCCTTCTGCCTCGGAGCCGGTCAGCCGCCGGCCGGATAGTGACGAGCCTCGATCACGTTGTCGTCCGGGTCGCGGAAGTAGAACGACTGCACCGCGGGCCCCTGCGCGCCGAAGGACCCCTCCGACACCGCCGACGTCGGGGTACCGCTGTCCGCCAGCCGTTGCGCGAGCGCCGCGAACTCTTCGCCGCTCATCGCCAGGCACACGTGGTTGACCGGGTGCCCCGCGGTACCCGTCGCGCCGACCATGGCGTCGACCCCGGCCGCCACGGTGCGCGACATCAGGTCGATGAGCGACAGGGACGAGACGCGGACGCTGGGGAACGGTACCCGGCCGGCGCGGAAGTCCTCGACCCGCACGCCGGGCAGACCGACGACCCGCTCGTAGAACTCGACCGAGCGCAGCGGATCCGCGCACCACAACACGACGTGATCGATGCTGGTGTTCGTAATCGGCGCCGTCATAACGGCACCGTACCGCGGCGCGGGCCATGGCCCGGGTGCGCAGACAAGTGAGGGGGCCGGCGGATCGCCGGCCCCCTCACCCGTGGGAGTGCGTCGTTCAGCAGGGACCGTTGTCGGTCCACACGTTCTGGCTGTTGTTGCCGGGGATGTCACCCTGGGTCCACCACTTGGCGGTCCACTTGTGGCCGTTGTACATCACCGACTGGCCGCCGTTGTACGCCGTACCGGAGTTCCAGGCGAACAGGCCGGCGCAGTTGCCGGTACCGCCGCCGCCACCGCCGCCGCACGGGCCGTTGTCGGTCCACACACCCTGGCTGTTGTTGCCGGGGATGTCACCCTGGGTCCACCACTTGGCGGTCCAGTTGTGGCCGACGTAGGAGACCTGCTGGCCGCCGACGTAGGCGGTGCTGGCGTTCCAGGCCGGCAGGGTGCAGCCACCACCGCCGGTACCGGTCGGGGTCGGCGTCGGGGTACGGGTGCCGGTCGGGCTCGGCGACGGTGACCTGGACGGTGACCGCGAGCCGGTCGGCGACGGCGTGCCGGTACCGCCGGTGCACGTGGACGCCGAACCGTTGGTGGCGTTGATGATCTTGTTGACCAGTACGTTGTTCGGGTCGGCCTCCAGCGAGTACACCATCGCGCCGGCCAGGCCGTTGCAGTGCTGGTAGTCCGCCTTGGCCTGGATGGACGCGGCCGACTCACCGGTCCAGAAGGTGTTGCCGTCGTAGAAGTAGGCGCCCTTGGTGATCGGGTCCTGGAACGTCATCGACGGGTTGTCCACGAAGCCGGTCAGCTCCTTGTAGAACGACACGCCGGGCACGCTGCCGGAGTCCGGATGGCCCTGCGCCGCGCCGGTGGCCGGCTGGTACAGGCCGTGGTTGGCGCCCGCGCTCACGCCGCTCCAGCCGCGGTAGTAGAGGGGGTACCCGACGGTGAGCCGGTTGGCCGGGAACCCGCCCGGGATGCCGTAGGAGGAGTCGCCGTTGAGCCACGCCTTGACCGCCGAGTCGACGGTGTACTTCCCGTTGCCCGGGGGTACCGGCGCCATCGGGTCGTTCGGCGAGTTGAAGATCGGGCTCTGCAGGTTGGCGGGACCGGTGGCCTCCCACGCGCCGTGCATGTCGTAGGTCATCACGTTCGCGTAGTCGAGGATCGAGCCGATCTTGTTGGTCTGGATGTGCATGATCTTGTCCTGGCCGTTCGGTACCGCCGCGGTCAGTTACTTCTTGCTGCCGCCCAGCGCGTCGAGTTCGGTGCGGAATTCCTGCAACGCGGAGGTGAAGTGGTTGCCGGTGTGGCCGGCCGCACCCGGGTACTCCCAGTCGATGTCGATGCCGTCGAAGATGCCGGCACCGGTACCGGGCCCGCCGAACCCGCCGGGGCTCTTCGGCAGGTTGCCCTTGATGAACATGTCGATGCAGGAGGAGACCAGCGCCTTGCGGGAGGCGTCGGTCGAGGCCGCGTCGGAGAAGTACTTCGAGTACGTCCAGCCGCCGAGCGACATCAGGATCTTCAGGTTCGGGTGCTTGGCCTTGAGCTTCTTGAGCTGGTTGAAGTTGCCCGCGATCGGCTGGTTGAACACGTCACCGACCCCGTCGACGCTGATGTCGGCGCCGTAGCTCTTCTCGTAGTCGGCGAACTGGTCGCCGGCACCGTCGCCCGCGTTCGGGTTGCTCTCGTCCTGGGAGGCTGCCGAGGTGGCCTCGAAACAGGTGTGCGTGGTCGGGCTGATGTTCTCGAACGCGTACTGGATGAAGTCGATCTTGTTTGCGTCACCCGACGTGTCCAGGTTCTTGGGGTAGAACGCGTTGACGTAGATGCCCCACTGGGTGAAGTAGGCGAACTTGACGCCGCCGCTCGTGGTGGCCGCCTGGGCCGTGCTGGTACCCAGGATGGACGCGGCCGCGGCGCCGCCCGCGAGAAGGAACGCGGCGGCGCCGGCCGCGAAGAGCCGCACCGATCTCTGCATCGTGGCTCCCTCGGGTGATCCGTAAACAAACTTAAATGTTTGAAGGGTTTATATCAGCCAATGGGTCGACGAGCAACCGGTGAACTCAGCTGACGATGAGGACGGCCAGGTTGCGCGGGCCGTGTACCCCTTCGACGCGGTTCAGTTCGATGTCACTGGTCGCCGACGGTCCGCTGATCCACGTCTGCGGCCGCGACGGATCGAGTCTGGTCAACGCCTCGGCGACGGTGCCGACGATCTGGTCGGCGCGCACCACGCACAGGTGGTGGTCGGGCAGCAGGGTCAGCGCGCGCCGGCCCTGCGCGGTTCCGCCGTCCAGGATGATGGTTCCGGTCAGCGCGATGGCGACCGCGCAGCCGCTGACCACCCCGTCGGCCCGGTCCAGTTCTTCGACGCTGAGCGGCGGATCGTCGTGCAGCGGTTCCACGTCGGCCGCGGCCAGCCATTCGGGCGGCAGGCCGGCGGGTACCACGACCCGACCGCGCAGCGCTTCCGCAATGGCGCCGGGCAGCCCGGCCGGGGAGACCCGGCGCACCGTCGCCCGGTAGTCGGCGACCCGCTCGGCGAACAGCCCGACCACGTCGGCGTCGGGCAGCGTCCGGTGGTACTCCCGGGGAACGGTCGGGGTGGCCGGGTGGTCGGCCAGTGCCGCACGGATCCGCGCGAGCATGTCGTCACGAGCGGTCATGCTGCTTCCTCCACCAGGCGCGGAAGGACTGGCCGGGCGGGGCCGGCAGGTCGCGGGTACCGAACCAGGCTCTGATCCAGAACGGACCGCGCAGCCGCAGCCGCCCGCGGCGGCCGACCACCCGCGCGCCGAGCGCGCCCAGGCGTTGCGCCGCGCCCAGCCGCCGCGGCGACGTGAAGGTGGCCCGCATCGCGGCCATGACCGCGCCCTCGGTGCCCAGGTGCCCGCGCTTGTGCTCGACCACCTTGGCGCGCAGGTGCACCAGGACGTCGGGAATGTCGATGCGGACCGGGCAGACCTCGAAGCAGGCCCCGCACAGCGACGAGGCGAACGGCAGCGAGGCGGTCTGCGCGTCGACCGGATGCTGGTTGATGCCGCGCAGCTGCGGGGTGAGGATCGCGCCGATCGGGCCGGGGTAGGCCGAGCCGTACGCGCGGCCGCCGGTGCGCTCGTAGACCGGGCAGACGTTGAGGCAGGCCGAACACCGGATGCAGCGCAGCGCCTGGCGGCCGGTCGGGTCGGCCAGCGTACCGGTGCGGCCGTTGTCGAGCAGGACCAGGTGGAACTCCTGCGGCCCGTCGCCGGGGGTGACGCCGGTCCACATCGAGGTGTACGGGTTCATCCGCTCGGCGGTCGACGAGCGCGGCAGCAGCTGCATGAAGACTTCGAGGTCGGCCCAGGTCGGCAGCAGCTTCTCGATGCCGAGGACGGTGACGAGCACCTGCGGCAGGGTCAGGCACATCCGGCCGTTGCCCTCCGATTCGAGGACCACGACGGTACCCGTCTCGGCGATCGCGAAGTTGCCGCCGGACACGGCGACCTTGGCGCGCAGGAACTTCTCCCGCAGGTGCAGCCGGGCGGCTTCGGCGAGGGCGGCCGGTTCGTCGCCGATGCCGTCCGGCGCGGGCCGGCCGACCTTGCCCATCTCCTCGACGAAGATGTCGCGGATCTCCGACCGGTTGCGGTGGATCGCCGGTACCAGGATGTGCGACGGCAGGTCGTGTCCCAGCTGGACGATCAGCTCGGCGAGGTCGGTCTCCCAGACGTCGATGCCGTGCGCGGCGAGCGCGTTGTTCAGCTCGATCTCCTGCGTCGCCATCGACTTCACCTTGACGACCTCGCGCCCGTCGTGCGCCTTGACGATGTCCGCGACGATCGCGTTGGCCTGCGCCGCGTCGGCCGCCCAGTGCACCACGCCGCCGGCCGCGGTGACCCGCTCCTCCAGTTGCTCCAGCAGTTCGGGCAGGCGGGTGAGGACGGTGTCCTTGACCGCCGCGCCGGCCAGCCGCAGGTGTTCCCAGTCGGGCATTTCGGCGACCGCGCGGGCGCGCTTGTCGCGGATGGTGGCGGTCGCCTTCGCGAGGTTGGCCCGCTGCTGGGTGTTGGCCAGCGCCTCCTTCGCCGCCTCGGGGAACGGCGGCATGCCGAGGAAAGTCGGATGGCTCATTTGGTGGCCGCCAGTATCTCGGCCAGGTGCAGGATCCGCATCGGGTTGCCCTGCCGGGACATCAGGCCACCGATGTGCATCAGGCAGGAGGTGTCGGCGGAGGCGAGCACCTCGGCGCCGGTACCCCGGATGTCGGCCACCTTGTCGATGCCCATCGCGGTCGAGGTGTCCGGGTTCTTCACGCTGAAGGTGCCGCCGAAACCGCAGCACTCGGCCGGGTGCGCCAGCGGCCGCAGGTCCAGCCCGTCGACCGCTTCGAGCAGCCGCCGCGGCCGGTCGCCGATGTGCAGCAGCCGCTGCGAGTGGCAGGTGGCGTGGAAGGCGACGGTGTGCGGGAAGTGCGCGCCGACATCGGTGACGTTAAGTACGTCGATGAGGTACTCGCACAGCTCGTACACCTTCGGCACCGCGACCGCCGGGTCCACCACGTGGTGGTAGTGGCGCACCATCGCCGCGCAGGACGCCGACGGGGTGACCACCGCCTCGTACCCGGCGAAGACGTCGGCGAAGCGGCGCACCAGCGGCACGCACTCGGGACGGTACCCGGAGTTGAAGTGCATCTGGCCGCAGCAGGTCTGCGCCTCGGGGAACTCGACGCGCACGCCGAGCCGCTCCAGCACGCTGACGGTGGCCCGGCCCACCTGGGGGAACAGGGTGTCGTTGAAGCAGGTGACGAACAGCCCGACGCGCACGCACGTAGCCTACGGCCTAGAGGACCACTCCGGCGCGGACGGCCTGTTCCCGCCAGGTGGCCAGGCCGGGCGGTAGGGCCGGCGCCGGGTGGCCGGGCGGCGCGGCGAGCACGACGTCGGAGACCCGGCCGGCCAGCCGCACCCGGGTGGTCAGCGCGGTGGTGAAACCCTGGCGGCGCAGGGCTTCCGGCACCGCCAGGTCCGCGTCGGTCACGGCACACAGCCGCCCCGGTACCGTGCGCCAGAACCGGTCCAGCGAACCGGCGAGGGTACCGGCGGCGTCGACCGCGAGGTTCCACGGCGGGTTGGTGAGCACGACGTCGGCGGCTCGCACGTCGGCGGCTCGCACGTCGTCGGGTCGCGCGTCTCTTCCCGCGTCGGCCTCTCCCGCGTCGGCGACGGCGAACTCGACCGCGACCCCGGCCCGTTGCGCGTTCGCCCTGGCGTTGGCGACCCGGGCCGGATCGATGTCGGTACCGGTGACGCGGGCGTCCGGGTACGCCAGCGTGGCCTCGATCGCGAGGGTGCCGTCGCCGGAGAACGGGTCGAGCACGCGCTCGCCGCCGGCCGGTGCGGTGAGCCGGGCCAGTGCCGCGGCGAGCGGTGGGTGCAGGGTACCCGGACCGGTGTCCTGCTTGTACGCCCGACGGTGCAGCGGCCGGGCGGCCAGCCGCAGCGCGGCGACCGCGACCGGCCCGCGCAGGAACAGCCGGACGGTCAGGTCGGATTCCCCGGCCGACCCGGCATCCGTCCGCGCGACGAACGTCGCGCCGAGTACCGGTGCGAGCGCCGCACCGGCGGCCGCCTCGACCGCGTACCGGTTGTACGTGCGCCGCCCCTCGATGCTCGCCACCACGTCGAAGCGCCGGCCGGGTACGGCGCCGGGGGCGGCGGCCGACCAGTCGAGCGCCGCGAGCCGGCGCGCCAGGACCGGCAGGGCGTCCTTCGTGGTACCCACGTCGCCCACCTCGCCGACCCGGACGAACACGTCGTCGACGGTCCGCAGCGCGTGCAGCCGGTCGTCCACGCTCGGTAGGCGGAACGTCACCTCGCGCCGCGCGAGCCGGACGTCCCCGGCAGGCAGCGTCCGGGCGATCTCCTCGGCGCACACCCACTCGATGCCGTGCACGGCGCGCGCGATGAAGATCATGGCTCAGCGTAAGGGTTCGACGTTCGGATTCTCTGCGGCTGGCGGGGTGGGTCCGTTCCCCGCGGTGCCGAGGGGCGAGATCTTGGACGCTGGTACCCCCGCCAGGGGGTGTAGGTGTCCAAGATCTCGGAGGCTAGGCGCGGCCGGCGGGTTCGTCTTGACGAAATCGCAAGATCCACACGCCTCCCTCGGCGACCTGGGAGGCTGCCGGTTGACGTGGTTCGTCGATGGGCCTAGTGTCCCGCAATTAGTAAGGTAGATTGCCTATCAGTCGGGGGGCCGACCGTGCCTTCAACGCGTACTTTCGCCCTGCTCGGCGTCGCCGGGCTCGCGCTCGGCGCCCTCGCGCTGCCGAGCGCGGCCAGCGCGGCGACCGCCGGCCTGGTCCGCGTCGACCAGGTCGGGTACCTGCCCGGCGACACCAAGCAGGCGTACCTCATGGTGCAATCGCCGGTCAGCGACGTCTCCTTCGACGTCGTCGACTCGGCCGGGCACACGGTGCTGTCCGGCAAGGTGAACGGCACCAGCCGGGGTGTGTGGAATACCCAGTACAAGGCGGTGTACCCGATCACCTTCACCGGCCTGCACGCCACCGGCACGTACCACATCAAGGTCAGCGGCGGCGCCACCGGCAGCTCGCCGGACTTCCGCATCGCCGACCCCGCGTCCCTGTACCGCAAGGCGATCGCCGACGGTGTGGCGTTCTACCAGGTGCAGCGGGACGGGCCGGACGTGATCGCCGGCCAGACCGGCCGCAAGCCCGCGCACCTCAACGACGCCAAGGCGTCCGTGTACGCCACGCCCAACTTCGAACCGGACAGCGACGTCATCACCGACGCCGCGCTGAAGAAGGTCGGCGGCCCGGTCAACGTGCTGGGCGGGTGGTTCGACGCCGGCGACTACCTGAAGTTCACCCACACCACCGCGTTCGGCGACGCGATCCTCTTCGCCACCGAACGGGCGCTGGGCTCCGCCGCACCGTCCACATTGGACGCTGAGGCGCACTTCGGCGAGAAGTGGCTGGACCAGATGTGGGACGCCCAGCACAAGACGCTGTACCTGCAGGTCGGCATCGGCAGCGGCAACAGCGCCGGTACCTTCAACGGCGACCACGACATCTGGCGGCTGCCGGAGGCCGACGACGCCGACGACGACCCGGCCGACACGTTCGCCGCCGTGCACCGGCCGGTGTTCCTCGCCGCCGACCCGGGTAAGAAGATCAGCCCCAACCTGGTCGGCCGGGTGTCCGCCGCCTTCGCGCTCGGCGCGCAGGTCGACGCGGCCGCCGGCAACACGGCCAAGGCGCTGAGCGAGTACGGGCAGGCGACCACGCTGTACGCGATGGCGGCCACCGCGTCGCCGCCCGCCCCGCTGGTGACCGCGCTGCCCAACGCGTTCTACCCGGAGGACACCTGGCGCGACGACATGGAGTTCGGCGCGACCGAGCTGGCGCTGGCGTCGCAGGCGTTGGGGCGCAACGCGTCCGGGTACCTGTCCGACGCGGCCGGGTTCGCCAGGGGGTACCTCGCGAACGACACCGGCGACACGTTCAACCTGTACGACACCAGCGCGCTGGCGCACGCCGACCTCATCAAGGCGCTGGCCGCCGCCGGTAACCCCAACGTGGGCATCAGCCGGGCGGCGCTGGTGGCCGACCTCAAGCGCCAGGTGAAGACCGGCGCCGACCGGGCGGCCAGGGACGTCTTCCACGCCGGTGGCATCTACAACGACTTCGACGTGGACTCGCACACCTTCGGGCTGCTGACCACGCAGGCGCTGTACAAGAAGGCCAGCGGGGACGGCTCGTTCGACAACTTCGCCACCCAGCAGCGCGACTGGCTGTTCGGCGGCAACGCGTGGGGCGTCAGCTTCATGGTCGGCGAGGGCAGCAACTTCCCGCAGTGCATGCAGCACCAGGTCGACAACATCGCACCCGGTCGGGCGGTCGGCGCGGTGGTCAACGGGCCGAACAACGTCAGCAACTTCGAGGGCGGCCTCGGCGACTACCAGGACGGCATGGTCAAGTGCCCGAAGGGCGGCGCCGACCCGTACCACCAGTTCTCCACCGTGGACAGCCGCTTCGTGGACGACGTGCGGTCCTGGCAGACCGACGAACCCGCGTTGGACATGACCGGATCGGCGATCCTCGGTCTCGCGCTGCAGCGCGAGCTCTGTTCCTGAATCCGCACGGTGCCATGAAAGGCCGCCCGGGACTGCCAGGTCCCGGGCGGCCCCTGGGCAACGGCCTACTTGGTTACCGCCTTGCCGTTGATGGTCACGTTGGTGAAGCTGCGGCCGTCGACGTTGCTCCACGTGTCGCTGGTGCTGGCCACGCCCTTGAACGCGCAGTTCTTCACCGTGAAGCCCTTGACGTGGTCGCTGGACAGGCCGCTGACGTCGAACACCTTCGGCGTCTTGGTGCAGCTGGAGTTGGTGATGCTGAACGGTCCGAACGCCGGCGGGTGGCTGCCGGTCTGGCCGTTGTAGGTCATCGTCACGAAGACGTACGAGCGGACCGGCGCACCGGTGATGCTGTCCAGGTTGACGTTCTGGGCACCGCCGCCGCGCTGGGTGTTGGATTTCACGTAGAGCGCGAACTTGGTCGCGCCGATGATGTTGCACTTGAACGCGTAGACGTTCTGCACGCCACCGGTGATTTCCGAGCCGCAGGTGACCGCGCCCCAGTTGCCGTTCATCACGTTGTTGTAGATGACCACGTCGCGGGTCGGCACGTTGACGCGGCGCCCGTCGGCGTCCCGGCCGGACTTGATGGCGATGTTGTCGTCGTGCGCGCCGAGGGTGCAGTTGCGGATGACGATGCCGCGGGTGCACTCCGGGTCGCAGCCGTCGGTGTTGGAGTGCGCGGTGCTCGGGTCGGTGCTGACACCGTCGACGATGACGTTGGTGCACAGCGTCGGGTGCAGCTGCCAGAACATCGGGTTCTTCAGCGTCACGCCGGAGATGAGCACCCGGTCGCAGTTGTACGGCTCGACGAACGTGGACCGCATGTTGTGGCCGGAACCCGGTACCACGCGCTTGTGCGGGTCGGTGATCCCCTTGGAAATCAACGACTCCAGGAAGGCGCGGTCGGAACCCTTGTTCCAGCTCGACGTGCCGCCCGCGTCCAGCGTGCCGCTGCCGGTGAGCGCGATGTTCTTCTCGCCGAACGCGTAGATCATCGGCGAGTGGTTCATGCACTCGATGCCCTCGTACCGGGTCAGCACCGTCGGGAACTTGCTCGCGTCGCCGCTGAACTTCAGCGTGGCGCCGGAGTTCAGGTGCAGGTCGACGTTGCTCTTGAGGTAGATCGCGCCGGTGACGTAGGTGCCGGACGGTACCACCACGTGCCCGCCGCCGGCCTTGTTGCATGCGGTGACCGCCGCCGCGAAGGCCGCCGTGTTGTCGGTCTTCCCGTCCGCCTTGGCGCCGAACTTGGTGACCTCGAAGGTGGCGTCCGGGAACGAGGTCGGCACGATGCCGTTGACGATGTCCCGGGCCGCCTGCCACGGCAGGTCGTTGACTGATACGGCGTGGCCGGCGCCGGCGGCGGGCGCCCCGGTACCGGCGCGGGCCGTGTTCGCCAGGATCGGCGCGGCGACCGCGGCACCGGCGACCGCGGCACCGATCCCGATCACCTGCCGGCGGGACAAGCTGTCTGCCATTGCTCTGCACTCCTCGTGGGCTACGGGCAGCGCATCCGCCGGCGGGATTCGGATGGCTCGATGGCACAGGTGTACCCGACCGGCGGCGAACCGGTCAAGGATCACCGGGAACCGCTGCCGCCGGGCGGAACCGCCGCGAAGGAAGCGGACGGGGCACGCTATTCGGCAGGCTTCTCCAGATCGGTACCCGGCTGGTCGGCCTTGAGCGATCCACCGGCCAACGCGTCGGCCGCCCGCTCGAAGAACCGCAGCATCTCCACGGGGAACGGCATCACCAGCGTCGAGTTCTTCTCGGCGGCCACCTCGACGACGGTCTGCAGCATGCGCAACTGCAGCGCGCCGGGTGTCTCCGCCATGATGGCCGAGGCGTCGGCGAGCCGTTGCGCCGCCGCGAACTCGCCGTCCGCGGTGATGATCCGCGCGCGCCGTTCCCGTTCCGCCTCGGCCTGCCGGGACATCGAGCGCTTCATCGACTCCGGTAGCTGGACGTCCTTGATCTCGATCCGGTCGATGTGGATGCCCCAGCCCAGCGCCGGGCTGTCGATGAGCAGCTCCAGCCCGCGGTTGAGCTGCTCCCGGTTGGACAGCAGGTCGTCCAGCTCGCTCTTGCCGATGATGTTGCGCAGGGACGTCTGCGCGACCTGCTCGACGGCGAACCGGTACTGCTGTACCTCGATGAGCGCCTTCCACGGGTCCTCGACCTTGAAGTACACGACGGCGTCGACGCGCACGGTCACGTTGTCGCGGGTGATGCCGTCCTGTGCGGGTACCGGCAGCGTGACGATCTGGGTGTTCACCTTCCGCAGCCGGTCGGCCAAGGGCACGATGAACGTCAGTCCCGGCTCGCGCGGCGTGGGCAGCGCGCGGCCGAAGCGGAAGATGATGCCCCGCTCGTACTGGTTGATCACCCGTACCCCGGCGGCCAGCCACAGAGCGACGAGCACGACGACGACCACCAGAAGCTCGATCATGGGAGGCTCCCTGTTCCCGTTCTCCTTTCGAGCGTAATGCGCCGGCCCCATACTGGCTTGGTGGCCCCGATCTCCGCCGAACTGCTGGCCGACGCCGCCGAGACCGCGGAGGAGGCGGCGCGGCGGCACGGGCTGCGGGTGGCCCAGCTGCACGACTTCGCCGACCACGAGGCGGCCGTCGCGCTGCTCTGCGACGTGTGGGGCGTCGACTCGCCGCAGGACCTGGTGAACCCCTCGCTGCTGCGCGCGCTGGCACACTCGGGCAACTACGTGGCCGGTGCCTACGCCGGCGAGCGGCTCGTCGGCGCCGCGGTCGCGTTCTTCGGGGTGGACCACCTGCACTCGCACATCACCGGGGTGGACCAGAGCACCCAGGCCAGGGGCGTCGGGTACGCCCTGAAGCAGCACCAGCGCGCGTGGACCCTGGCCCGCGGGCTGACCCGGGTGTGCTGGACCTTCGACCCGCTGGTGCGCCGCAACGCCTGGTTCAACCTGCACAAGCTCGGCGCCGGCGCGACGGCGTACCTGCCGGACTTCTACGGCGCGCTCAAGGACGGCATCAACTCCGGCGACGCGAGCGATCGGCTGTACGTCGACTGGCGGCTGGACGCGCCGGCCGGCGATCCGCCGCTGGCCGGCGCTGCGGTGCTGCTCGACTGCGCCGGCGATTCGCCCGTCGCGGCCGCGCCGCCGCCGGGCGCCGACACCCTGCTGGTCGCCACCCCGCCGGACGTCGAGGGGCTGCGCCGCCGCGACGCCGAGCTGGCCGGGCGGTGGCGGTACGCGGTGCGCGACGCGCTGGTCGGTGCGTTCGACCGGGGGTACCGCATCAGCGGGTTCACCAGGGACGGCCGCTACGTGCTGGAGCGCCGATGAAGTTCAGCGGGCTGGAACTGCGCCGGGTCGCCATGCCGCTCGTGGCGCCGTTCCGCACCTCCATGGGTACCGAGCACGAGCGCGACGTGCTGCTCGTGCGCGCGGTCGGCGACGAGGCCGAGGGCTGGGGCGAGTGCGTGGCGATGTCCGAGCCGGGCTACTCGGCGGAGTACGTCGCGGGGGCGGCCGACGTCATCCGGCGGTTCCTGTCGCCGGCCCTCGCCGCACTGTCCACTGTGGACGCCCACCTCGCGGAGTCGGCCTTCGCCAAGGTGAAGGGGCATCCGATGGCGAAGGCGGCGGTGCAGACCGCGGTGCTGGACGCGCAGCTGCGGGCCGCCGGGATGTCGTTCGGCGCGTACCTCGGCGCGGTGAAGCCGGCGGTACCGGCCGGGGTGTCGGTCGGCATCATGGACACCGTCGCGCAACTGCTCGACGCGGTCGACGGGTACCTAGACCAGGGGTACCTGCGGATCAAGCTGAAGATCGAGCCGGGCTGGGACGTGGAACCCGTTCGGGCTGTCCGGGAACGGTTCGGCGACATCCTGCTGCAGGTCGACGCGAACTGCGCCTACACGTTGCAGGACGCCCGCCAGCTCGCCCGCCTCGACGCGTTCGACCTGTTGCTGATCGAGCAGCCGCTGCCCGAGGACGACATCCGCGGGCACGCCGAACTCGCGCGCCGGATGCGTACCCCGATGTGCCTGGACGAGTCGATCACCTCGGCGCGGGCCGCGGCGGACGCCATCGCGCTGCACGCGGCCGCGATCGTGAACATCAAGCCGGGCCGGGTCGGCGGCTACCTGGAAGCGCGCCGGGTGCACGACGTGTGCGCCGCCAGCGGGGTACCGGTCTGGGCCGGCGGGATGCTGGAGACCGGCCTCGGCCGGGCCGCGAACGTGGCGCTCGCCGCGCTGCCCAACTTCACGCTGCCGGGCGACACGTCGGCGTCGGACCGGTACTACCGCACCGACATCACCGCGCCGTTCCGGCTGGAGGACGGGCACGTGCGGGTACCGACGGGTCCGGGCCTGGGTGTCGGGCCGGATCCGGATGCCCTGGCGGCGGCGACTACCGGTACCGAGTGGCTGGCGTGGTGAGTGCGGCGCTGAGCCGGCCCGCGGCCTCGGCCAGCGATTGCGGGTCATACATGGAGAACGACAGCCGGATCCGGTCCGCGCCACCGGGTCCGGCGTAGCAGCGGCTGCCCGGCAGGAACGACACCCCGTGCGCCTCGGCGGCGGACAGCAGCGTGGTCGCGGACATCCCCTCGGGCAGGCGCGGCCAGAGGAACCAGCCGCCGCCGGGCACGCGGACGTCGAGCGCGCCGCCGTGGAGCGCGCCGCCGTGGAGCGCGCCGACGAGTGCGTCGCGTTGCCGGCGGTACCGGTCGCGGACCGCTTCGACGTGCGCGGCGTACCGGCCCGAGCGGCCCAGCACCGCCATCGCGAACGCGGTCGCGTGGTTGAGCCCGCCGCCGCTGTGCACGTAGCCGCGCTCGACGAGCCGCCGCACGAACGGCGCCGCGGCGGTGAGGAAGCCCAGCCGCAGGCCGGGTGCGACGGTCTTCGCGAACGACCCGACGCGCACGACGGTCTCGGGATCGAGGCTCCACAAGGACTCCGGGGCCGGGCCGTCGTAGGCGATCTCGCGGTAGGTGTCGTCCTCGACGATGACGGTACCGGCGTCGCGGGCCACCGCGACGAGTTCCCGCCGCCGCGCCGCGGACAGCGACACACCGGTCGGGTTGGCGAAGGTGGGCACCAGATACAGCAGCGGTACCCGCCGGCCGGCGCGGCGCAACCGGTGCAGCAGCGCGCCGGTCGCGTGCGGGTCGATGCCGTCGTCGTCGGCCGGTGCGCCGATGAGTTCGCCGTCGCGGTCGGCGAGGATGCGCAGCGCGAGGTGGTACGTGGGCGAGTCGACCAGGATCGCGTCGCCCGGCCGGGTCAGTACCGT
>VAWN01000090.1 GCA_005885555.1 Actinomycetota bacterium
CGGCTTCGCCGCGGTACACGCGCTACCGATGCGTCTGCGCACCGAGGTCATCGGTGCGCTGAACTTCTTCGACACCAGACCCGGCGCCATGGACGATGGCAGACGGCGCATCGGACAGGCACTGGCCGACGTCGCCACCATCGGACTGCTGCAGCAACGCGCCATCCGCCGCGGCGACATGGTCACCCAACAGCTGCAGACCGCGCTGAACAGCCGCGTCCTGATCGAACAGGCCAAGGGCATCCTGGCCGAACGCCTACACCTGGACGTAGCCGACGCCTTCACACTGCTACGCACCACCGCCCGCAACCACAACCAGCGCCTGTCCGACCTCGCCCAGGCAATCGTCGACGGATCCGAACAAATCCCGCCGGCCACCAGCCGGGCCCGTTGACCGAGCCGACTGTTGTCAATGCGTGGGCTCCGGTAGCGGCGTGGGTTCGTATCGCGTGTGCGGGACGGTGTCGTGGCGCGTCGAACGGCGCCCCGGTCAGCCCGCCGGGGTGGCGCGCAGCGGGCGGCCGACCTGATGGAGGTGGTGCAGGGCCTGGGCGTAGGAGCGCCATAGGGTGGTCTGGCTGTACGACAGCCCGTGCTGGCGGCAGAACTGGGCGATGATCGGCTGGGCGTGGCGAAGGTTGGGTCGGGGCATGCTCGGGAACAGGTGGTGCTCGATCTGGTAGTTCAGTCCGCCGAGGGCGAAGTCGACCAGCCAGTTGCCGCGTACGTTGCGGGCGGTGAGCACCTGCCGGCGGAGGAAGTCGCTCTGGTCGTCAGCGGCCAGCATCGGCATGCCCTTGTGGTTGGGGGCGAACGAGCACCCCAGATACAGGCCGAACAGTGCCTGCTGGACGAGGATGAACACGGCCGCCTTGAGCGGAGACAGGACCAGCAGCACCACGGTCACGTAGCTGGCGCCGTGCAGGCCGAGCATCAGGGTCTCCCAGATGCGGTGGCGCAGCCCGCGACCGGCGAGCGCCTGGATGCTGGACATATGCAGTTGTACCGCTTCCAGCAGCAGTAGCGGAAAGAACAGGTACCGCTGGTGGCGGGCGATGAACCGGGTCACCCGGCTGCGTTTGGCGCGGGCCTGCCCGGCGGTGAAGGCCAGCGCGCCGATGTCGATGTCCGGGTCCTTGTCCTCGGTGTTGGGGTGGGCGTGGTGGCGGTTGTGCTTGTCCACCCACCAGCCGTAGCTCAGCCCGATGGCCAGGTTGCCGTGCAGCAGGCCGACCAGGTAGTTGGCCCGCTTGGACCGGAAGATCTGCCGGTGGCCGGCGTCATGGCCGAGGAACCCGACCTGGGTGAACACGAACGCCAGGAGGCCGGCCACCGCGAGTTGCCACCACGAGTCGCCGATCAGTATGAAGCCTGTCCACGTCGCGGCGAGAAGCCCGCCGGTCACGGCGATCTTCGCCGCGTAGTAGCCGGGCCGCCGCTGCAGCAGGCCGGCGGCCTTGACTCGGCGCATCAGTTCGGCGAAGTCGCTGCCGCGCGCCGGTACGCCGCTCGCCGTGCTCTCGCTCCCGGCGCCGGGTCCGGAGTGGATGGTGGATGTTGGTGATGCCGCCACTGTTCGACCTCCTGGGTGCGCATCATGGTCATGGTGGTGATGCGTAGCCCAGGGGTCCGGGGGCTGACCGTTTCTGTTGGGCCGTCAACACGACCACGAGGCCGACTGGGTCGGCTGGCCGCGTCCAACACCAACGTTACACCGGCCGCCGACAGAGGCGAGCCGGGACGTGGCTGGCGCACCGACGATCAGGCCAACGCCAAGCCCGGCCACCAGCCACGGCCACGGCGGTGGTGCGGCCTCCCGCCCGTTCGTGGCCTCGTTGACCATGCCGCCGCCGGGCGCGCCCTATGCCCGCGCCGTAGCTTTGCCGGCACCCGGCAGGAGGCCGCGGCGTGGTCACCGATCCGGGGCTGACATGCTCGCGACGGGTGCTGTGGTGTCGGGGCGGGCGGCGAGGTCGGTGACCTGGCCGGCGGTGCCGGTGGCGGTCAGCGTCGCGGCGAACAGGATGAGCTGGTTGACGACGTTGAGGAAGACGAGTAGCCCGACGGCGCCGGCAACGACCTGGTACGTGGGGTTGGCCTCGGTGCGCTGCACGTAAAGCCGGCCAAGGGTCTTGAGCAACTCCAGGCCGGCGGCCACCAGCAGGGCCGGTCCGAGTACCCGGCGCAGCGGCATCCGCAACCGCGGCAGCCCGGTGAGTACCGCGATCGACAACAGCGCGTTCACACCGAGGCCCAACACGAACCCCACTCCGGCGAGCAGCCACCGCGCCGGAGCGTCGCCGGTGCCCGCGGCACTGACCAACCGGCCCGCCAACGCCGTCGTCACGAACGCCACCGCGAGCGAGACGGCCAACAGCAGCCCGAGCCCGACCAGCACGAGCAGATCGACGAAGATGCGGACGACCAGAGCGCCCGGGTATTCGGGCAGTCCCCAGACCTTGCGGATCGAGGACCGTAACGCGTCGACCCAGAACCATCCGGTCACCGGCAGGCCGACAAACGCGATCACCCCCGCGGTACCCCGGGCGTGGCGCAGCGCCTGCACGTCGAGGCTGGGCAGGTTCTGCACCAGATAGCGTTGCACCGAGTGCAGCACCGCCGGGTCGTCCAGGAAGAATCCGAAGATCGCGAAGCCCAGCAACGCCAGGGCGAACGTGGCGAAGAACGCGTAGTAGGTCACCGCGGCGGCCAGCCGCCCACCGTCAGCCTGGTCGTAGCGCACCCCGGCGCGGACCAGATGATCCAACCAATCGTGATGGCGCCGGGCCCGCCGCCACTGCGCCGCCATCCGCCTGGAGAATCCCGCGGCCCTCACCCCGGCACCGGTACCCGCGAGCCACTGCACCTAAGCACCAGCGGCTTGCGGCGACCTGCCCACGGTGGAAGTACGCGTCCTGCCGTGGCAACCCCCAGGTCGCTGAGGAACTGCGGCAGGTGGGAACGGCCGGTCGCCGACACCGAGTGCGGCCGGAGGCAGCTGGCAACGGATCAGTGGTTGCCGAACAGCGCGGTGATCAAGAGGGGTAGCAGGAGGGCGACGACCAGCAGGAACCCGGGGATGCGGCGCATGCGTAGGCGGAAGGTCCGGTTGGCTTGTTGCCGGCGTGTGGTGTGCGTGGTGTCTTGCCGGGGCGTGGTCGGGTGGGTTGGAGAGAGCGCGGCGGTTGTCATGGCGTTCTCCTCCTCGGGTTGCATCGGTCGCTCGTGGGGTGAGGTATATGGCGGGCGGCCCAGCACGCCGCTGTCGCCCTCCGGCGATTGCGCGCTTGACGTCAGGGCCTGTCGGCGACGAGTACCTCGGTGGTCAGGAACAGCGCGGCGATCGATGCGGCGTTCTGCAGCGCGCAGCGGGTGACCTTGGCCGGCTCGACGATACCCGCTTGGATCATGTCGACGTACTCGCCGGTTTCGGCGTTGAGACCGTGGCCCGAGGGAAGTGAACTGACCTTCTCGGCCACGACGCTGCCTTCGAGGCCGGCGTTCGCGGCGATCTGCTTGAGTGGTGCGATGAGCGCGACCCGGACGATGTTCGCTCCGGTGGCCTGGTCGCCGGTCAGGTCCAGCTTGTCGAACGCGGTGACCGCCGCGTTGGCCAGGGCCACCCCGCCGCCCGGGAGCAGGCCCTCTTCGATGGCGGCCTTGGCGTTGCGGACGGCGTCCTCGATGCGGTGCTTGCGCTCCTTCAGCTCGACCTCGGTGGCCGCGCCGACCTTGATGACCGCGACGCCGCCGGCCAGCTTGGCCAGCCGCTCACGCAGCTTCTCCCGGTCGTAGTCGGAGTCGCTGTTGTCGATCTCGGTACCGAGTTGGGCGACCCGACCGGCGATCTGCCCGGCGTCACCGGCGCCGTCGACGATGGTGGTCTCGTCCTTGGTCGCGACCACCTTGCGGGCCCGACCCAGCATGTCCAGCCCCACGTTTTCCAGTGCGATCCCGGCCGCCTCACTGACGACCTGCCCACCGGTGAGGACGGCGACGTCGGCCAGCATGGCCTTGCGGCGGTCACCGAAGCCGGGCGCCTTGACCGCGACCGACGTGAACGTACCCCGGACCTTGTTCACGATCAGCGTGGCCAGGGCCTCGCCGTCGACGTCCTCGGCGATGATCAGCAGCGGTTTACCCGCCTGCATGACCTGTTCCAGGATCGGGAGAAGGTCATTCAGGTTCGAGACCCGGTCCTCGACGATAAGCATGTACGGGTCGTCGAGGACGGCTTCCATGCGCTCGGTGTCGGTGACGAAGTACGGCGAGATGTAGCCCTTGTCGACGCGCATGCCCTCGGTAAGCTCCAGCTCCAGCCCGAAGGTGTTGCTCTCCTCGACAGTGATGACGCCGTCCTTGCCGACTTTGTCCAACGCCTCGGCAATGATTTCACCGATCGTCGGGTCGGCCGCGGAGATCGACGCCGTGGCCGCGATCTGCTCCCTCGTCTCGACATCGCGGGCCTGGTTACCCAGCACGTCCGTAACCGAGGCCACGGCCGCCTCGATGCCGCGCTTGAGCGCGATCGGATTCGCGCCGGCGGCGACGTTGCGCAGCCCTTCCCGAACCAGCGCCTGAGCCAGGACGGTCGCCGTCGTCGTGCCGTCACCGGCCACGTCGTCGGTCTTCTTGGCGACCTCCTTGACCAGCTCGGCGCCGAGCTTCTCGTACGGGTCGTCGAGGACGATCTCCTTGGCGATGCTCACCCCGTCGTTCGTGATGGTGGGCGCGCCCCACGTCGTGCCCAGCGCGACGTTGCGGCCCTTCGGGCCCAGCGTCACCCGTACCGTGTCGGCGAGAACGTTCATGCCCCGCTCAAGACCACGACGGGCCTCTTCACCGAAAGCGATCAACTTGGTCATCTGCGTCGTCCTCTACATCGTCGTGCCGACGTGCGGCACCGCTCGGACCGACCGGCGATGACCGCGACGCAGGATTTCCGTCCCGGGGATCTCATCCCATTCGGTTAGCACTCACAAGTGGTGAGTGCTAACCACAGTGCAGCACCTGTTTCCCCGGAGCGCAAGAGACAGGCGACCCACAGCCCCGCTTGTCGAGGGCGGGCACGAGTGTCCGACCGGGAAGTCGCGCAGCAGGTAGGTGCCGTCGCGGTAGAGCCGGGTGCGGGCCCGGGGGTTGGCCCCGAACCCGTCCGCGGGTGCGTCGCGCGTGACCGGCGTGGTGGTCATCTGGCCGGAACAGGTTCGGGTCGCGGCGTAGTGATCAGACGGGCGACAGCGAACGCGATGGCCGCGGCCAGGACGGCTGTCTGCAGGAGACTCATAGCAAAGCAACTCCTCAGCGCGAGCGGGCGGTGGACAGTGCACCGGTGGGTCGGGGTGCTTGAGCGTCGGCGAGGTGGCCGCCCTCGTTGTCCCACACCGACGCCGGAGCGTCGTCGTCAGGCGGGGCGTCCCACGCGGTCGGCATGGTGGCGAGGATGGCGGGTGCCCGGGTCGTGTCGGCCGGGTCGGCTGCCCGCGCCATCGCGGCGCGGGCCGTGGCTCGGGCGGTGCCGGGTGGGACGACGAGCAGGTCGATCTGGTCGCCCCGCTCGGTGGTGGCGATCAGCAGCGCCGGGTCGAGGCTGGTGAACCAGCCCATCCGGACCACCCGGGAGCCGACCGCCAGCCGCCGGAACCGGCGGTCCCAGGCGTCGATGTTCAGCAGCACCTGGCGGATCGGGCCGAAGCTGGCGTCGAGGTCGAGGATCAGGCCGGGGAGTTCCGCGACCGGATCCCAGGACCGCGGCCACCAGCCGCCGTCCAGGACCGCGTGGCCGGCCCGGACCGGGGCCAGGTGCAGTCGGGGTGGCGAGGATGGCGGGGTTGCCACGATCGTGGCGCGTTGAGTGTCGGTGGTGGTCATGGCAGCCGTCCTCGTGGTTGGTACCGATAGTTGGGTGACGTGGGTGCGACCGCGGCGGTGGTGGCCGCCCGATCGGTGGTGGGCTACGACCCGGCCGGGTCGCCGGCGGGCGGGGGCAGCTGCGGTTCGTTGGCGGTACCGCGGCGGCGGCCCAACATCCGCAGTTGGATGATGCGGGCCGTACCCGGCAGCGCCACCAGCAGCACCCCGAAGACCGCCGCGAGCAGCAGCGCAACCCCCATCGGCAGGTGCCCGTGCGCGCCGAGGAAGGACACCTGGGCCCGCTGGCCGTTCTGCAGGATGAAGATCAACAGAAGTAGGAACACGAAGGCGGCCACGACCAGGGCGACCCACACTCCACCCATCCGGCTGCGCGGCACTCTTCGCTGGGTACCTGTCCGGTGGTCAGCCGGCTGGCCGGAGCCGTCGCCCGGCCTGGTCGTCGTGGTGTCCGGGCCCGGCCGCTCCGGACGGTTCTGCGTCGCGGTCATCACAACCGCCGCCCTTCATCCCTTGATGGCTCGTTGTCGATCAATCGAGGGTGGCTGCCGCCGCGCGGACGTCGCGGTGAACGGCGTGGGGGCCTCGGCGACAGGCCCGGGTCGGGCGGCCGTTCGCCCGGCCAGCCCAGGAGGCTGCCGTGTGTCGCCCCGCTGGTCAGCCCCTGCGCGGCGGGTGCCCCGCCCGGGTGTCCGTGGTACCAGCCCAAGAGTCTTGCAGCCGCCCGGACCGGCTCTCCTGCTCGTTGCCTTCCCCCGCGAAGCCACTGCCGCGGTTAGGGAACGGCAGGCCTAAGAGATGAGCTCTCGTCTGGGGGCGTCCGGTCATGTCGGCCTCGATCGGAGGCGGTGCGTCCACCGGCGGCGGACTGTCAGCCACCGGGGTCCCGAGCGACACCTTCATCGTACACCTGTTCAGACCCGATCCCCGGCGGCCACAACCAGCACGCCCGGCGAAGGGTGGCGGGTCTTCTGACTGCGGACCGGGACTCGGCGTCGTTGCCCGCGCCGGTAGAGGCGTACCGGGTCGCCACGCGGCTGCGCGGCGAAGAGCGAGGTGCAGCATCCGGGGTGGCGCGAGCAACCTGCTGCCGGGCAGGGGGTCTGCGCGGGTCCCGCGGGGGCCGTCTCTGGTGGCGGGCTGTGCGGCTCAGCCGTGCCGCGAGGCGACATCGACCGGTGCAATGGCGGCGGGGTCGATGTCGAGCATTCGGAGCAGGGCGGCGTTCTTGTAGGTGTCGACAAGCCCGGGCAGTTCCCGGTCCACCCAGTCGGCCCGGGCGTTCAGCCCCCTGGACCGCAGGACTGAGATGATGTCAGCTTTATCGATGTACACGGGGTCCTCGTTTCCGTCGCGTGGTCTTGCGCATCGGCGGGTGGTAACCCGGTTGAGTTGATCAGCGGGGATCCGTCGCAGCCGCCCGCGTGGCGGCGGCGATAGTGGCGAGTGCCTGGTCGAGGTCCTCGATCCTGGCGAAGACGCCGGGTCCGGTGCGGATGGTGGCGGCGCCGGCTCCCAGCAGCGCGGTGAGTTCGCGGTGGATGTGGGCGTCATGGTCGACGACAGTCGGCGGCCGATGCCGGCGATCCGCGCCAACGCTGGGCTCGGCCGGGTGGACCCAGTGGCGACCGCTCGCGTCGACGAGGCGTAGTCGATCGTTGACGCGACCGGTGGTCACCGTCGCCATCCAGTCGCGGGTGTCGTAATGGATAGCTGCCCGGGCGGAGTGCCAGACCTCGACGAAGGTCGAACGGGTGACGGCGACGGCGTCGGCCGGGCCCAGCGGTGCCTCGGCCGCGGTCTGCCAGACCCGCACGGCCATGAAGGCGTACAGACACCGAAACGCCGCCCGATCACCGGCTGCCACCCGGGAGATCACGTGGTCGAGACGATCGTGGTCGACCGTCGGGGCAGCGGTAGCACCCGCCGGTCGCGCCGCCAGTTCGATCATCGCCGTTCCCTTTCGATCGTCGAACGGACGACCGCCGGGGACTGGAGCGGCACGGAACCGAGCATCACCGCGGGATGACCTCTTGCACCTGTGCTCACGGTACTCCTGACATGGAGGACCTGGCCGAGCGGTGCCCGTGCCATCCTCTTCTCGTCGGCTGTGTCCGCGTGCGCGGCAGCGATCCGCGCCGCGGCTAGACTCGTGCCACGGACTGTAGACCGAGGTCTGGCCGCAATGTGGGGTACCGGGGCTAGATGGGGTAGAGGAGTCGTCCGGTGTGCGGGTCCTGCCCGTACCGGCGGCACAGCTCGGCCAGGATGTCTTCATGGCTGACGGCCACGTTCATGACCGTGTCGTTGCCGGCGTAGTAGATGAGCAGGGTGCCATCTGGCCGGCGCAGCATCGCGCATGAGAACAACACGTTCGGCACGTGGACGTAGTCCGTCTCGCCGACGCGGCAGTCGGCCCGGGATGGGAACAGCACAGGGATGCTGGACATCCGGACCGTACGCGGCTGTTGCAGGTCGTGCAGCGCGACGCCGAGTACGTACGGGTTGCCGTCCATCGTTGTCCGTACCCCGTGGAAGAGGCTCAGCCAACCGTGGTCGGTCTTCACCGGCGGCGCGCACGGGCCGATCTTGTCGGCGAACGCGCTCGGGCTTCCATTCGTGCGCATCACCGGCTCCTGGGCAACGTTCCACGGCCCGGTGCGGAAATCGTCGGCATAGCCGATGCGGATCTCCCGGAAAATGCCGCCGGTGTCGGCCGGCAGCTCGTCGTTGGGCCGGAACAGGCCGACGTACCGGCCGTCGATGCGCTCCGGGAACAGGACCACGTTGCGCATGTCTCGCCGCAGCATCGGGCCGAACCGGGTCACCGTGGCGAGGTCCTGACTCACGGCAAGGAGTACGCGGACGCTGTTGCGGACGTCGGCGGCGTAGCCGCTGTAGGTGATGGCGTAGGTGCCATCGATGGGGTTGATCCGGGCGTCCTCCACACCGCCGGCCTCCATCTCGGTGATCTCGGCCGGGTCGAGGCCCGGGGCGAGCCGGTCTTCGACGGTGGCCGGTTTGAGGAACGGCCGCGGATCGACCCGCCAGTCGGTGACGCCGTCGTCGCTTCGCGCCAGGCCCAGGACGCTGATGCCGCACCGCAGGTGTGACCGGAACAGCATCACCGTCTCGGATCCGACGAGGGCTACACCGGCATTGTGGACGGTTACTACTCGACGATGTGGTTCGGTCCACACGTCGTTGACGTGACGTGCGGTCAGGATCGGGTTGTGTTGGTACCGCAGCACCGGCTCGCCGAGCGAGACGGCTCCGATCCGGCCGTCACCGAACCCGACCATCCGGTGCATGCGAACCCCCTACCATGCTCGTCAAGCGCAGCTCAGCCGAGTACGACCAGCTCTTCGTGTGCGTCGAGGGGGAGATCGTCCGGGCTGGCGACGGTGATCTGCATTCCGGTCAGTTCGGCCTGCCCGCCCAGGAGGCTGATGAAGGCTACATCGGCTGCGTCGCGGCCGGTGGCGATGCGGATCATGCTGGTTCGTGGTGCCGATCTGGTCGCGTCCCAGGCGTACCAGTTGCCGTTGATCGCGGTTTCCGCGACGACGTGGAAGTCCATCGGTGACAGGCCTGGCGCGTAGACGGCCGCGATTCTGGTGGGTACGTCGACCGCACGGCACAGAGCGGCGACCAGGTGGGCGAAGTCGCGGCAGACACCGTGCCCCGCGAGCAGGGTATCGACCGCGTCGGTTGCCGGGCCGCTCGTGTCGGCCTGGTACCGGAGGTGCTCCCATGCGTAGGTACAGATCGCCCGTACCCGCTCGAGTTCGTTGGGCAGTCGACCGAAGTGGCTGCGCGCGAAGCCTGCCATCCGGTCGGCCGGGCAGTACCGGCTGGGTAGCAGCGCCGCGATCCGTTGCTCGGGCGTCACCGGCTCGACCGTCGCCGGCGCGTTCCTGGTGACTGCCGTCTCGTACGTGACGAGCAGCGGGCCCGGGTCGGCATGGAGTAGGTGTTGTCGGCCTTGGTGGGGGCCGGTCAACTCCTGCGTGGTCAGCGGTACGCCGTTGTTGAGGGCCTCGAACCGGTCGCTGATGTCCAGCCCCGTACGGCGCGCCACGGCGACCTGGACGGCGAGCCAGGTCGGCTCGCTCACGTCAAAGACGAGCTGACCGTACGCCGTGGCCGTGGACACGGTCACCACCGTTCCGTCGTACGGTGTCGAGCGCAAGCGGTAGGCGGGCGGTCCAAAGCTACAGGTACTGGCCGGTCGTGTCGCTGTCCCTGGTGGAGACGCGGACCGAGACGACGTTGGCGAGGTTGATGACCATGCCACTTTCGGCGGCTTCCCGGTTGTATCTGGCCTGTGACAGGACTAGACCGTGCCGCTCGTCCAGTGCCCGGGCAATGGCCGCCAACGCCTGTGCCTCGTCGGCGAAGTCGCTGCTCAACAGGGATACATCCTCCCCGCCCACCGGGTGAAATCGCATCACCAGTTCAACCTTGTCAGCCATGGTCGGCTCCTTCCTCGGTCGGTGCCGGATCCGCAGCCAGCGGCGACGGTCAGGTGGTCGGTCTGCTCACCGTGACCTCGATCGGTGGACGCGTCCGCCAGCGGGCGAACTTCTCGGCCACCGGGGTCCCGAGCGACGCTTTCACCCTACGCCGGTCACGCGCGGGTCAGCCGAGGAGCGTGGCGTAGACGTGCAGGTAGTCGGCCACCATCCGGTCCACGCTGAAGCGCTGCCGGGCGCGGGTACGGCAGCCGGCGCGATCGATCGCCGCGATGTTCTTCACGGCGGCGCTGGCCTGCTCGGCATCGGGTACGAGGAATCCGGTGACGCCCTCGTCGATCACCTCCGGCATGGAGCCGCGCGGGTAGGCGACCACCGGGGTACCGCAGGCCATGGCTTCGACCACGCTCAGGCCGAACGGTTCATCGAAGGCGATCGGGTGCAACAGGGCCGCGCTGGAACCGAGGACCTCGGCCCGGCGCTCGGGCCCGACGGAGCCGAGAAACACCACCCGGTCGCCGTCGATATGGGGCGCGACCTGTTCGGTGAAGTACCGCTGATCCTGGACGATGCCGCAGATGGTCAGCCGCCGCCCGGCCAGCCGCGCGATCTCGATCGCCGTGTGCGTGCCCTTGTCCGGGTGGATCCGACCGAAGGCGACCAGTCCGGTGCCGGCGTCGGCGGTGAAGGGCAGCTCGGCGACGTCGATGCCGTGGTGCACGGTGGCGACGTACTCCAGATCGGGCGACCGGTCGGCGTCGGAGATGGACACGTAGTTCGACGCCGCTCGGGCATATGCGGGCAGGATCCCGGCGCCCGAGAAGCCGTGGATCGTGGTGAGCAGCGGGGCGCGGCACTGCCCGGCGAAGGCCAGCGGCAGCCAGTCCAGATGACTGTGTACCAGGTCGAACTCGACGGACCGGGTGAACGCGTGGGCGATGTGCATCGCCTCCCATACCCGCCCGTCCATCGTCGGGTCCTCGGCATAGCCGTGCGGGCACACGCCGTCGAGGCGTGCCGCGGTGACCGAGTCGAGGGTGGCGAACAGTGTCACGTCGACGCCGCGTGCGACCAGCCCTTCGGCGAGTAGGCCGGTGATCCGCTCCCACGGCCCGTAGTGCCGCGGTGGGGTCCGCCAGGCGACCGGCCCGAGCAGGGCGATCCTCACCGGCCGACCGGGTTCGGTCGCGTTGTCATGCCGACCAGGGTAGTGCGGCGGGACGCCGCTCCTCCCGTGCGGATCAGCCGGCCCGTACCTCGGCTGCGGTGTCGACGGAGTCCGCGAGGACGGCCGGCAGGGGGTAAGCTCGCCGCATGGTCGTCTGACCAATTCCGCTCCCGGTTGCTGGGCTTCGTTCCAGGCATCCCTTCGCGCAAGCCGTCGTCAGCCCGTGTGCGTACCCCGATATCGTGGGAAGGACCGTCGTGTCCGACAAGTCTCCGCAGAAGAGCAACGTGAAGAAGCCCGGCAAGAGCCTGAAGGAGAAGCGGGCGGCGAAGAAGGCCAAGCACGCGCCGAAACCGTCGCTGATCCCGCCGACCGGCCATTGACCCTGGCTCCCCGAGGTTGGCGTTCGCCGCCGCTCTAGGGGATAACGCCGCCCGGGCGTAGAGTCCGGGCCGGTACGTTCACCTCGCGTCCCACCATCGACCCCGTGCCGTTCCGGACCTCGGCGGCGTGGCAGTACTCCGAACGGCATCGGCCGCCCGGAGTCCTACGTCCTTTCCCGCCGTCGCCGTCCCGATCGCCGCCCTTCCCGCGTGAGTGGTGGCTTGCCTTGGCGCTGCGGACCATGCGCGAACCACCGGAGGTGGGCACTTGGCACCGCGACCGTACAAGGATCCGCAACAGGTACGAGCGGCACGGCGGGCGGCCACATATGGCAGCTTCGGACTGCTCGGCACCTACCCACCTACCCAGTGCGGGCTGGCCAGCTTCTCCGCCTCGCTGCGCGACGGACTGCTGGCCGGTGGCCCGGGTACCGAGGTCGGCGTGGTACGGATGGTCGACGAGCCCGGACCGGCGGCGCGCGCCGAGGTGGTGTACGAGCTGCGCGCCGACCGCCACGGTGACCCGGCCACGGCGGCGAAATACCTCGACGGGTACGACGTCGTCGTGGTCCAGCACGAGTACGGCATCTTCGGCGGTCGCGACGGTGACCAGGTGCTTGAGGTGCTCCGGCGGATCCGGGTACCCGTGATCGTCGTCCTGCACACCGTGCTGTCCGCCCCGACCGCGCACCAGCGGCAGGTCGTGGAGGAAGCGGCCGCCCTGGCCGACGTGGTGGTGACGATGGCCCGGACCGGGCAGCGGCGGCTGCGAGCCGGCTACCAGGTAGACCCGGGCAAGGTCGTCGTCATCCCACACGGCGCGTGGGCAGGCGGCCGTCCGGACCGCACAGCCCACCGGTCGTCGCGACCGGTGATCCTCACCTGGGGACTGCTGGGCCCGGGCAAGGGTGTGGAGTGGGGGATCGAGGCCCTCCCGGGACTGCGGGTACTCGATCCGGCGCCGCTGTACGTCGTGGCGGGACAGACCCATCCGCGGGTACTGGCGCGCGACGGCGAACGGTACCGCGACTCGCTACGCGCACGGGCGGCCGAGTTGGGCGTGGCCGACATGCTGCGGTTCGAGCCGGGGTACCTCGACGTGGAAAGCCTGCGTCGCCTGGTCCAGAGAGCCGACGTGGTACTGCTGCCCTACGACTCGCACGAGCAGGTGACCTCCGGCGTACTCATCGAAGCCGTGGCGTCCCTGACTCCGGTGGTGTCGACCGCGTTCCCGCACTCCGTGGAGCTGTTGGCCGACGGGGTGGGATTCCTGGTGCCGCACGGCAGTCCGGACGCGATCGGCGCGGCCCTGCGCCAGGTCCTCACCCAGCCGGCGTATGCGGCCGGAATGGTCGCCAACGCCGCCCGGGTCGCACCGGCGTTGCATTGGCCCGCGGTCGCGGACCGGTACCGCGACGTCGCCGAAGCGCTCCTGCGGAAAGCGGTCGCGTGAGCCGCACCGTACCGCTCAGGTTCGACCATCTGCTGCGGCTGTCCGACGACGTGGGGCTGCTGGAGCACGCCCGGGGTGCGATACCCCGGCGTATCCACGGCTACTGCACCGACGACGTGGCCCGAGGTCTGGTCGTACTCGGCCGCGAGCCGGACCTGTCGGCCGAACAACGCCGGCTGGTCGAGCGGTACCTCGGGTTCGTGATGCACGCGCAGGACGACACCGGGGCGTTCCGCAACCGGTTCGGGTACGACCGGCGGTGGCACGACTCACCGGGTACCGGGGACTGGTGGGGCCGGGCGCTGTGGGGCCTGGGCACCGTCGCGGCGCGCGGTACCGTGCCCTGGGTACGGGAGGCGGCATTGGCCGGTTTCGAACTGGGCGCCACGCAACGCTCCGAGTGGTCGCGCGCGATGGCGTTCGCGACGCTCGGCGCCGCCGAGGTACTCGACCGGCATCCCGACCATCCGCAGGCGCGGGCACTGCTGAAGGCGAGCGCCGCGGTGGTCGCCCGCTCGGCTCCCGATCCGGACTGGCCGTGGCCGGAACCGCGACTCGGGTACGCCAACGCGGTACTGCCGGAGGCTCTCATCGTCATTGGCCGGTACGGTTGCGACGACCTGTTGGTGGAGGACGGCCTGCGCCTGCTGGAGTGGTTGGTACGTACCGAAACCAGAGGCGGGCGCCTGTCGCTCACGCCGGCGGGCGGTTGGCGGCCACCCGAACCTCGGCCGGCCTTCGACCAGCAGCCGATCGAGGCGGCGACGCTGGTCGACGCGTGCGCGCGTGCGCTGTCGGTGACCGGGGACGGATTCTGGGCGGTGGGCATCCGCCGGGGCGTCGGCTGGTTCCTGGGCGACAACGACGCCGGGGTACCCATGACCGACGCCGGTACCGGTGGCGGCTTCGACGGCCTCGGCCCGGTGGCGGCCAGCATCAACCAGGGCGCGGAATCCACGTTGGCATTGCTCGCCACCATGCAGCACGGGCGCGCGCTGGGCAGCGGGGACGGCCATGGGTGAACCGGCGCTCGCCCGGCCGGTCGGACCCCGGCTGCGCCCGGACACCGGGCGGGTCATCGCGAGACTGTTCGTACCCGGCGAGGAACTGCCGGAAGGCGCCTCCCGTGGTCGCGCCGTCATCGATCGGGTCCTGGGGCTCGACGACGGCGAGGTGGCGGCGTCGATGGCCGACGTCACGGCGCGCTTCGCCACCCGGCACCGCGGCCTTGCCGACATCCTGCGGGCGAACTTCAACATCGCGACCCACGGCCGGACCGATCTGGATGGGCTGCGGGACGACCGTCGGTTACTGATCGGCGCCTACTTCACCATGGAGTACGCGGTGGAGTCCGCCGCGGTGTGCAACCCGTCCATGGTGGCTCATCCGGACCAGAGAGGCGTGGCGACGGGGGAGGTCAGGTTCGTGATGAGTCTTCGGGCGGTGGGCGAGGGCCACCGTTCGTCGGTCGAGTTCCGTACCGGTGTCGTCGGACCGGCTCGGACCGTCACCCTTGACGCACCGTCGCCGGTGTTGGTCGCCGGTACGCGCCGACCGGTCACGTACGAACGCGACCTGTTCCTGGCCCGGCTCGCCGATCTGGGCTCCGACGTCGAGACCGTCGACCGGGTGGTCGGCGGACTGCCGGCCCGGTTCGACGGGACCTCCCTGCGGCAAGCGGTCAGGGCACTGCATCCGCAACTGTCCAACCGGCTCGCCGGGCACCTGGCGATCGAGCAGATCAACCGGGTGGCGGCGGACGAGTACGAGGTGACCTTTCCACCGGATACCCCGATCAGCGAACGCCTGCTGTGGCCGGACGGCGCCAGCGAGAGCAACGGCATGGAGGACGTACGGCTGGTCCGGTTCACCGGCGATGACGGCAGTGTCACCTACCACGGCACCTACACCGCCTTCGACGGCGAGCACATCGCGCCCCGGTTGTTGGCAACGAACGACTTCGCCACCTTCACGTCCGGCCAACTCGCCGGACCGGCGGCCCGGGACAAGGGCATGGCCCTGTTCCCGCGGAAGGTCGGCGGCCGGTACCTGGCGCTGTCGCGGTGGGACCGGGAGAACGTCAGCCTCGGTACCTCCGTTGACGGTCGGGTCTGGCACCGCGCCGGTGTTCTCTGCCCGCCACGGGAGGGTTGGCAGCTGGTACAGGTCGGCAACTGCGGATCGCCGATCGAGACCGAGGCCGGTTGGCTGGTACTCACCCACGGCGTGGGCCCGATGCGCACGTACCGCATCGGCGCCGTACTACTGGACCGCGCCGATCCCACGCGGATACTGGCCGCTCTACGGGACCCGCTGCTGTCCGCCGACGCGCAGGACCGCGACGGCTACGTTCCCAACGTCGTGTACTCCTGCGGCGCCTTGCGCCACGGCGACGCGCTGATCATCCCGTACGGAATCAGCGACTCGACGATCGGCTTCGCCTGGGTGGAGCTCCCCGCACTCCTGCAACGGATGCGCCCGACCACCTTTCCGAACACACCGAGCTGACCGAGCTCGCTACCAGTCTTCGATGTCGGGCAGCTTGCGCGCCGCGATCCGCCTGGCCTCGCGCGCGGGTACGCCGAACATCCGCAGCATCGCTTCGGCGGTTTCGTCGACCGCGGTTTCGTCGATCTGCTCGGGGTGCTGCTGGCGGACGCGCAGCAGCCCGAGCAGGGCGCCGGCCGAGGTGCTGAGCGCGATCCCGGCGTGCGGGAACGTGAAGCGTCCGGCCGCCTGGCCGAGTTTGATGTCGCGTAGCGCACGGGGGGCCAGGCCGCGGGGGATGTCCAGCAGTTCCAGGCCGGCGCCGGTGATGAACCGGGCCAGGTCGGGATGGGTCCAACCGAGCCGGCCGGAGATGCGGAAGGACGTCGCGAAAACCGTAGCGGCGTCCTCGATCCCGGCGCACGCGCGGTCGATCATCCGGCCCCAGCGCTCCAGTACCTCCTCGGACGCGGTGCGGAACAGTTCGTCCTTGCTCTCGAAGTGGTTGTAGAACGACCCGAACCCGATGTCGGCGGCTTCGGTGATCTCCTGGATGCTGGCGCGCTCCCCGCGGCCCTGCGCGATCAGTTCCGCCGCGGCGTCGATGAGGGCCTGCCGCGTGCGGGCCTTGCGCCGGTCCAGCCGGGTTGCTCCGCTTGCCTTGTCTGTCGTCGCCGTCTGCGCCATAACGACCCTTCCTGCTTTCCGCACCACGATAGCCGCACGCTGGTTGATCTGTGTCAGACGCCTATTGACGTGACCGACCATCGTAACTGATACTTCATCACAAGAATGATGTGACATCGCAGATCAGGTAGAGGCAAGGAGATGCGATCGTGATGGACACGCGCAGTCAGCATGCGGTGGACCCGCACCGGTCGTTGCACAGCGATACGGGCGGCGTGCCGGGCGAGCACCCGGGACGGTCCAGCAATCCGCTGATCAAGGTCGTCGGTCTGGGCTGGTTGGAGTTCGAGAAGCCGGACCTGGCCCGGGCCGGGAAGTTCCTGTCCGACTTCGGCTTCGCGGTCACCGACCGCACCCCGGAATCGCTGGTGCTGCGGGGCCACTGGGCGGGTACGCCCGGCGTGGTGGTACGGCGGGGTCCGGGCTCGCGGTTCGTCGGGCCGGTGTTCCGGGCCGACGCCCGGGCCGACCTGGAGCGGCTGGCGCGGGCCACCGACACCCGGATTGTCCCGCACCGCGGCGGCGAGGCGGTGCAGCTGACCGATCCGAGCGGGTTCCCGGTACGCGTGGTGTACGGGATCCCCGAACTTCCGGCCGTGCCGGAGCGCCCGCCGTCGCGGATGAACTTCGGCCCTGACCCGGTGCGGGCCAACGACCCGCAGCGGCCGGCCCGGCGCCCGGCGCAGATCGAGCGGCTCGGGCACGTGGCGATCGGTACCACCCGGTTCGGGGCGGCACTGGACTGGTACCTGGACAACCTGGGAATGATCGTCAGCGACTTCCTCTACTTCGACGGGCAGCGCGAGCGCGGGCCGTCGATGGCGTTCATCCGCTGCGACCTGGGCAGCGTCCCGTCCGACCACCACACCCTGGCCATGGCGCTGCAGCCGCAGACCGGGTACCTGCACTCCGCGTACCAGGTCACCGACCTGGACGAGGTGGCCGCCGCGGGGGAGTACCTGCGCGAGCGCGGGTACCGGCACGCCTGGGGGATCGGCCGGCACGTCCAGGGCAGCCAGATCTTCGACTACTGGCGTGACCCGGAACGGTTGATGTTCGAGCACTACACCGATGGGGACGTGTTCGACTGCTCGATGCAGCCCGGCTGGGCGCCGATGTCGGTCAGCGGGCTGGCCCAGTGGGGGCCGAAGGCGACCGCGGAGTTCACCGGTACCCGGGACGCCGGGGTCGTACTCGCGGCCATCAAAGCCTTGACCGACAAGGGCAACGAGGTCGACTTCGCCGCCCTGCGCGGGATGATCAAGGCGATGGCGTCATGAGCGTCAACCTCGCCCGTACCGTCGACGGGTGGTGGGTGCAGGCGCCGGCCGGCATGGTGCCGCTCGACCTGGCCACCGCAACCACCGGCGACCTCCTGGCCGACCGGGAGGCCCTTGACTCCGCGATCCAGGCCACCCTCGCCGCGCCCGACCGCGCGCGTCCGGCGGATTCGCTGGACCTGCTCAGCCCGGTGACCGCCCCCACCCGGGTGGTCGCGCAGATGGTGAACTACCGCTCCCACGCCGTCGACTCCGGGATGGACCCGGACCGGGTACCGCCGGCCTTCTTCCGCAAGGCCTCACACTCGATCACCGGCCCGACCGGCGACATCATCCGCCCGGAGGGGGTCGAGTTCCTCGACTACGAGGTCGAACTCGGCCTGGTCATCGGCCGGGACCTCCCGGTCGGCACCACCGTGACCGACGAGGACCTGCCGCGGTACGTGGCCGCGCTGGTGGTCGCCAACGACGTCAGCGCCCGGCAGATCCAGCTCACCCGTACCCAGTTCTACGAGTCGAAGTCCTATCCCACCTTCACCCCGGTCGGGCCGTGGCTGACCCTGGTCGACGCGGCCGACCTGAACCGGTTGGACACGCTGCGGCTCACCCTGTCCATCAACGGGCAGGTCCGCCAGGACAGCACGGTCGCGGACATGATCGTGCGGCCGGCGCGCGCGTTGACGCTGCTGTCCCGGTTCCAGCCGCTGGCAGCGGGTGACCTGCTGCTGACCGGTACCCCCGGCGGTACCGCGCTGACCGCGCCGCCCAAGCCGGTGGAGAAGCTGGCCGCGCTGCTGCCCCCGGCCACCAGGTGGCGGATGTTCTTCCGGCGCCAGGCCGGCAATCCGCGGTACCTGCACGACGGGGACGTCATCACCGCCACCATCGCCACCGCCGACCACGCGCTGGACCTCGGTACCCAGCGCACCCGAGTCATCGGGAAGTCATCATGACCGTCCTGTCGACGCCGGCGTCGACGTACCAGTTGCTGGCCCTATGCGACGGCTGGCTCAACACCGGCGACCTCGGCGTTGTCGACCGGAACGGGTACGTGTACCTCACCGGGCGGGCCAAGGACCTGATCATCCGCGGTGGGCACAACATCGATCCCCGGGTCATCGAGGACGGGCTGCTGAGCCACCCCGCGGTGCGCGCCGCCGCCGCGGTCGGGCGGCCGGATCGGCACTCCGGCGAGGTACCGGTCGCCGACGTCGTGCCGGCCGACCCGGACCGGTTCGACGAAGCCGAACTCCACGCCTGGGCCACCACCGCGATCGGCGAACCGGCCGCCCGTCCGAAGCGCATCCATCCGATCCCCGAGGTCCCGATGACCGCTGTGGGCAAGCAGTTCAAGCCGGCCCTCGTGGCCGCCGCCGCCCGGTCCGTCGCCGACGCGTTGGCCGAGGCGGGGATCGCCGTCCGCGAGGTGAGCGCGAGCCACCGGGACGGCCGGCTCGTCGTCACCGTCACCGGCGGCGAACCCGACAAGGTCCGCGAGGCCGTCGCCGGGTTCCCCCTCACCATCGCCACCACACCCTGACGGAGCCCACCATGTACCCCCACAACGTCATCGTCGTCGGCGCCGGCCCGGTCGGCTGCACCGCCGCGCTGCTGCTCGCGGATCGCGGTATCCCGGTCACCCTGATCGAGCGGTACCCGCAGCCCCACCCGCTGCCCCGCGCCGTCCACCTCGACGACGAGGTCGCCCGCACGCTGCCCCGCGTCGGCGTCAGCGACGCCTTCCTGGCCGCCTCCCGGCCGGCCAGCGGGCTGCGCCTGCTCGACGCCCGCCACCGGGTGATGGCCGAGTTCACCCGGGACACCGGGGCCACCGGCAACGGGTTCCCCGGGGCGAACATGTTCCACCAGCCCGAGCTGGAGGCGCTGCTGTTCGACCGGGTGGACCAGCACCCGCTCATCGACCTGCACCGCGGGGTCGAGGTGCACGCGATCGACGGCGCGCGCGGGCCGCTGGGCGCCGCACCGGTCCGGGTGCACACCCGCCGGGTGGCCGACGAGGCCGCGCAGACCTTCACCGGCAGCCTGGTCCTCGGCTGCGACGGCGCGAACAGCACCGTTCGCCGCCTGCTCGGCGTGTGCATGCAGGACCTGCGGTTCACCGAACGCTGGCTGGTCGTCGACATCCGCGCCGGCACCCCGCTCTCCACCTGGGACGGTGTCGAGCAGGTGTGCGACCCCGCCCGGGCCGCCACCTTCATGCACGTCACCGGCGACCGGTACCGGTGGGAGTTCCAGCTGCGCGACGGCGAGGACGAGACCGATCTCATCGCCGTGCTCGGCCGGCTGCTGCAACCCTGGACCGGGCGGCCCGACCTCGCCGGGCTGGAGGTCATCCGCAGCGCGGTGTACACCTTCCGGGCCCGGCTGGCCACCCACTTCCAGGTCGGCCGGGTGTTCCTGCTCGGCGACGCCGCGCACCTCACCCCACCGTTCATCGGCCAGGGACTGGCCGCCGGCATCCGCGACGCCGACAACCTCGCCTGGAAGATCGCCCACGTGCTGACCGGACGGGCCACCCCCGACCTGCTCAGCACCTACCAGACCGAACGCCGGCCGCACGCCCGAGCGATGATCCGCAAGGCCAAGCTGGTCGGCTGGGCGATGACCGGCGGGCAGGACGCCGCCGCCGCGGTACGCCGGTTGCTGCTGGCCGGGGCGGTGCGCAGCGACCGGATCCGCGGGCGCGTCGCGTCCACCGCCACGCCCGCGCTGCGCACCGGGGCACTGCGGCACACCGGGGCACTGCAACGCACCGGCCCGCTGTTCCGCTATCCGCGTCTCCTGCGCGTCGGCGGCCTGATCCCGAACCCGGTGGTGTGCCTGGCGAACGGCAAGCAGGAACGCCTCGACGACGTTCTCGACGGGGCCCCGGCGCTGCTGACGGCACGCCGTCCCGATGCCGACCTGCTCGCGTTCTGCCGCCGGTACGGCATCGTGCCGGTACGCGTCACCGCCGCATCCGCCAGCCAGGCGGACACCGGCTGGATCGACACGCGCCTCGCCCCCGGTGAAGCCACCGGCCTCCAGGCGCTCGTCGACGACCCGTCCCGCACCGTCCTCGTCCGGCCCGACCGCGTCATCGCCGCCGTGGCCAGCCGATCCGAGCTGCCGCGGCTGCCCTGGACCACCCCCTGACTAGAGGAATCCCCATGTTCATCGCCCTGTCCCTGCTGCTGGTCGCGGTCTGCCTTATCCCGGCCGTCGCCAAGCTCGCCGGCCACCCGAAGATGCGCCACGCCGCCCGGCACTTCGGCATCGCCTGGCGGCGGTACCGGCTCATCGGCGTCGCCGAACTGGCCGCCGCGGCCGGTGTCCTCGTCGGACTGTTGTGGCGGCCGGCCGGACTGCTGGCCGCCGCCGGCATGATCCTGCTGCTGATCGGTGCCCTGGTCACCCACCGCCGGGCACACGACAGCGTCCGCGAAGCGCTTCCCGCGGTGCTCGCGCTGGTCGTCAGCGGTACCTACCTGGCCGTCGCCCAGTGAGCGGCCGGCCCGATCCCGAGAATCGGCCGAAATACCTGGACCCACTTGACCAACGCGTCCTCGGCGGCACCCGCCAGCGAGACCGGATAGCCGGCCACAACCTCCAGCCGATGCCGGGGAACGTAGTCCCGTCCGGGATCACCCACCAGCACTCGTGCGCCGCGGGCGGCGACCCTTTCGAGGAACGCCAGCATCGGACCGGCCAGCTCCGGACTGTAGAAGACATCTCCGGCGAGAACGACCTCAGCGTCCCCACCATCGCCGTCAAGCAGATCCCTGGCGTGTACCTCGATCTCCACGCTGTTGGCCCGGGCGTTGGCGATGACCGCCGCGAGCGCATACTGATCGATGTCATTCGCTGTCACCGTCGCCGCACCGGCCATGGCGGCGGCGATCGAGACGATCCCTGAGCCCGATGCCACATCGAGCACTCGGCGGCCGGCGACGAGATGCGGATGATCCAATACATATCGCGCGACCGCTTGGCCGCCGACCCATGCGTTCGCCCAGAACGGCGCCGCCAACCGCCGACCGGTCTGCGCCTCCAGCCTCGCCTGCAACACGATCGCGTCCTCTGCGAGGTGCAGGTGCACCTCGGGCACGAGCGCCGGCCGGGCGAGGCGCAGCCCATCACACCCGTCAACACGCGACATCAGGAGAGCGTTGAACGCACCTGCGTCCGAGAGTGGCATTGGACTCACCGAGCGCCTCCTGGCCATCTGCCTACTCGCACTCGGTGCGGGACTCGTACCGCACGCAGGTTCGCGTCGCTCAGATAGGGCACCGTTGACGCCTTCCGTCATAAGCACTGCGGCCAGGCGTACGAGTCAACACCGGCAGCGCGCCACGCCATGGTCTGGGTTGGGCCGCTCTGGCAGCCTACCTCCACGCCCGCCCGGCCGGGCGGTGTCGGTCGGGCGGTGTCGGTCGGGCGGGGAAGGTGACGGCCGGTCCCCGACGGGATCTGGGTCGGCGACGGACCTCAACGGTTGGCGTACGATCGGCATGCTGCGCGGATCCCTGGTGGCTGGACAGTCCACCGACGGGACGCGCTCGACGGATCGAGGTCGTGGTGACGGGCACCCAACAGGTGAGCCGGGATGATCGGCCTGATACCGCAGCCAAGCCGACGACGACCATAGGAGGCATCATCGTGCGGGTCGCAGGCTCGACGGATTCGTCCGAGCGGGAACACACGCCCGTCGTAACGTCAGACCCCGTCGTAACGTCAGACACCGTCGTGCCGTCAGACATGGACAAGGCTCGCGGTGACGACCGGTGCGGCCGGGCATGGCCGGGTCTGGTTGCGAAGGCTGCCGTGCAACCGGCGAACCTCGCCGGATGATGCGGCCCGCCGCGCCCCAGCCGAAGGGATCCGGAACCGAGGTCGGAATCCCTACCCGCGTTGCGACGCCGGATCGTGTCGTCGCCGTACCGCCCGTCGCGATGCCGTCCGACACCGGTGGCCCCGACATCGTCCACAGTGGACAGATGGCGATCGAGCACCACTGGTGGAACGGAGTCCGGACTCCTCATGGCCGCCGGGATGTCTACATCCTCAGCGATGGCAAGGCTTGGAAGGTGACGGCCCGCGCCGGCGGCGTCGACGGACGCTCGCGGACGCAGCGGTGCCCCGGGCCGGCGTCGGCTGAAATCCTTGCTCATGCCTGGCGGACCGGGGCGGGAAGCTGGCGGGAAGTAGATGAGTAGCCGCCCCGGTGCGCAGGCGGGGGACTCCGTCGGCGGGCCGCTCGGGTCCGGGGGAGAGATGGCCGTGCCCGGGTGGCGTACCGCCCGGGCACGGTACTCAGATTGGCCGAACTCAGATTGGCCGAACCGTCTGGGCCTGCGGGCCCTTGGCCCCTTGGACGACGTCGAACTCGACCCGCTGGTCCTCCCGCAATTCGCGGAAGCCGCCCGCGTCGATGGCCGTGTGATGCACGAAGACGTCCGGGCCGCCTCCGTCCTGGGAAATGAAGCCGAATCCCTTGTCGGCGTTGAACCACTTGACGGTACCGGTGGTCATGAATCTCCTTCGGTGGATCGGCCCCGCACGCCGCGGGACCCATAGGCTGTCCCAAGCAGCGGCAAGCCGACGGTCGATCCGGAAGGAGGCCGATTCCCGGCCTGTGCCGGGGTAGGCAGGCAACTACACAAGAACTTGCGTCATGGTACATCACGCGCAGCGCGATCCGCCGGGTCCGCGGGGTACGCTGGAGCGGTAAGCCTGTCGGGCTTGGCGGACGCTGAAACGTTTTAGGCCCGACGGAGGTCGCTCGGGACCCTGGCGACAGGTCGCAAGGATCGTCGATAGCCGGGAGTTTTCGCATGCTGTCAATCCCCGCGCCGGCTGCCGTGAGCGGGCCGGACGCGCCACCGACCACCACGACCGCTGAGACCGGCAGCGGGAGCCTGTACTCCCGGCTGCTCCGCCAGGTCAAGGGCGCCGGTCTGCTCGAGCGCAGGCCGGGCTACTACACCTGGAAGATCGCGGTGACGGTCGCTATGTTCGCGGCGGGCTGGGCCGCGTTCGTCCTGGTCGGGGATTCCTGGTGGCAACTGGGCGTCGCCGCCTTCCTGGCGTTCGTGTTCACCCAACTCGGCTTCCTCGGACACGATGCCGGACACCGGCAGATCTTCGCCTCGCGCCGCGCCAACTACATCTTCGGCATCCTGGACGGCAATCTCGCCATCGGGCTGAGCTACGGCTGGTGGGTGGACAAGCACACCCGCCACCACACGCATCCCAACCAGGAGGGCGCGGATCCCGACATCGAGATGGGCGTGCTGGCGTTCACGGTCCGCCAGGCCGGCGCCAGGGGCCGGTTCGCCGCGGTTGTGTACCGGTACCAGGCCTACTTCTTCTTTCCTTTGCTGCTGCTCGAAGGGATCAGCCTGCACGTGGACAGCGTCCGCGCACTGGTCGGCCGTGCGAACCGGCCGAGGGCCTGGGAAACGGTCCTGTTCGCGGCGCACCTGGTCGGGTACCTCGGCGTCGTGTTCCTGGTCCTGTCGCCGGTACGGGCGGTCGTGTTCATCCTCGTCCATCAGGGCCTGTTCGGCCTGTACCTGGGTTGCTCGTTCGCGCCCAACCACAAAGGTATGGCGATGCTGGACGCCGGGGACCGCAGCGACTTCCTCCGCCGGCAGGTACTCACCTCGCGCACTGTCCGCGGCGGCCGGTTCCTCGACATGATGCTCGGCTGTCTCAACTACCAGATCGAGCACCATCTGTTCCCGAGCATGCCCCGAGCCAACCTGCGCCGGTCCCAGCCGCTCATCCGCAGGTTCTGCCGACAGCACGGCCTGCCGTACAGCCGGACCAGCCTCCTCGACTCCTACGTCCAGGCGCTGCGCCATCTGCATGCCGTCGGTCGGGCTTCCCGCGAGGACCCAGCGTCCGCGCCCATCCGGTTGTCTACGGATCCACAGCCGCCGGAATGATGCGACGAGGCCCGGGCGAGGAGCCGTTCGGTACCCGGTGGCGGCGTCGACGTCACTGGGCCTGGTTGGCCCTGGCCGCGGTGGCCGGCACCACCTTCGGTACCGTCATCGCCCGCCGGAGCCGGCGACCGGGCCCGGTGGCTGGCGGTAGTAGGCTGGACGCGCGGTTGCTCCGGTCCCCGGCGACGCGATCGTCGTCCGACCGGGAGGATCCGTGTCCACCATCGAGTCCCTCGTAGCGGCCGACCCGGCACCAGACGCCGCCGACCTGCCGACGAGGACGCCGCGAGCCGCACACATTCCGGATCGCCCGGTCGGGAATGTGTGCCGGGAACGCGGCGACCATGAGCGGTGACCGGGAGATTCGGATCTGGCTCCGGATCGTCGAACAGGCGCTGGGCGGCCCGGTGTCGCTGGCGCACGTGTGTGCAGCCGCGGCGGCGACCGTCGGCGTGGATGGTGCCGGGCTCACCGTGGTGGTCACCCCGACCGTACGGGAGACCGTCAGTGCGACCGATGCGGTCGCCGCGGACCTGGAGGAGTTGCAACTGACACTCGGCCAGGGTCCATGCATGGACACGTTCACCAGGGGTGGCCCGGTCCTCGCCGGCGATCTCCGCTCATCCGAGTTCTTCGCGCGCTGGCCCGTGTTCGCCCCCGCCGCGCTGGATGCCGGTGCGCGGGCCGTGTTCGCGCTCCCGCTGCACATCGGCGCGATCAGCCTGGGCGTCCTTGACCTGTACCGGGCACGGCCGGGCGGCCTGGACTCGAAGGAGCTGGCCGACGCGTTGGCGTTCGCCGACGTCGCCGGCATGCTGCTCCTTGATCGCACAGCGAGTGCTGCACCCGCGGGCGCCGAACTGGCCTGGCAGCACGACAACGCTTCGGCACACCAGGCTGTGGTACATCAGGCCACCGGAATGATCCTCGTACAGCTCGGGATCAGCGCCGAGGCGGCCTTCGCCCGGCTACGCGCCTACGCTTACGCTCACGACAGGCGGCTGAGCGACGTGGCCCGGGACGTGGTCGGCCGGCGGCTGCGTTTCGAGCCCGACGCACTCCCCGAGCCGCCGTGACCGTCATGACGGCGGCCACCCGGTGCCGTACCCATCCGAGACCAACTCGCGGCCCGACCGCGGATATCGTGGGACGAGGTGAGCGACATGCGTGATCATCAACTGGCCGGGGTGTTCATCGAGCTGGCTGACACCCTGGTGGATGAATTCGACCTGATCGACTTTCTGTACCGGCTGACCGTCCGGTGTGTCGACCTGCTCGGAGTGGCGGCTGCCGGGCTGCTGCTGGCCGATCAGCGCGGCGCGCTGCAGGTGGTCGCCGCCTCCACCGAGCGGACCCGGCTGCTTGAACTCCTCCAACTCCAGACCGACCAGGGCCCCTGCCCGGAGTGCTTCCACTCCGGGCAGCCCGTCGCGGTCCCCGACCTGAGGACCGCCGCCGACCGTTGGCCGGCGTTCGTCGCCGAAGCCCGCCAGATCGGGTTCGCCTCCGTGCACGCCGTACCGATGCGACTGCGCAGCGAGGTGATCGGCGCCCTCAACCTCTTTGACACCCGAGCCGGTGCCCTTCACGGCGACACCATCCAACTCGGCCAGGCACTGGCCGACGTGGCCACCGTCGGGCTGCTCCAGGCCCGAGCCATCAACCGCCGCGACACCCTCACCGAACAGCTCCAGACGGCCCTCAACAGCCGCGTCCTCATCGAACAGGCCAAGGGCGTGCTCGCCGAACGCCGCCACCTCGACATGGAGCAGTCGTTCACCCTGCTCCGCAGCGAGGCCCGCAAGACCAACCGGCGCCTTTCCGAACTTGCCCGCGCCGTCGTCGACGGATCAGCGACGCTCTGACGACATCGGTCGGGCCGACGGGTGCCCGGCTCCAATCGAACGCCGTACCCTGGAATGGTCACGTCGGCGTGCCGGACCTCAGCCACGGAGCGCCCGACGGCCCGGACAGGTGCCTCCGGACCCCGGGCATCTCTACCCGCTATGCCGGGGGTGGTGGTTCCCAGTCGGGGCGCAGCGGCATCATCGACCGGCCGTCGCTGTGCGGCTTGACGCCCAGTACCTGGTGCAGCTGGATCTGGTTGCGTTCGAAGCCCAGCCGCGAGCCGGTGAGGTACAGCCGCCAGACGCGGGCGGTGCGCGGGCCGACCTCGGCCACCGCCTCGTCCCAATGCGCGTCGAGGTTGGCCGCCCACGCCGCGGTGGTCCGCGCGTAGTGCTCCCGCAGGTTCTCCTCGTGGCGCACCTCGAAGCCGGTGTCGTACATGGCGGACACCAGGCGGCCCACGCCGGTCAGCTCCCCGTCGGGAAACACGTACCGGTCGATGAACCAGCCGCGGCGTACCGCCTCGGCCTCGTTGGGCAGGGTGATGCAGTGGTTGAGCAGCCGCCCGCGGGGCGCCAGCCGGTCGTACAGGAACCGGAAGTACCCGGGCAGCTGCGCCAGACCGATGTGCTCGGTCAGCCCGATCGAGCTGATGGCGTCGAACCCGGTCTCAGGTACGTCGCGGTAGTCCAGGTGGCGTACCTCGGCCAGCTCGCCGAGTCCGGCATCCGCGATCGCCTTCTGTGCCCATTCCGCCTGCCGCCGCGACAGCGTCACGCCGAGCGCCTGCACGCCGTACTCCCGCGCCGCGTGCAGCACCATGCCGCCCCAGCCGCATCCCACGTCGAGCAGCCGCATCCCGGGGCGCAGGCCGAGCTTGCGCGCAACCAGGTCGTGCTTGGTGAACTGGGCCTGCTCCAGAGTCGCATCGGCCGTCGGGTACACCGCACAGGTGTAGGTCATGGACGGGCCGAGGATCCAGTTGTAGAAGCGGTTGGACACGTCGTAGTGGTGGGCGATGGCTCGCTGGTCGCGCGCCTTGGAATGGCGCCGGCCGCGCAGCCGTACCTCCTGCTCGGGCCGGGGCGGCCGGCGCAGCAGCCGGACCCCGCCCAGGTCCCGCAACAGGCGCAGCCGCGCACGCAGTGGCAGGTCCAGGTCCAACCCGGCCACCAGCGCCAGCGCGGTGTACAGGTCGCCGTCGACCTCCACCGCACCGGTGACGTAGGCCCGCGCCAGGCCCAGGTCGCCCGGTGCGGTGGCGAGATAGGACAGCGCGTGCGGCGACCGGACGTCGATGACGACCGCAGCATCGGCCGGACCGGCGCGGCTGCCGTCGAAGACCCGCACCGCCACCCCGCTCCGGTCGCTCCCGAGCAGTCGGGCAAGCACCTCGGCATGTCCCATGTCGGCTCCTTCAGGCCAGCCCTACACACTTCTCGTACAGGTCGGGCAGCCGCCCGCCCGGATCGTAAGCCTGCTTGAGCGGCTTGTACGCGGCCCCGTTGTACCGCCGCCAGAACTCCTCGGCCGGGTAGTGCACGGTCGAGTACAGCGACTTGTGGCCATCGAGCGCGGTCACCGTCTCCTCGATGAGCCGGTTGTGGTACCCGTCAGGCTGCCCCGGCCGCAGCGGCACACTCGACCAGAACCCCACGTTGACGTACAGCTCGTCCGGCTCCAGCGGGTACAGCGGCCAGGCCCCGGACGACCGCAGCCGCACCGGACACAGCCACACGGGCGTGATGCCGATCTCGCGGTGGAAGAGGTCGAGGAACTCGGGCGTCCGTGCCACGGGTACCTCGACGTCCTGGATCACCGCCTCCTCGGGGCGGCCGCGCAGGCGCGCCACCGACGCACTGAGCCGGTACCGGCGGTCGAGGGCGACCAGGCGCCGGTACACGTCCGAGCGTCGGTACCGGCGCGGCCACAGCCGGCGTATCCACGGCACCTGCAGCCCGAACGCATCCGAGCACCAGAACCAGTCGGTGTCCCACCGCCACAGGTAGTCGCGCACCGTGAGGTGATCGCTCTCGCGCTCCCGGATGGACCGGTAGTACACGGCCATCCCCGTGTAGTCGCTGACCGTCGGCGCCTCGTCGACGAACGTGCCGAGCGTCAGGTACTGCTCGTCGGGACCGAAGACCGTACCGTCGACGAAGTCCACCGGTGCGCCGCCGTACCGGCCGGAGGTGCACACCGCGGCCAGCTCCGTCATGCACGCGGCCGCGGTACCGAAGCGCAGGTGGCGCAGCCGCACGTAGGGCCGGACCGGTTCGAGGTCGATGGTCAACCGCAGGGCGTACCCGAGCGTCCCGTACGAGTTGGGGAAGCCGCGGAACAGCTCGGCATGTTCGTTGTCGGGTCGGGCCACGACCACCCGGCCGTCCCCGGTCAGCACCTCCAACTCGCGGACCGACTCGTGCGGCATTCCGTTGCGGAACGACGACGATTCAATGCCCAGACCGGCGACCGCGCCGCCGAGGGTGATGGTCTTCAACTGCGGTACCACCAACGGCATGAGGCCGTGCGGGAGGGTGGCGTCGACGAGCCGCTCGTAGGTCACCATGCCCTGCACATCAGCGACCCGGGCCTGCGGGTCGACCGAGAGCACCGTGTCGAACCGGTGCACGTCCAGGGCCGGCCCGCGGGCACGGTCGCGGAAGCGGAACAGGTTCGAGGTCCGCTTGGCCAACCGGACCGGTGCGCCAGCCGGGGCGGCCCGGTACGCCGTCCGCAACGCGTCGACCGCCAGGGCGTGCGCCGCGTACCGATCGCCGTCCGGGGGTACCGCGCCGGCCGGTGCCGGGATGGATCGAGGCGTTCCCATGGCTCGCACGGTACCTCCCCGCGGCGTACCCGCGCCGACCGGCGACCGCCGTCCAGGGCCGGTTGTCCAGTCACTTCCCGGCGGTAGACTGAAATTCTTTGATCCGCTCGCCCTGGACCCTGGCGCCTGATTGGTCGACGCGAATGTGAGGGGCTGGACGATGACGGTGATCGATCTTTCACATAGGGTTGCGCCGGACGGTGCGAAGCCGATGCTGGACGAGCCGCTGCCGCGGTACACGGTGGTCGTGCTCGGGATCTTTGTGGTGGTGCCGTTCCTCGCGCTGCTGGCGGCGGTACCGGTGGCGTGGGGTTGGGGGTTGTCCTGGCGGGACGCGGCCATCGGCCTGGTCGCCTACCTGGTGTCGGGCCTCGGGGTCACGGTGGGGTTTCACCGGTACTTCACGCACGGCTCGTTCAAAGCGGTTCGGTGGCTGCGGATCGCGCTGGCGGTGGCCGGATCGCTGGCGGTCGAGGGCGAGGTGATCCAGTGGGTCGCCGACCACCGCCGCCATCACGCCTACGCCGACCGGGAGGGCGACCCGCACTCGCCGTGGCGCTTCGGAGCCAACACCACCGGCCTGTTGCGGGGACTGCTGTTCGCCCACTGCGGTTGGCTGTTCCAGCGGCAGTGGTCCAACCGGGCGCGGTTCGCACCGGATCTGCTCGCCGACCGCGACATCACCCGGGTGGACCGCATGTTCGGGCCGCTCGTCGCGGTGTCGCTGCTCGCTCCGCCGGTCATCGGTGGCCTGCTGAGCTGGTCCTGGCAGGGCGCGCTGACCGCGTTCTTCTGGGCGAGCCTGGTACGCATCGCCCTGCTGCACCACGTCACCTGGTCGATCAACTCGATCTGCCACGTCTACGGCGAGCGTCCCTTCCGCACCCGTACCGCCGACCGGGCCGCGAACTTCTGGCCGCTGGCCCTCATCTCCTTCGGCGAGAGCTGGCACAACTCGCACCACGCCGACCCGACCTGCGCCCGGCACGGTGTCCTGCCCGGCCAGTTCGACCCGAGCGCCCGGTTGATCTGGTTGCTGGAGAAGACCGGCTGGGTCCACCACGTGCGCTGGCCCGAGCCGCAACGCTTCGCCGCACTCCGCCAGCCATGACCGCCGAACCGCGTCCCGCCCGGCGCCGGGTCCGGGGGATGTTACTCACAAGAAACCTACGGTACCGTAGGTTCGTGCTAGGCTGGCGACGAAGGGATTTCGAGCCGACCTCTGTGCGCTGACGTGCTGAAGCACAGCCACCTCCCTGGACCCCGGAGCGGCACACCGACGCCCACCGGCCGCTGCCGCGACGGGAGGACCACGGTGAACACTCCGCACGCAACTGTGCCCCACATCATCCAGGGCGGCATGGGGGTCGCCATCTCCGCTTGGCCGCTGGCCCGCGCGGTCTCCCGGACCGGACAGCTCGGTGTGGTCTCCGGCACCGCCCTGGAGATCGTCTGTGCGCGGCGGCTCCAACTCGGTGACCCCGGTGGACATGTGCGACGCGCCCTCGCCGCGTTCCCGGTACCGGGGATCGCCGACCGGATCCTGGCGGCCTACTTCCGGCCCGCCGGCAGGGCCGCGCAAGCGTCGTTCCGGCCGGTACCCCGCTTCACGTTGCGCCCCGGCCGGCCGCTACAGGAGTTGACGGCCGCGGCGAACTTCGTCGAGGTGTTCCTGGCCAAGGAGGGGCACGACGGCGTGGTGGGCATCAATTACCTGCGTAAGATCGAACTGCCTATCCCGTTCGCCTGTTACGGGGCGATGCTGGCCGGAGTGGACTACGTGCTCGTCGGCGCCGGCAGCCCGGCAGAGCTGCCCGACCTGCTCGACCGGCTGGCCCGTCACGAGCCGGTATCGCTGGCCGTGCGGGTGCAGGGCTCGACCTCGGCCGACGGGGACTTCGCGGTGCGTTTCGACCCACGCGACCTGTTCGCCGCCGACCTTCCCGACCTGCGCCGGCCGCGCCTGCTCGCGATCGTCGCCTCGGTGGACCTCGCGCGTGGGCTCGCCGCGGATCCGGTCAGCCGTCCGGACGGCTTTGTCGTGGAAGGGCATCCCGCTGGTGGGCACAACGCCCCACCACGCGGAGTGCGCCGCCTCGACCCGACCGGGCAGCCGATCTACGACGGTCGTGACGTGGTGGCGCCCGATGCGCTCGCCGGGGTCGGGGTGCCGTACTGGTTGGCCGGCTCCTACGCCACGCCGGACGGGCTCGCCCGCGCGCTCGCCGGTGGCGCCACCGGCGTGCAGGCGGGCACCATCTTCGCGCTGTCCCGCGAGTCGGGGATGGCTGACGAGCTCAAGCATCGCCTCTCGGAACGGGTCACCGCCGGGACGGTCGCGGTGCGTACCGACGGGCGTGCCTCTCCGACCGGCTTCCCGTTCAAGGTGGCCGACATCGAGGGCACGCTCTCGGACCACGACGTCTACGCCTCGCGGAACCGTCTGTGCGACCTGGGCGTGCTGCGCGCCGCGTACCGCAAGGCCGACGGCACCGTCGGGTACCGGTGCCCGGCCGAACCGGTCGAGGTGTACGTCGACCGGCGCGGCGGGCGGATCGACAACACCACCGGACGCTGCTGCCTGTGCAATGCCCTGCTGGCCACGGCCGGGCTGCCGCAACAGCGGCCGGACGGGTACACCGAACCGGCGATCGTCACCGCGGGAACGGACTTCACCGGCGCGCGGCACCTGCTGGCGGGGGTCGTCGACGGCGACACCTACACCGCCGCGGATGCCGTCGCCTATCTGCTCGGAGACTGACCCGCCGGGACACCCGCAGCCACCTCGTCGCCGGCCAGCCAGGTGCGGATCTGGCGGTACACCGCGGGGTGGTTGAGCAGGTCGAAGTGGTGCAGGCCGCCGACGTGGTGGCCGTGGCCCAGGTCGAACGGGATCCGCCGGCGGCTACCCTGCCCCGACGCGCTGGGCAGCCGGACGAACAGGTCCCCGACGACCCTGCCGAACGGATGGTCATGTTCGGTGGTCACCGTCGTGGCGATGAAGTAGTAGGTGGCGTGCGGAAGGAAGGCGACGTCGGTACAGCGGTCGCGGAGAAGCTCGTCCGGATCGGCGTCGTACCAGTCCTCCTCGGCCACCGAGCCGAACCGGAGGTCCTTGATTCCGGCGCTGCGCAGGTTGGCCAGCCGCGCCAGCGGCAGGGTCTCGGAAAACCGCGCCAGCAGCCAGGCGCCGACGTTGGCCCCCTTCTCCAACGGGGCGCCCAGATGCGGGGTACCCAGGCAGAAGACGTGGCGGACCAGTCGCGTCCACGCATGGCCCGCGGCGGTACCGCGATGGCAGGCGCTATGCACCACCAGGCCGCCCATGGAGTGCCCGATGAGCACCACCTCCTCGACCGGAACGGGCCAGCCGGCGACCAGGTCGTCGAGCAGCCGCGCCAACTGCTCCCCGTTCTCCGAGACGTGCAGGCCCGTGTTGTACCGCAGGTAGACCGGCGTATACCCGAGATCGTCGCGCAGGCGCGACCCGTGGGTGCTGTACTGCGTTCCGTGGTGCCGTTGCGAGGACACCGACCAGTACTGTTCGGTCTCACACAGCCCATGCGCGAACACCGCGATCCGCGCGGTCCCCGCCGGGTACGCCCGGGCGAGGCCGGCGGGCCCGAGCGGTACGTCGGCGCCGTCCACCCGGACCGTCATCGCCAACGCCAGTTCCGGATGCCGCTGCCGCAGCGTGTCTCCCCACACACCGTTGAGTACGGCGAGCGCGAGACCCGCCGGCCGGTTGGCCGACAACGGCCGCTCGTCGCCGATGACGGCGCCGGCCGCGACCACCCCCGCGGCGGTCGGGATCGCGACATGGCCGGCGCGGACCATCCGGTACACCCCGTCGCTGATCCGGTCGTGCAGTACCCGGACCGGCTGGGCCGGCGGCCCCAGGACGGTGAACCACCGGTCCGCCACCGCCCGGTGCACGTCCCGGACCGTGTCGACAACGGCAACGAATCCGGTACCGACCAGCCGTCCGGCCGCTCGGATCTCCTGGCTCCGGCTCACTCCGGGCCTCCTTCGCGAGGTATCACCGCTGAGCGTGCGCTTCCGCTGCCCACCGGGGCAAGGCCGGCGCCCGGGTGGCCCCGGGGCCGGAACCCGACCGCTGCATCTACGCTGACCGTCATGGCGAAGGTTGTGTTGAGGGTACGGCTGATGGCCGGCGACCGTCTCGACGTGACCTACGAGGAGGACGGGATCACGGACGCCGACGAGGTCTTGGAGCGTGCCATCGCGGCCCTCTCCGACGATACCGGCATGATTCGTGCCCGCCATGGCGACCGGATGGTTGTGGTGTACGGACGAGGCGTGGCGGCGCTGGAGGTGGCACCCCGCGGAGCGATTCTGTAGCCGCAATGCGGTCTTGCTCTTCGTGGGGCATGCCGGGGGACGCACATGGGCCGGTGGATTCTGCGCGGCGTGCGCCGTGGTGCCGGGGAGCGCCGCGATGGGCGCGGGGTCTCCCGGGCCGCGATCCTTGCTCTCGCGGCCGGTTCGCGGCCGGTCCGGCTCGCCCGTTGGGCCGGGATGGCTGCTGTGGAGGTCAGGCTGGACTGTCCGGTCCGTCTGGGTCCCGGTCGGCGTGACGTCGTCTCGTAAGTCGTTGCCGGACGGCGTGGGCGTCCTGCTGGGCCTGGGCGGCGGCGTGCGCGCTGCGTTCCGCGTCGCGGGCCGCTGCCCGCGCGCTTTCCGCGGCACGGTGGGCGTACGCGGCGGCGCCGGCACGCGGCTGCCGCGGCGGGTCGTCCTCGGGGAGTGATGCCCGACCGGTGAGCACGTCGCGGGCCAGGTCGGCGAGTTTGCGATTGGTGGCGCGGGCGTGGCGACGCAGGCGCTGGAACGCCTCGGGCGGGTCGATGCCGAGGCGTTGGGCGAGCAGCCCCTTGGCCTGTTCGATGTCCAGGCGGGTGGTCAAGGCGCGCTGCTGCTGTTCCGACTGGCCGCGATGGGCCTCGATGAGCTGGTGGTGCCGCAGGCTGATGGTGGCCATGTCGGCCAGCGCCCGGCCCAGCTCCTGGTCGGCGTGCGGCAGCGGGCCGACGCCGACGGCGAAGAGGTTCAACACGCCGATGGTGTGCTCCCGCAACCGCATCGGGATGGCGTGTACCGACCGCAGCCCGTCCTGGCGGGCCCTGGTGGCAAAGGCCGTCCAGCGCGGGTCGGCGACGGTCAGGTCGTCCTGCGCCATGGTTTCGCCGCTGCGGTAGGCGGTCAGGCACGGCCCCGCGGCGCCGTCGAGCTCGCACAGCTCCACCAGCCTGACTTGTTCCGAAGAGGATGCCTGCAGCCGCAGCCGACCGTCGGGGGCGGCGAGCATCCCCCGGCCCCGTCGGCCTGCAACAGGTCCACGCAGTGCCAGGTCAGCCGGTAGAGGAACGCGGCCAGGTCGAAGTTGGCGACCAGGGTGTCAGCCAGCTCCACGAACGCCGCGCTGATCCGCTGTTCCCGCGGCGGCGAACCTCCGGTATTGGCGGCGCTCATGCCGGGTACTCCGCGCTCGTCACGGGAACCGCAGCCGGCCGGCCAGCAGGTCGGCGGCGGCGGGCACCGGTCGCCGCGCTCACGAACCGACCAACGGCGGGCGGGAAAATGCGCTACCCACGCCATTGCGAGAGGGCCGACACATCATCCACTCCGATCAGGCGATGTCACCGACACTCGCCTCGGATCGGAGGCAATACCAACAGGGGCTAGATCAATACGACCATAGTCACCCAGACGAGCCCAACATCCTTACCCTTCGCTCGGCCGAACCACCACGCGAGGCGACGGCATGCCGACCCGCGGCCCGGAGCAGCGGCTGCGGCAGCACCACACGCTGCCGGCCGTATGCACGGGGACCGACCTGTCGGCGAACGGGCCGGGTCAGGGGCGCGGGATCGGTGTCGTGTCGTCCGGGTCGGTCGGGCCCGTGCTGTTCGGCGGCGGCGCGGACGCCCCGGCGGATGCGCCGGGATCGCCCTGTTCGCCGACGGCCCCGCCACCGGCGCGGATGACCCGCCGGTCGGCATCCGACGGCAGTTCGCCGTGGCGCAGCGCCGCCGCGGAGGCTCTCTCCGCGGCGGCCAATCGGCGGTTACGCTCGGCATGCTCGTGCGCCTCCGGCCGGGTGCGCGCCATGTCGGCGTGGACGTCGGCGCTGTACTCGACCGTCTGCGCTACGGACTCCGCCGTCCGGGCCAGTTTCTGCCGGGTCTCGCTCACCTTGGCGAAGATGTCCGACCCACCATCGGGCGCGATCTCGGAAGCATCGTTGTCCACCACACCACAACTATCTACCGGTACGCGGCCGCACACCCGTCTCGCAAGGATTGCGACCATGTCCTGTTCGTCGGTGGTGGGTTTCGTACATGCGAATTGCGCGAGGATGCCGGAGGCGGCGGTTAGGGCGGCGACAACTGCGGCGGTGTGGATGCCGTAGGCGTCGGCAAGGATGCCGGCCAGGAGTGCGCCGGCGGCGAAGCCGCCGTCGCGCCAGAGGCGGTAGACGCCGACGGCGCGGGCCCGCCAGGTGGGGTGGGCGACGTCGCCGATGGCGGCGAGCAGGGTGGGGTACACCATGGCGGTACCGGCGCCGAGCAGGACGGCGGCCACCGCCCCTGGGGCGAATGTGGTGGCGGTGGCGGTCCAGGCCAGGGCGGCGGCTTGTAGCAGCATGCCGGTGACGATGAACGGTTTGCGGCCGTACCGGTCGGACAGCGGTCCGGTGGCGAGCTGGCCGATGCCCCACACGGCCGGGTAGAGGGCGGCCAGGGCGCCGATCTGGCCGAGGGACAGGCCGGCTGCGGCGAACAGCAGCGGGAACAGGCCCCAGGCGAGGCCGTCGTTGAGGTTGTTGACCATGCCGGCCTGCGCGGCGGAGGACAGGGCGGGTTCGCGGTAGGAGACCAGGGCGGCGACGCGCCGGGTGGGCAGGTCGGCGCCG
>VAWN01000139.1 GCA_005885555.1 Actinomycetota bacterium
CGCGCCGCACGACGAGCGGCCCAGCAGCAACTGGCCGCCGAGGTCCCCGCCGTCGTGCTCGCCGAGATGCTGGGCATCGCCGTCACCACAGCGGTCCACTGGGTTCACGCAGCCGGTGGGGACTGGGCCAACTACGCGGCCGTCACCGCCACCAACTCCTGATCAAGTCCTGGACTGACCCGACTTTGACACCTTGAGGCCCTTTCGGGGTCGTCGATGGAGCCGGCAGCGCTGCGACCTGGGGTTTTGTGCTGTCGGGTGCCCTGGGGGCTCCGAAAACGTAGGGGCAACACATCCGCGCCTCTGAGCGGTACAGGCGTTACGATCACAGGCGTGTACGTGAAGACCACGAGGGTTCGTCGGGGTAATCGGGTGTATGAGTACCTGAGCCTGGTCGAGGCCGTGCGCGACGGCGGGCGGGTCCGCCACGACGTGGTCGCTCGCTTGGGCGAGGCATCGGCGCTGCGGGCCACCGGCGAGCTCGACCGTATCGTCGCCGCCCTGGCGACGCACAGCGAGCGGGGATGGTGCGAGGAGTCCGGCGTCGATGTCGAGCAGGCACGCTCGGCCGGCGCGGTGGCCGCGGCGTGGGCGTACTGGCGTCGCCTCGGCCTTGACCGCCACTTCGCGACCATGGCCGGCGGCCACGAGGCCCCCATCGCCGACGCGGTGTTCGCCATGGTGGCCAACCGGCTGTGCGCCCCCCGCTCCAAGCGGGCCCTCCCCGAGTGGGTGGGTGCCGACGTGGTCATGCCCCCCGGCTTCCGGACGCCCGCGGCCCATCACTACTACCGAGCCCTCGACGTGGTGGCCGAGGCCAAGGAGGCCACCGAGGCGCACCTGTACGCCACGCTCACCGACCTGACCAACCTGGACCTGCGCCTGGTGTGCTACGACCTCACCTCCACGTACTTCGAGGGGGCGACCAAGCCCTCCACGCGCTTCGAGTCGAGGGCCTTCGGCTACAGCCGCGACCACCGGGGCGACCGGCCCCAGATCGTGATCGGGCTGCTCTGCACCGGCGACGGCATCCCCATCGCCCACCACGTCTTCGCCGGCAACACCGCCGACGTCGCCACCCTGCCCGCGGTGCTCGACGACCTGCAGCACCGCTTCGGCGTCGGGGCCATCACCATGGTGGCCGACCGGGGCCTGATCTCGGCCGACAACGTCAAAGCGTTGTCGGACAAGGGTTTCGGCCACATCCTGGCCACCCGGCTGCACCGCGACGCCGATGTCGCCGCCGTGCTGGCGGCCTCGACGCAGCCCGACGCCACGTGGGCGCCATGCCCCCGGGCCGGCTCGGCGGTCTGCGACATCACCCACGGCGGGCGGCGCTGGATCGTGGCCATGTCCGCCGAGCGCCTCTGGCGCGACACGGCCCGCACCGCGGAGCTGACCGCCCGCACCTCGGCCGAGCTGCGAGCCCTCGAGGCCCGGGTGGGCGCCGGGCGGCTCAAGGACAAGGCCAAGATCGCCGCCGCCGCGGCCCGCATCATGGCCGGCTCGGGGGTGGCGCGCCTGTTCGACGTCGAGATCGGCGAGGGCCGCTTCCTGCACCACTACGACGAGGCCGCCTTGGACTACGAGGAGAAGCTCCTGGCCGGGCGCTGGGTGGTCACCACCTCCCTCACGCCCGAGCAGGCATCCGCGGCCGAGGTGGTCGTCGCCTACCGGCGCCTGCTCGAGGTCGAGTCCAGCTTCCGGGTGCTCAAGGACCTCATCGAGCTGCGCCCGGTGTTCCACTGGACCGAGGACCGGGTCCGGGCCCACGTCGCGGTCTGCGTGCTGGCCGGCGTCATCGAGGCCCTCATGGAAGCCGACCTGCGAGCGGCGCCGGTGGCCGACCCCGACCTCGACGACCAGGTCATCTCCCCCCGCCGGGCGCTGCGGGAGCTGGGCCGCATCCGCCGGGTCAGCCTCAGCGTCGGCCAGCGCAGCATCGAGCGCGACACCCGGCGCAGCGCCCTCCAGGAGCGGATACTCAATGCCCTCGGCGTCGAGGCGGCCGCCTCGGCGCCCGCTCCTGCCGGCTGACCCCAAATCGGCGCAAATCAAGGGAATGTAGGGACAAACAGCTCCACCGCGTGTCCTCCTACCTGCCCCTTCGCGATCACGGTGTCAAAGATGGCATGTGGGAAAGGGGGGACCGCCCCGGCTCAGCCGCAGAATATGCGGCAGACAATTTGAGGCGCTCGAGGAGGTCCCCGTGACGATCGTAGGTGGATTCGACGTGCACCGTGGCCAGATCACATTCGACTATCTCCGCCCCGAGACCGGTGAGGTCGTGCGGGGCCGGATCGCCCCCGCCGACCGGCCCCACCTGGCCGCGTGGCTGTCGAAGCTGGGCGACGAGCCGGCGGCGTTCGCGCTGGAGGGCTGCACGGGGTGGCGCTACGTCGTCGAGGAGCTGCACGCCGCCGGCATGGAGGCCCACGTCGCCGAACCGGCCGAGACCGCCGGCGCCCGAGGCCCGAAGCGCCGGGCCAAGACCGACCGGGAAGACGCCCGACACCTGCGCGAGCTGCTGCAGGGTAACCGCCTGGCCGAGTCGTGGATCCCCCCCACCCACGTGCTCGAGGCCCGGGCCCGCGTCCGCCTGTACAAGGACCTGGTCGACGAGCGCACCGCCTGGGCGCAGCGCATCCAGGCCATCCTGTTCCACCAGGGCGTCCCCGTGGTGGGGAGCTTGCGGGAGGCCAAGGCCCGCCAGCAGCTGGCGTCGCTGCCGCTGAGCCCCTGCGGAGCGCAGGCCGTGGCCGTGGCCCGGCGCCAGATCGACGCCGTCAACACCGACCTGGACCCGCTGAAGGTCCAGATCGCCCGGTTCTCCCGCCGCCAGCTGGGGTGCCGGGCGCTGCAGGCCCACTACGGCATCGGCCCGCTGTTCTCGGTGGCCATCTGGGCCGAGATGGGCGACGCCCGGCGCTTCTCGTCCTCGGCCGACGCCGTGCGCCACACCGGCCTGGACATCAGCGTGTGGTCCTCGGACCGCAAGCGGGCCAAGGGCCACCTCGCCCGCCAGGGGCCCTCGGTGCTGCGCTGGTCGCTCTACGAGGCGGCCCAGTGCGCGGCCAAGGCGGCCTCACCCGACCACGCCTACTACCTGCAGGTGCGCGACCGCCTGGGACACCAGCGGGCCGCCCTGTCCGTCGCCCGCAAGCTGGCCCGCTGGTGCCACCACACCCTGCGGGCCCTGGGCGACGCGGCGTGGGAGGCGGTGGATGAGGAGGGCACCGGGCGCCAGCCCACCGACGTGATGACCTGCGGCCAGCTCCGAGAACCCGAGTGCTGCCATGAGCCTGCTCTGGACAGCCCCCAAAGAATGAGCGGCCGCAACCTTCGTGGGGACGACCCCATCAACCATC
>VAWN01000143.1 GCA_005885555.1 Actinomycetota bacterium
GATCCTGATGCGGCAGGCCCCGCAGGCCATCGACGCGGTCGGCGACGCGTTCGCGCTGACGGGCGAGGAGCGGCATCTGCTGCTGCAGGCCCGGCCGGGCGAGGCGCTGCTGGTGGCCGGCTCCTATCGGGTGCGCTACCAGGTGGTGGCCTCCGGCAGGGAATTGCCGCTGGTGCTGACCAGCAGCCAACCCAACCAACCACAAGCGTCCATCGCGGCCCCGGCCTGGGCCGATGACGACACCGACCTGTTCTAGCAAACCCAGGGATCACCCATGCTGCCACTGCTCTCGCCATCGCGTCCGATCCACGGCCCGACCCCGCCACCGTCGCCGTCGCCGTCCACTCCGCCGGCATCCGCACCGCCCGGTCTGGGGCCGCTGCTTCACCATCTCGCCGGGTGGCTGCCGTCCTGGCCGTGGCTGGCCGGCATCGCCCTGCTCGCCCTCGCCGCATCGGTGGCCGGCTACACCCGCCTGCTCGGCTGGCGGCACCGGCTGCTGGTTCAGCATGCCCGGCAGGTCAACATCGTGCCGCCGCCCGAGGTCGACCCCGCCAGCGCCGGCCAGTTCTGGGCCACCGTCTACGGCACGCTGCACCGCACCTGGTGGCGCCGCCTGCTCTACGGCACACCCCATCTGGCCTACGAGTACCGGTGGACGGGGCGGGCGTTGACCATCACCCTCTGGGTGCCCGGCATGGTCGCCGCCGCTGCGGTCGCCGCCGACGCCCGCGCCGCCTGGCCGGCCGCGACCGTCACCGTGCACGACGACCCGACCCCACCCATCCCGCTGGATGTCACCGGGCAGGCGGGTGGGGCGCTGCTGCCCGTGCTCGCCGAGGCGTACCCGCTGCGCGTCGAGCACGACACCGACCCCCTGCGCCAACTGGTCGCCGCGGGTACCGGGCTGCGCCACCACGAACACGCCTGCATCCAGGTCCTGGCCCGACCCGCCGCACCCCGCCGGATCGCCCGGCTGCGCCGTACCCCCGCGCAGCTGCGCGACCCCGCCGCCAGCCGGGGTATGGACGCCGCCGCCCCACTGCGGTGGCTGCTCGACGCCCTCACCCCCGGCCCCGCCGGGGCGGGATCCAAAGACACGGCGAGGACTGCGTTGCGGCCGGATCCGGCCCGCGACCGTGATGTGCGGGTCGCGGTGGACAAGGTGACGGCCGGGCCGCACTGGGAAACCTCGATTCGTTACGCCGCCGGCACGGCAAGTCCCCGCGGTGAGGACAGCCCGGCGCTGACCGAGCGAATGTCCGGGCTGGCCGGCGGGATCGCCGGTAGCTTCGCCGTCTACACCGCCGCGAACCGGCTGCGCCGGGTCCGGCTGCGCCACCCGGTCGGGGTGCTGGCCGCGCGGCGGCTGCGGCACGGGTTCGTGTTGTCCACCCCGGAACTGGCCGCCATCGCCGGGCTGCCCACCGACCTGGCCGTGCCGGGTCTCACGCGCGCCCGAGCCAAGTCGGTACCGGCACCGATCCAGGTCCCCACGGGCGGCCGCGGCACCATCACCTTGGGACGCGCCCTGGTCGGTGGACACGCCGTGGCCCTGCCGGTACCCGATTTCCGGTACCACACCCACATCGAAGGCTCCACCGGGTCGGGCAAGACCACGCAGCTGCTGCACGTCAGCCTGGCCACCATCAAGGCCGGCCGGGGCCTGGTCGTGGTCGATCCGAAAGGGGATCTGGTCAACGACATCCTCGACCGGCTGCCCTTCGAGTACGCCGACAAGATCGTGCTGCTCGACCCGGCGCAGGACCCGCCGCCGGCGTTCAACCCCCTGGAAGGCGACGACGACGACCTGGTCGTGGACAACATCGTCAGCATCTTCGGCAAGATCTACGCCCGGCACTGGGGACCACGCATCGACGACATCCTGCGCTCCGCGCTGCTGACGTTGATGGGCCGGGCCAACCCGATGCTCACCCTGGTCCCCCCGCTGCTGATGGACCGCCAGCTACGGGCCCAGATGACCGCGTCGCTGGGTGACCCGGCCGGGCTGGGCGGCTTCTGGACCTGGTACGACAGCCTGCCCGAAGGCATCCGCGCCCAGGCCAACGGGCCGGTCCTGGCCCGGCTGCGGGCGATGCTGACCCGCCGGTTCGTGCGCCGGGTCGTCGGCCAACCCCACTCCTCCTTCGACATGAGCGAAGTTCTCGACGGCGGGATCCTGCTGTGCCGGCTACCCAAGGGCGTGCTCGGCGACGACACCGCCCGGCTGCTCGGCAGCTTCGTCGTCGCCTCGGTGTGGCAGGCCGCCACCGCCCGCAGCGCGCGACCCGAACCGGCCCGCCGCGACGCCGTCCTGGTCGTCGACGAATGCCAGAACTTCCTGAATCTGCCCCGCTC
>VAWN01000091.1:0-36189 GCA_005885555.1 Actinomycetota bacterium
TGCCGACGCTCGTCACCCTCGCCGCCGTGGGCGTCCTCGCGGTCACCGTGCGGCTCGGCGACCCGGCCGCGCGCCGGCGGACCGCCCTGCTCGCCTGTGCCGGCGCCGCGCTCGCCGGTGCCGGCGCCGTCGGGCTCGCGGCAGCGGTCTTCACGGGAACGGCCGGAGCCACCGTCCCGGCCGCGGCGGCGTACGCCGGCGGGCAGGTCCTGCTGGCCGTCTCCGTGCGCCCGGCCGGGGAACTGGCCCGACCCGTACCCGAGACCGGTCCGGGCTTCGGCCTGTCGGTGTGGCCGCTCGGGCTGGCCCTCGTCGCGGCGGTGATCCGGCTGGCGTTCCTCGGCCGGGTCGACGGCGTCGAGGTGTACACGGCGGTGGCGATCGGGGCGGCGGTCCTCGGCCAGCAGGCGGTGGCCCGCCGCGACCTGCGCCGGTACGCCGCGCGCCTGCAGGACAGCGAGGCGCACTTCCGCGAGATGGCGCACACCGACGCGCTCACCGGCCTGGGCAACCGCCGGCAGTTGCTGCACGCGCTGTACTCGGACGCGGTCGGCGGGCCGCCGTGCGTGCTGCTCGCGATCGACCTGGACGGGTTCAAGAACATCAACGACATCCGCGGGCACGACGTCGGCGACGCCGTTCTCGTGGAGGTGGCCCAGCGGCTGCGCGGCAACCTGCGCCCGGGCGACCTCGCCGCGCGGCTGGGCGGGGACGAGTTCGCGGTGCTGATGTGGGCCGGCCCGCGCGAGGCGAAGGTCGTGGCGAAGCGCCTGCTGGACGTGCTGGCCCAGCCGTACGAGTTGCCGGCCGGCACGGTGTTCATGTCCGCGAGCATGGGGCTCGCCGGCTGCGCCACCGCCGACGACGTGGAGACGTTGCTGCGCAACGCCGACCTGGCGCTGCGCTTCGCCAAGCAGCGCGGCAAGAACAGGGTGGAGCAGTACGACATCGCGTACGACCACTGGGTGCGCCGGCGCACCGAGTTGGAGCACGAGCTGCGTGGCGCCGTCGAGCGCGGCGAGCTGATGCTGGTGTACCAGCCGGTCGTGACGCTGCCCGAGGGCCGGGTGACCGGCGTCGAGGCGCTGCTGCGCTGGCACCACCCGACGCTCGGTACCGTGCCGCCGGACGAGTTCATCCCGCTCGCCGAGGAGGCCGGCCTCATCGAGGGGCTGGGCGCGTTCGTGCTGCACGAGGCGTGCCACCAGCTCGCCCGCTGGCTCGCCGACGGGCACGAGCTGTACCTGGCGGTCAACGTGTCCGTCCGCGAACTGCACACACCCGAGTACGCCACCCAGGTCGCCGAGGCGCTGCGGGCGCACCGGCTGGCGCCGCAACGGCTGGTCGTCGAGGTCACCGAGCACGCGGTCGCGCTCGACGTCGAACAGCTCGTGAGCCGGCTCGTGGCGTTGCGCGACACGGGGGTACGCGTCGCGCTGGACGACTTCGGCTCGGGGTACTCGTCGCTGGGGCAGCTCCGGACGTTGCCGGTGGACATCTTGAAGATCGACCGTTCGGTGCTGGCCCAGCCGGACGAGGCGCAGGCCCGCTTCTCACCGCCACTGGTGGACGTGGTGGTACGGCTCGGCAACCGGCTCGGGCTCGACGTGGTGGCCGAGGGGATCACCGAACCGGGGCAGCGCCGCGTGGTGGAGGAGGCCGGTTGCCGGTTCGCCCAGGGGGATCTCTTCGGGCGCGCGCTGCCGGCGGAGCGGGTCGAGACGCTGTTCGCGACGGCCGCCGCCGACATCCCTGTCCAGAATCTGGGACCGGTTGACTCGGCGCGTGAGATGCGTCAGAGTTAGCGGCATGTCGTCCGAGCGGTCCCACCGAGTACTTCTCACCTAGCGCGCCGGCCCGCCGCCGACGCGCTAGCCCCCGTGCATCCCGCACGTGGGCTTTTTTAATGCCCACACTGGACCCCGCTCCCGACCGATTCCGACCCGATCCCGAAGGCCGAAGCTGATGAGCAGACCAACGCCAGAAGTCCTCGCCCACCGGCCAGCGCCACCGGCCGCCACAGCCGCCCAGCCCGCGACGGCGCACGGCGTAGCGTCGGGCGGTGCGGTCGTCTCCGACGCGCCGATGTCCGGCGCCAGCGCGCTCGTGCGCTCGTTGGAGGCGCTCGGGGTCGACGTCGTGTTCGGCATCCCCGGCGGGGCGATCCTGCCGGCGTACGACCCGCTGTTCGACTCCGAGAAGGTGCGCCACATCCTCGTCCGCCACGAGCAGGGCGCGGGACACGCGGCGACGGGGTACGCCCAGGCGACCGGCCGGGTGGGCGTCTGCATAGCGACGTCCGGCCCCGGGGCCACGAACCTCGTGACGCCGATCGCCGACGCGTACATGGACTCCGTCGGGATCGTGGCCATCACCGGCCAGGTGCCGAGCGGAGCCATCGGGTCGGACGCGTTCCAGGAGGCCGACATCCAGGGCATCACCCTGCCCATCACCAAACACAACTACCTCGTCAAGTCCGGCGCCGAACTGCCCCGCGTGCTCGCCGAGGCGTTCCACCTGGCGGCGACCGGCCGCCCGGGACCGGTGCTCGTGGACATCCCGAAGGACGTGCTCCAGGCCCAGACGGCGTTCAGCTGGCCGCCGACGCTGGACCTGCCCGGGTACCACCCGACCCTGCACCCGCACGGCAAGCAGATCCGGGAAGCGGCGAAGCTCATCGTGTCGGCCCGGCGTCCGGTGTTCTACGTCGGCGGTGGCGTGCTCAAGGCGGGCGCCTCGGTGGGGCTGCGCAAGCTCGCGGAGCTGACCGGCGTTCCGGTGCTCACCACGCTGATGGCACGCGGCGCGTTCCCGGACTCTCATCCCCAGCACCTCGGCATGCCCGGCATGCACGGCACGGTCGCGGCGGTCTACGCCCTCCAGCGCGCGGACCTGATCGTGGCCCTCGGCGCCCGCTTCGACGACCGCGTCACCGGCAAGCTGGACTCGTTCGCGCCGAACGCCGCGATCGTCCACGCCGACATCGACCCGGCCGAGATCGGCAAGAACCGGGCCGCCGACGTGCCGATCGTGGGCGACGCCCGGTTCGTCATCGAGGAGCTGGTCACCGCGGTCGCCGGAGAGCACGCGGCCGGCCACCGGGCCGACCTCACCGAGTGGTGGCGCACGCTGAACGAGCTGCTCGACCGGTACCCGCTGGGCTGGGAGGAGCCGCCGGACGGCACCCTCGCACCGCAGTACGTGATCAAGCGGATCGGCGAGATCGCCGGCCCGTCCGCGCTGTACGTGGCCGGCGTGGGCCAGCACCAGATGTGGGCGTCGCAGTTCGTCTCCTACGAGAACCCGTGCACCTGGCTGAACTCCGGCGGCCTGGGCACGATGGGCTACGCGGTACCCGCGGCGATGGGCGCCAAGGTCGGCCAGCCGGACAAGACCGTGTGGGCCATCGACGGCGACGGCTGCTTCCAGATGACCAACCAGGAACTGGCCACCTGCGCGCTGGAGAACATCCCGATCAAGGTCGCGGTCATCAACAACGGCAACCTCGGCATGGTCCGGCAGTGGCAGACGCTGTTCTACAACGAGCGGTACTCCAACACCGACCTCGGTACCCACAAGCACCGGGTACCCGACTTCGTCAAGCTCGCCGAGGCGCTGGGCTGCATCGGGCTGCGCTGCGAGAACGCCGGCGATGTGGACAAGACCATCGAGGCGGCCATGGCCATCGACGACGCGCCGGTCGTGGTGGACTTCGTGGTGGGCAAGGACGCGATGGTCTGGCCGATGGTCGCCGCCGGTACCAGCAACGACGAGATCATGTTCGCCCGGGGCATGCGTCCCGCGTTCGAGGAGGATGAACTCTGATGAGCCGCCATACCCTGTCGGTTCTCGTGGAGAACAAGCCCGGGGTACTGGCCCGGGTGGCGCAGCTGTTCTCCCGGCGCGGGTTCAACATCGACTCGCTGGCGGTGGGCGAGACCGAGCACCCGGAGGTCTCCCGGATCACCATCGTCGTCAACGCCGACCAGTCCCCGCTGGAGCAGGTCACCAAGCAGCTCAACAAGCTCGTGAACGTGTTGAAGATCGTCGAGCTCGAAGCGGGTACCAGCGTGCAGCGCGAGCTGTTGCTGGTGAAGGTCCGGGCGGACCGGGCGGCGCGGTCGCAGGTGCTGGAGACGGTCAGCCTCTTCCGGGCCCGCGTGGTCGACGTCGCGCCGGACACGCTGACGATCGAGGCGACGGGTACCGCCGACAAGCTCGACGCTTTGCTGCGCGACCTGGAGCCCTACGGAATCAAGGAAATGGTGCAGTCCGGTATGGTCGCCATCGGCCGCGGATCGCGCTCGATCACCGGCCCGGTGCTGCGCACCGCGGCCGCTGCCTAGAGGAGAAGGACATTGGCCGCTGAGGTCTACTACGACGACGATGCCGACCTGTCGATCGTCGCCGGCAAGAAGGTCGCCGTCATCGGGTACGGCAGCCAGGGCCACGCGCACGCGCTGTCGCTGCGCGACTCGGGCGTGGACGTGCGGGTCGGCCTGCCGGAGGGCTCGAAGAGCCGGGTCAAGGCGCAGGAGCAGGGCCTGACCGTGGGCACCCCGGCCGAGGTGAGCGCCTGGGCCGACCTCATCATGCTGCTCGCGCCGGACACCGCGCAGCGGCACATCTACGCCAATGACATCGAGCCGAGCCTCACCGCCGGCAAGGCGCTGTTCTTCGGGCACGGGCTCAACATCCGGTACGGGCTGATCAGCCCACCGTCCAATGTGGACGTCGCGATGGTGGCGCCGAAGGGGCCGGGGCATCTGGTACGCCGCCAGTTCGTCGACGGCAAGGGGGTACCGGTCCTGGTCGCCGTCGAGCAGGACGCCAGCGGCGACGCGCTGGCGCTGGCGCTGTCCTACGCCAAGGCCATCGGCGGTACCCGGGCCGGCGCGATCCGCACCACGTTCACCGAGGAGACCGAGACCGACCTGTTCGGCGAGCAGACGGTGCTCTGCGGTGGGGTGAGCGCGTTGGTGCAGACCGGGTTCGAGGTGCTGACCGAGGCCGGGTACGCTCCGGAGATCGCCTACTTCGAGTGCCTGCACGAGCTCAAGCTCATCGTGGACCTCATGTACGAGGGCGGGATCGCGCGGATGCGGTACAGCGTCTCGGACACCGCCGAGTACGGCGACTACTCGCGCGGGCCGCGGGTCATCGACGAGCGGGTCAAGGACGAGATGCGCCGCATCCTCGGCGAGATCCGCAGCGGCGAGTTCGCCCGCGAGTGGATGGCCGAAGACGACGCCGGCCGGCCCAACTTCACCAAGTGGCGTGAGCAGGGTGCGGCGCACCCGATCGAGGAGACCGGTCGCAAGCTGCGCGGCATGATGAGCTGGGTCGACCGCCCGATCACGGAGACGGCCTGACCGTTTCCACCCCACAGGTTCCGGCGCCGTCACTCACGAGGTGGCGGCGCCGGTGTTTTCCCGCGGTTGTCCGGTCGTTTCCCGCCCGACGGGCGGCAACCGGGCACGCTGCGTGTCCGTGCGGGCAGCACCGTCTGGCCGTTATCCCCGCTATATCCCGGTTCCCTGGCCCGAACGCCGGCCGCAAACGGGCATACAGTGGGCAGAGAATCCATCACATCGAATCGGCGCACCGGCTCTCCCCGGTGTTAGAAATTCGTCACTGAGCAAGTAATACGGGGGCCGGTCGGGCAGAGGTGAGCGGCGTGCAGGCGGAGGAGCGTCAGCACCAGATCCTGATTTCGGCGCGGGCCGATGGTTCGGTCGACGTCGCGAAGCTCGCCGCCGAGCTGGGGGTCGCTCCGGAGACCGTCCGGCGCGACCTTCGGGTACTCGAACGGCACGGCCTCGTGCACCGTACCCATGGTGGCGCATACCCGGTCGAGACCTCGCAGTTCGAGACCTCGCTGGCGATGCGCACCACGCGGCGGGTACCGGAGAAGCGGCGGATCGCCCTGGCAGCCGTCGAGCTGCTCGGCGACGCCGAGACCGTCTTCATCGACGAGGGGTTCACGCCCCAGCTGATCGCCGAGGCGCTGCCCGGCAACCGGCCGCTGACCGTGGTCACCGCGTCGCTGCCGACGGCCGCGGTACTGGCGGCGGCCGGGTCGGCGACCGTGCTGCTGCTCGGCGGCCGGGTACGCGGCCGGACGCTGGCGACCGTCGACCACTGGACGACCCAGATGCTGTCCGGGTTCGTCCTCGACCTCGCCTTCATCGGCGCCAACGGGATCTCCCGGGAGCGCGGCCTGACGACGCCGGATCCGGCCGTCGCCGAGGTCAAGGCCCAGGTGGTCCGCGCCGCACGCCGGCTGGTGTTCTGCGGGGTGCACACCAAGTTCGGCGTATCCACGTTCTGCCGGTTCGCTGAGATCGGTGACCTGGAGACCATCGTCACCGACGTCGCGCTGCCGGCCACTGAAGCGCACCGGTACTCACTTCTCGGTCCACAGGTCATCCGGGTCTGACACCGAGCAACCCCCGCCACCTTGGAGGTGTGCTGTGCCAAAGTTCGGGAGATTGGTACCACTAATTGCTGTTATGCCCCTCGCCGCCCTCGGGATGACCGCGTGCAGCGGCGCCGGTGGGGGCGGCGGGGGCGGCGGCGGCCACACCGTCAACGTGCTGATGGTCAACAACCCGCAGATGGTCGACCTGCAGAAGCTGACCGCGGACAACTTCACCAAGCAGACCGGCATCACGGTCAACTACACCGTGCTTCCCGAGAACGACGTCCGCGACAAGATCAGCCAGGAGTTCTCCAGCCAGGCCGGCCAGTACGACGTCGCCACGATCAGCAACTTCGAGGTGCCGTTCTACGCCAAGAACGGCTGGCTGCACCCGCTCGACGACTACACCAAGGCGGACAGCGGCTTCGACCAGGCCGACATCCTCAAGCCGATCACCGAGTCGCTGACCGGGGAGGACGGCAAGCTCTACGGCGAGCCGTTCTACGGCGAGTCGTCGTTCCTCATGTACCGCAAGGACGTCATGGCCGCGAAGGGCCTGACGGTACCGGACAACCCGACCTGGCAGCAGGTCGCCGACCTGGCCGCCAAGGCGGACGGCGCGCAGCCCGGCATGAAGGGCATCTGCCTGCGCGGGCAGCCCGGCTGGGGGGAGGTCATCGCGCCGCTGACCACGGCGGTGAACACCTTCGGCGGTACCTGGTTCACCAAGGACTGGCAGGCCCAGGTCAACGCCCCGGAGTTCGCCGAGGCGACGAACTTCTACATCAACCTGGTGCGCGCGCACGGCGAGGCCGGCGCGCCGCAGGCCGGGTTCACCGAGTGCCTGAACGCGATGGAGCAGGGCAAGGTCGCGATGTGGTACGACGCCACGTCGGCGGCGGGCTCGCTCGACGGGTCCGGCTCGCCGGTGGCCGGCAAGATGGGATACGCCCAGGCGCCGGTCGTCAAGACCAAGAGCTCGGGTTGGCTCTACACCTGGGCCTGGGGCATGGAGAAGGCCGCCAAGCACGCCGACGACGCGTGGAAGTTCATCTCCTGGGCGTCCGGCAAGGACTACCTGAAGCTGGCCGGGACCAAGCTCGGTTGGGCCAGCGTGCCGGCCGGTACCCGCAACTCGCTGTACGAGAACGCCGACTACCAGAAGGCGGCCACGGCGTTCTACAAGCAGACGCAGACCTCGATCACCACGGCCGACCCGAAGAACCCGGGCGTGCAGCCGCGGCCCACGATCGGCATCCAGTTCGTCGACATCCCCGAGTTCACCGACCTCGGTACCAAGGTGTCGCAGTCGATCAGCTCGGCGATCGCCGGACAGATGAGCGTCGAGCAGGCCCTCGCGCAGGGCCAGCAGCTGGCCGCGCAGGTCGCGACCAAGTACCAGAAGAAGTAGGGCCTCGGGTGGGTTCCCGCCCGCCGACGGGAACCCACCCGACCATTCCCGGGAGACTCTTGCGATGAGTGCTGTGGACACCGCCACCACCCGGGTGACCGGGCCGGCCGGCGCGCACCGGGCCGCCGCGAAACCCCGCCGGGCCGCGTGGGCCCGCCGGGCGCCGCTGCTGCCTGCACTGGTATTCCTGATCGTCATTACCCAGCTGCCGTTCGTGGCCACGCTGATCATCTCGTTCATGAACTGGAACGCCCTGTACCCGGACCAGATCCACTTCACCGGCGTGGCCAACTACCGGACCGTGCTGACCGACTCGCTCCTGCGCGCCTCGATCGTCACCACCGTCGAGCTGACCGTCGCCGTGGTACTGATCAGCCTGCTGCTCGGGCTGCTGCTCGCGCTGCTGCTGGACCGGGTGTTCGTCGGCCGCGGGCTGGTGCGCACGATGCTGATCGCGCCGTTCCTCGTGGTACCGGTCGCGGCCGCGCTGCTCTGGAAGCACGCCCTCTACAACCCGGTGTACGGCCTGTTCAACGGCCTGCTCACAGTGGTCTGGAAGGCGTTCGGCAGCGACAACCCGCCGCAGCCGGACTGGATCACCAATATGCCCAAGGGCTCCATCATCGCCGAGCTGGTCTGGCAGTGGACGCCGTTCATGATGCTGATCCTGCTGGCCGGGCTGCAGAGCCGCCCGGCCGAGGCGATGGAGGCGGCCACCGTGGACGGGGCCGGCCCCTGGCAGACCTTCCGCTACCTCACGCTGCCGCACCTGCGCCGGTACCTTGAACTGGGCGCGCTGCTCGGGTCCATCTACGTGGTGCAGAACTTCGACTCGGTCTTCACCATCACGTCCGGCGGGTTGGGTACCGCGAACCTGCCGTACACCATCTACCAGACCTTCTACCAGGCCCATGACTACGGACGGGCGTCCGCGGCCGGGGTGGTCGTGGTGATCGCGACGATCATCATCGCCACCTTCGCGCTGCGCGTGGTCTCGTCCCTGTTCCGTGAGGAGGCCAAGCGATGACGCCGAAGCGGTTCCGTCGGTCCAACCTCGTCTGGGGGCTGGTGGCCTGGCTGGTCGGCATCCTGTTCTTCATACCGGTGCTGTGGATGGTGCTCACCTCGTTCCACAGCGAGGCGGACGCGGCCACCAACCCGCCGAAGTTCACCGCCCCGCTGACCCTGGCCGGGTACAAGGAGTTCTTCGGCGCGACGACCGGGGCCAGCCCGTGGCCGCCGCTGATCAACTCGGCGACCGCCTCGATCGGCTCGACGATCCTGGTGCTGCTGCTGGCCATCCCCGCGGCGTACGCGCTGGCCATCAAGCCGGTCCGCAAGTGGACCGACGTGCTGTTCTTCTTCCTGTCCACCAAGATGCTGCCGGTCGTGGCCGCGCTGCTGCCGATCTACCTGATCGCGCAGAAGCTCGGCCTGCTGGACAACATCAACCTGATGGTCATCCTGTACTGCGCGATGAACCTGCCGATCGCGGTGTGGATGATGCACTCGTTCCTCGCCGAGGTACCGGTGGCGATCCTGGAGGCCGCGGCGATCGACGGTGCCCGGCTGCCGACGATCATCCGCAAGGTGATCGTGCCGATCTCCGCGCCCGGGATCGCCGCGACCGCGCTGATCTGCTTCATCTTCGCCTGGAACGAGATGCTGTACGCGCGGGTGCTCACCGGTGTCGTCGCCGGTACCGCTCCGGTGTTCCTGACCAGCTTCATCACCAGCCAGGGACTGTTCCTCGCCAAGGTCTGCGCCGCCGCCACCGCGATCTCCCTGCCGGTGCTCATCGCCGGGTTCGCCGCCCAGGACAAGCTGGTCCAGGGCCTGTCGCTCGGAGCCGTCAAGTGAACGACGACGCGCTCCCTACCGCGGAGGAGTCACCATGAAGGCCGCCGTGATCAGCGTCCCGGGCAAGGTCGAGGTCGCCGACGTCGAAGACCCGGTGCCCGGGCCGCGGGACGTGGTCGTCGAGGTCGCCGCGTGCGGGCTGTGCGGTACCGATCTGCACATCCTGCACGGCGAGTTCGCCCCGACGCTGCCGATCGTGCCCGGGCACGAGTTCGCCGGCCGGATCGTCGCGGTCGGCAGCGCGGTCACCGAGCGGCGGGTCGGCGAGGCGGTCGCCGTCGACCCGTCGCTGTTCTGCCACGAGTGCTACTACTGCCGGCGTGGCCGGGGCAACCTGTGCGAGCGGTGGGCGGCGATCGGGGTGTCGGTACCCGGTGGTGCGGCGCAGTTCGCCAAGGCGCCGGTGGCCAACTGCGTACCGTTGCCGGAGCACGTCCGGGTCGAGGACGCCGCCCTGATCGAGCCGCTGTCGTGCGCGGTGCGCGGGTACGACGTGCTGCGCGCGCAGCTGGCCGCGACCGTGCTCATCTACGGCGCCGGCACGATGGGCCTGATGATGCTGGAACTGGCCAAGCGCACCGGCGCGGTGTCCGTCGACATGGTGGACATCAACCGGGAGCGGCTGGCCACCGCCGTCCAGCTCGGTTGCACGGCGGCGGTGGTGGGCGCCGGCGAGCTGGACCGGCCGCGCGGCTGGGACGTGGTCATCGACGCGACCGGCAACGCCCGCGCGATCCAGGACGGGCTGGAACGGGTCGGCAAGGGCGGCACGTTCCTGCAGTTCGGGGTCACCGACTACGCCACCCGGGCGACGATCGAGCCGTACCGCATCTACAACCAGGAGATCACCATCACCGGTTCGATGGCGGTGCTGCACAGCTACGAGCGGGCGGCCGACCTGTTCGCCACCGGGGTACTCGATCCGGAGGTGTTCATCAGCGACCGCCTGCCGCTGGCCGAGTACCCGCAGGCGCTGGAGCAGTTCGCCGCCGGTATCGGTCGCAAGATCCAGGTGGTGCCCTAGCCCGAGTTCGCCTGGAGTAACGTGCCGGTTTCAATTCCGCAATAAAACCTGGGAATTGGCTGGAATACAAACGGTCGTCGCGGTTGGCGAATGCCGGGTACCGTCATCGCATGCGCCTGGAACATACGCACCTTACCGAGCGTTTCGGGGCCGTTCGGATCCATGAGCTTCAGCGGGTTATCGAGCTGGATGCTGGTGGCAGTGCCGAGTACCACCCGACCGCGCACGGCCGGACCAGCCATATCATGCCTGCTGACGCCATCCGTGCGGTCGAGCGCGAATTGGTCATCGTCATTCCCTGTATGAATGAGACACGTAGAGTGATTGAGGGTGTGCTCTCTGGAATTCCGCATGACTGCCTGATCGTGCTGGTTTCCAACAGCGGGCGTACCCCGGTGGACCGGTACGAGATAGAAGCGCAGACGGTCGCCGAGTTCTGCCGGCTCGCCGAGCGGCCGGCGTTGACCATCCACCAGCGCGATCCGGGACTGGCCGCCGCGCTGAAGGTGGCCGGTCTACCGGAGATCATCGACGAGGAGGGCCTGGTCCGGCACGGCAAGGGCGAGGGGATGCTGGTCGGCATGGCGCTCGCCGCGCTCACCGGCCGGCGCTACGTCGGGTACGTCGACGCGGACAACTACGTGCCCGGGTCGGTCAACGAGTACTGCAAGGCCTTCGCGGCCGGCCTGCACCTGGCCGACAGCCCGTACGCGATGGTGCGCATCGCCTGGCACTCCAAGCCCAAGCTGCAGGAGGGCCGGTTGTTCTTCAGCCGCCGGGGGCGCGCCTCGGAGGTCACCAACCACTTCCTCAACCAGCTGATCGCCGAGCACTCCGGCTTCGGTACCGACGTCATCGCGACCGGCAACGCCGGCGAGCATGCGCTGACCCTCGACCTCGGCCTGCGGATGCGACTGGCGGGCGGCTTCGCCGTGGAGCCGTACCAGTACGTCGACCTGTTCGAGCAGTTCGGCGGCGTCGGGGACAGCCGGCACCCGGACGTGATGGCCAGCTCTGTCGGGATCCGGCAGATCGAGACGCGCAACCCGCACTTCCACGACAACAAGGGCGACGAACACGTCAAGGACATGCGGCTGCAGGCGCTCAACGTGCTGTACCACTCCTCGGTGTGCCTGCCACCGGTGCGCGAGGCGATCGGCGAGTTCCTCGCCCTGGCCCCGGACGCCGAGCCGCCCCGCGAACGGGTGTACCCGCCGGTCGGCTCGCTCGCCCTCGACCAGCTGCTCGACGTGCTGGCGAGCGAGGCGCGCACGTTCCGCCAGATCGAGCGCTGCCTGCCGGAAGGGGTACGGACCGATCCGCCCATCCGCCGCCCGGACGTCGGACTGGGCATGGGGGGTCGCATGTAGTCTGGCCAACCGTGACCCACGTCGTACTCGTTGCCGAAGAGCTCGCACCCTCCGCCATCGACGTCCTCGCCACCGACTTCGACGTGCGGCACGTCGACGGTACCGACCGGCCGGCGCTGCTGGCCGCGCTCGGCGGGGCGGACGCCGTGATCGTGCGCAGCGCCACCCAGATCGACGCGGAGGCCATCGCCGCCGCGCCGCGGCTCAAGGTCGTCGCGCGCGCCGGTGTCGGCCTGGACAACGTGGACATGGCCGCCGCGACGGCCCGCGGGGTACTGGTCGTCAACGCGCCCACGTCGAACATCGTGTCCGCCGCCGAGCAGGCCGTCGCGCTGCTGCTCGCGGTCGCCCGGCACACCTCGGTCGCGCACGCCTCGCTGCGCCGCGGGGAGTGGCAGCGCGCGAAGTTCACCGGCGTGGAGATCCAGGGCAAGACCGTCGGCGTGGTCGGGCTCGGGCGCATCGGCGTGCTGTTCGCGCAGCGGATGGCGGCCTTCGGTACCCGGCTGATCGCGTACGACCCCTATGTGCAGCCGGCCCGTGCGGCGCAACTCGGCGTGCGCCTGGTCGGGCTGGACGAGCTGCTGCGGGAGAGCGACTTCGTCTCGATCCACCTGCCGCGGACCCCGGAGACCGTCGGGCTCATCGGCGAGAAGGAGCTGCGGCTGGTCAAGCCGACGGTGCGCATCGTCAACGCGGCGCGCGGCGGGCTGATCGACGAGCAGGCGCTGGCGGACGCGATCGCCGAGGGGCGGGTCGCCGGGGCCGGGCTCGACGTGTACACCAAGGAACCGTGCACCTCCTCGCCGCTGTTCGACCTGGACAACGTCGTCGCGGTACCGCACCTCGGAGCGTCCACTGTGGAGGCTCAGGACAAGGCGGGGCTGGCCGTGGCGCGCAGCGTGAAGCTCGCCCTGGAAGGCGAGTTCGTGCCGGACGCGGCCAACGTGCAGGCCGGCGGCATGGTGCACGAGGACGTGCGGCCCCTGCTGCCGCTGGCCGAGAAGCTCGGTCAGGTGTTCACCGCGGTGGCCGGCGGCATCGCGGCCGCGGTGGAGGTCGAGGTGCGCGGCGACGTCGTCGCGCACGACCTGTCGGTGCTCAAGCTCGCCGCCACCAAGGGACTGTTCACCGCGGTCGTCGAGGAGCAGGTCACCTACGTCAACGCGCCGCTGCTCGCCGGAGCGCGCGGGGTCGAGGTGCGGCTGTCGACGGTACCCGACACGCTGGAGCACCCGACCGTGGTCTCCGTCGTGGGCGCGTTGCCGGACGGGCGTTCGGTCGGCGTGTCCGGCATGGTGACGCCGGGCGGGGAGCGGCTGACCGAGCTCGACGGGTACCCGCTGGAACTGGTCGCCGACGGCGTGCTGCTGTTCTTCCGGTACGTCGACCGGCCGGGCATCGTCGGTACCGTCGGCACCATCCTCGGCCGGCTCGACGTGAACATCGCGGCGATGCAGGTGGCCCGGCGGGCGGCCGGCGGCGAGGCGCTGATGACGCTGACCGTGGACTCGCCGGTCAGCGCCGACCTGCTCGCCGAGGCGGCCGCGGCGATCGGGGCCACCGCCGCCTCGACCGTCGACCTCACCGGAGGCTGAGCGCTTCAGGCCTCACCGGAGGCTGAACGTTTCAGGCCTGAGCGCTTCGTCCACCTTCCGGCCGGCGACCACGAGGGCGCGGTACCCCTCCGAGTTGGGCAACCAGGCGAGCCCGGCCTCGCCGGCCGCGTAGAGCGCGGTGGCCAGACCGTCCGCAGTGGACAGTGCCGGACCGGTGACCGCCGCCGGTCCGGTGCCCGACACCGGCCGGCCGGTGTGCGGATCGACGATCGGCGACCCGTACCCGGACGTGGCCACCGCTCCGTCGGTGAGTTCGACGGTTGCCAGTACCCGCAGCGGGTTGTCCGGGTCGGCGACCCCCACGCGCCAGGCGCCGCCCCGCGGACCGCAACCCCGGACCAGCCAGTCGCCGCCCGACGTGATCGCGTAGTCGTCGATGCCGGCCGCCCGCAGCAGCACCGCGGCCCGGTCGATCGCCCAGCCCTTCGCCATGCCGCTCGGGTCGAAGCCGCCGGGCAGCGCCCACGCGTCGAACCAGCCGTCCGTGGCCGCCCGCAGCGCGGCGCACCGCCGGACGACCTCGACCAGCGGCGGCGGGTACCCGGCCGGGGTCAGCTCACCCCGGCGGATGAGGCTGACCAGGGAGCGCTGGCGGAACGGGCTGAACGCCGTGTCGACCGCCCGCAGTTCGGCCACCGCCCCGGCCAGTGCCTCGCCGATCGTGCGCCGGGACAGGTCACCCGGTGCCGCCAGGCAGAAGGCGTAGGTGCTGCCACCCACCTCTACGGTGTGCCGGGCGATCGTCCGCTCGGACTCGAACTTCAGCGGCTTCAGCCAGGAGACGGTAGTCATGATTTCACGCTAGGAGCCGTAGATGACTGTCGGCTTGCAACCGGCTGGCAGTTGGCTGGGAACCGCGCTGCAGCGCGGCGGAGACCCGGACGAGCTGTTCGGGCGGTTCCCGGCAGAGCAGGCAATCGACTGTCACCCGCGGGTCCCCGGCGAGCCGGCGGCGCAGCCGGGCCCGGCGGGCCGGTGGCACCGGTGCGCGGTCGACGAGCGCATCCGCGGTGGCCGCGCCGCGCAGCAGCCAGTGCACGCCGACCGCGTAGCCGCGGCCACGGATGCCGACGAAGACCCAGCCGACGTCGGGGCACGGAACACGCAGTCCCGGTACATGCACGCCGCCGCGGTCCAGGATCGCCACGGGCCGCCGGCGCCGACGCAGGTCCACGCCGACGACCGTGGCGGCCCAGCCGACGACCGCGAGGAGCAGCCCGCCGGTCAACCTTGATGCGCCGGTACCGATGGCGCTGCCCGTGGGTACCAGGACGGCGACGACCAGCAGCGCGTACCGGCCGGGCGGGGCGCGGTACCACACCGGCTGGCGCCCGACCGGTGGCGCGGTGCCGCGACGCGTCCGCCGCCACCCGCGCCCAGCCGGCCGCGATCCGGGCCAGTTCCGGCATGCCCTGGGCATGGCCGGTGCCGCCGTCGGCCAGGATCTTCCGCCGCTCCTCGGGCGCCAGCGCGAGCCAGCTTTCCCGGGCGGTGTCGCCGGCCGGAATGTCGAGCACGGCCTCGATGGTAGGCAGCAGGTACCGCATGCTGGGAGTCCCCGTACCGGCTGTCAGGACGATGACATAACGTGGCGGGGTGACGAGCATGCGGATCGCGGTGGTACCCGGTGACGGCATCGGCACCGAGGTGGTTTCCGAGGGACTGAAGGTCCTCGACGCGATCCTGCCCGGCGTGCAGACCACGACCTACGACCTGGGCGCCGCGCGGTACCACCGCACCGGCGAGGTGCTGCCGGACCCGGTGCTGGCGGAACTGGCCGGGTACGACGCGATCCTGCTCGGCGCCGTGGGCGACCCGTCGGTGCCGCCCGGCGTCCTCGAACGTGGCCTGCTGCTCAAGCTGCGGTTCGCCTTCGACCAGTACGTCAACCTGCGGCCGTCGAGGCTGTGGCCGGGCACCGCCAGCCCGCTCGGCGCGGTGAAGCCGGGCGAGATCGACTTCGTCGTGGTGCGCGAGGGCACCGAAGGGCTCTACGCCGGCGCGGGCGGCATCCTGCACCAGGGCACCGCCGCGGAACTGGCGACCGAGGAGAGCCTCAACACCCGGCACGGCGTCGAACGCGTCATCCGCGACGCCTTCGCCCGCGCCGGCCGGCGGGAGCGGCGCAAGGTCACCCTGGTGCACAAGACGAACGTGCTGACCCACGCGGGCGGCCTGTGGGCGCGCACCTTCGCCGAGGTCGCCGCGGACTTCCCGGACGTGGCCACCGAGTACCAGCACGTCGACGCGGCCGCGATGTTCCTGGTGACCCAGCCGTCGCGGTACGACGTGGTGGTCACCGACAACCTCTCCGGTGACATCCTCACCGACATCGCCGCCGCGGTCACCGGCGGCATCGGACTGGCGGCCAGCGGCTGCATCAACCCGGAGCGGCGGTACCCGTCGATGTTCGAACCGGTGCACGGCTCCGCGCCGGACATCGCCGGCCGGGGCATCGCCGACCCGGTCGCGGCCGTGCTGTCGGTCTCCCTGATGCTGGACCATCTCGGCCACCCCGAGCAGGCCCGGCGAGTATCCGAGGCGGTCGCGGCCGAGCTGGCCGGGCGCGCCCCCGGACAGCCGCTGCGCACCGCCGACGTCGGTGACCGTCTCGCGGCACACGTGAGCTGATCGGGTACCTCCCCGCATCCGCTGCCGGCCCGGGGGTCGGCAGTTGGGTTGGTGAGCTCGCGCACCCGCTGAACGACCGTTCGGGGTAGATTCTTTTGCAGGCCCGCCTCGGAACCCCTTACGGAGAAACGCATGAGCGTCGACTTCGACATCCGCCCGAACCCGGCACCGGCTTCGGCTGCCGAACGCGCTGCGCTGCTGGCCAACCCCGGCTTCGGCCGGGTATTCACCGACCACATGGTCACCATCCGGTACGCCGACGGTAAGGGCTGGTACGACGCCCGGGTCGAGGCGCGCGCACCGATCCCGATGGACCCCGCCACCGCGGTCCTGCACTACGCGCAGGAGATCTTCGAGGGGCTCAAGGCGTACCACACCGCCGGCGGCGGCGTCACCATGTTCCGGCCCGAGGCCAACGCGGCCCGGTTCCGCACCTCGGCCGAGCGGATGGCGATGGCCCCGCTGCCCGACGAGCTGTTCCTCGCCTCGCTGCACGAGCTGATCAAGGTGGACCGCGACTGGATCCCGACCACCGACGACGGCAGCCTGTACCTGCGTCCGTTCATGTTCGCCAGCGAGGTGTTCCTCGGCGTCAAGCCGTCGTCGGAGTACCTGTACCTGGTCATCGCCTCCCCGGTCGGCTCGTACTTCAAGGGCGGCGTGCAGCCGGTCAGCGTCTGGGTGTCGCAGGACTACACCCGGGCGGCGCCGGGCGGCACCGGCGCGGCCAAGTGCGGCGGCAACTACGCGGCCAGCCTGCTGCCCCAGGCGCAGGCCGTCGAGAACGGCTGCGACCAGGCGCTGTTCCTCGACGCGGTGCAGCGCCGGTACGTCGACGAGCTGAGCGGCATGAACGTCTTCTATGTGTACGCCGACGGCAGCCTGGTGACCCCGCCGCTGACCGGCTCGATCCTGCCGGGCATCACCCGCGACTCGGTCATCACGCTGGCCCGGGAAAAGGGGCTGCGGGTGGTCGAGCGGCCGTACTCGTTCGCCGAGTGGCAGGCCGACGCCGCGAGCGGGGAGCTGCGCGAGGCGTTCGCCTGCGGTACCGCGGCGGTGATCACGCCGATCGGCACCGTGCGCTGGCCGGGCGGTGAGTTCACGGTCGGCGGCGGCGAGTCCGGCCCGGTGACGATGGACCTGCGCCAGCAGCTCGTGGACATCCAGCGCGGCCGCGCCGACGACCCGCACGGCTGGGTACACCGGGTCCTGTAGCCGCCGCCCCACCGCGCGCCGATCTTGGACTTGTGTCGGCGACAAAAGCCGCATGACTCCGCGAGTCGGGCGACACAAGTCCAAGATCGCGGAACGCGGGCGGTCAGTAGTGGAGCATGTGGGTGCGTAGCGCCTCGACGTGCAGCACGCTGACCCCGGCCGTCCGGGCGTACCCGTGGATCGAGCCGTACCGGGCGGCCAGCTCGGTGAGGAACAGCCCCATCGCCTCGGGCGGGCAGGCGAGGAAATGCGGGGGCGGTGCGGGTACCCGTTCGCCGGTCACCTCCCGCCGGACCACCGCGGAGATCGGCCCCTGCGCGGCCTCGCTGGCGGCGTAGTCGGCCATGATGTCGGCCGGCGCGACGCCGAGCAGGGCGAGGGTCAGCGCGGCCAGTACCCCCGTGCGGTCCTTACCGGCGAAGCAGTGCATGACCAGCGGCGCCCGGTCGGCGTCGGAGATCAGGCGCAGCCCGGCGCCGAAGCCCTCGATGCCCTCCTCAGCCATGTCGAGGTACCGGTCGGCGAGGAACCGGTGCGGGCCGGCCGACTCGTCGTAGCTTTCCGGGTGCCACTCGCGGTGCTGCGGGTGCAGGTTGAAGTAGGCCAGGCCGGCGAGGTCGGGGATGCGGCCGTCGCGCTCGATCTCGGCCGGCCGGCGCAGGTCGAGCACGGTGCGGATGCCGAGCCCGGCCAGTTGCTCGCACTCGGCCTCGGTCAGCCGGTGCAGCGAGTCGGACCGGTACAGCCGGCCGGTGTGCACGATGCGGCCGTCGGCACCGGGCATACCGCCCAGGTCCCGGAAGTTGGCGACCGTCGAGAAGGTCGTCGTCCGCACGTCCACGCCGCAGACAGTACCGCTCTGACCGGCGGAACGGCATCAGACGCATCGATGGGAGTGGCGGTCTGCCACTCCCATCGACCGGTTGTCCGGTTTACCGCGGGAAGTCACCTTCCCGTTCCGGGCCGCTGCCCTCGGTGTCCGCCCGCAACGGCGGCGCGGCGGCCGGTGGCACCATCCCGCCGGGCGTCGGCGCGGCAGCCGGCGGCACCGTCCCGGCCGGGGTCGGCGGAGCGACCTCGCCCATCGGGTACGTGTCGCTGTAGTACCCGCCGATCTTGTCGCGGTACGCCTCGCCGCGGAAGCTCTCCGGATCGAACTCGGGCGAGTCCTTGATCTGCTGCTTCGTGCGGTCGACGTAGAGGCGCTTCTCCTGGTGGTCGATGTGGTGCACGGTACCGGCCGGCAGGAGCACCTTCTTGCCGAAGATCCACGGGCCGGTGTCGACGACCAGGTAGCTGTCGCCGACCGTCGTGCTGGCCTCGTCGATCTTGCCGATGTGCCCGTCGGTCGTCTCGACCCGGTACCCGATCACGTCACCGCCGTCGCCGAGGCCGGCGTTCTCGCGGTAGTTCCACGGGTCGAAGCGGGCGATGGTGTCCGGCGTCTGCATCTCCGGGCTCCGCGCCTGCGGTACCTCGGTGCGCATCGGGGGTACGTCGCCGGTCATCGGTGCGGTGCTGCCCTCGACCGGGTCCGGAGCGGCCGGCGGCATGTGGGCGAACCCACCGGGCGGGTCGATCCGTTCCGGGTCGGGGCTGGGCGACCCAAACATGTTCGGGGCGACCGGCCTGTCCATGGCTATCCCTCCTCGGGGTTGTATTCGCCGTGGTTACCAGTCCGGTACCCGTCCGGTACTCACGGGAAACCCTGCTCAGCATGTGGGAGCGACTTCCCGGCCCGGCTCGGTAAGTGGCAAGGTACTTAACGTGACCTTGATGTACCCGGTACTCATTATCACCTAGCGCGCGCAGCCCCCTTCCTGCGCGCGCAGACCTCCCGCATCCGTGGGGGGTCTTTTTGTTGGTCGAGAAAGGAACCTCCCATGGGCTACCAGGTGTTCGACACCACGCTGCGCGACGGGGCACAGCGCGAAGGGATCACGTACTCCGTCGTCGACAAGCTGGCGGTCGCGCGCCTGCTCGACGAGTTCGGCGTCGGCTTCATCGAGGGCGGCTGGCCGGGTGCCATGCCCAAGGACACCGAGTTCTTCGAACGCGCCCGGACCGAGCTCAACCTCAAACACGCGCTGCTGGTCGCGTTCGGCTCGACCCGCAAGGCCGGCGTACGGGCGGCCGCCGACCCGCAGGTACGGGCGCTGCTCGACGCGGAGACGTCGACGGTGTGCCTGGTCGCCAAATCGGACATCCGTCACGTCGAGCGGGCATTGCGGACCACCGGCGCGGAGAACCTGGACATGGTCCGCGACACCGTGGCGCACTTCCTCGCCGCGGGCCGGCGGGTGTTCCTGGACTGCGAGCACTTCTTCGACGGGTACCGCTTCGACCCGGACTACACGTCGAGCGTGGTGGCCGCCGCGCTGGAAGCCGGTGCGGAGCGGGTCGTCATGTGCGACACCAACGGCGGGATGCTGCCGTCGCGGATCACCGCGGCGGTCACGTCGCTGATGCGGCGCCTGGGCGTCACCGGCGACCAGCTCGGCATCCACTGTCAGAACGACACCTCGTGCGCGGTCGCCAACACGATCGCCGCGGTCGAGGCCGGGGTCACCCACTTCCAGTGCACCGCGAACGGGTACGGCGAGCGGCCGGGCAACGCCGACCTGTTCGCCACCGTCGCCAACCTGCAACTCAAGCTCGGGCTGCCGCTCCTACCGGAGGGCTGCCTGGAGCAGATGGTGCGCGTCTCGCACGCCATCGCGGAGATCGCCAACATCGCCCCCGACACCCACCAGGCCTACGTCGGGGCCGCGGCCTTCGCCCACAAGGCGGGGCTGCACGCGAGCGCGATCAAAGTGGATCCGCTGCTCTACAACCACGTGGAGCCGTCGGTCGTCGGCAACGACATGCGGATCCTGGTGACCGAGATGGCCGGCCGGGCCAGCATCGAGCTCAAGTCCCGGGAGCTCGGCCTGGACCTGGCCGGCCATCCGGAGGCGGTCGCCACGGTCACCGACCGGGTCAAGGACCTGGAGGCCAAGGGCTGGTCGTTCGAGGCCGCCGACGCGTCGTTCGAGCTGCTGGTACGGGCCGAGCTGGGCACCGTGACCCGGCCGTTCACCCTCGACTCGTACCGCGTCCTCGTCGAGCACCGCGAGGACGGCACCGTGGTCTCCGAGGCGACGGTCAAGCTCTGGGTCGGCGATCAGCGGATGATCGCCACGGCGGAGGGCAACGGTCCGGTCAACGCGCTGGACGAGGCGCTGCGCGGCGCGCTGGTCCAGCACTATCCGGCGCTGAAGGAGTTCGAGCTGGCCGACTACAAGGTGCGCATCCTCGAAGGGTCGCACGGCACCGGCGCGATCACCCGGGTGCTGCTGGAGACCGCCGAGGCCGGCCGCGACTGGACGACCGTCGGGGTACACGAGAACGTGGTGGAGGCCAGCTGGCACGCGCTGGTCGACGCGCTCACCTACGGGCTCACCCGCCGCTAGGCAGGATCAGCTCGGCGCACACGGCGCGGTGGTCGCTGCCCGGTACCGGGTGGACGGTCACCGCGCCGACGCGTACCCGGCGGTCGGCCAGGACGTGGTCCAGGGTCAGCCGCGGTACCGGGCCGTAGGCGGTGTAGGGCCAGGTGGGCACCAGGCCGCGGCCGGCGACCGCGGCGGCGTCCCGGTAGCCGGTACCGACGAGCGCGCGCAGCGCCGCATGGTCCAGCGTGGCGTTGAAGTCGCCGAGCAGCACGCGTACCGGACCGTCCGGGCCCGCCGCCGGCAGCTGGGCCAGGCCGGCACGCCACGGCGCGACGGTACCCGGCCGGTACAGCGACAGCGGGTGCACGCACTCGACGTACACCGGCCCGGTACCGGGAATGTCGAGGGTGGCGAACACCGCCCGGTGGCCGCCGGGGTGGGTGCGGAACCCGGGCGGGCTCAACGGGTACCGGCTGAAAAGCGCGCAACCCCGGCCGTGCGGTGCCGGCTCGGTGGCCCGGTGGGCGAGCAGCTCGGCCAGGCCCGCGGCGCGCAGCTTGCGGTCGATCTCCGGGGTGTACTCCTGCAGCGCGACCACGTCGGCGCCGGTCTCCCGCACCAACTCGAACAGCGCGTCCGGATCGCAGGAGCCGTGCAGCAGGTTGGCGGTCAGCACCCGCAGCACCGGCCCGTCGCCGCGTTCCCGGCGCCCGATCGCCCGCGGCAGTACCGCCCCCGCGAGCGCGACCGACGCGACGCCGGCCACCGCGGCGGCGCCCCACCGCCCGGTCGCCAGCGCGAGCGCCAGCGGCAGTACCGCGGCCGGCGCGGCGTACGGCGTGAAGGACACCGCGCAGACCGGTACCCACCCGCGCTCCAGCCCGAGCAGCCGGACCGCGGCCCAGACCGCCCAGCTCGCGACCACGATCCAGACCACCACGATGAGAACGTAACCGTCCGGTGCCACGGCCGGCGCCACAATGGTCGGGTGACCGACCAACCCGATGACCACCAGATACATGTAGGGGTGCGGCTGGCCCGGCTCGAAGCGCTGCTCGGCGTCCACCACGACAGGTCCGGGGTGCACCTGCCCGCCTGGCTGCGCCCGACCAGGGGGGAGCACCGCGTCTCGGTGACCATCGTGCTGGGGGTGCTCGTCGTCCTTCAGCTGGGGGTCCGGCGTGACCTGCAGTTCCAGCCGCGGTACCTGCTGCCGGCGCTGGAGGTGCTGCTGTTCGCGGTCCTGGTGGTCGCCAACCCGACCCGGATCACCCGGGAGCACGCGCTGCTGCGTTTCTTCAGCCTGCTCCTGGTCGTGGCCGCCAGCTTCGCGACCGCGTGGTCGGCCGGGCGCCTGGTGTACCAGCTCGCCCGGGGACACGGCGGCGACAGCGCCTTTCCGTTGCTGGTCAACGGTGGTGCCATCTGGCTGACCAACGTCATCGTGTTCGCGCTGTGGTACTGGGAGTTCGACCGGGGCGGGCCGGCGGCGCGGGCCAGCGCCCGCAAGAAGCTGCCGGACTTCGTGTTCACTCAGATGACCGCCCCGGAGCTGGCCTCGCGCGACTGGGAACCGGCGTTCCTCGACTACCTGTACCTGTCGTTCACCAACGCGACCGCGTTCAGCCCGACCGACACGCTGCCGCTGAGCAGGTGGGCGAAGCTGACGATGATGTTCCAGTCGGGGATCTCGCTGGTGACCGTCGCGCTGGTGGTCGCGCGGGCGGTGAACATCTTCACCTGACGCCGGGCCGGCGCCGGTTCACCTGGCGCCGGGCCGCCGGCGGCCGAGCCAGACGCCGCCGACGACCAGCAGGAGCAGCACGACGGCCGCGGCCGCGCCGATGAGCCACGGGGTGAGGTCGGTCGTGTTCGCGGCCGGCGCGGCGGTGCCGGGCGTGTCGGTCGCCACGGGGCCGACGGTGGGCGTCGCGCTGTCCGGCGGTGGGCCGCCGCTGCTGGCCCCGGGGGAGGCGGCGGCCGCCGGTTGCAACACCAGTACCGGTGCCGGGTGCGGCGGCTCCGGCTGCCCGGCCTGCGGTACCTCGATCCACCGGTCGGCCCGGTTGTTGCTGTAGGTGACCACGGTCTTGAACGCCAGGCGCGTCACGCCGTCCGGCAGCTTCGCGATCTTCACGCGGTAGATGACGTCCTTGTGCACCGCCAGGGTGTTGCCGGCGACGACGTACCCGTCGGCGGTGCGGGTCAACGTCCAGCCGGCCGGGCCGGACACGTAGCTGACCGCCGCGGGCACGATCCCGGCCGGGAGGACCACCTGCACCATCCTGGCGCCCGCGGTGGTCGACTCCGACTCGGCGGTGAACTGCACGCTGACGTCGGTCGCGCCGGCCTGCGGCTTGTCCGCGGACACCTGGACGTGCGCCAGGGCGGGCGCGGCGGTGCCGAGGACGACCGCGGTCGAGGCCGTGGCCGTGGCCGCGGCCGCCAGGGCCGCGACGAGAAGACCTCTGGACAACGATGTCACGCGGGTAAGGGTAGCGAGTCGATGGCATCGATGAGGGTGGATCGCAGTCGGGTCGCCCGGTCGGCGAAGTCGCGCTGCGCCGCGGCGTACCGGGCGCGGCCGTCCGCGGTCTCCACCGGTACCGGTGCGTAGCCGAGGTCGGTCAGATCGTAGGGGCTGGCCCGCATGTCCAGCGTGCGGATCTCCCGGGCCAGCGCGAAGCAGTCGGCCACCAGGTCGGCGCCGACGAGCGGGGACAGCTTGTACGCCCACTTGTAGAGGTCCATGTTCGCGTGCAGGCAACCGGGCTGCTCCTGCGCCGGCTGGCCGGCCCGGGTGGGGCGCAGCGCGTTCAGCGGGCGGGCCGGGTCGGTGAAGAAGCGGTAGGCGTCGAAATGGGTACAGCGGATCCGGGTGCTGTCCACGACCTCGGCGGTGCGCTCGGGGCCCAGCCGCAGCGGGTACGCCTCGTGCCGGACCTGGCCGGGTGCCAGCCGGTACACCATCGCCCACTCGTGCATGCCGAAGCAGCCGAGGTGTGCGGGGCGGCTGGCGGTGGCGGCGAGCAGGTCGCGGATCCACGTCATCGCGTCACCGCGCCGTCGGACCACCGTCGCGGTGTCGAGCGTGACGCCCTCGGGCGTGGCCCGGTAGTCGGGACCGAACTCGTCGGGCGCGCCGGCTTCGAGCACCACGCCGGGGCCGGGATGCCAGCGGCGCAGCTGCGCCGGCCGGTACGAGTAGTAGGTGAACAGGAAGTCCTCGACCGGGTGCCGGCGGCCGGTCCGCCGCCGCGCCAGGTGCCCGGTCAGCCAGCCGTCGACGCGACGCTCGTGCGCCGCGCGGCGGGCCCGCCAGTCCGGTTCGGACAGGAACGTGCTCACGCCCCCGATTGTCCACCGGTACCGCGGGGTAGATTCGGGCGGTGCGGATCGCTCGCTTTGTACACGCCGGCGGCATGTCCTTCGGCACCGTGGAAGGGGAACCCGGCGCCGCCGTCGAGGCGCTGACGGTGGCCGAGATCGACGGGCACCCGTTCGGCGCGGTGCGGTTCACCGGACAACGCTGGGCCCTGCCCGACGTCCGGCTGCTCTCGCCGATCCTGCCCAGCAAGGTGGTCGGCGTCGGGCGCAACTACGTGGACCACGCGGCCGAGCACGGCGCCGAGGTACCGAAGGAACCGCTGCTGTTCCTCAAGCCGTCCACCGCCGTCATCGGGCACCATGACCTGATCCGGCTGCCGGTGCAGTCCGACCGGGTCGAGCACGAGGCGGAGCTGGCCGTGGTCATCGGCGCTCCCGGCGCCCGGCGGGTGGACCGGGACGGTGCCCGGGCCGCGATCTTCGGGTACACCTGTGGAAACGACGTGACAGCCCGCGACCTGCAGCGGCACGACGGCCAGTGGACCCGCGGCAAGGGTTTCGACTCGTTCTGCCCGCTCGGCCCGTGGATCGCCACCGACGTCGACGTCTCAGACGTCGAGGTGCGCTGCGAGGTCAACGAGGAGGTGCGCCAGCTCGGCCGGACCAAGGACATGGTGTTCGACGTGCCGACCCTGGTGTCGTACGTCTCGCACGTGATGACGCTGCTGCCCGGCGACGTGATCCTGACCGGTACCCCCGCCGGCGTGTCACCGCTCACCAGCGGCGATACGGTCACCGTGTCGGTCGAGGGGATCGGCGTGCTGGCCAACCGCGTCGCCGCGCTGGATTAGCCAACCGATTTGGATCGCCCCTGGCGGTCCGGTAGAGTCTCCTTCGGCGCCGCGAGGCGCCAAATGGGGTATGGGGTAATTGGCAGCCCGACGGATTCTGGTTCCGTTAGTCTAGGTTCGAGTCCTGGTACCCCAGCCCCAGCGGTCTTGGCCCCGTCGTCTAGCGGCCTAGGACGCCGCCCTCTCAAGGCGGTAGCGCCGGTTCGAATCCGGTCGGGGCTACGGACAAAGGCCCACGTCTATGATGTGGGCCTTTTTGCGTGCTTATGGCATGCAGATCGCCGCTATCCCTCGGCTTGGAACGGGCTCATCCGGTCGAGTACCTTCGCTGCCGCGTCGAGTACCGCGTGCACCTTCGGTAGGTCGCGCGCCGTCTCTTCCGGGGCGAACCTCGACCGGTCATCGACCGGGTACACCGCCTGGTTGCGGCCTCGCCGCATCCGGTCGAACGGGCGGAGAACCGTCCCGAGTCGAGGGTCGAGCTGCGCCGAGACGGCATCGAGCACGGCTGTTCGGGACCCGCGATCGGCGGTGTCCTGGTGCAGGTGCTGACCGCACCGTTCGCAGTCGCCGCGGATGCCTTGTCGTTCTTCGGTTCCGCGCTGCTGGTCGGCCGCATCCCGGTCAGCGAAGCCGCTCCGGCACCGGGCGGCCCGTCGGTTCCGGCGCTGCTGCGCGAGGGGCTCGCGCTGGTGTTCCGGCATCCGGTACAGCGGGCCGCGTTGGGGTGCACCACGACCGTCAACTTCTTCAGGTTCATCGCCAACGCGTTGCTGGTCCTGTTCGCCAGCCGCGAACTTCACCTGTCGGCGGGCGCGACCGGTATCGCGCTCGGCATCGGTTCCCTCGGCGCGGTGGCCGGTGCGGCGCTGGCGCCGCGCGTCTCCCGGCTGATCGGCCTCGGGCGTACCGAGATCCTCGGCACCGTGGTGTTTCCGGCGCCGCTGGCCGCCATGGCGTTCGCGACCGGCCCGGCGTGGGCGAAGGTCGCCGTACTCGCCGGCGCGGAGCTGGTGTCCAGCACCGGCGTCGTCGCCGGGGTCGGCGGCACGTTCGCCGCGGTGTGGCTGCTCGCCTCGCCGGTGCGGCGGATCGTCACGTTGGACGAGGCCTGATCGGACGGGGCCTGAACACGGCGGTGCCCGGTGCGGCGCAGGCCGTACCGGGCGCCGCTCGGTGCGTCAGGCGAAGAAGTGGATGGTGCCGTGCAGGGCCGGCGTGCCGCCCTCGCAGTGCTGCTCGAAGGTGGCGGCGAGCGCCTTCACCGCGCCGGTGGAGTCGGCCACCAGTGCGGTGATGGTGAACGAACCGGTGAGCGTGTTGCAGCCGCGACCGTCACCGAAGGCGTCCAACCCGGGGTGGCCGGGTTCGCGGAAGGCGGACCGTTGCGCGTCGGTGTAGGTGCCGACGTGCAACTGCTGCCCGACCGGCGGCGCCAGCTCGATCGTCCAGTTGTCGCGCAGTCCGGACACCGAGTAGGTGACGCCCGCGGTCGTGCCGCTGAGCCCGAAGACGGTCGTGGAGTTGGTGTAGGACTTGGAAATCCCGCCCCCGATGAAGTCACCCGGGTCGCTGGTGAACTTGTATGACAACGGGAACGCCCGGTAGCGCACCGTCCCGTTCAGGCGGGGTGCCGTGGCCGACTCGCAGCGCTGGGTGAAGTGCGCGTCCAGCACCGCGATCGACCCCGACGCGTCCGTCTCGATCTGGTCGATGGTGAACTGGCCGAAAACCTCGTTGCAGCCCCGGCCGTCGCCGAACACGTCCAGCCCCGGCGACCGGCCGGTGCGGAACGCCGCGCGCTCGGCGTCGCGGTATACCCCCGGGCGCAGGACGTCGCCGCGCGGGGCGGCGAGGTTGATGAACCAGAAATCGGCGCCCGACGTCACCGCGACGGTCAGATCCGCGGCCGTGCCGGTGGTGCTGATGGTGGCCGGCGGCGACTTGTAGGTCGCCTTCTGCCCGGCCCCGATGAAGTCGCCCGGCTCGCTGGTGAACGAGTAGGACGTGGTTGCCGTGGGCGCGGCCCAGGCGACCGCGGATGCGACGAGGACGGCCAGGCCGCCGACTACCGCCGCGATGCGTAGCCCGGCCCGAGCCAGGACGCGATTGTGTTCACTCACAAGACCTCCCCGTGTGATGAAGCGTGACGCCATCGACGTCACACGGAGAGGTTAGTACTCGGGTACGACACTTTGCCGACGCTTTCGCGGGGCGAACGGTGCCGCCTAGAGACCCGAAAGCCGTTGTCCCGCACGGACCACGGCCATCGCGTGCCGGTCGCCCGGACGGCGGCCCAGCCGCTCGATCGGGCCGGACACGCTGATCGCGGCGATCACCCGGCCGGTGCGGTCGCGGATCGGCGCGGACACGCTCGCCACGCCGGCCTCCCGTTCGGCGACGCTCTGCGCCCAACCCCGTCGCCGTACCTCGGCGAGCGTGCGTCCGGTGAACCTACACCGGGGCAGCAACGGCATCACCGCTTCCGGCGGCTCCCAGGCCAGCAGCACCTGTGCCGCCGAGCCGGCCGTCATCGGTAGGACGGCACCGACCGGTACCGTGTCGCGAAGCCCGCTCGCGCGCTCGGCGGCGGCGACGCAGATCCGTTCGTCGGCGCGCCGCAGGTACAGCTGGGCGCTTTCGCCGGTGGCGTCGCGCAGCGCGGACAGCATCGGTGCGGCGGCGCTCAACAGGACATCCGGCGCGGCGTTGGCCAACTCGCCCAGCCGCGGGCCGGGGCGCCAGCGGCCCTGTTGGTCGCGGACCAGTATGCGGTGGATCTCCAGCGCCTGGGCCAGCCGGTGGGCCGTGGCGCGCGGAAGCTTGGTCCGCTCCACCAGTTCGGCCAGGCTGGCACCGTCGACACAGGCGGCAAGAATGACGACCGCCTTGTCGAGGACGCCGACACCGCTCATACTGTGTCCCATAAAGCGAAACATACCTCCCAGAATTTAGGATGTCCAGATGGTGGGAGCAGCCCCACGGCGAACCCTGGCCGAGAAGGTCTGGGACGCGCACGTCGTACGGTCGGCCGACGGCGAGCCGGACCTGTTGTACATCGACCTGCATCTCGTTCACGAGGTGACCAGCCCGCAGGCGTTCGACGGCCTGCGCCTGGCCGGCCGCAGCGTGCGCCGTCCCGACCTGACGATCGCGACCGAAGACCACAACACCCCGACCGACAACCTGTTCACGATCGCCGACCCGGTGTCCCGCACGCAGATCGAGACGCTGCGCAAGAACTGCGCCGACTTCGGCATCAAGCTGCACTCGCTGGGCGATGCCGAGCAGGGGATCGTGCACGTGCTGGGACCGCAGGTCGGGTTGACCCAGCCGGGCCTGACCATCGTGTGCGGCGACTCGCACACCGCCACGCACGGCGCGTTCGGCGCGCTGGCGTTCGGGATCGGCACCAGCGAGGTGGAGCACGTCCTGGCGACCCAGACGCTGCCGCAGGCACGGCCGAAGACCATGGCGGTCAACGTGGTCGGCGCGCTCGCCCCGGGGGTGACCGCCAAGGACCTGATCCTCGCGCTCATCGCCCAGGTGGGTACCGGAGCCGGCCGCGGCCACATCGTGGAATACCGCGGCGAGGCCATCCGCAGGCTCTCCATGGAGGGCCGGATGACCATCTCCAACATGTCGATCGAATGGGGCGCCCGGGCCGGGATGATCGCGCCGGACGAGACCACGTTCGCCTACCTCAAGGGCCGGCCCTACGCGCCGAAGGGCGCCGAGTGGGACGCCGCCCTGGAGTACTGGCGCGGTCTGGTCACCGACGAGGGCGCGACCTTCGACACCGAGGTGACCCTCGACGCCGACCGGATCACGCCGTTCGTCACATGGGGCACCAACCCGGGACAGGGCGTACCGCTCGACGGCGCGGTACCCGACCCGGCCGGCTTCGGCACCGACGCCGAGCGCACCTCGGCGGCGAAGGCGTTGGAGTACATGGCGCTCGCGGCCGGTACCCCGATGCGCGACATCACCGTCGACGTGGTGTTCGTCGGCTCGTGCACCAACGGCCGGCTGGAGGATCTGCGCGCCGCCGCTGAAGTGCTGCGCGGGCACCAGGTCGCCGACGGGGTACGCATGCTCGTGGTACCGGGATCGGCCGCGGTACGGGCGGCGGCCGAGCGCGAGGGTCTGCACGAGGTCTTCACCGCCGCCGGTGCCGAATGGCGCTTTGCCGGCTGCTCGATGTGCCTGGGCATGAACCCGGACACGCTCAAGCCCGGCCAGCGCAGCGCCTCCACGTCCAACCGCAACTTCGAGGGCCGGCAGGGCAAGGGCGGGCGCACGCATCTGGTCTCGCCACCCGTCGCCGCGGCGACCGCCGTCCTGGGCCACCTCGCCGCACCGGCCGACCTGAAAGGCTGAGCGCACATGGAGAAGTTCACCGTCCACACCGGTACCGCCGTGCCGCTGCGCCGGTCCAACGTGGACACCGACCAGATCATCCCGGCGGTGTACCTCAAGCGGGTCACCCGGTCCGGCTTCGAGGACGGGCTGTTCCGCTCGTGGCGCGACGCCGATCCCGGGTTCGTGCTCAACGATCCCCGCTACACGGGTGCCTCGATTCTGGTGGCCGGCCCGGAGTTCGGCACCGGCTCCTCGCGGGAGCACGCGGTATGGGCGCTGCGCGACTGGGGGTTCAAGGCGGTGCTGTCGCCGCGGTTCGGGGACATCTTCCGCGGCAACGCGCTCAAGGAAGGGCTCCTGCCGGTCGAGCTCGACACCGCCACGATCGAGACGCTGTGGGCCGCGGTGCAGGCCGATCCGGGCCTTGCGGTAACGGTTGACCTGGACCGGCGGGAGGTACGCACAGCGGCCGGTACCTGGCCGTTCCCGCTCGACGACTTCAGCCGCTGGCGGTTGCTGGAAGGTCTGGACGACATCGGCCTGACCCTGCGCCACGACGACCTGATCACCGCCTACGAGAGCCGGCGCCCCGCCTTCAAGCCGGTCGTCGCCTGATCCGCAAACCCCGGAACTCCCCCGGATCCTCGTCCGACCGGGGGAGTTTCCGTTACGACACAAGGACTTTTTTCGCCGAGATGTTTGTGCTTTGCCGTCACAGGGCATACCGTGCGCGCAGAATGGCCGCGTCCGGCCAGACAACGCACCATTGTGTTCGGGAGGGTAGTTGTGAACAAGGCTGAGCTCATTGACGCGCTCGCGGCCCGTTTGGGAGACAAGAAGTCGGCGTCGTCGGCGCTCGACGCGGTACTCGCCGAGATCCAGACGGCGGTGACCAAGGGCGACCGGGTGGCGATCACCGGCTTCGGTGTCTTCGAGAAGCGTGTGCGGGCCGCACGCACCGCGAGAAATCCGCGCACCGGCGAGTCGGTGAAAGTGAAGAAGACCTCGGTACCGGCGTTCCGGCCGGGCCAGAGCTTCAAGGAGCAGGTCGCCAGCGGCAAGGTCGCCAAGGCGGCGGCGAAGAAGACGACCTCGGCGGCGAAGAAGACCACCGCGGCCAAGGCCACCAAGACGACGGCGGCCAAGGCCACCAAGACGACGGCCGCCAAGACCACGCGCGCGGCCAAGTCGACGGCCACCAAGGCGCCGGCCCGCAAGACCGCGGCCAAGACGACGCGTGCGGCGGCGACGCCGACGCGCCGCACCGCCACGGCGACGGCCACCGCCGCCAAGCCCGCCGCGCGGAAGGCGCCGGCCCGCAAGGCCGCCCGCTGAAGTAGATCGGCACACCATCCGGTGGCGCCCGCCAGCACGGCGGGCGCCACCGGCGTTTGCCGGCTGCGCGCCCCGCTGCGCGCGCCCTGCTGCGCGCGCCCTGCTGTGCTCAGGCTTCCAGGCGGTCGGCGCCCAGCACGGAGTCGCCGGCCCAGGCCAGCAACCAGCCGGTACCCTTCGGCGTCTGGAACTCCTCGGCACTGCCCGCCTGTGCCGGCCGCAACCGGCGCAGCAACGGCGGAATCACCTTGCCCTGGCTGCAGACCGCCGTCGAACCGCCCTCGGCGGCCAGTGTCCGCAGGGCGGCCTCGGCGCCGGCGAGCCCGTCGGGGGCGTCCTCGTCGAAGGCGCCGTCCACCTTCACCGGCAGGCCCAGCAGTTCCGCGAGCGAGGCCAGCGTTTCCCGGCACCGCAACGGGGTGGCCGAGACGAGCCGGTCCGGCGGTACCGCCGACAGCGCCCCGGTCAGCCGCGCCACCTGTTCGTGCCCGACGGTGTCCAGCGGCCGCAGCCGGTCGGGACCGTGCCAGGCGTGCTGGGTACCGGCGCGGGCGTGCCGGATCAGCCACACCTCGGCGGTGATCCGGGGAAGCTTCGCGAACGCGGCGACCACCCCCCGGTCGTGCTTGTAGCTCAGGGCACCGGGTGCGTCGGACAGGGGTACCCAGCGCACCTCCGCGATCTCGTCGTCGGGTTCCCGGCCGGCGTCGAAGCGCACCCGCATCGACCAGAAGTCCACGACCTTCTCGACATCGGGTTCGCCGGTGAGGTACCGGATCGTCGGCAGCCGTACCTGTGGCACGCACGTGAGGCCGGTCTCCTCGCGAACCTCGCGCGCCGCGGCGGCGATCGGCGGCTCGTGCCGCTCCAGCTTGCCCTTGGGCAACGTCCAGTCGCCGTACCGCGGCCGGTACACCAGACAGATCTCGACCCCCGACGGACCGGACCGCCACGGCACCCCGCCCGCGGCGCGAACCTCGCGCAACCTCACGGCAACCACCCCGTCAGCCGGTGGCGGTCGGTGCGTGCCCACACCGCCGGGAAGCCTGCGCGCGCCCGGCGTACCGCCTCCCTCTCGCGTTCGTAGAGCCGGCCCGCGGTGACCGCGAGCGCGTGGTCGTCCGGGTCGGCGTGCGCGATCGACAGCCACGTCTGCGCGGCGACGGCGGCGTCCTGGTGCTCGCCGATCTGGCCCTGCACATCGGCGATCGCCTTGGCCAGTTCGACCGCCGGCCCGTCGAGTACCGCGGCGACCGCCTCCGTCGCGTAGCGCGCCCGCTTGGCGCGGATGCGCACCTCGTGCCACTCCTCGTCCGGCGCCAGCGGGTCGAGGTGCCCGGCCCCGGAGATCCCGTCCGAGCCGAACGCCAGCTCCCGCCAGGGTTTCGCGACGAGCCGCGGCAGCAGTTCCCGGGCCGGTTGCGCGGCCCGGCCGGTCAGCAACCGGGGCGCCGCCGCGGCGGCGACGAGATGGTCGAGCAGCACGCGGTACCGTTCGCTGCGCAGCGCCACGTCCAGCGCGGTGAGCGCCTCCTCGTGCCGCGCCGCGAGATCGGCGTCCATCCGGGCCACCGCCGCGTTGTCGAGCGGCGCGAGCGGATCGGCCGCGGCCGTGCGGCGCAGCCGGTCCCGCAGCACCTCCGCGTCGCGCGCCGCACCCAGCTTGTCGGCCAGCCACGACAGCTCCACGCGTAACCCGTTGGCCCACAAGGCATCCAGTACCGGGCGGAAGGTGCGCAGGTCGGTGCGCAGCCGCCGGACGCCGACGCGCATCTGGTGTACCGCGGTGTCCCCGTCGGGTAGCGGCTCGCGCAGCCGCACCAGCGGGTCGTACGCGAGCATCCGCGCGATGTCCGCCCGTACCGCCCGGGTCAGCACGTCGCCCGCGCTCGCCTTGCGCGGCAGCTGCGCCGCCGGCGGGGTCAGGTCGGGCGGCGGCAGCGGCCCGAGCGCCCGCAGGTGCTTGGCGACGAACTCGCCGCGGCCGTTGGCGCCGGCCGCGTACAGCGCCTCGCCGACCCGGTCGAGCAACCTGCGCCCGCCGTCGCGCCGTTCGACCTCGATCTCGCGGAACTTGAACCGCACCTTCTGCCCGTCGAGCACCGCGACGCTGTCGTCGTCGAGCTCGGCGAGCAGCCGGCCGTCTGCGTCGCGCAGTTCGTAGCTGCGCCGGGTGGTGCGCAGTACCGCGGCGGGTGCCAGTGCGTCGCCTCGGGTGTACGCGGTCACCAGCTCGACCAGTTCGGCCGGAATCATCGACGGGGCACCGGTGCGGGAGATCTCGTGCCGTACCCCGGCCACGTCGGTCGGCAGCTTCACCGTCCACGGCGCCGCGTCACCGCGCCGGTACCGCAGGGAGGCGCCGGCCCGCGCGAGCCGCCGGTCGGCGGTGTCGTAGTAGGTGGCCCGGAGCCGGACCGGCGCGAGCGTGACAACCTCGCCACCGTCGGGTACGCAGCCGCTCAGGTCCGGTACCCCGAACCGGGCGTCGACCGCGTACTTGCGCTCCTCCTCCAGCATCTGCGCAGCCTAGCGCGCCAGGGTTACTCCGCCCGATCCACGATTCGGCGCAACAGCGCGGTCTGCAGGTGCTGCGCCGAATGCTGTGGATCGGCGGCGGCGTGCTGTGTCCACGTGCCGTCCGGTCGTAGCTCGAACGCCCGGGTCTGCGGGCTCATCGCCAATGCCAGCACGCGTTCCAGTTCGGCCGCGGCGGTCGTGTCGGTGACGTGTACCAGTGCCTCCACCCGCCGGTCGAGGTTGCGGTGCATGAGATCGGCCGAGCCGATCCAGACCTCCGGCTCGTCGTCGTTGCCGAAGCGGAAGACGCGCGAGTGTTCCAGGAACCGGCCGACGATCGACCGTACCCGGATGTTGTCGGACAGTCCCGGTACCCCCGGGCGCAGCGTGCAGATCCCGCGGATGACGAGGTCGATGCGTACCCCGGCGCGACTGGCCTGGTACAGCGCGTCGATGACCTCCTCGTCGACGAGCGCGTTCACCTTGAGCTGGACGAGCGCGTCGCGCCCCTCCTCGGCGTGCTTGATCTCCCGTTCGACCCGCTCGATGATGCCGGCCCGTACCCCGTGCGGCGCCACCATCAGCCGCCGGTACGCGGTCTGCCGGCTGTACCCGGTCAGCGCGTTGAACAGGTCGGTCAGGTCGGCGCCGACCTCCGGGTCGGCGGTCAGCAGCCCGTAGTCCTCGTAGAGCCGGGCGGTGCGCGGGTGGTAGTTGCCGGTACCGATGTGTGCGTACCGCCGGATCTGGTGGCCCTCCTGGCGGATCACCAGCGCGGTCTTGCAGTGCGTCTTGAGCCCGACGAGCCCGTAGACGACATGGCAGCCGGCCTTCTCCAGCATCCGCGCCCAACCGATGTTGGCCTGCTCGTCGAACCGCGCCTTGACCTCCACCAGCACGACGACCTGCTTGCCGGCCTCGGCCGCGTCGACGAGCGCGTCGACCACCGGCGAGTCGCCGGAGGTGCGGTACAGCGTCTGCTTGATGGCCAACACGTTCGGGTCGGCGGCCGCCTGTTCGATGAACCGCTGCACGCTCGTGGAGAACGAGTGGTACGGGTGGTGCACAAGGATGTCACCGTCGCGCAGTGTCGCGAAGACGCTGCGCGGCGTCTCCCCCTCGGCGAAGCGGGGATGTGTCGCGGGAACGAAAGGGCGGTCTTTGAGGTCGGGCCGGTCCACCCCCTCGTACACCTGCCAGAGCGCGGACAGGTCGAGCAGCCCGGGTACCCGCAGCACGTCGTGGCTGTCCATGTCCAGTTCCCGGACGAGCGTCTCCAGCACCAGATCGGACACCGTCGCGGCAACCTCCAGCCGCACCGGCGGCCCGAACCGGCGCCGCGCCAGTTCCCGTTCCAGCGCCTGCAACAGGTCCTCGTCGCGGTCCTCCTCGACCTCCAGGTCGGCGTTGCGGGTCACCCGGAACAGGTGATGCTCGACGATCTGCATCCCGGAGAACAGCGCGCCCAGGTGTGCCGCGATGAGTTCCTCCAGCGGCAGGAAGCGGTACGCCCGGCCGCCGGCCTCGACGGCCACCAGGCGCGGCACGTTGTTGGGTACCTTGACCCGGGCGAACAGCTTCTCCCCGCCGTCCGGGTCGCGCACCACCACGGCGAGGTTCAGTGACAGCCCGGAGATGTACGGGAACGGGTGCCCGGGATCGACCGCGAGCGGCGTCAGCACCGGGAACACCTGGTCGCGGAAGTAGTCGCGCAACCGGTCCCGTTGCGCCGTGTCCAGATCGGTCCAGCGGACGATCTCGATGCCTTCGGCGGCCAGCGCGGGCGCGACCTCGCGCAGGAAGCAGCGCGCGTGCCGGCCGACCAGATCGGCGGCGCGCTCGGCGATCAGTTCCATCAGCTCACGCGAGGACAGCCCGTCCGGCCGGCGGATCGGCAGGCCGGTCTGCATCCGCCGCTTCAACCCGGCGACCCGCACCATGTAGAACTCGTCGAGGTTGCTGGCGAAAATGGCGAGGAACTTGGCCCGCTCCAGCAGTGGCGTCTCCGGGTCCTCGGCCAGCGTCAGCACCCGCGCGTTGAAGTCCAGCCAGGACAGCTCGCGGTTGAGGAAGCGGTCGTCGGGCAGCGGTTCGTCCAGCGGGGGCAGGCCGCGGCCGGGCGGCGGCGGGTCGCCGGCCGGTTGGTGCGGCAGGCCGCTGACGGGTTGGTGCGGCGGGCCGCTGACGGCCTCAGCGGGACCGGGGCCGGCATCCGGCGCGGGCAGGCCGGCGGGGTCGTCGACCGCCAGGCGGGGCCCGTGCGGCGCAACGCCGGCGGTCCGGTTCCGACGGGGGCGGGGAGGGGAGGTTCCAGCGCTCACCCCGCCATCATCGCCTGTGCGGGGGGCTCCCGTCAGCGGGTCGGCATGGTGATCAGGGCCAGCCCGGTGACGATGCCGTCGGCGGCGCGCTCCAATCGCACCCGCTGACCCAGGCGCAGCAGCCGCAGTCCGGAGGCGGCGAAGGCGGCCGCCGCGAACTCCACCCGCGTGCCGTCGTCGAGCAGCACCGTGCCCGCATGCGACGTCTCGTCGAACGTGGCGACCGTGCCCTGCATGCCGACGAGCCTACTGGTACGCGGGCCGAGCCCGAGCGGTACCGCCGCGGCGAGGTCGGCCGGGGTGTCCACATCGTGGCGCAGGGACGCGGCGGCGGGCAGTTCGACCGCGCCGGACTCCGCATGCGCGCGCGCCGATCCGGGACCGAAGCGCGGCGCCAGGGGTACCCCCGGTGGTGCGGCGAGCAGCGTGGTGCCGGTGCCGCCGCGGTCCGGCACGTAGCCGCGCCGGGTCGCGGCGGCCAGGGT
>VAWN01000091.1:36227-58347 GCA_005885555.1 Actinomycetota bacterium
CAGCGCCGGCAGGTCCGCGGCGAGCGCGGCCAGCGGGCCACCGCCGGCCGCCGCGGCGGCGTGCTCCAGCGCCGGGTTCAACCCGCGCGGCGGGTCGGCCAGCACCTTGGCGCCCAGGCCGCGGGCTGCCGCGGCCACCGCCTCGTCGGCGGTGACCACCACCACCTCGGTCACCGCCGGGCACGCCAGCGCCGCGGCGAGCGTGTCCAGCACGAGCGCCAGCACCAGATCCTGATGGGGTACCCCGGCCAGCGCGCCCCGCAGCCGGCTCTTCGCCAGGCCGAGATCCTTCACCGGTACCAGGACCGTCCACCCCACGCACGGATTGTCCACCGGCGGCCTGGCAGTTGGTACGCCCACCCCGATCAGGCATGATTCGCTGGGGGCGGGTGGGTACGGCAGGGAGGTGCGGTGGCGCGGCGCAGGCTCGGCTTCTGGCGGCGGTTCGCGGTGGGGATCGTCCTGCCGACGATCAGTGTCTGGACCCGGCACACATGGCGCGGGACGGAGAACGTCCTGCCGTCCGGCGGTCTGATCATCGTGGCGAACCATGTGTCCGAGTTCGATCCGCTGGTCCTCGCGCACTATGTGTACAAGGCCGGCCGGTGGCCGCAGTTCCTCGCAAAGTCGACGCTGTTCAAGGGCCGGATCACCGGCGGGTTGCTGCGCGCGGTGCGGCAGATCCCGGTGTACCGCGGTACCGCCGACGCGGTGAAGTCGCTGGAGGCCGCCATCGCCGCGGTACGGGCGGGTGATTCCGTGATCATCTATCCGGAGGGCACCACGCCCAAGGCCGGCGAGTTCTGGCCGCAGCGCGGCAAGACCGGCATCGCCCGGCTGTACCTGCAGACCGGCGCGCCGGTGGTACCCGTCGTCACCTGGGGGCCGCAGAAGGTGTTCGATCCGCGGACGGAGAAGCTGCGGATCCGGCCGCGGATGCCGGTGACGGTCGTGGCCGGCCCGCCGCTGGACCTGTCGAAGTGGGACGGTGCCGCACCGAGCGCGGCGAACCTGTACGCGATCACCGACGAGATCATGACGGTACTGCGGGACATGCTGGCGGAGGTGCGCGGCGAGCCGGCGCCGCCGCAGCCCGGCTCGGCGCCCAACGGCGGCTCCAACGGCGGCTCCAACGGCGGCGGAGGTGGCGCATGAGGGCCGCGGTACTCGGCTCGGGTTCCTGGGGGACCGTGTTCGCCAAGGTGCTCGGCGACGCCGGTACCGAGGTGGTGATGTGGGCCCGCCGCCCGCAGATAGCGGTGGCCATCCGCGAGCGCCGGCACAACCCGGACTACCTGCCGGGTGCGCGGCTGCCCGACCCGGTGACCGCGACCGGCGACGCGGCGGCCGCGCTGGACGGCGCGGAACTGGTCGTGCTCGCCGTACCCTCGCAGACGCTGCGCGCCAACCTCGCCGAGTGGCGCGACCTCATCGACCCCGACGCCACGCTGGTGAGCCTCATCAAGGGCATCGAGCTGGGTACCTCCAAGCGGATGAGCGAGGTCATCGTGGAAACCGCGGGCGTGGCCGCGGACCGGGTGGCCGTCGTGTCCGGGCCGAACCTCGCCGCCGAGATCGCCGCGGAACAGCCGACCGCGACCGTGGTGGCGTGTGCCGACCCGGTCCGCGCGGCGGTCGTGCAGAAGGCGGTGGCGACCCGCTACTTCCGGCCGTACACCAACGACGACGTGGTCGGCTGCGAACTCGGCGGTGCGGTGAAGAACGTCATCGCGCTGGCGTACGGGATGGCCAGCGCCATGGGCTTCGGCGACAACACGAAGGCCACGCTGATCACCCGCGGGCTCGCCGAGACCGCGCGGCTGGGGGTACGGCTCGGTGCCGACCCGCTGACCTTCTCGGGCCTCGCCGGCCTCGGCGACCTGGTCGCCACGTGCTCGTCGCCGCTGTCGCGCAACCGCACCTTCGGCGAGCACCTCGGTCGCGGCGAGAACCTGGAACAGGCGCAGGCGGCCACCCGGCACACCGCCGAGGGGGTCAAGAGCTGCCTGGCGATCCGCGACCTGGCGCGGCGCTGTGACGTGGAGATGCCCATCACCGAACAGGTCGAGCTGGTCTGCCACGAGGGCGCCGACCCGCGGGTGGCGGTCGCCGCGCTGATGAGCCGGGAAACGAAGCCGGAATGAGCGAGCGCAGCGTTTTGGGGGACGGCACTCGCGTCGTGCGTGCCGGGCTGCCGCCGGCGGTACCGGGACAGCCGTTCCTGCCCGGCCCGGTGTTCGCCGCGCCGTACCACCTCGATCCGGCCACCGGTCCGGTACCCGGCCGCGACGGGTACGGCCGCACCGACAACCCGACGTGGCGGGCGCTGGAGTCGGCCATCGGGGACCTGGAGGGCGGCGAGTGCGTGGTGTTCTCGTCCGGCATGGCGGCCATCACCGCGGTACTGCTGACCGTGCTGCGGCCGGGCGACACCGTGGTACTGCCCGCCGACGGGTACTACCGCACGCGCGCGCTGGCGGCGCAGACGCTGGCCGGTCTCGGTGTCACCGTCCGGGAGGTGCCGACCGCCGGCCGGTACCCGCCGTTCGACGGCGTCGCGCTGGTACTGCTGGAGACGCCGGCCAATCCGGGGCTGGACGTGTGCGACATCGCCGCGCTCGCCTCCGTCGCGCACGGGGCCGGCGCGCTCGTGGCCGTGGACTCCACGACCGCCACGCCACTGGGCCAGCAGCCGCTCGCGCTCGGCGCCGATCTCGTGGTCGCCAGTGGTACCAAGGCGTTGACCGGCCACTCGGATCTGGTACTCGGCTACGTCGCGGGTCCGGCGCTCGACCCGATCCGGAACTGGCGCAACGGCACCGGCGCGGTACCCGGTCCGTTCGAGACCTGGCTCGCGCACCGTTCACTGTCCACTTTGGACCTTCGGCTGGCCCGGCAGAGCGCGACCGCGGCCGCGGTCGCCGACCTGCTCGCCACCCGCCCCGAGGTCGGCTCCGTACGCTGGCCCGGCCGCCCCGCCGACCCGGCGTACCCGGTCGCCAGCAGGCAGATGCGCCGCATCCCCGGCATCGTCACGTTCACGCTGCCGGACGCGGCCCACGTGGCCCGGTTCCTCGGCGCGACCCGGCTCGTCGGCGCGGCCACCTCGTTCGGCGGCCCGCACACCACCGCCGACCGCCGCGCGCAGTGGGGCGACCCGGTACCTGACGGCCTGGTACGGCTGTCCTGCGGCCTGGAGGACACCGCCGACGTGGTCGCCGATCTGACCGCGGCGCTGGATACCGCCGCAGGGTCGGGTTAGCCCTACCCACGGTTCGGGGGCTGCGGGGATTCAACCCGACCGGCCGGCGTGGCGGTCAGAGCAGCTTGCGTTTCTTGAGGTAGGCGGCGAGGTCGTCGTACGCCCCGCCCTCGTTGGCGAACAGCGCGACGTTGCGCGCGGTCGCGAACCAGGACGCGGTCGACGGCCGCACCTCGGCCAGCGCCCGCTCGAAGTCCCGCTGCTCCATCATCCGTACCGTGCCGGACGCCAGCGAGTCGGCCATCGCGTGCTCGGCCGCGGTCTCGCACAGGTGCGCCAGATCCGCACCGGAGAAGTGCTCGGTCGCCGCCACGAGGGCACCGAGGTCGATGTTGGCGATCGGCCGCTCCCGCACGTGGTACCGGAGGATCGCGGCCCGGGCCGGCGCGTCCGGCGGCAGTACCAGCGCCATCCGGTCCAGCCGTCCCGGCCGCCGCAGCGCGCCGTCCACGTCCCACGGCGCGTTGGTCGCGGCCAGGACGAAGACGCCGTCGTTGTTGCCCTCCATGCCATCCAGTTCGGCCAGCAACTGGTTGCCGAGGGTACGCAGGACGGACGAGTGCAGTTGGCTGCGCTTGTGCCCGAGCGCGTCGATCTCGTCGAGGAACAGCACGCACGGGGCGTTGCGCCGGGCCGCCTCGAAGATCTCGTGCAGGTTCTTCTCCGAGTTGCCCACCCACATGTTGAGAACGTCCACAATGGACAGTGCGAGGAACCTCGCCTGCATCTCGCCCGCGACGGCCCGCGCCAGGAACGTCTTGCCGCAGCCGGGCGGCCCGTACAGCAGCAGGCCGCCGCGCAGGCTCTTGCCGTACATCGCGCGCAGTTGCGGGTTGCGCAGCGGGCCGAGGAACGCCAGTTCCAGCCGCTGCTTCACCTCGGTCATGCCGCCGACGTCGGCCAGCCGGACCGTCGAGACCTCCACGTCGAACGCCCGGTCGGCGGCGCCGCGTACCGGATCGGCGACGTCGTCGGCACGGGTGAACCGCGGCGGGATGACGTCGGACAGCTGCTCCTCGTAGGCGCGCCAGTCGACGCCGGCCGGGCCGGCCGGCGGGCCTGCGGCCGGCGCTGGCGGTGTGGCCGGCGCTGGCGGTGTGGCCGGCGCGCCGATCGCCTTCGCCATCAGCTCCCGCGCGGCGGTGTCGTCCGGCGCGTACTGCAACGCCTGCGCCGCATGGCTGACCGCCTCGCTCTTGCGCCCTGCGTCGAGCAGCAGCTGTACGAGGTGCAGCCGCAGCGGTACATCCTCCGGACGGCTCTGCACCGCGGCGGCGATGCTGTCAATCAGTGGCGACTCCGACACGCGACGAGATTATCGTGCCCAGCACCACTCTGGCCCGGGCCGGCGGCGCCTGAAGAGCCCCGGCCCGCGCGCGGAGCGCGCGGAGCGCGCGCCAAGAACTCAGAGTAGGGTCAGCGCGTGATGAGCCCACGGAGGATCCGGGTTGCGGTCGTGTTCGGCGGCCGGAGCACGGAGCACGCGATCTCCTGTGTCAGCGCGGGCAACATCCTCGCCGCCCTCGACCCGGACGAGTTCGAGGCGGTACCCGTCGGCATCACCCGCGCCGGCCAGTGGGTGCTCACCAGTGGCGACCCCGGCCAGTTGGCCATCTCCGGCCGGCGGCTGCCCGAGGTCACCGCCGGTTCCGGTACCGCCGTCGTCCTGTCCAACGACCCGGCCGCGCGCGGTCTGGTGGTGCTCGACCCGGCCGAGGGTGCCGGCGCGCTCGGCGATGTCGACGTGGTGTTCCCGGCGCTGCACGGTGCGTACGGCGAAGACGGCACCATCCAGGGCCTGCTGGAGCTGGCCGGCATCCCGTACGTCGGCGCCAACGTGTTCGCCTCCGCGGCCGCGATGGACAAGGAGTTCACCAAGAAACTCGCAACCGCTGCGGGCATCCCGACCGGCCCCTACGCGGTCCTGCGCGCCGGCCAGTCGCTGACCGACGAGGACAAGCGCCGGCTGGGCCTGCCGGTGTTCGTCAAGCCGGCCCGGGCCGGCTCCTCGCACGGCATCAGCAAGGTGTCCGCCTGGCCCGACCTGGACGACGCGGTCGCCGCCGCCCGCGCGATCGACCCGAAGGTACTCGTCGAGCAGGCGGTACCTGGCCGGGAGATCGAGTGCGGCGTCCTCGAAGGGGAGTACGGCGGCAGCCCCGACGCGTCCCTGCTCGCCGAGATCCGGGTCGTGCGCGACCACGAGTTCTACGACTTCGAGGCCAAGTACCTCGACGACGCCTGCGAGTTCGACATCCCGGCCAACCTGCCGGAGCAGGTCGCTGGACTGCGCCGGCCTCGCCCGCGTCGACTTCTTCGTCACCGGCGACTTCGAGGTCTACCTCAACGAGATCAACACGATGCCGGGCTTCACGAAGATGTCGATGTTCCCGCGGATGTGGGCGGCCACCGGCCTGGAGTACCCGAAGCTCATCTCCCGCCTCATCCGCACCGCGCTACGCCGCGGGACGGGACTGCATTAACCGCTACACCCGGTGGGGAACGAGCTGGTCGCGGGCAGGGCGCCGGCGATCGACGGGGAGAACGCGACGACCCACTGCGCCTGGGCGTCGTAGCTGTCCGGCACGGTGACGGTCACCGGTACGCTGCGGTCCACCGTGGTCCAGGCCGTCGCCGACGAACCCTTGCGGGGGTACCAGCACACGCCCGACAGGTTGTACACCGTCGCGGTCGGCTCGACCGACGCGACCGGGGCGCCGCAGGCGAGCGTGATGGCGGGGTCGCCGTATGCGGCGTTCTGCTCCGAGCCCGACGTCACCGGGCGGCGCGCCCGGTCGCGCACCGTTTCCGGCAGGTGGGACACGAGCAGTGCGCAGGCATCGGTGTCGTGTGCCGACAGGGGCGGCGCCGCCATGTCCACCGGCGCTGTGGAGTGCACCGAGGGCGAGGTGACCGGGGGCGACCCGGCCGCGGACGGGTGGTCGGTGGCGCTCAGCAGGCGGTACACGACGAGCCCGGCGACCAGCGCCACCGGTACCGCGACGACGGCGGCCCACCGCGCCGCGCTCCGGGTGACCGGGTCAGCCACTTACAGCCGGACCACCGAACAGGTCAGGGTACGCGTGATACCGCTGACGAGCTGGACCTTGCTCACGATCATCTTGCCCAGCTCATCGACGCTGTGTGCCTCCGTCAGCACGATCACGTCGTACGGCCCGGTCACTGCGTCCACCCGGACCACGCCGTTGATATCCGTGATCGCGGCGGCCACGTCGCGCGCCTTTCCGACCTCCGTCTGGATCAGGATGTAAGCCTGGACCACGACACGCCCCCCTCTGTGCGGCAATCTCGCGGGTCGCCCGTGAAACTACCGCACAAGAGCGCGAGCACATACGGGGGAGTGCACAACGGGTGCACGATGAGTAGGCAGGAGGTGCCCGTGGTGGACGAAACCATTGCGGAAGCGGGTGAGTTCGGGCTCATCCAGCGGGTGACCGCGCGGCTGAAGGAAGGGCCGGGGGTCCTGCTCGGGCCGGGCGACGACGCGGCGGTGCTGGCCGCGCCGGACGGTCGGGTGGTCGCCACCACCGACGTCCTGGTCGAGGGGCGGCACTTCCGCCGCGACTGGTCGGCGGCCGCCGACGTGGGACACCGGGCCGCCGCCGCCAACCTGGCCGACGTGGCCGCCATGGGAGCGGTACCCACAGCGCTGCTGGTCGGCTTCGTCGCCCCGCCCGAGCTGCCGGTGGCCTGGGCGGAGGAGCTGGCCGACGGGCTGGCCGAGGAGGCCGCGCTCGCCGGTGCGGGGATCATCGGCGGCGACATGTCCAGCGGGCCGGTACTGATGATCTCCGTGACCGCGCTCGGCGACCTGGGCGGGCGGGCTCCGGTACGGCGCGACGGCGCCCGGCCGGGTGACCTGCTCGCGCTGGCCGGGCGGGTCGGGTACGCGGCGGCGGGGTACACGGTGCTGTCCCGCGGATTCCGCTCGCCGCGGCTGCTCGTCGAGGCGCACCGCCGCCCGGAGGTACCGTACGCGGCCGGCCCGCAGGCCGCCGGGCTCGGCGCCACCAGCATGATCGACGTGTCCGACGGGCTGCTCGCCGACCTCGGTCACCTCGCCACGGCCAGCGGGGTCGGGATCGACGTGCACCGGGCGGCGTTCCCGGTACCGGCGCAGATGCGCGACGCGGCCGGCGCGCTCGGCGTCGACCCGCACGCGTGGATCCTCACCGGCGGCGACGACCACGCGCTGGCGGCCACCTTCCCGGCCGGTACCGTGCTGCCGGACGGCTGGTCGGCGATCGGCACGGTACGGGAGGGCAGCCGGGTGACCGTGGACGGTGACCTCTTCGAGGGCAGCGGCGGCTGGGACCACTTCGCGTGAGGATCGAGCGAGTGCGGTACACCTCGCCGGCGGCCGCTGCCCTGGTGAGCGCGGCGCTCGCCGACCTGACCGGCCGGTACGGCGGCGACGGCGACGGTACCCCGGTCGACCCGGCGCAGTTCGACCCGCCGGGCGGTGCGTTCCTGGTCGCCTGGCTGGACAGTCGTCCGGCCGGCTGCGGCGGCTGGCGCACCCACCATGGCGCGCCGGCCACCGCCGAGATCAAGCGGATGTACACGGTACCCGAGGCGCGCGGTCGGGGCGTCGCGCTCGCCCTGCTGCGGGCACTGGAGGACTCGGCGCGGGCGGTCGGGTACCGCCGCATGATCCTGGAAACCGGGTACCGGCAGCCCGAAGCGATCGCGCTCTACGAGAAGGCAGATTACGTCCGGATACCGGACTTCGGTCACTACAAGGACGAGCCGGGCGTCCGCTCGTTCGGCCGGGACCTCTGACTAGCCCCGGACGACCTTGCCGGCCTTGATGCACGAGGTGCACACGTTGAGGCGCTTGGTCGTCCCGCCACCGGCCGGGGTCCGGACGGTCTGGATGTTCGGGTTCCAGCGCCGGTTGGTCCGCCGGTGCGAGTGGGACACGTTGTGGCCGAAGCCGGGCCTCTTGCCACACACGTCGCACACGCTAGCCACGGAAGTCTCCTGGGTTGATTTCGAGCAACCGGTCAAGAGTACCGGACGCCTCCCGCGCCGGGCCAATCGCCCACCTTGTCGGGGGGCGTCAATAGACTTCGAGCGTGCTGGACCGTCTGGACGCCGCCGCCGTACACCGCTGGTGCGCCGCGGGCCTCGACGCGCTGCGCCGGCACCAGCAGGAGATCGACGACCTCAACGTGTACCCGGTACCCGACGGGGACACCGGCACCAACCTGGTGCTCACGCTGGCCGCCGCGCACGACGAGCTGGCCGGCAACGTCACCGACCTGGCCGGCGACCTGCGCCGGATGGCCCGCGGGGCGCTGCTCGGCGCCCGGGGCAACTCCGGCGTGATCATCGCCCAGATGGTGAAGGGCATCGCGGAGGCGTTTGCGGCGGTGCGGGTACCGGATGGGGCAGCGCTGAGCACCGCGCTGGCCGAGGCGGCGCGACTGGCCCGGGCGGCGGTTGCCGCGCCGGTCGAGGGCACCGTGCTCTCGGTGGCCGACGGCGCGGCGCGGGCCGCCGCCGAGGCCGATGCCGACCTCGCCGAGGTGGCCCAGGCGGCGGCCAAGGGCGCCGCGGAGGCCCTGGCGCGGACCCCCGACCAGCTCGCGGTGCTGGCCCGGGCCGGCGTGGTCGACGCCGGCGGCCGGGGGCTCTGCGTGCTGCTGGACGCCCTGGTGGAGGTGGTGACCGGGGTGGCGGCGCCGGTCCAGCCGGCCCCGCGGCGGCGGGTGACCGTGCGGGAGACCGGGTCGCCGGAGTACGCCTACGAGGTGCAGTACCTGCTGGACGCCCCGGCCGAGGCGATCGCCGCGCTGAAGTCGGCGCTGGGCGGCCTGGGTGACTCGCTGGTCGTGGTCGCCGTGGAGCCGCCGGTCTGGAACGTCCACGTGCACGTCAACGACATCGGCGCGGCGATCGAGGCGGGCATCGAGGCGGGCCGGCCGCGGCGGATCACCGTCACCCGGTTCGCCGATCAGCCACCGCCGGCCCCGGCCGGGCTGGCCCGCGCCGTCGTCGTGGTCGTCACCGGGGCCGGGCTCACCGCCGTCCTCGACCAGGAGGGTGCGGTGACGGTACCCGGGCCGAACCCGTCGACGGCGGAGATCCTCGCCGCGATCCGGCGCTCCGGGGCGACCGAGGCCGTCGTGCTGCCGAACGCGGGTCCGGTGCAGGCGGTCGCCGCGGCCGCGGCGACGGAGGCGCGGGCGGACGGGGTGCGGGTGGGCGTGGTACCGACCCGGTCGCCGGTGCAGGCGCTGGCCGCGCTGGCCGTGCGCGACCCGGGCCGGCGCTTCGAGGACGACCTGGTGGCGATGGCCGACGCGGCCGGTGCGTGCCGGTACGCCGAGGTGACCTTCGCGGTCCGGGAAGCCGTCACGGTGGCCGGGGTCTGCCAGCCCGGCGACGTCATCGCGCTGATCGAAGGGGAGGTCAACCTCATCGGCACCGAGCTGGCACCGACCTGCCGCGACCTGGTCGACCGGATGCTCGCCGCCGGCGGAGAGCTGGTCACGCTGGTCACCGGCGACCAGGCGCCGCCCGAACTCGGGCCGCTGCTGCGTGACCACGTGGGCGAGCGGTGGCCGTTCGTCGAGGTCGTGCTGCTGCCGGGCGGGCCGCCCCGGTACCCGTTGGTGGTGGGCGTCGAGTGAGCGGAGCGAGCCAGGAGGACATCGAATGACGGACCTGGAGACGCCGCTGCGCAAGGTGCTCGGCGAGAAGACGTCGAAGGCGCTGGCCGGCCACCTGGAGCTGGAGACCGTCGGTGACCTGCTGTACCACTTTCCGCGCCGGTATGACGAGCGCGGCGAGCACACCGACATCCGCGCGCTGGCAGTGGGCGAGCAGGTCACCGTCATGGCCCAGGTGCAGCGCACCCACCTGCGGCCGATGCGGGCACGCCGCGGCCAGCTGCTGGAGGTCACCGTCGGCGACGGCACCGGCGGGGTACTCGGGCTGACGTTCTTCAACCAGGCCTGGCGCGAGCGCGATCTGCGGCCCGGCCGGTGGGGGCTGTTCGCCGGCAAGGTGACCGAGTTCCGCGGCAAGCGGCAGCTCAACGGGCCGGACTACGTGATCCTCGACGACCAGGACGGCACCGAGATCGACGAGTTCGCCGGCGCGCTGATCCCGGTATATCCGGCCGCCGCCGCGGTACCGACGTGGGTGATCGCGCGTTGCGTCCGGGTGGCACTGGACACCTTCGAGCCGCCACCCGACCCGCTTCCGGAAGCGGTACGCCGGCGGCGGCACCTGACCGACCTGGGTACCGCCCTGCGGCAGATCCACCGGCCGGACAGCCAGGCGAGCCTCGCCGCCGCCCGGCGCCGGCTCAAGTGGGACGAGGCGTTCGCGGTGCAGGTGAGCCTCGTACAGCGCAAGCTGCGCGCGCTGGACTGGCCGGCGGTACCCCGGCCGCGCGCCGGCGGCGGGCTGCTCGACGGGTTCGACGCGACGCTGCCGTACCAGCTGACCGAGGGCCAGCGCGCCGTCGGCGCGGACATCTCCACCGACCTGTCCGCGCCGCATCCCATGCACCGGCTGCTGCAGGGCGAGGTCGGCTCCGGCAAGACCGTCTGCGCGCTGCGCGCGATGCTCCAGGTCGTCGACGCGGGCGGGCAGGCCGCCCTGCTCGCGCCCACGGAGGTACTCGCGGCGCAGCACCAGCGGGCCGTCGCCGACCTGCTCGGCCCGATGGGACGGGCCGGCGAGCTGGACTCCGCCGACCAGGCGACCCGGGTGACGCTGCTGACCGGCTCGCTCGGCGCCGCGGCCCGCCGGTCCACGCTGGCGTCGGTCGCCTCCGGCGAGGCCGGCATCGTCATCGGTACCCACGCCCTGCTCTACGAGGGCGTCGACTTCGCCGATCTCGGCCTGGTCGTCGTCGACGAGCAGCACCGGTTCGGCGTCGAACAGCGCGACGCGCTGCGCGCCAAGGCCAACCAGCCACCACACGTGCTGGTCATGACCGCCACGCCGATCCCCCGGACGGTCGCCATGACGGTGTACGGCGACCTGGAGATCTCCACGCTCACCGAACTGCCCCGCGGCCGGTCGCCGATCGCCTCCCACGTGGTACCCGCGGCCGAGAAGCCGGCCTTCCTCGACCGGGCCTGGCGGCGGCTGACCGAGGAGGTGGCGGCGGGGCACCAGGCCTACGTCGTGTGCCCGCGGATCGGCGACGGGGACACCGACTCCGACCCGGTCGGTGAGGAGGGGCGGAGGCCGCCGCTCGCGGTACTCGACGTCGCTCCGCTGCTGGCCGACGGACCGCTGAAAGGGCTGCGCATCGGGGTACTGCACGGGCGGCTGCCGGCCGACGAGAAGGACACCGTGATGCGCGCCTTCGCGGCCGGTGACCTCGATGTCCTGGTCGCCACCACGGTCGTCGAGGTCGGCGTCGACGTACCCAACGCGACCGTCATGATCGTGCTCGACGCCGACCGGTTCGGCGTCTCCCAGCTGCACCAGCTCCGTGGCCGGGTCGGCCGGGGTACCGCGCCGGGCCTGTGCCTGCTCGTCACCGAGGCGCCACCGGCCTCGCCGGCCCGCGAGCGCCTCGACGCGGTGGCGTCCACCTCCGACGGGTTCCGCCTGGCCGAGCTCGACCTGGAGCAGCGCCGCGAGGGTGACGTGCTCGGCGCGACCCAGTCCGGCCGGCGCTCGCACCTGCGGCTGCTGTCCCTGCTGCGCGACCGGGAACTGATCGGTGACGCGCGCACCGAGGCCATCACGCTCGTCGAGGCCGACCCGGAGCTGACCGGCCACCCGGTCCTGCGCGACTGGGTCACCGCGCTCGTCGACGAGGAACGCGCCGAATACCTGGAGAAGGGGTGAGCCGGATCGTCGCCGGTACCTTCAAGGGCCGGCGGATCGCCACCCCGGCCGGCCAGGCGACCCGGCCGACCTCGGACCGGGTACGGGAGGCGCTGTTCGGGGCGCTCGGCGACCTCACCGGTACCCGCTTCGCCGACCTCTACGCCGGCTCCGGCGCCGTCGGCCTCGAAGCCGCGTCGCGGGGCGCGGCGCACGTCCTGCTGGTGGAGAACGACCCGCGGGCCGGCCGGGTGATCCGCGACAACATCGCCCTGTTGCGCGCCGGTGACGTCGTCAAGCTCGCACCGTCGCGGGTGGACAGTGTCCTGCTGGGCGGCCCCGGCACCGGTGGGCGCTATGACGTCGTGTTCGCCGACCCGCCGTACGAGAGCGCCGAGGACGAGGTCGCGGCGGTGCTGGGTGACCTGGTCGCGCACGGCTGGCTCGCGGCCGACGCGCTCGTCGTCGTCGAGCGCAGCACCCGGTCGCCGGAGCCGGGCTGGGTGAAGGGGATCACCGGAGAACGCTCTCGCCGGTACGGGGAGACCATGCTTTGGTACGGTCGCGCTTCATGAGACGTGCGGTCTGCCCGGGCTCGTTCGACCCGGTGACCAACGGGCACCTCGACATCATCGGTCGGGCCTCCCGGCTGTTCGACGAGGTGATCGTCGCCGTACTGGTCAACGAGTCCAAGTCCGGCCTGTTCCCGCACGACGAGCGGGTCGAGATGCTACGCGAGGTCACCGCGGTGTACCGGAACGTGCGGGTGGACGGCTTCCAGGGCCTGCTCGTCGACTACTGCCGGGAGCAGGGCGCCGAGGTCGTGATCAAGGGTATCCGGGCGGTCAGCGACTTCGACTACGAGCTGAAGATGGCCCAGATGAACGTCGGCCTGGCCGGGGTGGAGACGCTGTTCATGCCGACCAACCCGCTGTACTCGTTCCTGTCCTCCAGCCTGATCAAAGACGTGGCGAAGTGGGGCGGCGACGTCACCCCGCACGTACCCGAGATCGTCGCGCTGCGCCTGGCGGACCGGCTGAGGAAGCCCGCGCCGAACGGCTGACCGTCCCGGACGCCGGGCCGTGTCGCATGCGGCGCATGATTGCGAAGGGGCCGGATTGGCGGGCGGCAACGCGGCCGTGCCGTGATGATAAGTCTGCCGCGGCGAGGGGAACGGCGCGGGCCGCCTTGTGGACAGGAGAACCCGGTGGATCCGCTGGACCGCATCGACGAGATCATCGCGCTGGTGGAGGGCGCCCGCTCGGTGCCCATGTCCCGCACTGCTCGACCAGCTGCGCCAGGAGCTGCCGACCGAACTGCGCCGGGCGACCGCGCTGCTCGAAGAGCGCGACAAGATCCTCGACGCCGGCCGGCACGAGGCCGAACGGATCATCTCCGAGGGGGAGGCCGAACACGCCCGGCTGGTCTCGGTCAACGAGGTCACCGTGTCCGCCGAGCACGAGTCGTCCAGGATCATCGGCGAGGCGCGCAGCGAGGCGCAGCGGCTGCGCGACGAGGTCGACGACTACGTCGACACCGCGCTGGCCAACTTCGAGCAGTTCCTCACCCGGTCGCTGGCCTCGATCGAGCGCGGCCGGGACAAGATGCACGCGCTGCGCGAGATCGGCTCGTTCCAGTCGCCGGAGAACGAGCCGGGCCCGCTGCCGTTCTGACCTGGCAGGGGCGATTCGACGGCTCACCTGCCCCTCGGGTACCCTTTTCCTTCGGCCTTGCCAGGCCGGAGCCTGACCATGCATGAACATTCGCTGAAGCACCTCGACCCCCGGGCACCGCTCGTCCTCGACACCAGGGACCTGCCCCGTCGCCCCGGGGCGATGCGTGTCATCCAGCGCACCGTTCACGCACCGTCAGACCTCGGGCTGGACCTGATCCGGGTACCGGAAGGCGCCGACCTCACGCTCGACCTGCGACTGGAATCGGTCACCGAGGGAGTTCTCGTCTCCGGTACCGTCGCCGGCCCGGTCGAGGGGGAGTGCGGCCGCTGCCTGCGCCCGGTCACCGACGCGGTACGCGTCTCCCTGCAGGAGCTGTACGCCTACGAGGACAGCACCACGGAGGAGACCACCGAGGAGGACGAGGTCGGTCGACTCCAGGGCGACCTGCTCGACCTGGAGCCGGCGCTGCGGGACGCGGTGGTGCTCGCACTGCCGAACCACCCGCGGTGCCGGGAGGACTGCCCGGGACTGTGCCCCGAGTGTGGGGTACCGAGGGACGAGCTGCCGGCTGACCACAGCCATGAGCGGCTCGACCCCCGCTGGGCGGCGCTCGCGAAGCTCACCGAGGACACGGAGCAAGAAGGGTAGCCAGTCGTGGCCGTTCCGAAGCGCAGGATGTCGCGCAGCAACACCCGGTCCCGCCGGGCCCATTGGAAGACCACCGCCGTGGCGACCGTCGCCTGCCCGCAGTGCAAGTCGCCCAAGCTGCCGCACGCCGCGTGCAGCGTGTGCGGCATGTACAACGGCCGCCAGGTCATCGAGGTCTGACCAGCGGGCCGGGGGTGACGGGATCCGACGGGCGTCCGGCCGGGCCGGAAACCACACGGATCGCCGTCGACCTCCTCGGCGGGGATGACGCCCCCGCCGTCGTGGTTGACGGCGCTCTGCTGGCCCTAGACGCCGACCCCGAAATCCAGCTCCACCTCGTCGGGCCACCGGAAGTGGCGGACGAGGTCCTCGTCGCGCGTCCCGGCCGGTGCACCGTCGAGGCGGTACCGGTCGCGGTCGGCATGACCGACGCGCCCAGCCGGGCGGTGCGGCACCACACGTCCGTGCGGGCCGGCGTCGCGGCGGTCGCCGAGGGGCGGGCGCACGCGCTCGTCTCGGCCGGCATGAGCGGCGCCGTGGTCACCGCGGCGGCGCTGGGACTGGGGCGGACGGCGGGGGTACGCAAGCCGGCGCTCGCCGCGCTGCTGCCGTCCCAGGCCAATCCCGTGGTACTCCTCGACGTCGGCGCCTCCCCGGAACTGTCCGCCACCGTGCTGCTCCAGCACGCCGGGCTCGGCGCGGCCTACGCGACCCGCGTGCTCGGTCTGCCGGTACCGCGCGTGGGGCTGCTGTCCATCGGCAGCGAGCCGGGCAAGGGCGACCGCGCCCGGCGTACCGCCGACGAGGCGTTGCGCGCCAACCAGCCCGGGTACGTCGGGCTCGTCGAGGGCGGCGACGTACCGATGGGCGGCCCGGCCGACGTCGTGGTCACCGACGGCTTCACCGGCAACGTCCTGCTCAAGGGCGTCGAAGGCGCCTTCACGCTGGCCGGAGGCGTGGCCTCGCCCCGGCAGGTACCCCGTGCCGCCGCCCTGCTCGGGGTCGGCGGCACCATCGTCGTCTGTCACGGCGCCGCCAGCGGTACCGATCTGGCTTCCGGCATCGCCCTCGCGGCCCGGCTGCACCGCAACAACCTTGTGGAGGTGTCCCCATCATGAAGGGCCGACCGCCCGTGACCCACCTCGAAGCCGCCTTCGGCGTGGCGTTCGAGCCGGAACTGCTGGAGCGGGCGCTGACCCACCGCTCGTACGCGTACGAGCACGGCGGTCTGCCCACCAACGAGCGGCTGGAGTTCCTCGGTGACTCGGTGCTCGGCGTGGTGGTGACGACCGCGCTGTTCCACGCCCATCCGGACCTGCCCGAGGGGCAGCTGGCGAAGCTGCGGGCCAGCGTGGTGAACATGCGCGCGCTCGCCGACGTGGCGCGCGGGCTCGGCCCGTACGGACTCGGCCCGTACCTGCTGCTCGGCAAGGGCGAGGAGACCACCGGCGGGCGGGACAAGGCGAGCATCCTGGCCGACACCCTGGAAGCCCTGCTCGGCGCGATCTACCTGCAGCACGGGCTCGACATCGCCGCCCGGGTGATCCGCAAGCTGTTCGATCCGCTGATGGCCGACGCCGCCGGGCGGGGCGCCGCGCTGGACTGGAAGACCAGCCTGCAGGAGCTGACCGCGAGCCTCGGCCTCGGGGTACCGGAGTACAAGGTCGAGGAGGCCGGACCCGACCACGCCAAGGTGTTCACCGCGTGGGCGGTGGTGGCCGGCGTCCGGTACGGCGGCTCGGACGGCCGCAGTAAGAAGGAGGCCGAGCAGCGCGCCGCCGAGGCGGCCTGGCGCCAGCTGTCGGACCTGGCGTGACCGAGCGGAGCGAGGTCACCAGCCAACTCAGCCGGCTCATCGGTCATGAGGCCACCCCGCGGAGCGAGGTGGCACCATGACCCTGGTGGCGGCCGATGCGGTGACCGCGGAGACGCCGGCGCGTACCCGCCCGGTGCTGGCCGACCTGTGGGTGCCGCTGCTGCTGTATGTCGGCACCCGCATCGTCCAGCTGCTGTTCATCGCCTGGCTGGCCCCGGCCGGCGGCCCGTCGATCAGGTCGCGGCTGCTGGCATGGGACGGCGACTGGTTCATGCGCGTGGCCACCCAGGGGTACCCGCACACCTACAGTTACGACGCCAGCGGCCAGATGGTCGGCAACGGCCTCGCGTTCTTCCCGGCGTACCCGCTGCTCATCCGGGGGCTGTGGAAGCTCGGGGTACCTGCGGACATCGCCGCGCTGAGCATCTCCTGGCTCGCCGGTGCGGTCGCCGCCGTGCTGCTGTACCTGCTGGGCACCGAACTGGTCGACCGGCGGGTCGGGCTGGTGCTGACCGCGCTGTTCCTGGCCCAGCCGATGTCCGTGGTCTTCTCGATGGGGTACAGCGAGGCGCTGTTCAGCGCGCTGGTGATCGGGATGTTCTACGCGGCGTACCGGCGGGCGTTCCTCGTCGCCGGGGTACTCGGGCTCGGTGCCGCGCTGACCCGCCCGACGGGCCTGGCCGCGGCGGTCGGGCTCGCGGTCGCGGCGGTGCTCGCGATGCGGGCGGGCACGGTACCGGGATGGCGGGCGGCCACCGGCGCGTTGGTCGCGCTCGCCGGGGTACCCGCATACCTGCTCTGGGTCGCCGCCCGGGTCGGTGACCTCAACGCCTGGTTCACCATCCAGACCGCCGGGTGGGGTACCACGTTCGACTGGGGCCGGTCGACCTGGAACTTCCTGGTCACCGCCATCCATCAGGGCAACGGCTGGGTACAGGTCAGCGTCGCGCTGATCCTGCTCGCCGCGGTCGTGGCAACGCTGTTCGCGGTCCGGCGCGCCTGGCCGCCGATCGTCGTGTACGGCCTGCTCGCTCTGGTACTCGTCGTCGGCCAGGCCGGGTACTACCACTCCAAGCCGCGCCTGCTGCTGCCGGTACTGTTGACCCTCCTCCCGGCCGCCTACGCCGCCGCGAAGGCCAGGCCCGCCACGGTCACCCTCGGCGTGGTCGGGTACTCCGTCTTCGGTCTCTGGTACGGCGCCTACATGATCACCGTCTGGACGTACACCATCTGATGCCTGAGCTGCCCGAAGTCGAGACCGTCCGGGCCGGCCTCGCCCGCTGGGTCGCCGGCCGCACCATCGCGACCGTCGAGGTGCACCACCCCCGCGCGATCCGCCGGCACCTGCCCGGCTCGATGCACTTCGCCGCGGTACTGGCCGGGCGGAAGATCCTCGACGTGTGCCGGCGCGGCAAGTACCTGTGGCTGCCGCTCGACTCCGGCGACGCGATCCTCGCCCACCTCGGCATGTCCGGGCAGCTGCTGTGCCAGCCGGCTTCCGCACCGGACGAGCCGCACCTGCGGGTACGGCTGCGGTTCACCGACGGCGACCCCGAACTGCGCTTCGTCGACCAGCGCACCTTCGGCGGCCTGGCGGTCTCCGAGGCCGGCGCCGACCTGCCGCACGAGATCGCGCACATCGCCCGGGACCCGATGGATCCGCTGTTCTCCGACGCCGGCTTCGTGGCCGCCCTCCGTGCCCGGCACACCGAGGTCAAGCGTGCGCTGCTGGACCAGTCGCTGATCTCCGGCGTCGGCAACATCTACGCCGACGAGGCGCTGTGGCGTGCCCGACTGCATGGTGCCCGGCCGACCGACCGGCTGACCGGGCCGGCCGCGCTACGGCTGCTGGCGTATGTGCGGGAGGTGCTCGCCGAGGCGATCGGGCAAGGGGGTACCAGCTTCGACGCGCTGTACGTCAATGTGAACGGGGAGAGCGGGTACTTCGACAGGTCGTTGAGCGTCTACGGCCGCGAGGGCGAACCGTGCCCCCGGTGCGGTAACCCCATCCGCCGGGAGCCGTTCATGAACCGTTCCTCCTACTCCTGCCCGCGCTGCCAGCCTCGTCCGAGAACCCGGCGCCCTCAGGCCGCCTCGGCGGGCTGAAGATCTTCGAGGTTGTAGGTGATCACGGTCGGCTCTTCCCGGTCTGGATCGATCTTGAACTCGACCGTGACGTAGACCTTGGTCCACCCCTCAACCCGGGTGACCTCGCCGACGGCGCCGTAGTCGCCGAACGGCACGATCACCTTGTCGCCGATCTGCGGCCACTTCCGCTTCGGCACTTCACGCCTCCTCACCAGGGTCGAATACCGAATTTCCGAGTCATATGGCGCCCGACTACATGGTCCATGCCGGTCGCGAGCCCGTCCAGCGCGATCCGCCACCTGTGGATAAACGGAAGCGTCAGCAGCCAACCGGTCGCCATGACCTGCGCGGTGCGCCGGCCATCGTCGTGCGCGAGGCCGTTGCGGGCTGTGTTGAGCATGCTCAGTTGCCGCTGCCATTTCGGTGCGCGGCTAGGGTACTGCTGCTTGAGTTCTATCCACAGTTCCAAACCGAACAGGTCGAAGTCGGCGCCCAGTGCGTCGGGGCTGGCGTTGCCCCGGTCGAGTCGACGGTGGGCGCGGTACGGGAGGCACAGGGTTGCCTGGCGGCCGGGGTCGTCCGGAGCGAGCGCGGCGACCAGCACCTCCGACGTCTCGTCATGGAGTTGGCGGGCGAAGCCCTGGAACTCCGCTGCCAGGCGCAGGATCAGCGAGTGGTTCAGCTCCTCGGTGATCCAGCGCCGGCCGGAATTGGCAACCCGGACGGTCCTATGCGCGGCGAGCAGCCGGTCGAGCCGGGTCGCGCGGTGGTTCTTCCAGTCGGACAGGGCGGCGGACGGCACGGCTGAGCACCTTACGGAGATCGGCCCGCCGCCGGAAAGGCCCTGTGGATAACCCGGCCGCAGCCACGACCAGGCCGAGGAGGTACCCCACGATGGGCGCCCAGGAGACGGTCAGGACCGCGAAGACGCCCAGCCCCACCGCCAGCCGCCGGCACGTGGCGAGGAGCAGCAGCAACGGGTACCACCCGGCGAGCAGGCAGCCGATCGCGGCCCGCTGTGCGGTCAGGTGGGCCAGCGCGAAGCCGGCCGGCAGGTACCCGGCCGCGGTGACCAGTCCGGTCGCCGCGAGCAGCGGCGGTACCAGCGCCAGCAGCGCCCGCCTCCCCACGCCGGCCAGGTGCCGGGCCACCGCCCGGGCCTCGTCGAACCGGCCGACCGCCCACCGCACCTCGCCGCCGTACCAGGCCACGAGCAGCTCGCCGAGGGGTACCGTGACCAGCGCCGGCAGTACCGCCAGCGGCCCCCACCGCCACCCGACCGCGCCGAAGGCCACGGCCGCCATCGCCCGGGCCGCCAGCAGCCGCACGCCACCCAGCGCCGCCCAGTCCCACCGGAACGCGGGTGCCCGCCGCGCCGGTGGCCCGAGCCGGCGCAGCACCTGCCGGGCGAGCGCGAACAGCCCCGACTGCCGGTACCCGCGCTCCGCCGCCCGGTCGGTGAACCCGGTCGACTCCAGCAGCACGGCCACCTCGTCGGCGTGCACGAGCCGCGGCGAGTACCGCCGCAGGATCGCGGCCAGCCGGTCCACCTGCTCGCAGCCACATCCGCTCATGCAGTCCTCCCAGCCGCTGCGCGAGGCGCTGTGGTGCGACGCCTTCCCTCCTCGCTGCGCTCGTCGGTCCAGGCGCCGCCGCGCCCCGCTGCGCTCATGGCCTGCTGGTTCGCTGCGCGAGGCGCTGTGGTGCGACGCCTTCCCTCCTCGCTGCGCTCGTCGGTCCAGGCGCCGCCGCGCCCCGCTGCGCTCATGGCCTGCTGGTTCGCTGCGCGAGGCGCTGTGGTGCGGCGCCTTCCCTCCTCGCTGCGCTCGTCGGTCCAGGCGCCGCCGCGCCCCGCTGCGCTCATGCGACCAGCGCCTTCTCGTAGAGTTCGCGGTAGCGGTCCAGCATGGTGCCGAGCCGGAACAAGGTGCGCGCCCGGGTGCGGGCCGTGGTGCCCAGTTCCCGCCGCAGCCGCTGGTCGGTCAGCAGTGCCGCGCCGGCGGCGGCCAGTCGCGCGGGGTCGCGGGGCGGCACGACCTGCGCGCCGATGCCGACGGTCGCGGCCAGGCCGCCGCTGTCGGTGCAGACCGTGGCCCGGCCGCAGAGCATCGCCTCGATCAGGGGGTACGGCATCGCCGGGTGGGTACCGGAGATCGCCAGCGCGGTCGCCTTGGCGAACAGGGCGCGGTACCCGGTGACCGGCCCGCTGAAGCTGACCCCGTCCAGTCGGGCCCCGCCGTCCGGCGCCGAACCGATCACGAGCAGCCGGACGTCCGGCACCGATCGCCGGATGATCCCGAACGCCTGCAGCGCGATCGGCAGCTCGGTGGGCTCGCCGAGCCAGGCCAGTACCGGCTGGTCCGGCTCCTCACGCAGCGGCGGGTGGTCGTGCGGGTCGACGCCGGGCGGGATGACGGTGATCCGGGCCCGGTCGGCGCGGTGGTGCAGCGCCCACCGGCACATCCGTTCGCTCGGTGGCGCGATCGCGGCCGCCTCGGCGTACCCGAGCCGGATCACCGCCTGCAGGAACCGCACCAGCACCGCCCGTACCGCGGGTTCCGCGGCGTACCGGTCGAGCAGCGGATCGGCGAGGTACACGTCGTGTTCGGTGAGCACGTACGGGGTACCCCGGCGCCAGCGCGCCGCGATCGACGCGAGCACCGACCGTCCACTGTGGACGCAGTGGACGAGGTCGGCCTCGGGTACCGGCGCCGCCAGCGCCCGGACCACCGACTCCAGTGCGGCCGCGGCGAGCCCGGCGTCGTGCAGGGTCGGCCGGGGCAGCCGCGGGTCGGTGGTGGCCCGCCAGGCGTCGAGCAGCACGGCGGCCAGCGGTACCCCGCCCAGCGGGTGGGTACCGTCGGCGGCCAGCCCGGTCAGCCGGCGCATCGCGGAGCGGAACATCGCCGCGCTGTGCTCGCTGTCGTCCAGCATCCCCCGGCAGAGCAGGACGGCCGCGTGGGTGGCCAGCCGGCCGTGCTGGCGGATCTCCACCGGCCGGGTGGGCCCGACCACCGGCCCGGCCAACGCGACCGTGCTCATCCCGGCCACGTTGGACGGCACCGGGTACCGCGGCGCCGGCTCGCCGTCGACGAAGCCGACCAGCCGGAAGGCGTGCTCGGTCAGCCCGCGGACCAGCCGGTGGCACCAGGTGCCGACCGCGCCCGGACCGTACGGGTAGGAGCCATCGTTGACCAGAGCGATCCGCACACCGCCTCACCCCGTCAAGCGCAACGAGGCAGCGTGGGGAAAGAGGACGGCTTGTCGGGTTATCGACCGGACTCGCCCAAAGAATCCGGTGAGCCGCTGCGGCCCACCGGCCCGGCCGCCGCCAGCGCGGGAGGACTGCGAGGTTTCTCACTAGCCGCCCGGATGATGGCGTGCTAACCGAGGTCGGCGTCGACCGTACCCGTGTCCGCGGTTTCCGGGCAACGCCTGTCTCCGCCCGCCGGCCAGGCGTTTTCGCCGGTCGGGTGGCCTCCCTCGGGAGGGTGACCGAGCCAGAGTTGAGTCTTGTTGACTCAATGTCCGGCTTGACGAACTGCTCCGAACGGCACACTATAGAGAAGTCGCCAATCGCGCCCGACCCTGTTCCGCGTCTGAATTTGGACAGTGGCCTGCAGGCTCGCGATGGCTGGCCGTTCCGGCGGCGCATATCAAGGAGAAGATATGGCGAAGGCCCTCTTCGGCCACGTAGGTAGCGCGCCCGACCGGCGTCTGCTTGACGAGGTCACCCAGCTGCGTGCCAAGGTACGTTCGCTCGAGTTCGAGGTCACTCGGCTGCGCGCCGAGAATGATCGGCTGGCC
>VAWN01000141.1:0-2227 GCA_005885555.1 Actinomycetota bacterium
CAAATCACCGGCCAGCACCGCGGTGTACTCCACGGCCTGCTGCCAGGCCTGCGTCCGCGCGAAACACGGCCGCAGCAGCCTGGTCAGGCGTTGATCTGACTTGGGCTCGTCCCGGCGATCTTTGCGGCGTAACCTGGGGCTGAGGCTCTGTCCGTGCTGCTGTTGCGGGTTATGGGGCGGGGCGACCGCACACTGCGACCACGTCGTCATCAGGCATCGGTCGAGCGCCCGGCGCAAGGGCGCCGGGCGGGCGTACGCTGACCCGCGTGGATCAAGAAGAACGCATCGCCCTGTTCCTTGACTACGAGAACCTGGCGCTGGGCGCGCGGGACAACCTGGGCGGGATGGCCTTCGACTTCCGGCCGATCGCCGACGCCCTCGCCGAACGCGGCCGGGTGGTGGTCCGTCGGGCTTATGCCGACTGGTCGTTCTTCGACGAGGACCGCCGGATGTTGACCCGCTCGCACGTCGAGCTGATCGAGATGCCGCAAAGGTTGGGCGCCTCCCGCAAGAACGCCGCGGACATCAAGATGGCCGTCGACGCGATGGAGTTGGCGTTCGAGCGCGGGTACATCTCCACCTTCGCGATCTGCACCGGAGACAGCGACTTCACCCCGTTGGTACACAAGCTGCGCGAGCTCAACAAGCGGGTCATCGGGGTTGGTGTGGAGAAGTCCACCTCGGCGCTGCTGCCGCCGGCGTGCGACGAGTTCCTGTACTACGACCGGCTGGAAGGCGTCGAGGGGCAAGCGGTCCCGGCCCGACGCGCCCACCCGGCCAGACCGATGCCGCAGCAACACGTTGAGCCGGAACGTACCGAGCCCGAGGCGGCACCGGCCGAGGAACCCGCCCGCGACGTCAACGCTCTCGCGGTTCTGGTCGCCCAGACGGTCGCCGGGATCCAGGGCAACGCCAGCGGCACCGTCACCGCGTCCACCCTCAAACGGACCCTGCTACGCAAGGACCCGACGTTCACCGAGTCCGACTACGGCTTCCGTACCTTCGGTGAACTGCTGCGGCACCTGGCCGGGCGCAACGTCGTCGAACTCGCCGACGGCCCGGCCAAGGGCGACCCCGAAGTGTCCCTGCCCGAACACGGCGACCGCGAGGAGGCCTTCGCGCTGCTGTGTACCGTCGTCGGCGAGAGCCCTGGCGCAACACCACTGTCCGGGCTGAAGAACCAGCTGCGCCGGGTACGGCCGGACTTCAGCGAGAAGAAACTGGGATACCGCAGCTTCCTCCAGTTCTGCCAAGCGGCCGCGACAAGCGGGGTCGTCGCCCTGCAATGGAGTCCCGAAGCCGACGACTACCTTCTGACCACGAGGTGATCCCGTTGCGGCGCAAGGATTGCGCGCTCGTCACGGCGGGCAACGCCCGGGGCGGCGTGCCCGGGACCTCGTTGCGGGCATGATTGTGCTGGTGCCCGGCAACCGGTCAGCGCTGGCGGTGCGGTGCCGGGTGCGCCCTCATGCCGCCGAGTGTGGCCGCCCGCCAGAACCCGGGTGCAACGAGTTCTGCGTCTTCGGCGTTGCAGCGATGAGTGCGGGTTCTGTGCCGGGTCTGTTCTGGCGACACACGACGGAGGAGGAACCATGGGCAAGGTCATCGCATCCATCACCACGTCGGTCGACGGCTACGTCACCGGTCCCGACGACGGGCCGGTGTACGGCCTGGGGCGGGGTGGCGAGCGCCTGCACTACTGGGTGATGGGTGGCCCGTGGACCTACGAGGGTGGTCACGACTTCGCGATGCACGGCCCGGACAAGCAGTTCTACGACGAGCTCGTCTCGACGATGGCCTCCGGCGTGGTCGGGCGTGGCATGTACGACGCGGCCGGCGGGTGGGGTGGGACCAACCCGTTTCCCGGGACTTTGTTCGTGCTCACCCACCGCACCGCGGACCAGCCGGCGGCGCAGACCGGATTCCGGTTCGTCTCGGACCTTGACGCGGCGTTCGCCCGGGCGGCTGACGCGGCTGGCGACGGCGACGTCGCCGTCGGTGGCGGCGCCGACGTCATCCGGCAGGCGTTGGCGGCGGGGAAGGTCGATGAACTGGTCATCTCGACGGCGCCGGTGATCCTCGGTGCGGGTAAGCGGCTGTTCGAGGGCTTCGACCGGGACATGGACCTCAAGGTGGCCAAGGTTTACAGCTCGCCGTATGCCACCCACGTGCGTTACGCGGTCAGGAAGTAGCCGCGCAGTTTGCGCAGCAGGCCGCCAGCCAGAAC
>VAWN01000141.1:2247-2669 GCA_005885555.1 Actinomycetota bacterium
GGCCGCCAGCCAGAACCGATTCAGAGAGTGCAGTCACTGATCGAGGAGCGCGCGGATGTCACTCACACGGATCCACAACGTGTCCATCTCCCTCGACGGCTTCGCCACCGGCGAGCCGCAGTCCGCCGATGCGCCGTTCGGCCATGCGGGCCAGCGTCTGCACGAGTGGATGTTCGGTACCCGGTTCTGGGACGCGGGCGGGACCGCCGGAGTCGACGACGCCTTCGCTGAGCGCCACGGTTACGGCATCGGCGCCGAGATCATGGGTGCCAACAAGTTCGGCCCGCCCGGCTGGCAGGACGACCCGGGCTGGCGGGGCTGGTGGGGCCCGAACCCGCCGTTCCACACACCGACCTTCGTGCTCACTCACCGCCGACGGCCCTCGATCGAGATGGAGGGCGGCACCACGTTCCACTTCCTGG
>VAWN01000141.1:2771-5511 GCA_005885555.1 Actinomycetota bacterium
CTCGTCGACCACATGCATCTCGTCCAGGTCCCGATCGTGCTCGGCCGCGGCGTGCGCATCTGGGACGGCCTGGAGGCCCTCGAGGATGCCTACGACATCGAGGCGGTCTCCTCGCCCAGCGGCGTCACCCACCTCACGTTCACCCGGAAGGTCGTCTCGTGAACGCCGACACCGAACGGCAGGGCGTGCCCGGACAGCCGAGATTGACGTACGAGCCTTCGCGGACCCGTTCGGTCAAGGTTGCCCGCGTGGGAGTTCGCCGACCTTTCCTGCATCTCAACAGCGCTGGCCCCGGCCTCGCTCGGCCCCGTTGGTCGTCCTACCGAACGGCATCGTGGTCAAGCCGCAACAACGACGAGCCGCCCCGTAGGGGCGGAGGTCCCGCAACGGGAGGTACTGACAACGCCTACCGTGGCGGATGCACGGTTGATACGACGGCGGGAGGACGGGCCTATGTCACATGTCCGACGCTTCGACCACGTCGGCCTCACGGTCGCGGATCTCGACGTTGTGACCGCCTTCTTCGTGGCGCTGGGCCTGGAGGTCGAGGGCAGGACGTTCGTCGAGGGCGAGTTCCTGGACACGGTGTGCGGCATTCCCGACTCCCGCACCGAGATCGTCATGCTGAAGCCGCCCGACGATGGCACCCGCCTGGAGCTTTCGAGCTTCGTGCGACCCGACTCCGTGCCGGGCTCACCGGACGCCATGGCCAACGAGCTGGGATTGCGCAACGTGGCCTTCGAGGTCAGCGACCTGCAGGCGGCTGTCGATTGGGCAGCTACCGAGGGCTACGGACTGGTCGGTGGTATTGGCGAGTACGAGGGCGCTTGGCGGATGGCCTACGTCCGGGGCCCGGAAGGGATCATCGTCTCGCTGGCCGAGCGCATCGGCTGAGCCTCGCAACGCCCGCATCTGCCGTGCCGGGGGTACTGGTGTTCAAGGTCGCTGGTGACGCGCGCATACCGCGGATGCACCCTCACATGCTCGGGCACATGTTCGTAACCACCGTGCTCGACGCTGGCGTGAGCCTGCGCGACGTGCAGATCGCCGCCAGGCACGCAGACCCGCGCACCACCATGCGCTACGACCTTGCCCGCGAGAACCTCGACCGCCATCCCACTACATCCTCGCTGCCTACATGGCCTCCGGAACCTGACCACGGCCCGGCAACAAGTAGCCGATGTCCGGGCGGCTCGTGTGCCCTTCGGTGCGGGCGGCATTGTCGGAATGCGATCGCAGCTTGCTTCGAGAACCTGATCCTGTTTCTGGAGGCGCTCGGGAAAGGCCGAGGTGACACCTTGGCTGGCCGTCATCCCCTTTCCTCTCGCTGTTGCTGTGACGTAGTTTCTCGTCACCGGCGATCCGAGTTTGGGAGGTGTGGCATCACTGGTTATCCGGGTTTCGGGGAGGTGCTGCGCGGTCACCGGCGCGCGGCGCGGCTGACCCTGGAGCAGTTGGCCGAGGTGTCGGGGGTCAGTGCGAGGGCGTTGTCGGACATGGAGCGCGGTCGGAGCAAGGGGCCCCAGCACCGGACTGTTACTGCTTTGGCAGACGCGCTTGCCCTGGAAGAGGATGCCCGCGAGCAGCTTGTCGAGCTGGCGCGGGACGGCAGGCTTCGGGATCACTGGACGCGCCGGGCCGGCCTGTGTGAACTGCCCAGGCTGGTTGACGATTTCACCGGCCGTGCCGCCGAATTGGCCTGGGTGAGCGAGTTGGTGTATGCCGATAGTGCACCGGGTGCCGGTGTGGTCGGGCTCATCACTGGCTCGGGGGGCATGGGGAAAACCACGCTGGCCATCCGGGTGGCCCACGTCCTGCGGCCGAACTTCCCGGGCGGGGTGTTCTTCCTCGACCTGTACGGCATGTCCTCGAATCCTGCGACCGCCGCTGACGCGTTGCGGCTGGTGCTTCGCGCGCTCGGTGTCGCGGATGAACAGATCCCGCCGGATGTTGCGGAGCGTGCTTCGGTGTATCGGTCGCTCTTGCGGGACAGGCGGGCGCTGGTCGTTTTGGACAATGCCGGGTCGGAGGAGCAGGTGCGCCCGCTGTTGCCGGGTGAGGGCGCTAGCCAGGTGCTGATCACGGCCCGGCGGCTGCTGGCCGGCCTGGAGGGCGTACGCCGGCTCGGCCTCGAACCGCTTTCGCTGCCGGAGGCCATGCAGTTGCTGACCGGGATTTTGGGCCAGCGTGCCGCCACCGATGAGGAATCGGCACTCAACCAGCTTGCCGGTTTGTGCGAGGGCATGCCGTTGGCGCTGCGGATCATCGGGAACCGGCTGGTCAGCCGACCCGGGTGGCAGGCCGCGAAACTGGCGGCTCGGCTGGTCGATGAGGAGCACCGTCTGGATCAGTTCAGGGCAGGCGATCTGAAAATCGCAACCGCGTTTTGGATGTCGTACGACCAGCTCGCAGACGCCGCCCGGCGGGTGTTTCGGCGGCTGGCCGTGGTACCGGGCCGTGACTACGACGCGGCCCTCGCCGCGGTTGTTGGCGAGGTGCCGGTGGAGGTCGCCTGGGATGCGCTGGACGAACTCGTCGACCTGGGTCTGCTGCTCGACGGCGATGCCGGGCGGTACCGGTTCCACGACCTGGTCCGCCTGTTCGCCCGTACCCGGCTCGTCGAAGAGGAATCCCCAGCCGAACGTGAGGCACTGGCGGCGAGGGTGGCGGCATGGCGTGCTGCGGATGGCCACGATGACAGCGTGGTGGCTCGAACCGGGCTGTAGCCGCCTGAGTCTGC
>VAWN01000092.1:0-59311 GCA_005885555.1 Actinomycetota bacterium
TGAAGTCGAACACGCCGGCCTCCGTCTTCGCCTGCATCAACAGGTGCAGCACGCCGTCGATGGGCCGGGCCAGGAACGCCACGAGCCCGCGTTCGACCGGGGCGAGCAACGGCTGCGTCCACCGGGTCACCTCGCGGTTGCTCGCGCTCACGTCCGCCGCGATCACCGTGAAGTACTTGCCCATCTCGTGGCCGATCTCGTCGGGCGTGCGGTACCAGTGCTTGACCTCGCGCAGCGGCACGGTGCGCTGGATCAGCTCGTGACGCGACTTGGCATCGGTCAGCCAGCTGAGAATCTCGCCGGTGGAGTGCAGCGACTGCTGCGCTCCGGCGGAGAACGAGCGGAGCAGGCTCTCCCGGTACGGGCCGCGCGCGGGTTCGCGTGGGCCGCCGTTGGGCGCGTCGAAAGGGATGCACGCGAGCACGGTACGCGAGTCCATGTTCACCAGGTTGTCCTGGCACAGCAACTGGTGTATCTGGCCGATGGTCAGCCAGCAGAAGTCGTCGTGCAGTGGGATGTCCTCGGTGACCTCGACGACCATGTTGCGGTTGCGCTTGTGCAGGAACCAGGCGCCCTGCTCGGACTGCAACGAGTCGATGACCACGTCACCGCGCCGCGGCGGCAGGAAATACTCCAGGTACCGGATGCTGCGCCCGCGGTGCACGCCGGTGTAGTTGCTGCGCGTCGCCTGTACCGTCGGCGACAGCTGCACGCTGTCGAGGTTGCCCGGTTCCATCTTGGCCTGCATCAGGCAGTGCAGGATGCCGTCGAACTCCTTGACGACGATGCCCAGGATGCCGATCTCCGGCTGGTTGATGATGGGCTGCATCCAGGCACCCCGGTCGCCCCAGTCGGTGTGCACGTCGAGCCCCTCGACGGAGAAGAACTTCCCGCTGTCGTGGACGAGGTTGCCGGTACCGTCCTCGAAGCGCCAACCCACCAGCTCGTCGAACGGGATCCGGTGCACGGTGAACTGGTTGGCCCGCCGGTGTTCGTCGAACCAGCGCCGGAACGCCGTGTTGGGCAGCACCGGGCTGTCGACCGCGTGCGCGGACACGGTGAAGCGCCGGCTGGTGTACGCGTCGAGGCCCCAGCGCAGCCCGGCGGTCGATGCCATGGGGATCCTCCTCGCGCACGGTGGTCGGCCCGACTGTGCGGTTCCATCGTCGCCGCCGGACGATGTCACGCGATGCCACAGAACGTCTTGACCGCGCGGGCCCGCGGTACGAGAATGCCGACCCCATGGAGATTCGTGAGCTCGCGTTGCCGGACGTCTTCCTCATCACCCCCGACGGTCACCCCGACGACCGGGGTGTCTTCTACGAGTCGTTCCGTCGCGACCTGCTGTCCGCGGCGATCGGCCGGGAATTCACCATCGAGCAGAGCAACCTGTCCATCTCCCGGCGCGGGGTGCTGCGCGGAATCCACGGCGTGCGCGGCGTGGACAGCCAGGCGAAGCTGGTCACCTGCCTGCGCGGCGCGGTGCTGGACATCGTGGTCGACCTGCGGGTCGGGTCGCCGACCTTCGGCCGGCACGAGGTGGTCTGGCTCGACCACCGCTCACTGCGCAGTCTCTACATCTCCGAAGGGCTCGGGCATTCGTTCCTGGCGCTCGACGACGGTACCGCGATGAACTACCACGTCTCGCGACCGTACGTCGTCGACGCCGTGTACACGGTGCACCCGCTGGACCGCAGCCTCAACCTGCCGTGGGGACTCACCGAGGAGCCGGTGATGTCGGACAACGACCGCACCGCACCGTCGCTGGACGAGGCGCTGGACCGCGGCCTGCTGCCGACCTACGAGGAGTGCATGGCGCTGTTCGGCCGCACGGTCATGGCGTAGTCCGCGGGTGCTCAGTTTCGAGCAGACCGGCGCGCGTGCTCCCGCGATGCTTCCCGCGAAGCCACGGTGGGGAGAACTGATGCGAATCCTGCTGCTCGGAGCCGAGGGGCTGCTCGGCACCACGGTGTGGGCGACCGCCGAGGCGGATCCCCGGGTCACCGAACTGGTCGCGGCCGGCCGGGCCGACGTCGACGTCACCAGTCGCGACGCGGTACGCCGGGCGGTGCTGGACGTACGGCCGGACGCGGTCATCAACACCGCCGCGTTGATGCCGGCCGACCTGTGCGACGAGACACCCGAGGCGGCATACGCCATCAACGCGCTCGGGCCCCGCTGGGTCAGCCAGGCGTGTGCCGGGATCGACGCGGTACCGGTGTATGTGAGCACCGACTTCGTCTTCGACGGGGCCGGCAGCCAGCCGTACCCGCCGGACGGGTACCCCAGACCCGTGCAGACCTACGGCATCACGAAGCTGGCCGGCGAGCACGAGACCCGGCTGGGCAGCGAACGGTACCTGGTGACCCGCAGCGCCTGCCTGTTCGGGCCGCCGCCGCGCAGCCCGCGGGCGAGGCGTTGCTTCGTCGACCGGGTGGCGGAGAAGGCTTCCGCGGGCGGCGACCTCAAAGTCGTCGACAATGTCATCACCTCGCCGACGTACACCCGCGACCTGGCGACCACGATCCTGGACCTGCTGTACCACAAGGCGCCCAGCGGTACGTACCACGCGGTGAACCAGGGCGTCGCCTCCTGGTACGAGCTGTGCCGGACCGCGCTGGACCGGCTCGGCCTGCCGGCCCAGGTCACCCCGATCCAGGAGCAGAACTACACGACGGCGCCACGGCCTCTGCACACACCGTTGACCGGTACCCTGCCCGATGGGGTCCGGCGGATCCGCCGGCCCTGGCAGGCCGCGCTGGACGACTATCTGGTGCAATACCCTGCCCTCCGGACTGATGAAAGGGATGTCGCATGACGACACACGCACTGAGCGCACTGGTGATTTCGAACTGGCAGGAGTCGGCCGTGGAATCGCCCAAGGGCGGGGCGGCGCTGGCCCAGGCGACGGCCGACGCGGTGTTCACCGGGGCGCTCGACGGCGGCGGCCGGTCCACCCTGCTGCTCGTGTACCCGCCGGAGGGTGTCGCGTCGTTCGCGGGTACCCAGACGTTCGCCGGGACGCTGAACGGCCGGTCCGGCACCTTCGTCCTGCAGCTCACCGGCACCTTCGAGAACAACACCGCCAGCGTCACCTGGTCGGTCATGCCGGACTCGGCGACCGGCGACCTGCGCGGCCTGCGCGGCAGGGGCGGGTACAAGTCGTCCGCCGACGCGCCCGCCGCCGAGGCGATCCTGGACTACGAGCTGAGCTGACAGGAGATCTCCGATGAGCACCGTGCCCGATCCCGTACCACCGCTGGACAACCAGGCCATCGAGCGGCTGATCCTCGCCGCCGGCAACCGGGACGAGGTCGTGGCCGCGGTCGCCGCGGAACTCGGCGTGGAACAGGTCGCGGCGGTACTGGCCGACGAGGTCGCGTTCCGCGCCGACATCCCGGTCATCGACCTGCTCGACAAGCCGGTCGAGGTGCAGCTCGACGTCGTGCACGACGGACTTCGCGTCAGCCACGTCTTCGCGGCCTCGCACGGGGTACCGTTCCAGGTCTACCCGGGCACCAGCGAGCACGCCGCGATGGTCATCGAGTACCGCCTGGTCGACCTCGTCCGGGAGCTGTACGGGCCGGCGCAGCAACGGTTCGCGGGACGGCGGCGCACGGTGCCCCGGTTCGAGCACGCCCACACCGCGCACCCGGACGTCCGCATCCTGACCATGATGCGCGCGGCGCACCAGGCGATCGTGCCGTTGCTGGCCGGCATCGACAAACCGGCCGACCTGGAGGCGCTGGCCGCGCGGTACTACTCCGACAAGGGCGGCGGGCTGCACTGGTTCACGCCGCACTACGAGCGGCACATGAACGCGTTGCGCGACAAGCCGGTCCGCGTTCTGGAGATCGGCGTCGGCGGGTACATGACGACGACCTACGGTGGCGGGTCGCTGCGGATGTGGCGGCGGTTCTTCCCCCGCGGCCTGGTGTACGGCCTGGACATCTTCGACAAGACCGTGGCCGACCAGCCGCGGGTGAAGACTCTCATCGGCAGCCAGAACGACCCGGAGTACCTCGTCGGGATGGCCGAGCGGTACGGGCCGTTCGACGTGGTGATCGATGACGGCAGCCATGTGAACGAGCACGTCCGCACGTCGTTCCGCACGCTGTTCCCGTACCTGCGCGACGGCGGGGTCTACGCGATCGAGGACCTGTGGACGGCGTACTGCCCGGGGTACGGCGGCGACGAGGGAGCCACGGCCGGATCGGGTACCTCGATCGGCATGCTCAAGGCGCTGCTCGATGACATCCACTACCAGCAACACAGCGGTGATACGCCCGCGCAGCCCACCTTCGAACAGGCCAACGTGGTGGGCATCCACGTGTACCACAACGTCGCCTTCATCGAGAAGGGCGTCAATGCCGAGGGCGCGATGCCGGCCTGGATCCCCCGCACACCACCGGCGGCCTGACCGCCGGTGGGTCACTTCTCCAGCATCGCGCTGAGCTTCTCCACGGTGTTCCAGTTGCGGCCGGTGACGATCACCTTGAGGTTCTTCTCCACGAACCCGACGACGTTGGGCGCTTCCAGTACACCGTCCGGGCACCACTGGTAGATGACGCGGTCGCCGACCCGGACCCGGTCCGGGTCGAGCTGCGTCGGGTCGTTGGCGGCGAGCAGCTTCGGGTCCGGCGCGTCGGACAGGAACAGCGCCATCATCCGCGAACCGTTGGTGGCCACCTCGGCCAGCGGATGCGCGTCGATGACCGCGCGCAGGTCGGCACCGGTGCGGATGAGCACGCTGACCTTCATCCCGAACGTGTCGGCGATGCCCTTCTCGATCCGGGCGGCGACCTTGCGCTGGTCCTTCTCGGCGGTGCCCACCACCGCGTTGCCGCTCTGCAGCAGCGTGCCGACATCGGTGAAGCCGAGGTCGGACAGCAGCACCTTCAGCTCGGCCATGGAGACCTTCTTCTTGCCACCGACGTTGATTCCCTTGAGCAGAACCGCGTACTTCGCCACGTCACACTCCCTCGTCGTCAGCCGGTGCAGTCTATCGATCCGGCGCCGGCCCGGTGGCCCAGGGTGAACCGGATGCGCTGGGTCAACCGGATCCGGCCGTCCGCGGTGCGCGACCGCTCCAGCCGCCGGGCGGCCGCGTCGCGCACCCGGTCGCGGTCCGCGGCCGGGATCCGGTCCCAGACCGCGCGCTGGCCGTGCGACAACGACCAGGCGTACCACTGGTCGACATCGGCGAACACGACGTCGAGATCGGCGCTCGCGGTACGGATCCCGTGGTACCCGGCCGCGGCGAACAACCCTTCGACGCCTTCGTCGGTGTCGAAGGGATCCTCCGCTCCTGCGGCGCCGGACGTGAACACCGGCGGCGGCAGGTACGGCCGGAACACCTCGTCCAGCCAACCCTCCCGGCCGGTGAACGTGGACACGCCCAGCCGGCCGCCGGGTACCAGCAGTTCCCGCCACGCGCGCAGGACGGTCACCGGCGCGGGCATGAGGAACAGCACGAACGAGGCCACCGCGAGGTCGTACGCGGCCTTCGCCAGCCGGGGCGCCCCGGCGTCCATGACGTGCACCTCGACGTTCGGCAGGCCGCGCGCCCGTACCCCGGCCCGGGTCGCCTCGACCATCCGCGGCGCCAGGTCGATGCCGGTGACCCGCCCGGCCGGACCGACCGCGGCCGCGAGCGCGAACAGCGCCGCTCCCCGTCCGCAGCCGAGGTCCACCGCCCGCTCCCCGGGCGCCGCCCCGATCTCGCGCACCAGCCGCTCGGCGATCGGCCGGAACCAGGCCACGCCGACGTTGTCGTACTCGTCCGCGACGCTGTCGAACACCGCCGCGATCTGCGCCCTGCGTTGCGCCGCTGGTACGGGAGGCAACGGCCGCTCCTCTCGATCGGGTACCCGCGGCAGCCGGCGCCGTTCCGGGCCGCGCCGGCCACGGTAGCCGCGCCGGGGCGGCCCGATCTGCGCAGAAGTGGGCGCCGGCCCGCCGTTACCCCGCCGCTATCCCGCCGGCGCGATGGTCACCGCGAACACATGCAGCGACGGTACGTGGGCCACCGGAACCGGGGCGCTGACGTCCGGCAGTACCACGGCCTGCACGGTCTTCGCCGGATCCAGCGGCACCTTCGCCACGAACACGAACACCGGATGGTTGTCGCGGCCGGTCGGGCGGTTGCGGTACGCCATGGTGACCGCGATGTCCGGGCTGGTGCCGCCGCCGAACCAGTCCGGCGCGGAAATGGTGAACTGCTGCGTGCTGCCGTCGGAGTACACGACCTGACCGGTACCGCCGGCCTGTCCGTACGTGCCGGTCGCCAGGAAGCCGAGGGTACCGCCGGAGCCGGTGAGGTCGAATCCCTGACCGCTGGCGACCGCGTTGTCGGCCTGGCCGGGCGCCGACGACGGCCAGGTGAACGTCAGCCCGCCGGCGGTGACGGTGCCGCCCGGGATCACCCCGGCGGCCGCCAGCGCCTGCGCGGACAGGCTCGACCCGGACCCGTCGATGTCGCCCGCGCCCGGGGTGGCGTCGTCGGTGGTACCCACGTTGTTCAGCGCGGCCGCGAACGAGGGCGCCGGGACGTTGAGCGTGGCCGTCGTGCGCAGCCCGAGCCTGGCCTGCGCGTCGTCGGTGAACACGGCCTGCACGATGACGCTGGCACTGGAAGTGGCGCTCGCCGGTACCGCGACGGTCAGCGGCTGGCTCGCGGTCTGTCCGGGCGCGAGGTCGCCGAGGTCGACCGGCGGGGCCGGGCTGACCGTGTAGCCGGCCGGCGGGAACGCGTACAGCTGCGCCCCGTGCAGCGTGGTGGTGCAGCCGTTGGTGAGCGTCGCCGTGACGGTGGCGCTGGTGCCGGGCTGGGTCACCACGGTCCGGGGAGACAGCGTGAGCGTCGCCCCGGCACAGGCGGTGGTGGGCGCGAGAATCACCGGTCCGACGGTGACCGGCTGGCCCGTCGCGTTCGCGTTCACCGCGCTGAGGCTGAACGTGTACGGGGTGAGTTGCTTGAGGCCGCCCACGGTGGTGTAGATGCCGCGGCTGCTGTCCGCCCACAGCACGGTGTGGCCGGCGAACGTGGTGGTGGGCAGACCGGGGGCGGTGATCGTGTACCCGATGACCGGCGAACTGCCCACCGACGACGGCGGGTTGAAGTGGATGCTGACCGCGTCGTCGCCGGTGTTGACGGCGACGTTGGTCGGGCGTCCCGGAGCGACCGGCGTCGTCGCGGTCGGGGTCACCGCGCCGGAGGGCAGCGAGGCCGGCCCGGCACCGAGCGCGTTGCTGGCGCTCACCGTGAACGTGTACGCCGTGCCGTTGGTGAGTCCCGGCACCACCGCATAGCTCAGCCGGCGGAACTCGTCAGGGGTGATGGACACCTGCTGCCCGCCGGGCGACGCGGTGACCGTGTACCCGGTGACCGGCAGCCCGTGGTCGACGAACGTGGGGTTCCACGACACGTATCCGGTCGAGTCGGTGGCGAAGGCGCGGATGTGGCTCGGCGCATCGGGTACCGACGGCCGGCTCACCGGTACCAGAAGCAGCAGGCGGTACGGCAGTTCGAGGCCGGCGTTGTCGAGGACGGCGCGGGGCACCGCGTCGAGGCCGGCGATGATGCGGTTGTTCTTCACCGTCACGTTGTTGCTGCTGCTGTCGCGGTCGCCCTGCTGCCAGTAGTTGTTCTCGAAGTCGGTGGGGTCGGACCCGGTGGCACCGGGCCGGAAGTCGGTGTGCCGGCTGCCCCAGTCGTTGCTCGCGTCGCCGAACAGGACGTTGCCCGTCATGGTGACGAAGGTGGCGCCGTTGTCGGTGTAGAGCGCGTGCCCGTGGCCGATCACGCCGGTGATGACGTTGCCGGTGCGGTGCTCGCCGTCGGCCAGCGACGTACCGGTGATTCCCTGGGTGTAGATTCCGCCGCCGTCGGACAGCATCTGCATCGGGTCGCGGATGAGGTTGTCGGCGAGGACGTTGCTGTTGGAGTAGTTCGGCGTGGCGGGCTGTTGTATCTTGTCCGGCCAGCCGCCCCAACCCATCGAGATGGCCGAGTACGCGGTGTGGTCGATCTGGTTGTGCGCGATGGTGGTGTGTTCGGTGTATCCGACGTCGATGGCGACTCCGCCGTGGTATTCGACCGGCAGCCCGTACAGGTGGTTGTCGACGATCTGGTTGCCGCTGGTGTGGTCGGCGGCGGTCGGCGGCAGCGGCATGTCCACGCCGCCGAGGGCGAGCCCGTTGCCGGAGATGTCGGTGAAGATGGAACCCTTGACGACGTCGTCCTGGGAACCGTCGTCGAGGTCGAGCCCGGCCGCGCCGAGGTGGGCGAACACGTCACCGAGGAACTCGACACCGTGGTCGTGGGAGAAGCTCACGTTGGCCGGTGCCTTCGTCCAGTTGCCGAACGGGCAGGTGCCGCCCGCGAAGAACTGGCACAGCCCCTGGGAGGCGAACCCGTTCGGGCCGGTGATGGTGAAGTTCGCCTGGATCTCCGAGAAGCCTTCCGGGGTGCTCGGTGTCAGCCACGTGCCGTAGGAGAACTGCAGGTTCCGGAAGGACACGTCGTGCAGCGGGGCGTCGGCGGTACCGTGCCCGGACACCAGGGTCTGCAGCACCGGTACCTCGACGTCGGCGAAGCGCAGGTCCTCGCCGGCCCGCGGGATGTAGTAGATGGTGTCCGCCGGGCCGTCGAGGTACCACTCGCCGGGCTGGTCGAGCAGCTCGAACGCGTTCTCCACGGACATCGGGATCTTGTTGTTGCCCAGCGAACCGGGCCCGACCAGGTTCGCGGTGCGGCCGGGCCTGCCCGGGATGTCGACGCGCCTGGTGGAGTTGTCCCAGCACGGTTGCGCCATGGTGATCGTGGTGTCGGTGATGGACGCGACCGGGCAGCGCGGCTCGGTCCAGTCGCCGAGCCCGCCGGTACGCAGGTTCCAGTAGCCCTCGCCGCCGGTGTACACGAACTCGATCTGGCTCGGGTTGCGCCACCCGGCCATCGTCGGCGCCGAGGTGGTGTATCCGGTGGCGGTCGGGGTCAGCGTCACCGGTACCGGGCCGCTGGCGCGGTGCGCCCGCACGCCGTCCACGAACAGCTGCCGGGTGGCCAGCCCGGGTGGGGCCGGCGCGGCCCAGACGGGGCTGCCGGGCGCCGTGGGATGCCAGCCGGCTATCTGGGTACCGCCGGAGAGCACCGGCCGGGTCAGCGGCAGGCCGCTCCAGATCACCCGGTGGCCGTTGGTACCGGAGTCGCGCGCGTCAAGCTCCAGCGGGCTGGTGAGGCGGTAGGTCCCGGGCTGCAGGACGACCACGATGTCGGTGGTCATCTGCTGGTTCATGGCCCGCACGAGATCGCGGGCCCGCTGCGGGGTGCGCACCGGCCGCAGTGGACTGGTACCGGTGTTGGCGTCGTCGCCGGACGGCGAGACGAACAGCACGGTCGGCAGGCCGACCGCGGCCGCCGGCCCGGCCGCCAGGACCGGGCCGAGGGCGACGGCGAGCACGGTGACCGTGGCGAGCACCAGGCGCCGGAACAAGCGTCGATCGGCCATGACGTCGCACCCCCAGGACATCGGACGTATTTCCCTGGACGCTAGGACTCGGCGCGCGCTCCTGTCAACGACGGCCGTCGATGCGCCCCCGGCGCTCCGGCTGTCCCGCGGCGCTCCTGAGCGCGGTGATCATCCGGCGCACCGCGGGCTGTCCGGCGAGCAGCGGCCGGGTGGCGACCCAGATGTGGCGCGGTTCCGGCGGTGTGCGCAGCTTCCGGACGCGCACGTGTTCACGCAACGCCCCCAGCGCGAGGACGGGGGCGAGGGCGACGCCGAGCCCGGCGGCGACGTACCCCTGCGTGACGGCGAACTCGTCACCCTCCGCGATGAACCGCGGGGTGAAGCCGGCGCGGCGGCACGCGGTGACGGTGGCCTCGCGGACGTAGGTGGCGGGCCCGGTGGTGGCGACCCAGTCGGTCGTGGCGAGCGCGGGCAGGTCGACGATGCGGCGGCGGGCCTGCGGGTGGTCCTCGGGCAGCAGGAGACGGTACTCGTCGTCGAGCAGGTGCACGCGGTACAGGTCGTCGGTGGGCGCGTCGGCGGGGCCGAACGGTTCGACCACGATCACCAGTTCCACCTCGCCGGCACGCAGCCGGCGCAGCGCGCCGTCGGTCTCATCGACCAGCGGCATCACGTGCAGCCCGGGCATCTGCCGACGCAGCACGGCAACCGCCTGCGGCAGCAGCGTCTCGCCGGCGGAGTGGAAGGACACCACCCGCAGCCGCCCGGTGCGCCCGGCCCGAAGGTCGGACAGGGCGCCTTCGGCGTCGTCGACGGCGGCCAGGATGCGGGTGGCGTGTTCGGCCAGCAACAACCCCGCCGCGGTCGGGCGTACGCCACGGCCGGCCTTCTCCAGCAGTGGTGACCCGGCCTCGCGTTCCAGTTGGGACAGTTGCTGGCTGACCGCCGACACGGTGTAGCCCAGCGCGGTGGCCGCGGCGGTGAGGGTGCCCCGCTCGACGACGGCGCGCAGGACGAGCAGGAGCCGTGGTGTCAGCACACCGCCATTGTTCAGGTACCCGACCGGAGCGCGTCCACGGGCGGCAGCAGGCCCGCGCCACAGACCCCGCCACACCCGCAGCTCGGCCGGCTCGCACGCCGCAGGAAGGCCGACGGTTGGGTCGTCCGGCGAATCGACCGGAAGAAATTTCGCGCCCCTACTCCAATCCGCCGAGTTGAGCTATCGTAATCGTCAACCGTCAATTAGTTAAGTTTCTTTAACGTCAGTGGCAGCGTGCCCATCGGCGCTGCCGGGTCGTACTCAGACGAATGGCTGGCGTTTCAGAGGCGCAGCACGACGAGATGCGAGGTGTACGAGGTCATGCGAAGACGGAAAGTAGTCATCGGCGCGACGCTGGCAACCCTGCTGGGAGGAACCGGCGCCGCCTGGGTGTTCGCTGCCGGTCCGGCGTCGGCCGCCTCGACATTCGGCGTCGCGCCCTACGTGGACCTGTCAGCCAACAGCGCCGGCATGCTCGACACCGCGATCACGCAGGGCGGGCTGAAGAGCTACACGGCCGCGTTCATCATCGGCAGCGGGTGCACGCCGATCTGGGGTGACACCCTGGACATCAACAACTCCACCGCCAACGCCCGCATCGCGCGCGCCCAGAGCGAAGGCGCACAGACGATCATCTCCTTCGGTGGCGCCGGCGGCGTCGAGCTGGGCCAGTCGTGTACCAACGTGAACTCGCTGACCCAGGCGTACCAGAGCGTGATCAACAAGTACCACGTGAACCACCTTGACTTCGACATCGAGGGCGCGTCCATCGCCGACCCGACCTCGATCGACCGGCGGTTCACTGCGATCAAGAACCTGGAGAACGCCAACAGCGGGCTCAACGTGTCGCTGACCATCCCGGTACTGGAGAACGGCCCGGACGGCAACGGTACGAACTTCCTGCGCTCGGCCCACGACCACGGCGTCAGCGTGGCCATCATCAACGCGATGACCATGGACTACGGCCACGCGGTCGCGGACATGGCCGCCGCCGCGAAGAGCGCCGCCCAGGGAACCCTCAACGCCGCCCGCAGCGTCGGCTTCAACATCGGATTCGGCAACATCGGCATCACGCCGATGATCGGCAACAACGACAGCGGCGGCGAGGTCGTCAACCAGGCCGCCGCCCGCAGCATCGTCAGCTTCGCCAATGCCAACGGCGTCGGCCGGCTGGCGTTCTGGTCGATCGGACGTGACCAGCCCTGCGCCGGCGGCGGTGTCTCACCCAACTGCTCCGGCCTCGGCGGCAACAGCCTCGACTTCACCCGCATCTTCAACGGCGGCACCGGAGGCGGCGGTGGCGGTGGCGGTGGTGGCGGCGGTGGCGGTGGCGGTGGCCCGAGCGGCTACACGTTCTGCGCGCAGGAACGCCAGACCTGCTCGTTCAGCGGTACCGCGAACGTCGCCTACGGCGCCAACGGCAAGTTCGTCTTCAAGGACGCCACCGGCAGCATCGCGTGCAACAACGCCACCTTCGGCGACCCGATCCCCGGTACCCGCAAGGCCTGCTACACCAAGCCCACCACCGGCGGTGGCGGCGGTGGCGGTGGCGGCGGTGGTGGCGGCGGCGGCTCCTGGCAGGTCAACCACGCCTACCACGTCGGCGATGTCGTCACCTTCAACGGCCTGAGCTACAAGTGCCTGCAGGCGCACACGTCCCTGCCCGGGTGGGAACCGCCCAACGTCCCGGCCCTGTGGCAACGCATCTAGCCGGACATCAATGAAACGGACCTCCGGGTCGGCGCGAGCCATTCGCGCCGGCCCGGCCGGCTGCGATCGCGGCGCCGACCAGGGGCACGACCAGCAATGCGAGCAACGTGCTTCCGCCGGCGTGGGCGACGTCGCTCTCCGCCTGGTACTCCTGGCGCAGGTTCGATGGGACCACGATCGTCGGTGGTTCGCAGTTGTGGCAGATGCCATCACCGGCGGGCTGTCGTGGAACGTCGCCGGGCCGCAGCGCGATGGTCAAAGACGTCAACACGGCCACCAGCATGGCCGCGACCGCCATGGCGCAGGTGGTGGCCAGCACGGCCTGCCGGGCCGGGGCGAGGACGCCGGGCCGGCCGTCGTTGTCGGCGAGCCGGATGGTTACGGCGTGCACCGCCACCGGGACCGCCAGCGCGGCCAGCGCGAAGCAGCCGAGCAGGAGATAGTCCGGTACGGTGGCCTGGCCCCAGTCGCCGGTCGCCCGCTCGATCGCGGCGTCGATCCCGTAGGGCGCCAACAGGTACAGCACCGCGGCGATCAACGCCGCCGCGCCCAGGGCGGCCGGCAGGACCCCGCGGCTGACCCGGATCCGGCGGCTGGTCAGGATGAGCAGCCCGGCCACATGGCCGGCGAGGATCAGCAGGAACCCGACGTACATCGCCCACACGCCGCCGACGACGGGGAAGTACGCGCCGAGCTGACTCCCGATGCGGTGCTTGACATCCACCGCGGCAACCAACGCGAGCACCACCGTGTACCCGCCGAGCCGCGCCGCCGATGGTGCCCAACCCCGGCGCACCGGGCCGGCGAATCGGCGCACCAGCACCGGCAGGCCGGCGAGCAGGACCAGCGTGCCCACCACGTACATCCGGTTCGCCGGGGTGGCGGAGTTCGTCGACGCGCCCGGCCAGCCGATCCACACCAGCCCGACCGCCCCGGCCACGAAGGCCAGCACCGGAACGACCCGGTACACCACGATCTCCCGCGCCACCAGCCACAGTCCGCCAGCCAGCCACGCCAAGCGCGCCGACGGGGCCGTCGCGACCTCATCGGTCTCGGCCAGCAGGGCGTGCGCCCAGTCGCGCCGGTCGTCAGCCAGCAGCCTCGCCGAGCCCCGCACCACAGCCGCCACGGCCCGCACCAACCGGTCCATCACGCGCCGCCCTCCGCCGCCAGCCTGCCCTGGGCCGTCCGGCCGGTCGCCGGTCGCCGTCTGCGTGCGGCCGCCGATAGCGCGGTGCGGGCAGCCACCAGGCCCTCGCCGGTGAGCCGGTACAGGTGCCGGCGCGGCCGTCCGGCCGGTTGCTCGTCCTCCCACCGGGCCTCGATCAGCCGCCGGTCGGCCAGCCGGATCAGGATCGGGTACAAGGTGCCCGACGCCAGCCCGGTCTGCTTGGCGATGGCGTACCCGTGCAGCCACGCGGAGGGATCCGCCTCCAGCGCGGCCAGCACGGACAGCGTCTGAACCGAGAAGCGTGCACGAGGAGCCACGAGCCGAACTCTACCTAGGTAGACAGATGCCGTCCAGTGCGATTCAGGTACGCGGCGGTCGTCGGTGGGCCTGCGACTTCCACTCGGGACGGAGCTGTTCGATGCCGTCCAACAGGAGATCCAGGCCGACCTCGAACTCGGCCGCGTAGTCGTAGCCGGCCTTGCCGAGCTCGGCCACCACCTCGAGCAGGTACGGGTACTGCTCCGCGAGCGACGGCGGCTGCATCGCCAGCCGGGTTTCCGCCACCTCGGCAGCCTCCTGCGGGGTGGCGAATCCGATGGTCTTCTCCTGGAGCGCAAACCCGTAGATGTAGCTGTCCATGGCGGAGTATGCGTGGACGGCCGACTGGAACGGGAAGCCGGCCTCCCGTAGGCATTTCATCGTCTCGTTGTGGTACCGCAGGTTCGCCGGCCCGGGGCGCATCCGGGATTCCATCAGGCCGATCGCCCACCGGTGGCGCATCAGCGCCCCGCGCATCGAGAGCGCCCGCTTTCGCATGGCCGTCTTCCAGTCGGCGCCGCCGCTCGTGAAGTCGACCTCGGCGAAGACGATGTCGACCATGCCGTCCAGCAGCTGATCCTTGTTGGCCACGTGCTTGTACAAGGCCATCGGCACCACGCCGAACTCCTGGGCGAGGGTGCGCATGGTGAGCGCCTCGATGCCGGTGTCATCAGCCAGGGCGACCGCGGCAGCGAGGACCCGGTCGCGGTTCAGGCGAGGCCGGCGCGGGGTCGCAAGCTGCTCGGCCATGGTGGCCGCCTCCATTCGAACCGTCAGTGATCGGCCTCACTTGACAGGTGTACGCCGTACACCTACGCTGGCACGAGCAGTGTACATCGTACACCAACTCGCCGGGTGGCGGCGCAGCGCGACCCGCTCCGTCGTCCGTCACAGACCTCCGTGAAAGGAGTCCACTGTGGACTCGCTTCGCCGAACCGCACTCGCCGCAGGCGCGCTGTACCTGCTCACCTTCATCTCGATCCCGACACTGAGCCTGTACGCCCAGGTCCGCGATCCGAACTACGTCACCGGCCCCGGCCCGGACACCCCAGTCATCGTCGGCGGCATCCTCGAACTGGTCGTGGCGCTGGCCGGCATCGGCACCGCCGTCGTGCTCTACCCGGTGCTCAAGCGGCAGAACCAAGCGGTCGCGATGGGCTTCGTCGGATCGCGGGTTCTGGAAGCCGGTACCATCTTCGTCTGTGTCGTCAGCCTGCTGACGGTGGTGACCTTACGCAGGTCCGGAGCCGGCGCGGACGCACTGGTCACCGCCCGGGCCCTGGTCGCCTTCCACGACTGGATCTTCCTCCTCGGACAAGGGACCATTCCCGCCGTGAACGCTCTGCTGCTGGGCTCGCTGCTGTACCGGTCCCGCCTCGTGCCCCGGGCGCTGCCCGTGCTGGGATTCGTCGGCGCGGCCCTGCTCATCGCCTCGGTCACCGCCACCCTGTTCGACGTGTGGGGACAGGTGTCCGCCGCGTCGGCGCTCCTCGCGCTCCCGATCGCCGTGTGGGAGTTCTCGCTGGGCATCTACCTGGTCGTCAAGGGCTTCAGGCCGGCACCTCTCACCGCCGGTTTGACCGGCACCGCTCCCGCCGCCCGCCCGCCCGTCGCCGCCTAACGCCTGACCTGCGGCTGTTACCCGCCTGATCGGCTCTGTCCGCCGACGTTCGCTGCGGATGGCCCGAACGGGACCGGTTGCCCGGCCAGTACTGCCTGCTGGACCGCCGATGCGGCCCGGTCAAACTCGGCGCATCCGTTGACCTGCACCCACTGCCCGTCGCGGGAGACGTGCGCGCGAGTGGCGAGGACCCAGTTGGAGCGGCTGAAAATGATGATGACTGCCAGCGTCACGACGAGAGCGAGCAGGAAGGCCAGCCCTCCAGCATCGTTGTTCAGCGGCCCGGTCAGCACGACGCCGATGGCGACGGCGCTTGCGCACGGCTGCGACGACACCTGCGTAGACGATCACACCGAAAATGATCAGCGGCAGCGCCCACAGGGGCGGCCGGGAGCTGAGCCGCGCCGGGTGGCGCTGCGCGGCGGGTAGGCCGTGCCGGGCGCACACGTCCGGTACGCCGTATCCAGCCGACCAGGACAACACCTCGACACTCTGCGGTGTCCGTCAGCCATGCCGTCTACGCACCGGCGGGCGTTGAGCCGGGGTCGGTCCGCGACCGCAAGATTCCGGGCAGTACCGCCCGAACGGTCGTCGGGCCGGTGGCGGAGCTGTCGATGACAAACCGGCCGCCGAGCCGCTCGGTCCGCTCGCGCATGGTCTTCAGGCCGAGGTGCCCCGGCTCTATGAGGTCGGGGTCGAAGCCCACTCCGTCGTCGGCGACCTCGACCACCAGGGCACGAGCCGGTTCAGCCGGCTCGCGGAACCGGATATCGATGCGGCTGGGGCGGGCATGCTTGACGCTGTTGTGGACCGCCTCCTGTACCAGGCGGAAGAGCTCCGTCTCGGCCTGCTCGTCGAGCGGCAGGTGGTCCTTCGCAGCCTGTACCGATATCTCGAACCCGTCCCGGGCCGCGATCGCGGCCGCGTGCTTGCGGACCGCGGCCACCAGCCCGTCCTGGTGCAACGCTTCGGGCCGCAGCTGGAAGATCAGTACCCGCATCTCGGACAGTGCGCCCTGGGTCAGCTCGCGGAGCGCGGCGAGCCCTCGGGGGAGTGGACTCCCCGGGTCTATCCCTTCGCGCCGGGCGGCCAGTTCGAGTGCCCGGGTGTGCAGGGTCATCGAGAACAGCGCCTGGGACACCGAGTCGTGCAGCTCGCTGGCTAGCCGCTGGCGTTCCTCGCGGCGGTGGGCCTCCTCCAGGGCGGCCAGCGCGGCACGCTCGCGCTCGACCATGAGCACGTGATGCAGGGCGGTGCTCAGCTGATCCCGTAGCGCCGCGTAGATCCAGCCGATCTCCGGGCCGAGCTCGAACAGCGCGTACCCGAGCTGTTGGTCCTTGAAGTAGAGCGGCGTGGCCACGAGGCTGGTCGGTGAACTGCGCCCCAGGCGGTTCCCGGGTACCAGCTGCACGGACGGGAACAGATCGGTGGCTTCTTCGGTTGCCACGCTGTCGGCGTAGCTCAGGAGCAGCCGGGACCGGGCGGTGGAGGTGGGCTGTGTCGGCCTGTCCTGCTGGGGTCTGGGCGTCCCGCCGAGGCTGTTGGCGACGGACTCGTACACGGCCAGGTGGGCGCCGGGGATGCCGATCTTGACCAGTTCGTCGGGCAGCGTACGAACCAGTCCGGCGACATCGACCGCGGTGATCAGCTCTTGGCCGACGTCACGCATGATCTGGTTGCGCTGCTCGACCACTACCGCCGACGGCACGGCGGACGGCGGCTGCGAAACCGCGGCCGGGCAACCGCACGAAGTCCGGACCACCAGCTCGGTAGGGAGCACGTTGACCTCAGGTACCGACTGCCCAAGAACCAGCGCGCGAGCAACCTCGACGGCCCGCCAACCCAACTGGTGGAACGGGGCCCGCACGGTGGTCAACGACCAGACGCCGCCGGGATCCGGCCGGTGGCGCGGCCCACTGTGAAAACCAAGGTCGTCGGTGCTGGCGTTGACCGAGTCGTCGAACCCGACGAACGCGATGTCCTCGGGTGTGCGCACCCCCGCACTCGCCAGTACCGACATCGCGGCGACCGCGAAGCCGTCGTTGGCGGCGGCGACGGCGTCGGGGAGCGGTCCGGTCAGCAGGCGACGGATCCATGCCTCGTCGAGCCGGACGGCGGAGGAAGCCGAACCGGAGATGATGCCGCGGGTGTGATGACTGCCCAACCCGAACAGCGTGAACGCCCCAGCCGATGCGGTACCCGCATGGGCGGACACCAGTTCGGGGTCCGCAGGCAGGCCGTGATCGGCCATGGCGTCGAGGTAGCCCTGGTAGCGCTCCTCGATGCCAACGTGGGCCGCAGGCCCCCGAAGGAAAGCGATCCGCCGGTGCCCGTGCGCCTCGATCAGGTGGCTGACCGCCTCGTACATGCCTCGACGGTTCGCCATGGACACCACTGGTGCCGCACCGAGCGGCTGCTCCACACTGACGACCGGCAGGGGGTCGAAGCGCCGGCAGTACTCCGCCAGCTGCTCGTGGCTCACGTTGATCCCGAGCACAGTGGTCCAGATGATCAGCGCGTCCAACGCCTGCGGGCTCACCAGGTCATAGATGACGTTGGCCTGTCCCCTGAAGCCGGGAGCCGCAAGTGAGCCACCGCAGAAGGTGATCAGATCACACTGGTGCGCGCGGGCCGCGTCCACCGCGCCGAGCCACTGTTCGGCGAAGATCTCAAGGAGTTCCTGTTGGAGCATGCCGATCACCGGACGGAACCCGGGCCGACCGCCAGACAATTGCCGACCCGGTCCGGCTCCCGTGCCAGGGGAAGGCATACGCCTGAGGGTACTCCCGGGCCGGCGAGCTGACCTGAGCCAAGAGGGATCGGTGGAATAGCTGCCGGTGCGGACTGCACCGGCGACGGGGTGCCAGCGGTTCCGTCACGCCGCGCGCAGCTTCAGCGGGTGGCGAGGAAGTCGAGTACCCGCTTGCCGAGCAGCGCCGCGGCTTCCGGGTCGTACGACGGCAGGCTGGAATCGGCAAAGTAGTGCTGGTCCCCCGGGTACAGGAACAGTTCGGCCTGCGGGGCGGACGCGACGATTTCCCGGGCGGCATCCACGTCGCCCTCGTCCATGAAGATCGGGTCGGCGTCCATGCCATGGATCTGCACGGGGACGTCGGCTGGCCATGATGAGCCGAACTCCGACACCGGCACGCAGGAGTAGAACAGCAAGGCCCCCCGTGCCCCGGGGCGGGTCTGCGCGAGCTTCTGCGCCGGCAGCACGCCCAGGGAGAAGCCGGCGTAGACCAGTTCGTCAGGCAGGTCGTCGGCCACCCGTACGCCGCGTTCGATGACGTTGCCGAAGCCGATCTCCTCGGCGTACGCGATGCCGTCGTTCAGGGTCTGGAACGTGCGGCCGTCGTACAGGTCCGGGGTGTGCACGGTGTGCCCGGCCCGCCGCAGCTCGTCGGCGAACGCGAGGAACCCCGACGTCTGTCCCAGCGCGTGGTGGAACAGCAACACCTCAGCCATGTGATCCCCCTGCTCCTGGACTGCCGGTACGTACGGCGCACACTCTAGCCGCCGATATCCGCACGGAAATCGGCGATCCGAACCGGTACTTCACCTCAGCAGTCTTGGCCGATTTCGAATGCCGCGAGCTTGATCAGCGCGGCCACTCAGCCTCGGCGTACGTGGCCGCCGCTGCGGGCGCGGGCGAGGCCCGGCTCAGCCTGGCCGAGGTGATGCAACGCTGGCAGCGCGACTCCGAGGCCGCCAGTCCGGAGCAGGTACGCAAGGCCGAGGAATGGGTAACGGCGCTGACCGTGCGCAATGACCAGCGGTACGCCGCCCGAGAGAGCCACGAAGCCGGCCACGCTGCGTGAGGCCCGATGTCCCCGGCGTCATCCTTGACGCTGGAGCCTTGGTGACCGCCCGTTCCAGCACCTACCTACGCACGATCATCAGGGTCTACGCGCGGGAAGACCGGCCGATCGTTGTCCCCGCAACCGCACTGGTCATCGCTGCCGCGACCGGCCAGATCGAGGCCGCCGAACTTGACCCACCCGAGATCACGGTGACCGCGTTGACCCAAGCCATCGCCCCCGCCGTGGCGCTACTCATGGCCAGCGCAACCCGGCCGGTACCGATCGAGGTTGCCCATGCCGCCTACGAGGCCAGTGCCACCGGGTATCCGGTCGTCATGACCGACGCCGCCTGGTACTCCGACCTCGCCGTCCGTGTCGACGTGGAGCAGTTACCCACCTAGACCCGTGATCTGTGCGAGCACTCCGGTACGCGGGTCACGGAAGCGGTCTACCGGCACCAGCTTCGCCCGGTGCTGCTCGACGGAGCGGCCGTCACGGACAAGCTGTTCGAGGCCCGCAAGCGAGGCAGGCCGGCAGGTTAGGTCACCCAGGACGACAGAGAGGGCATATCCGCTTCCCGGATATGCCCTCTGATCTGGTGGGCGATACTGGGATTGAACCAGTGACCTCTTCCGTGTCAGGGAAGCGCTCTCCCGCTGAGCTAATCGCCCAAGGCCGTGCTGAGGTGGAGACGGGATTTGAACCCGTGTACACGGCTTTGCAGGCCGTTGCCTCGCCTCTCGGCCACTCCACCAATGTGGGACGCCTTTGGCGGCCTCCGAGCGGACGACGGGACTCGAACCCGCGACCCTCACCTTGGCAAGGTGATGCGCTACCAACTGCGCTACGTCCGCGTGCCACCGAAGTACCGGGTGACGGATGAGAACTCTAGCCCAGCCCGGCGCCGCGTGCCAAACCGGATACCCCCGGCGAGTCGGGGGCGTGGCTCACCAGGCCCGTCCCCACGCGCGAGCGGACGGCGGGCCGCCACCGAGAGCGCTAGACGCTGGAGTAGTAGTGCTGTGACCCGGAATGCAGCGGTACCGGATCCGTGTCGCTCGCCAGCTCCCGCTTGATGCCGTTCGCGGCCGGGTGGATGCTGACCAGGTCCTGCTGGTAGTCGAAGAGCACCTTGGTCAGCTGGTACGCCAGGTCGGCCGGCATGTTGTCGTTAACCACGATGAGGTTGGCGTCGGTCAGCGCCGCCACGTCCTCGGGAAGGTTGTAGACGGCCTTCGGGATGACCGCCTTGTCCAGCAGGTTCGGGTACTTCTGGTCCACCTTTGCCAGCAGTTCCTGGATCGGCAGGAACTTGACCTGCCCGTGCGCCTGGGCGAACAGGTCGACGATGCCCGGCGTCGGGATACCACCGGACCAGATCATCGCCTCGATGCCGCCGCTGAGGATCGCGGCTGTGGTCTGCGGCAGCGACATCGACAGGCCGACGAGGTCGGTGTTCGGGTCCAGGCCGGCGGCGGCGATCAGGCGCTTGCCGATCAGCTCGGTACCCGACCCGGGGCTGCCCAGCGACACCCGGCGCCCCTTGAGCTCGGCGACCGAGTCGATGCCGGCGTCGGTACGGGCGATGACGTGCTCGAAGTTGTTGTACGTGCGGGCCAGCGCGCGTACCGTCTGCGGCCGGCCGGACCAGGTACCGGTGCCGGCGAACGCGTCGTCAGCCGCGGCGGCCAGGGTCAGCGCGATGTCGATGTCGCCGCTGAACAGCCGCTGCAGGTTGTCGATCGAGCCCCCGGTCGGCGCCGCGGTCGCGTCGTACCCGGACAGGTGCTTGTTGATCAGGCCGGCGTACCCGGCGCCGAGCACGTAGAACACACCGGTCGTGTTGCCGGTACCGATGACCAGCTCGCCGGAGTGCCACAGCTTGCTGGACGGGTCCTCGGGTGCCGCGCACGCCGCCAGAAACCCGGCAGCGGAGGCGGCCAGCAGAGCCCGGCGCTTCATAGTTGACCGGCCACCCGGGCGCCCGGCTCCAGCGCGCTGGCCACCCGGTGCGCCAGCATCGCCGTCTCGTACCCGATCTGGCCGAGGTCGCATCCGGCGCTGCCGAGTACCGCGAGCTGCGCCCGGTCACCGACCGCCATGACCAGCAGTACCCCGCCGTCCATGTCGACGACGGTCTGCCGGACGCGCCCGGTGGACAGGCACTTCGCCGCGCCGACGGTCAGGCTGGCCAGTCCACTGGTGATCGCGGACAGCTGGTCGGACCGGTCGACGGGTAGCCCGTCGGACGCGGCGAGGGTCAGCCCGTCGACCGACACCGCAAGCGCGTGCGCCACATCCGGTACCCGGCGCGCGAACGAGGTCAGCAGCCAGTTGAGGCCGCCGTCGACGTCGTCCGGCTCGGTGGACATGTTCATGGTTCTCCTCGGTGCTTTCAGGTGCTCTGGTTGCGACGCGCCGCGGCGGCGAGGCCGCTGGCCAGACCGGACAGCCGGGCGCGGATGACGTCCGGGTCGGGCGGCAGGTTCGGGTCGGTGTGCCCGGACAGGTCGGCGGCGTCTACCACCCCGCCGGACAGCAGCAGCTGGCCGGGGCGGCGGCGGGGCAGCCCGTTCGTGCCGGCGGGTACCGGCGGCGACACGGGCGGCGCGGTGAAGAGTCGGGCGGTGTGTGCCGGTACCGGTGCCGGCGCGATCGACGGGACGACGCGCACCTGGACCTGGGCGCGGACCGGGGCCACGGCGAGCAGCGCGGTGGGGATGGTGACCAGCGCCGCGGTGCCGCCTCCCAGCGCGCTGCGCAGCTCCACCTCGATGCCGTGCCGGGCGGCGAGCCGGGCGACCACGAGAAGCCCCATCGTGCCGGCGAGCTCGGCGGTGAGCATGGTCGGCCGGGACAGCCGTGCGTTGAGCTCGGCCACCTGCGCGTGCGACATGCCGATGCCCTCGTCGAACACGGTCAGGTGGATGCCTTCCACGGCGCGGCGGGTCGCGATGCGCACCCGGCTGCCCGGCGGCGAGAACGCGGTGGCATTCTCCAGCAGCTCGGCGAGCAGGTGGATCAGGTCGCGTACCGCATGCGCCGCGATACCGATCTCGAACACCGCCGAGGTGTCGACCCGCTCGTAGTCCTCGGTCTCCGCGGCCGCCGCCTGGATCAGCTCCACCAGGGAGACCGGTGCGGTGACCCGCCGGCCCGGTTCGCCACCGGCGAGGACGAGCAGGTTCTCCTCGTTGCGGCGCATGCGCGCGGCGAGGTGGTCGAGCTCGAACAGCTTCTCCAGGCGCTGCGGGTCGGACTCGACGTTCTCGAACTCCTCGATGAGCGCGAGCTGCCGGTGGATCAGCGACTGGCCGCGCCGGGACAGCGCCACGAAGAGGCCCGCGATGTCCAGCCGCAGCAGCGCCTGCTCGGCGGCCAGCCGCAGCGCCTGCCGGTGTACCGCGCCGAGCGCGGCGCCCACCTCGCCGATCTCGTCGGTGCCCCGCACGGCCAGCTTCTCCGCGTGTACCACCGAGTCGTGCAACGCGGACCGCACGTGCCCCGGCTCGCCGGCCTCGGACATCGCGGAGATCGCCCCGGGCAGCTCGCCGTACGCCACGGCCAGCGCCGCGCCACGCAGCCCGCGCAGCCGCCGGCTGGTCCGTACCCCGAACAGCAGCGCCGCGCTGAACGCCAGTAGCACCAGCAGCCCGGTGGCGGTACCGGTGAGCACCGAGCTGGTCTGCGCCCGTACCTGCCGGTCCCGCGACGTGGCGTCCAGCGTGTTGGACAGGTCCAGCTGCATCTGGGTGAACTTGCGCAGCGCGTTGCTCTGCGCGATGTACCACAAGTCCGGGTCGGCCTTCAGGGCGTTCGGATCGGGGTGGGCGGCCAGCGCTCCCGCGCGCATCCGCTGCGCGTTGACCACGTCGTCGGAGTTGGCGAGCTGGGCGTACCGGGCCAGCTGGGCCGGGTTGGCGCTGCGGGTGAACTCGGCCAGCCGCTCGTCCTGCGCGCCGGTCAGCTGGGCCAGCTGGGCCAGGTCGCCCGGCCCGAAGGCGTTGTGCCGGAACACCTGGCTGAGCAGGTCGCGCTGCTGGGCACCGAGGTGCTCGGCCGCCGAGATGGCACTGACCGCGCGGGCCGTCGCGGCGAGCTGGGGATCGCTCAGCTGGGTCGGCAGCGCGTCGGCGACGGCGATCAGGCTGCCGGTCACGTCGGCGTACCGGTCGCCGGACAGCTGACCGGCCTTCAGTGTGCCGACCGCGTCGCGGATCCCGCTGAGCTTGGCCACTTCCGCCTCGGCCGCGTCGAGCACCGGGTGCAGCGCGGGCGCCTCGTCACGGGCCGCGGCCGCGGCGCTACGGAAACCGCTTGCCGCCAGGTCGGTCTGCGCCTGCGCCGCGGTCACCAGCGACAGCCCGGAGGTACCGCCGCGGGCGCGCAGCGCGTCGGTCTCGGCGACCTCCTGCTCCAGCCGGTGGGTCAGCCGGACGGTCGCGGTCGCGGTGCTCGCCATGACCTGGGCGCGCCGGGCGTCGAGCGAGGTGCGCACCGCGAACTGCGTCTGCACCACGCCGAGCACGATCAGTCCCGCGGTGGCCACGATGATCGGCAGCAGCAGACGTAGCCGGATCGACCGGAGTCGACCGGTGCGGACGTGCCCCGCCACCTCCGGGGACGGGTGCAGCTGGGAGTATGCCGCGCCCGCCGCACCGGCCGAGGTTCTTTCCGGCGCCACGCCGCCGGTCGTCGCCATTCCCCTCGCCTTCCGCAGCATCAGGACCACTTGACATCAACAGCCATCAAGCAGGGTTATCCGAATGAGCGCGTGCCGCAACCCCTGCGTGTCGGCTGTCGTACATCCGGATGGCCGATGCGCGCCGTCCCGCCGAGGTGCGCCACTCGGGCAATGACCCTACGGCATCATGGCCTAACCTGTCGTGGTCCTGTTATCCCCCAGGCCCGTTCTCCCCAGGCCCGCGGTCAGGCCTCGCCCGGCCAGGGCGGCGGGAACGCGTCCACCGGCCAGGGCGGTGGCGGACCCGGTACCCCGTCCAGGCGCAGCCGTCCCGGGTCGGCCCGCCCGTACAGCCGCGCGGTGAACCAGCCCGGCGCGCGGCTGCGGAACAGCTCCGGCTCCAGCGCCCCGGCGCCGGCCGGTACCACGCCGTCGAGCTGGCCGGGCAGGTCGGTCAGGTTGCGCCAGTGGACCAGCTCCGGCTCGTCCGGCCAGGAGCCGACCACGACCGACGCGCTCACCGCGCGGTGCTCCAGGGCTTCCAGGCTCAGCGCGGTGTGGTTGAGGGTGCCCAGGTCGGCGCGGCACACCACGACCACCGGGCAGCGCAGCGCGACCGCCAGCTGCGCGACGGTCCAGCCGCCTTCACCCATCGGTACCAGCAGCCCGCCGGCCCCTTCGACGAGCACCAGGTCGTAGTTGCCCGCGGTGACCCGGACCGCCTCGATCACGTCACCGATCGCCAGGGGTACCACGCCGGCCTCCTCGGCGGCCGCCAGCGGCGCCAGGGCATCGGGGTAGCTGACCAGGCTACGGGCGGCGGCCGGCCCGGCGAGCCGGATCACGGCCTCGATGTCGGACTCGATACCGGCGTCCGGCGGGATACCCGATTCGGCCGGCTTGATGACCGCGACCCGGTACCCGCGTGCTCCGGCCGTGGCCGCGATCCCGGCGGCCACCACGGTCTTCCCGACCCCGGTGTCGGTACCAGAGATGATCCACACGTCGCTCACGGTGCGCACCGGCCGATGACGTCGAGGGCACGTTCGAAGTCCGGCCGGGGTACCCCGACGTTGACGGTCAGCCGCAGCCGCGACCGCTGGTCCGGGGTGGACGGCGGGCGGAAACAGCCGACCGCGACGCCGCGCTCCCGGCACGCCGCCGCCCAGGCGACCGCCGCCTGCGGCCCGGGTGCGGTCACCGAGACCACGCCGGCGTCCGGCTCGGACACCTCGTGCGCGATCAGCCGCTTGCCGACCAGGGCGGCCCGCTCGTGCAGCTCGGCGCGCAGGTCGTCGCCGGACCGGATCAGCTCCAGGGCGGCCAGCGCACCCGCGGCCACCGGCGGCGGCAGACCGGTGTCGTAGATGAACGTGCGGCCGGTGTCGACCAGGTCCGCGACCAGTTCCCGTGGGCCGGCCACCGCTCCCCCGGCCGCCCCGAACGACTTGGACAGCGTCATGGTGACCACGACGTCCGGCTGCCCGGCGAGGCCGGCCGCGGCCACGCCGCCCGCGCCGGACGGCCCGAGTACCCCGACCGCGTGCGCGTCGTCGACCAGCAGCAGCGCGCCGTACCGCCGGCAGGCCGCGTGGAGGTCGGCGAGCGGAGCCAGGTCGCCGTCGACGGAGAACACCGACTCGGTCACCACGACGGCGGGCCGGTCGCCGCGCCCGCGCAGGGCGGCCACGACGGCGTCCACCGACCGGTGCGGCGTCACGGTGACCTCCGCGCGGGAGATCCGGCAGCCGTCGATCAGCGAGGCGTGGTTGTGCGCGTCGGAGACGAGCAGGGTACCGGGCTCGGTCACGGCCCGGATCGCGCCGAGGTTGGCCAGGTAGCCGGAGGAATAGACGAGGGCCGCGCCGGCGCCGAGCAGGCGCGCGATCCCGGACTCCAGGTCGGCGTGCACCTGCGTCGTGCCGCGCACCAGGCGGGAACCGGTCGCCCCGAGGCCGTACCCGTCAAGTGCGGCGGCCGCCGCGGCCAACACGGCCGGATGCCGGGAAAGTCCGAGATAGTCGTTGCCGGCGAGATCGATGACGTGGTCGCCGGTACCCCTGGGGTGTAATGCGCGGCGCAACCCCGCACGGGCCCGCAGGTCCGCCTTGTGCGCCAGCCGCGCGAGCCACTCCCCGGGAGCCTCGACCACGTCCCACCTCCGACTGAACTTGTAGGGTACGGACCATGCCGTCGCTGTCCGACTCCGCCCTGGCCACCGCTGCCGCCCGCGCCCTGGAGACCGGCACCGGGCTGGCCGAGCCCGACGTGCTCGCCGTCCTCCGGCTGCCCGACGAGGAGCTGCCCGCCGCCCTGGAACTGGCCCACCAGGTGCGGATGCGCTGGTGCGGACCGGAGGTCGAGGTCGAGGGCATCGTCTCGGTCAAGACCGGCGGCTGCCCGGAGGACTGCCACTTCTGCTCGCAGTCCGGCCTGTTCACCTCGCCGGTGCGCGCGGTCTGGCTGGACATCCCGGCGCTGGTCGAGGCGGCCCGGCAGACGGCGGCCACCGGGGCGACCGAGTTCTGCATCGTGGCCGCCGTGCGCGGGCCGGACGCGCGGCTGATGGCGCAGCTGCGGGACGGGGTCGCGGCGATCCGCGCCGAGGTCGACATCAACATCGCCGCATCGCTGGGCATGCTCACCCGGGCGCAGGTGGACGAGCTGGTGGCGCTGGGCATCCACCGGTACAACCACAACCTGGAGACGGCGCGGTCCTTCTTCCCGCAGGTGGTCACCACGCACACCTGGGACGAGCGGTTCGACACGCTGCGCATGGTGCGCGACTCCGGGATGGAGGTCTGCTGCGGCGGCATCCTCGGGCTGGGCGAGAGCCTGGAGCAGCGCGCCGAGTTCGCCGTCCAGCTCGCCGCCCTCGCGCCGGACGAGGTGCCGCTGAACTTCCTCAACCCGCGTCCGGGTACCCCGCTGGGCGAGGCCGCGCTGGTGGACCCGCGCGACGCGCTGCGGGCGATCGCGGCGTTCCGGTTGGCGCTGCCGCGCACGATCCTGCGGTACGCGGGTGGGCGGGAGATCACGCTCGGCGACCTGGGTACCCGCGACGGCCTGCTCGGCGGGATCAACGCGGTGATCGTCGGCAACTACCTGACCACGCTGGGTCGGTCGCCGGCGGACGACCTCGCGCTGCTCGACGACCTGAAGATGCCGGTGAAGGCGCTGTCGGCGACGCTGTGACCGGGCCCGGCTCTCGCGATCTTGGACGTTTGCACCCCCTGGAGGGGGCGCAGGCGTCCAAGATCGCCGCGTTCTGCGACCGTTGCGGCGGCGACCTGACCGCGGCCGACCTGACCGCGGCCGACCTGACCGGGGCCGACCCGCATAGCGCGTGCCGGAGCGCGCGCGCCCTGGAGCCGCCCCGGTTCTGCCCGTACTGCCGGCGGCGGATGAAGGTACAGGTGCTGCCGGCCGGCTGGCGCGCGGTCTGTACGGAGCACGGCGAGCGAAGTTCCTGAGACCTCGCTCACCTTGCGTTCAAGCCTCTGAACAGGCCAGATTGAGGCATGACCCTGCGACTGTCCCCCGGCACCGACTGGGCGGCGACGTTCGACCGTGCGGTGACCCTCGCCCCTGAAGGGTTCGCCGACGACCGGCTGCGCAACCTCGTCGAAGGTGCCTGGCTCGACTCCGGTACCCCGACGCCGTTGCGTACCCCGGTCGACGGCACGGTACTGGCGCAGTTGCCGCGGCTGGACGCGGAGACCGCGAGCCGGGCCGTCGGGTACGCCGCGAACGAGCACCGCGCCTGGGCGGTCACCCCGCTGCCCGAGCGGATCGCCCGCGTCGAGGCGGCCATCGACGCGCTGACCGAGGCGCGTGACCTGCTCGCCCTGGTACTCGTCTGGGAGATCGGCAAGCCGTGGCGGCTGGCCTGCGCCGACGTGGACCGGGCGCTGGACGGGGCCCGCTGGTACGTGACGCAGATCGAGCGCCAGGTCGCCGGCCGGGAGCCGCTGCCCGGCCCGGTCTCCAACATCGCCTCGTGGAACTACCCGATGAGCGTGCTGGTGCACGCGGAACTGGTACAGCTGCTGGCCGGCAACGCGGTCATCGCGAAGACGCCGACGCAGGGCGGCGCGGTCTGCCTGACCGTCGCGCACGCGCTGATGCGCCGCGCCGGCCTGCCGGTGACCCTGGTGTCCGGCTCCGGGGAGGAGCTTTCCGAGGTACTGGTCCGGGCACCCGAGATCGGCGCGGTGGCCTTCGTCGGCGGCCGGTCCAACGGTGGCAAGGTCGCCGCCGCGCTGCTCGACACCGACAAGCGCCACATGATCGAGCAGGAGGGGCTCAACGCGTGGGGCGTCTGGGAGTTCTCCCAGTGGGACCTGCTGGCCGGGCACATCCGCAAGGGCTTCGAGTACGGCAAGCAGCGGTGCACCGCGTACCCGCGCTTCGTGGTGCAGCGTGACCTGGTCGACAAGTTCTTCGACGTGTACCTGCCGGTGGTCAAGTCGATCCGGTTCGGCCACCCGCTCGCCGTCGCCGACGACGCGGATCCCCTGCCGGAACTGGACTTCGGGCCGCTGATCAGCGCCGCCAAGGCCACCGAGCTGACGCGCAAGATCGAGGAGTCGGTACGGCACGGCGCGATCCCGCTGCACCGCGGCAGCCTCGCCGACGCGGTCGGTTTCCTCGACGGGCAGGACACCTCGGCATACCTCCCGCCGGCCGCGCTGCTCGCCCCGCCCGGCCGGTCGCAGCTCATGCACGCCGAGCCGTTCGGGCCGGTGGACACGATCGTGGTCGTGGACACCGTCGAGGAACTACTCGCCGCCATGAACGCCTCCAACGGCGCGCTCGTCGCGAGCCTCGCCTGCGACGATCCCGAGCTGGCCGGCAAGCTCGCCGAGCAGTTGCACGCGTTCAAGGTCGGCATCAACAAGCCGCGCTCGCGGGGCGACCGGGAGGAGCCGTTCGGCGGTCGGGGCGCCTCGTGGAAGGGCGCTTTCGTCGGCGGCGACCTGCTCGTCGAGGCGGTCACCACGGGCGACGGCGACGAGCGGCTGTTCGGCAACTTCCCGGAGTACAGCCGGTACCCGATCACCTGATCCGCGACCCGCCGGGGCCGGGTAGCCTGTGCGGCGCCCGCATCCCGGAGGTGAGTGATGGCGCTGGTGAGGCGCACGGACTACGTCGCAGCGGCCACCGGGCCGATCCAGTCGCCGCCGGGCGGTGCCGACGCGCCGCCGACCTCGCTGAACACCGCGCTGCCCGCATGGGCGGCCAACGCGCAGGCCGCGGCCGTCGCGTCCAAGGGCGCCGGCATCGGTACCGTGGCCGCCGGCTTCCTGCTCGTCGCGCTCGGCGGCGCCGTGGCGTGGGTACTGCAGCGCTACGGTACCCATGCCGACCCGTTCAAGATCGGTAGCCCGACCTCGGCCTACGCCGGCGTCGTGGTGTTCGCCGGTGCCGTCGAGCGCTTCCTCGAACCGTTCGCGCACTGGCTGCCCGGCGGCCGGGCGCGCGACGCCTACGAGGCGACCGTCGCCGCGCTGTCCAACGGTCACCCGGGCGTGTCGCTGGGTGCCGTGGCGACCGCGAAGGCGCGGATGGACCGCGCGCAGGCCAACCGGACCGGTACCAAGCCGCTGCACGACCTCATCACCCGCGCCCAGGACCGGAAGGGGTAGCGTGCCGCTCCCCGTCCTCATGTACCACTCGGTGTCCACAGTGGACGGACGGCTGCGCGGTCTCGCGGTACCGCCGCGGCGGCTGCGCGAACAGCTCGACGCGCTCGCGGCTGCCGGGTACGCGCTCGTCGGGTTGACGGAAGCGTTGCGGCGCAACGGAACCCAGACGGTCGCGGTGACGTTCGACGACGGGTACGTGGACTTCCTCGAAGGGCTCGACGTGCTGCGCGCGGTCGGTGCGACGGCGACGCTGTACGTCAACCCGGGACACGTGGGCACCCGGATGGCGCTGGGGCCGCTGCTGTCCTGGGACCAGATCCGCGACGTCGCCGGCGCCGGTGTCGAGATCGGCAACCACAGCCTGGTGCACCATCCGCTGGATGTGCTGCCGGAAGCCTTGCTGGACAAGGAGATCCGGGAGAGCACCGAGCGACTGGCGGACGAGCTGGGCGGGCCGGCGCGGTCCTTCGCGTACCCGCACGGGTACCACAGCGCGCGGGTACGGGCGGCGGTCGCGCGGTACGGGTACGACAACGCGTGCGAGGTCGGACGGCGGCTGTACCGGACCGGGGCCGGGCGGTTCGCGGTACCCCGGTTGCAGGTGACGCCGGACCACGACGGCGCCGCTACCGTCGCGTTGACCCGCACCGGCGGCCCGCCGCTGGTACCCGCGGCGAAGCGTGCCGCGCAGCCGGCGTGGCGGGCGGTGCGCTGGGCCGCGCTGCGCGGCCTGCACCGGACGCTGGCCTGAGGGCCGATGGCATTCCGCGCCGCGGGTCGATAACGTCCGCGTATGACCGGCGCCCGGCTGGCCCTGACCGCGGCGTTCCTGGCCTGGCTGCTCGCCGTGCCGCTGTACGTCGTCACGCAGTTCGTGGCGACGGTCGCGCACGAGGGCGGGCACGCGCTCGTCGCGACCGTGCTGTTCCAGAAGGTCCGGTCGATCCGGCTGTACCGCAACGCGGGCGGCGGGACCGACGCCGGTGAACCGCCCTGGCTGTTCGCCATCTTCATCGGGATGGCCGGATATCTGGGACCGTCGACGTTCGGCCTGCTCGCCGTCGCGCTGCTGATCCGCGGCCTGAACGACGCGGTGCTGTGGGCGAGCATCGGGTTCCTGCTGCTGATGCTCGTCGTGGTGCGCGGGCCGTTCGGGTGGTTCATCGTGCCGGCGCTGATCGCGGCCATCTTCTGGATCGCGACGAAGGTGCCGCAACCCAACCGGCTGCTGCTCACCCACGTCTGGGTGTGGCTGCTGCTCATCGTGCCGGTCGAGGACATGCTCGTGTACCTGCGCCAGCGGCTCTACCGCAGGCCGACCGCCGACACCGCGCGGATGCAGCGGCTGACGCTGCTACCGAGTGCGCTGTGGGCGGTGATCCTGCTCGGCGGCACCGTCGCCGCGCTCGTCTACGGCGGCGACCTGCTGCTGCACCGCACCCGTTGACGCGCGCCGCCGGCCGGCGAGGTACGCACGTGGACCGCGCAGCATGCCGCGCCGGTTGGCCGACATCAACTCGGGCGGGAAGTCCGGCCCCAGCGTCTCGTTGCGCACGCTGTCCGGCCGGACGAGATCACCGAGCGCCGTGGGTACCAGGCGCAGCAGGCCGAACAGCACCGCCGGCTGGCGCAGCACCAGGGCGGTGTACGCGGCGGTGAGCCCGGTGCCGTACCCGACCAGCTGCGCGCGCAACCCGTCCAGCTCGCGCCGGTGGTGGTGGCGGACGAGCGCGCTGGGCTGGTACACGATCGTGCCGCCGGCGCGCAGTACCCGCATGAACATGTGCGTGTCCTCCGACGCCAGCGCCGGGGTACCGGCACCCAGCGCCGGATCGAAGCCGCCGAGCCGCGCGACGACCCTCGGCCGGAACGTCATGTTGGCGCCGGTGCCGAAGTTGGGCAACGGGTACAGCGGGTTGACCGTGTCCCTGGTGAACACCGCCGGGGTGAACCCGCGTCCCTTGCTGTGCCCGCCGAACCGCTCGAACCACAGCTGCGCCTGGGTTTCCAGCTCGGCCGGGACCACGGTGCCGCAGACCACGTCGGCCATCGGGTGCTCGTCCAGCGCGCGGGCGACCTCGGCCAGCCAGTGCCGGTCGGCGACCGTGTCGTCGTCGAGCCACGCGAGGATCTCGCCCGGCGTCGCGGCCACGGCGACGTTACGCGCGTTCGACAGTCCGGGTACCGGTGCGGCGAGGTAGTCGACGGGGCCGCGCTCGGCGGCTGCCCGTACCACCCGGGCGGTGGCGTCGTCGTCCGGTGCGTTGTCGACGACGAGTACCCGGAACCTGGGGTACGCCTGGGCGAGCAGGCTGTCGAGGCAGGCGGTCAGCTGGGCCGGGCGGTTGCGGGTACAGACGACGGCCGTGATCGGCGGGGCCGACTCCAGCACCGCGCGGCGACGGGACAGGAACGGCGGCTCTGCCGGTACCGTCACGCCGTGGGTGAGGGGCTGGCGCGGATCGCCGCCGGCGCGGGCGATCCGCTCGCGCACCGCGCGCCCGTAGTGCTCCTCGACGGCGGCGGCGAGCGCGGCGGCCGGCAGTCCGTCCGGCGGCAGGTCGACGGTGAGCGGGCCGAGCGGTTCGGTGAACAGCCGGACGAGCAACCAGGCGTCGGTGCCGGAACCGGCGGAACCGAGGAACGGCAAGGGTTCCGTCAGCTCGACGTCGCGCACGAGCGTCACCGGTATCTCCTGTTCGCGCCCCGGCGCGCTCTGGTGCGCCGCGCTCCGCTCACCGGACCACCGCCGTCTCGACGAGGCCGCCGTATGCGGCGGCGGCGGTGCCGACCAGGATCGCGGCGGCCCGCGCGGCACCGGCGCCCCGGCCGCGCACCGCCTCGCCGAGCCCGCGGGCCACGCCGGCCGGCAGCGTGCGGCGCAGGTACGCCCGCTCCGAGTGCAGGCTCGTCGGGTTGCGGTGCAGGCGGGCCAGCGCCACCTTGCCGCGGCCCTCGTTGTAGCAGCGGATCAGGAAGTACCGCAGCGTCGCCTTGTCAGCCGGTACCGGATGGTCGATCAGCGCGTCCGGCACGTACATCCACCGGCCGCCGGACGCCTCGGTCATCCGCAGGCACAGGTCGGTGTCCTCGGGGCGGGACCGGTCACCGACCTTGCCGAAGCCGACCCGGAACCCGTCCACCTTCGCGAACACGTCGCGGCGCACCGCCATGCTGCCCGCCCACACGTTGCGCACCGGGGCGGTCGTCGTGGGCAGGCCGGTGTACGAGCCGCCCCAGGCCCAGAGGAACTCGTCGGGTACCCACCCGGGGCGGCCGGACCGCCACGCCGGCCGGATCGCGCCGCCGGTACCGCACACCGCCGGGTCGGCCAGCGGCGCGGTCAGCCCGGCGAGCCAGCCCGGATGCGCGTACCCGTCGTCGTCGAGCAGCGCCACGACCGGGGTGTCGAGGTGGAACACGCCGGTGTTGCGGTTGCCCGACACGCCCCGCTCGGGGCAGCCGTTGCGCAGCACGGTCACGCCGGACAGCTCGCGGCAGGCGCGCTGGTACAGCGGCTCGTTGTGGTCGACCACGACGACGACCTCGGCCGGGGCGGGCCGCTGGGCCAGGGCCGAGCCGACCGCCACGGTGAGGCCGGCCCAGCGCTTCTCGTGGTGGCACGGTACGACGACGCCGACACGCATCGCCGGACCGTAGCAGGTCAGGCGACGGCTTCGCCGAACAGGAGGTCGATGTCCGGCGGTACCGGTGGCCGCAGCACCACGGTGCGTGGCCGGGTGATGCGCGGCGGTGCCTCGTCCGCCCGGCCGAACCGGCCGAGGTCCGCGGCGACCGGGTCGAGGTAGAAGTTCGGCCGCTGGTCGGCCTCGTGGTAGAAGCGGTGGAACACCGGCGTGGTGGCGCCGGACATGGGCGGCACGATCCAGCTCCAGTCGGCCGGGGTGTGCCGGCCGGCCCGCTGCTCCCGCTCCAGGTGCGCGACGAACCGGCGGGACTCGGTGTGGTGGTCGGTGATCTTCACGCCGTACCGCTCGAAGGACCACAGCACCGCCCGGTTCAGCTCCACCAGCGCCCGGTCCCGCCAGAGCGTGCTGTCCCGCGAGGTGTCCAGGCCCAGCTCGTCGGCGATGATCGGCAGCAGGTCGTACCGGTTCGGGTCGGCCAGGTTGCGCGCGCCGATCTCGGTACCCATGTACCAGCCGTTGAACGGCGCCAGCGGGTACTGCACCCCACCGACGGACAGCCGCATGTTCGAGATCGCCGGTACCGCGTGCCAGCGCAGCCCCAGCTCGGCGAACCAGCGGTACTCCGGGTGCTCCAGCGCCACCTCCAGTACCGCGTCCTCGGGCAGGTCGTAGAGCCGTACCCCCTCGTGCGGCGTCTCGATCGCCAGCGGCAGGACGTCGAACGCCTCGCCCTTGCCGCGCCAGCCCATTCGCTGCATGGCCGCGGTGAACTCCACGTACCGCGGGTCGCCGACCACCTCGTGCGGCCCGTGCCGGTACCCGGCGTACCGGATGAGCTGCTCGTTCCACACCCGGGCGTACCGGCGACCCGGCTCGGCCGGCGCGAACACCGAGATCACCGGGCGCAGCTGTCCCGCGCCCCGCTGCCCCGCGCTCCGGATACCGTGGCGCTGCTCGTCGAGCGTCCACGGCCCGCCCCCTCCGGCGACCCGCAGGTGCGTGACGAGATCGCGGAAGATCTGGTCGGCGGTGGTGGCGTTGCGCCGGTCGAGGACGAGCAGGCTGTGCCAGTACAGCCGGCCGATGCACCGGCTCGCGTTGCGCCAGGCGATCTTGGCGCCGAAGGTCAGCTCCGCACCGCTGTGCACGTAGGTACCGGTGGCCGCGATCTCCGCACGTACCTCGCGCAGCCGCGGGCCGACCGGCCCGGCCTCGGGGTGTTCGCCGTGGTAGAGGCGCAGGAACTCCTCGGCCTCGGCGACGTCGACGGGGTCGTCGCGGTGCCAGGGTCGGATCGGAGTGTCGCGATAGCCGGGGATCCTGGTCATGCCCGCTCCTCGCGCCGAAGCTGGTCGTGGGGTACCGGGACGATGGCACGCGGTCACCGGGTCGCGCCAGACCACGTCGCACAAGTTGTCCGGTTCATATCGGTCTATCCGAACGAACCGGACCGGCGGCGGTGGGCCGCGGCCGGGCCGTATAACTGAGGCATGGCCGGCCTGCCCCGCCCGCACCGCACCCGCAAGCGCACCTGGCTCGCGCTGGCGCTCGGGGCTGCCGGCCTGACCGCGCTCACGGTCGGGCTGAACGGCAACCGGGGGCCGGCCTCGCTGACCACGGCCGCGCTGCTCTACCTGGTACCCGTGGTCGTCCTCGCGGTGATCGGCGGCGTCTGGCCGGCGCTGGCCGCCGCGCTCGCGTCCGACGCGCTGCTCAACTGGTTCTTCGTGCCGCCGTACCACACGTTCACCGTGGAGAACCGGGAGAACGTCCTCGCGTTGCTGATCTACGTGCTGGTCGCGGTGACCGTCAGCCTGGCGGTGGACCTGGCGGCACGGCAGCGGGCCGCCGCGGTACGCAGCGGGCTGGAGGCACGGCTGCTCGCCCGGATCACCGCCGCCCCGGTCGCCGACCAGTCGCTGACCCGGCTGCTCGGGCACATCCGGGACACCTTCGCCATGCGCGCCGTCGCACTCGTCGAGGGCGACGAGACCGTGGCCGTCGTCGGTACCCCCGGCGCAGCCGACCCGGCGCTGGCGGTCGCCGCGGCCGACGGGCTGCGCCTCGTCGCGCACGGACCGGAGCTGTTCGGCGAGGACCGGCGGCTGCTGAGCCGGCTGGCCACCGCCGCGGCCCGGACGCTGGAGGCGCAGCGGCTGGCCCGGCGCGCGGCCGACGCCGAGCAGCTGGCCGAGATCGACCGGCTGCGCACCGCGATCCTCGCCGCCGTCGGCCACGACCTGCGCACGCCGCTGGCGAGCATCAAGGCCGCCGCGTCCAGCCTGCGCGCGCCGGACGTGCAGTTCTCCCCCGAGGACCGCGACGAGCTGCTCGCCACCGTCGAGGAGTCCGCGGACCGGCTCGACGACCTGGTGGAGAACCTGCTCGCGATGAGCCGGCTGCAGGCGGGGGTACTGTCCGTGCAGGCCCGGCCGGTCGCGCTGGACGAGGTGGTGTCCCGGGCGGTGCCGCACTCGCCGGTGCGCATCGCGGTCGGCGACGACCTGCCGCTCGTGCAGGCCGATCCGGGGCTGCTGGAACGGGTGGTGGCCAACCTGGTGAGCAACGCGGTGCGCGCGTCGGACTCGGTCACCGTCGACGCCAGCGCCGGACCGTCCACTGTGGACCTGCGGGTGGTGGACCACGGCGACGGGGTGCCGGCCGCGGACCGGGACCGGATGTTCGCGCCGTTCCAGCGGCTGGACGACCGCACCGCCGACGGCGGGCTCGGGCTGGGCCTGGCCATCGCGCGCGGGTTCACCGAGGCGATGGGCGGCCGGCTCACGCCGGCCGACACCCCGGGCGGCGGCCTGACCATGACATGAGCGCAGCGGGGCGCGGCGCCGTCTGGACCCAAGCGCGAAGCGCCCGCGGAAGACGGCGCACCAAGGCGCCCCGCGGAGCGACCAGATGGTCATGAGCGCAGCGGGGCGCGGCGCCGTCTGGACCCAAGCGCGAAGCGCCCGCGGAAGACGGCGCACCAAGGCGCCCCGCGGAGCGACCAGATGGTCATGAGCCGGATTCTCGTCGTGGATGACGACCGTCAGCTGCTGCGGGCGCTGCGGATCAACCTGGCCGCCCGGGGGTACCAGGTGCAGCTCGCCCCCGACGGGGGTACCGCGTTGGCGCTGGCCGCCCGGCAGCCGCCCGATCTCGTCATCGTCGATCTCGGCCTGCCCGACATGGACGGCGTCGAGGTGGTGCAGGGCATCCGGGGCTGGTCGACGGTACCGGTGATCGTCCTGTCCGCACGGCACCTGGAGCAGTCGAAGGTACGCGCGCTCGACGCCGGGGCGGACGACTACGTGACCAAGCCGTTCGGGATGGACGAGCTGCTGGCGCGGGTACGGGCGGCGCTGCGCCGCGGGGTACCGGTACCGGAGCAGCCGGTGGTGCACACCGACTCGTTCACCGTCGACCTGGCCGCCCGGCGCCTGACCCGCGACGGCGGCGACGTCCGGCTCACCCCGACCGAGTGGCACGTGCTGGAGGTGCTGGTCCGCAACGCCGGCAGGCTGGTACCGCACCGGCAGCTGCTACAGGAGGTGTGGGGGCCGCGGTACGAGTCGGAGACCAACTACCTGCGGGTGTACCTCGCCCAGCTGCGCGCCAAGCTGGAACCCGACCCGGCCCGGCCCCGGTACCTGCTCACCGAGCCGGGCATGGGGTACCGCTTCCAACCCTGACGCTCAGCGGCGGGTGAGACCGGCGGCGGCGCGGGCCAGCTCGACCAGCGCCGCCGCCCGAGCGCACTCGGCCGGCGTGAACGGCGGTTCCAGCCGGCGTACCTCCAGCGTGCCCCCGGCGGGGTGGGGCAGCTGGATCACGTGCGCCGCGTACCCGGGCGACTCCGGCGCCGGCTCCGGCCGCCAGGTCACCAGCACGTCACCGAACAACCGGGTCAGCGCGTCGCCGAGGTCGGTACCGCCGCGGACCAGCCCGGTCGCGAGGTTGAGCAGCAGCGTGGGCGGGTCGACGAGACCGTCGGCGTGGGCCGGCCGTACCCACGGATCGCGCCCGCGGCCCTTGCCGACCGCGGCCAGCAGGTCGGCCTCGGACAGCGCGTCGGGCGCGTCGACCAGGAAGTCGTCCACGGCGCCGGCTGCGGTCGCATGCACCTGTACCGACAGGATGTTGACCTTACGCAGGGCCAGGCTCGCGGCCAGTACCGCGAGGAAGCCCGGCCGGTCGTCGACGGTGGCCCGGATCCGCCAGAGCGCCACGGCGGCCCGCCCGGCTCAGGGCTCGACCGCGGCGAACCGGGCGCTGTTCACCGGCCAGGCCGACGACCGGGCGGGCGGCGCGTCCAGGCGGGTACCCAGGACCAGCGCGCTCGCCCGGACCAGCTGTGCCAGGCGGTCGACCTCGGTCACGTGGAACGCCGGTGCCGGCAGGCCGGCCTCGGTGCTGGTCTCCGTGCTGCTCTCCCCGCGCGCGGCGAGCAGTACCAGGCCGGCCCGGCCGAACGGCGCGGCTGCGTACCGCTCCCCCTCGGCGCCGTCGAAGGCGCGCGGCCGAAGCGGCGTGACGTCGGGTACCCGCGGCTGCTGCGGCGCCCGCCAGCTGGCGTAGACGACGCTGGGCGTGGTGTCGTCGGCGCACGCCCAGTCGACCGGTACCGCCAGCACCGCCGCCCAGTCCGCGGACAGCAGCCCGGGTACCGCGTCGGCCAGCGTGGCGATCCCGTCCGCCGGGTTGGCCGCGACCTGGCCGACCAGCTCGGCGTCGGCGCCACCGACGGCGGGCGCCCCGACCGACCGCCACAATCCCTCGACGCCGACCCCGGGGATCGCGCCGAGCCCGGCGAGGATCCGGTCCACCGGTGCCGCGGCCGGCCAGATGACGGTGAAGTCGTCGACCGCCCGGCCGCCGACCCGTTCCAGCACCACCATCTGCACGATGTCGGCGCCGGTCACGCCCAGCGTGCGGGCCACCTGGCCCAGCGAGCCGGGCCGGTCGGGCAGCCGTACCCGCAGCCGCAGCAGCATGTGAAACCTCCTGATCGCCGGCGTCCCGTGGTGGACAGCATGCCCTGATCAGGTTTCCAGCCGATTGCGCCGCGATGTCCCGGCCGCACCGCTCCCACCCCGCCGCTCCCCCTCTCCCGCCGATCTTGGACTTGTGGTGCCCGACTCGCGGAGCGACGTCCGTTATGTCCCCGACACAACTCCAAGATCGGCGGGGGTCCGGGGGCGGGCGGCGGGAGCGTCAGGCGAGGCGGCGTAGGAGGGTTGTGGCGCGGTCCGGGTCGAACTCGTGTGGGTCGAAGCGCTTGCCGATCCACTCCGCCATCGCCGCGTGCTCCGGGTGCGCGGGGTCCCCGAGTGCCGCCAGGAACCCGGCGTACCCGTACGCGCCGCCGACATCCTCCGGCGGGCAGGCCCCCTCGCCCTCCATGCACAGCGGGTACCGCACGTCAGGCTCGGCCGGGTAGATCGTCTCGACGCTGACCTCGTGCTCCCACCAGTCGCCGAAGTCGTAGGTGTAGATGAACCGGGTGTCCTTGCCGGCCACCGCGTCCAGCCGTACCTCCAGCTCGTCGCGCAGCTCCAGTTCGCCGTCGGGGTCCGGCTCGCCGTACTGCACGCCGTCGATCTCGAACGAGTGCAGGTGGTAGTTCTGCCACCCCATCGCGTACTGGATCACCCGGTGCAGCCGGTCCAGCGTGTACCCGCCGGGTACCGCCACGCGCCGCCACACCTCGGGTGTGACGTCGGCCAGGCTGATCCGTATCTGGAAGATCTGTCGCGACATGCGGCCCCTTCTCGTCGTGTGGCCCATTCTTGACCGTAGACGGTCCAGCTGACGAGGGGAACGAGGGTGATCTGCGGCGCGTGTCGGCAACAGCGGCACATCGACTGCCGGGGCGGTACCTGGTGCGACTGCCAGCACCGCACGCCGGCCCCGACCCCGCCGGCAACCGGCGCGGCGGGCGAGTGACCATAGCGGGATGTACCGAATCTGGCCGGATCCGGATCCGACCCCGCTCGACGACGCGGCGCTGACCGCGCTCTACGAGCACACCGGCCCCGGGATCCGGATGAACTTCGTGACCAGCGTCGACGGCGCCGTGGAGATCGAGGGGCGCTCGGCGGGGCTGGGCAACCCGGCGGACAAGCTGGTGTTCGGGCTGCTCCGGCAGTACCCGGACGGGCTGCTGGTGGGCGCCGGCACGGTACGCGTGGAGGGGTACAACGCCGTCCGGCTGGACGAGCAGCGACGGGCCTGGCGGTCGGCGCGCGGCCTCGACCCGTACCCCCGGTTGATCGTGATCTCGCGCCGCCTGGACCTGGACCCGACCTACAAGGCCTTCACCGAGGCCCCGCGCCGCCCGGTGGTCCTGACCAGCCGCACCGCGCCACCGGACCGGGTCACCGCGCTGTCCGCGGTGGCCGACGTGCTGGCGCACGGCGACGACCAGGTCGACCTGGGCGCGGCGGTCGCCGACCTGCGCGACCGCGGGATCGGGACGATCCTGTCCGAGGGCGGGCCGCACCTGTTCGGCTCGCTGACCGCGGCCGACCTCGTCGACGAGGTCTGCCTGACCGTGTCGCCGCTGCTCGCCGGGCCCGGTGCGGGCCGCATCACCGCCGGGCCGCCGTCGGGGGTACGGGATCTCGCGCTCGCCCACGTCCTGTGCGCGGATGACGCCCTGCTGCTGCGGTACGTGCGACCATGACCGCATGCCTGCGCTCGACATCCCGTTCGGGCTACCACTGACGGCCGACCAGTTCGAGAAGATCCCTTGGGTCGAGGGCCTGCGCCTGGAGTTGTGGGACGGCAACCTGGACGTGTCCGCGTCGATCCAGATCGCGTGGCACGGCCTGGTCAAGCGCCGGATCGCCAACGTGCTCGAATCCGAGGCGCAGGACGCCAACACCGGGATCGGAGTCGTCCTGAGCGACCGGACGGTCCGGGAGCCCGACGTCACGCGGTTCCGCCCTTGCGTGCGTCCGGAGTTGCGCCGGTCGCAGTTCCCGGTTGCCGACGTCGATCTCGTTGTCGAGATCGTTTCCCCGGAATCGGAGAGCCGGGATCGAAAGATCAAGCCGGACGAGTACGCCGCGGCAGGAATTCCCGAGTACTGGCTCGCCGAACAGCACCCTGACGACGTGAACGACGCCATGATCAACATCTATCGGTTGACGCCCAGCCGCACATACGGCCTGGTCCGCGCGGTGGCTTTGTCTGCTTTGGAACACCCGATCGAAGAGTGACCGGCGTGCCCCGCTCAGTGATCCACCGGTGGTCTCCGGGCCCCCGGTCGGTCGGGTACTCGGTACCGCCGACGCCACTCCCCTGTCCTTCTGGGTCGCCGTCGAACCCGGCGCCTACCTGCAACTGGACGACGTGGTGGTGACCCGGCGGCAGCTGCCGGACCGGGAGCCGGTCACGATCGCGGGCGTGGTGACCGCGGTCCGGGCGCGGCACGAGGGCGCGATGTTCGAGTCCGACGTGTTCGCGATCGCGGACGGCACCCTGCCGGCGCAGGTACAGGAGGCGGCGGAGATCACCACGACCCGGGTGGACCCGGAGCTGTACGTGCCGCCGACGCCGGGTGCGCCGGTGCACCGGGCGGCCGGCGAGGTACGGGCGAAGGCGCTGTACTTCGACCGGATGGAGCAGCCGGTGCCGCTCGGGGTGGGCCGCGACGGTTCCCCGGTGTACCTCAATTTCGAGTTCCTCAACGGCCAGCGCGGTGCACACGTGTCGATCTCCGGCGTCTCCGGGGTGGCCACGAAGACGAGCTTCGCCACGTTCCTGCTGTACTCGGTCTTCCGGTCCGGGGTGCTGGGTGCGGAGGCGGCCAACACCAAGGCGCTGGTGTTCAACGTCAAGGGCGAGGATCTGCTGTTCCTCGACCATCCTAACGCGCGCCTCACCGAGTCCACTGTGGATGATTACGCGACGCTGGGCCTTACCGCGGAACCGTTCCCGGACGTGGCCGTCTACGCGCCGCCGCGGGCCGGCGACCCGAGCGGCACCCCGGACGTGTCGAGCCGGCTGGCCGGGGTGGACAGCTTCTACTGGACGCTGGAGGAGTTCTGCGCCGAGCGGCTGCTGCCGTACGTGTTCGCCGACGCGGACGACGAGCGGCAGCAGTACACGATGGTGGTGCACGGGGTCACCGCCCATCTGGCGAAGACGGCGGCGCCGGCCGACGGCGGGGTGACCATCGACGGCACCCGGATCGGTTCCTACGCCGACCTTGTCGACTTCGTGGTGGCCCAACTGGGCGACGAGGATTCCCGCGCCTTCTGGGTCGGCTCGGCGGTCGGTCTCGGTACCGTCAACGCCTTCGCCCGCCGGCTGATCGCCTCAAAGCGCGACCTGGCCCGGCTGATCCGCGGCGACCTGCCGACGGGCCGCCCGCACTCGGTCAACACCGCGGAGTCGGCGCAGGTGACCATCGTCGACCTGCACAACCTGCCGGACCGGGCGCAGCGCTTCGTCGTCGGCGTGACGCTGAAGACCGAGTTCGAGCGCAAGGAGAAGGCGGGCACCGCCAAGCCGCTGCTGTTCGTCGTGCTCGACGAGCTGAACAAGTACGCGCCGCGCGAGGGTTCGAGCCCCATCAAGGAGATCCTGCTCGACATCGCCGAGCGCGGCCGGTCGCTGGGCGTGGTGCTGATCGGCGCGCAGCAGACGGCGAGCGAGGTGGAGCGGCGCATCGTCGCCAACTCGGCGATCCGCGTGGTGGGCCGGCTGGATCCGGCCGAGGCCGGGCGGCCGGAGTACGGCTTCCTGCCGCCGGCGCAGCGCGCGCGGGCGCTGATCGCCAAGCCCGGCACCATGTTCGTCAACCAGCCGGAGCTTCCGGTACCGCTGGTCGTCGAGTTCCCCTTTCCGGCCTGGGCGACGCGACCGGCCGAGGCGGGACCGGCGCCGCGCGCGACGCTGCGCTCGCTGACCCAGGCGGCCGACGCGTTCGCGGTCGTCGGCGCCCGGCCGGCCGGTGCGTCCCTGTCCGACGACGACATCCCGTTCTGATGAAGCTGCTGCACACCTCCGACTGGCATGTGGGGAAGGTCCTCAAGGGACAGTCCCGGATGGCCGAGCACGTCGCGGTACTCAAGCAGGTCGTCGACATCGCCCGCGGCGAGCGGCCGGATCTGGTCATCGTCGCCGGGGACCTGTTCGACACCGCGGCGCCCACGCCGGACGCGAAGCGGGTGGTGACGCGGGCGCTGTCCGCGCTGCGGCGCACCGGGGCCGAGGTGGTGGCGATCGCCGGCAACCACGACAACGGCGCCGAACTCGACGCGCTGCGCTCGTGGGCCGAGGCGGCCGGCGTCACGCTGCGCGGGTCGGTGCGCGACCGGGCCGAGGACCATCTCATCACCGGGCGCACCGCGGGCGGCGAAGACTGGCGGCTGGTCGCGCTGCCGTTCCTGTCGCAGCGCTACGCGGTGCGGGCCACCGAGATGTTCGCGCTGTCCGCGGCCGAGGCGACGCAGACCTACGCCGACCACGTGGGCCGGCTGCTGGCGCGGCTGACCGAAGGGTTCGACGGCGGCGTGGTCAACCTCGTCACCGCGCACCTGACCGTTGTCGGCGGGATGCTCGGCGGTGGCGAGCGGGACGCGCACACGATCCAGGCGTATGCGGTACCGGCGACGGTGTTCCCGACCAGCGCGCACTACGTCGCGCTCGGGCACCTGCACCGGCGGCAGAGCGTGCTGGGACCGTGCCCGGTGCACTACAGCGGCGCACCGCTGGCGATCGACTTCGGCGAGGAGGAGAACACGCCGTCGGTGACGGTCGTCGAGGTGACCGCGGCGACGGCGGCGAAGACCCGCGACGTACCCGTCACCAGCGCGACACCGTTGCGCACGGTACGCGGGACGGTGGCGGAACTGTCCACAATGGACACCGGTGACGCATGGCTGCGAGTGTATGTGACCGAACAGCCGCGGGCGGGACTGCGCGAGGCGGTCCAGGAGGTGCTGCCGCGGGCGCTGGAGGTACGCATCGACCCGGCCCTGCTCGCGGAAACCGAGGCGCCGCAACGGGCGCAGCGCTCCGGCCGGGCCGCCCGCGACCTGTTCGCCGACTACCTCAGCAGCCGCGGCCACGCCGACCCGGACGTCGTCGCGCTGTTCGACCGGTTGTACGGGGAGGTGGCGCACTGATGCGCCTGCACGGCTTCACCGTCTTCCGCGACGCCACCACCATCGACTTCACCGACGCCGACTTCTTCGCCCTGGTCGGCCCGACCGGCTCGGGAAAGTCGACCGTGCTCGACGCGATGTGCTTCGCGCTGTACGGCACCGTACCGCGGTGGAGCGACCGCCGTTCGGTCGCCAACGCGCTCGCCCCGTCGGCGTCGGAGGCCCGGGTGCGGCTGGTCTTCGAGGCGGCCTCGAGGCGGCCGGGGCACGGTATGCGGCGACGCGGGTGGTACGGCGCGACGGCAAGGGCCGCATCAACACCACCCACGCCGGGCTGGAACTGCTGCCGCGCGGGTTCGACCTGTCCACACTGGACGGTGAGCTGACCGAACTCGGCGAGCCGCTGGCCGGTACCCCGGCGGAAATGGACGGCGCGGTACTGGCCGCGGTCGGGCTGCCGTACGAGCAGTTCACCTCCTGCGTGGTGCTGCCGCAGGGGCAGTTCGCCGAGTTCCTCCACGCCAGGCCCGCCGCCCGCCAGCAGATCCTGGTCAACCTGCTGGGCCTGTCGGTGTACGAGCGGATCCGCGACCAGGCCACCGCCGAGGCCACGAAGGCGGAGGCGCACCTCTCCGCGACCGACCGGCTGATCGCCGACCTGTCCGGCGCGAGCGACGAGGCGCTGGCCGCGGCGACCGCACGGGTCGACGAACTGCAGCGGCTGAGCGGGGCGGTGGAGTCGGCGGTACCGGCGCTGGTGCAGGCGCAACAGGACGCGGCGGCCGCGGCGGGCGCGCTGGCCGAGCTGGACGCGCAGATGGCTGCGTTGAGCCAGGTTCGGGCGCCGCAGGACGCCGGCCGGACCGCGGCGGCGCTCGCCGCGGCGCAGCTCGCGGCGCAGGCGGCCGCGGAGGCGGTGACCGCGGCCGAGGAGCGCGAGGAGAAGGTGCGCGGCGAGTTGGCCGCGGCCGGCGATCCGACGGCGCTGCACCGGTTGCTCGACGGGTACGCCGAACGGGACCGGCTGGCCGCGCAGCTGGCCGACCTGGCCGACGGTCTGGGCACAGCGCAGGCCGAGCACGCGAAGGCGGTGGCCGCGCTCGCGGCCTCCACGACGAACGCCGAGGCGGCCGCCGCGGCGGTGCGGCAGGCCGAGCACGACGCGGAAGCCGCCCGCACGCGCGACCGGGCCGCGACGCTGCGGCCGCACCTCGTCGCCGGGCAGCCGTGCCCGGTGTGCGAGCAGACTGTCGTCACCATGCCGGCGGTACCCGACGTGCCCGCGCTCAAGGCAGCCAACGCCGCCCTGGCCAAGGCGCAGAAGACCGCCGAGGCGGCGCAGCGTACCGTCACCGCGCGCGACAAGGCGGTACGCGACCTGGACCGCACCCTCGCAGCCGTTGGTGCACAACGCGACCAGCTCCACACGCGACACTCCACAGTGGACGGTGCGCTGGCCGGTGCACCGCAGCCGGACGCGATCCGCGCCGAACTCGCCGCGCTGGCCGGACTCCAGCGGGGTGTCGACGAGGCTGGCGGCGAGGTACGCGCGGCACGGGAGGCGCACCGGCGCGCGGCCACGGCGCTGGAACAGGCCCGCACCCGGCTACGGGCGGCGTGGCAGGGCTTCGACCGGATGCGCGACGCGGTGGCGCCGCTCGGTCCCCCGCCGGCCGATCGCGACGACCTCGCGGCCGCGTGGGACACCCTGACCGCATGGGCGGCGTCCACAGTGGACGATCGCCGGGCGGATCGGGACGCGCTCGCGACCGGCGTCCGCGACGCCGAGGCCGCGGCGCAGGCGGCGGCGACCGGGCTCGCGGCGCTGTTTGTCGAGGCCGGGCTGACGGCACCCCGGGGGGACGCCGCCCGCGCCGCCGCCGTCGCGCTCACCCAGGCACAGGGCGCGCACGCCGCGATCGTGGAGAAGCGGGAGAGCGCGCGCAAGCTGCGGGAACAGCGGGCCGGGTACGAGCGGGCCGCCCAGGTCGCCCGGGCGCTGGCCAACCACCTGCGCGCCAACAACTTCGAGCGCTGGCTGCTGGAGGAGGCGCTGGACCTGCTGGTCGACGGCGCCTCGGGGATCCTGCGCGAACTGTCCGGCGGGCAGTACGAACTGGGGCACGACAAGGGCGAGTTCTTCGTCGTCGACCACCACGACGCGGGGCTGCGCCGGGCCGTGCGCACCCTGTCCGGCGGCGAGACGTTCCAGGCGTCGCTGTCGCTCGCGCTGGCCCTGTCCGAGCAACTGGTCGGGGTGTCCACGGCGACGGCGAGCCTGGAGTCGATCGTGCTCGACGAGGGCTTCGGTACCCTCGACACCGCCACCCTGGACATGGTCGCCGCGACGCTGGAGAACCTGGCCGCCCGCGGGGACCGGATGGTCGGCGTGGTGACCCACGTACCGGCGCTGGCCGAACGCATCCCGGTGCGGTACGAAGTACGTAAGGACGCCCGGTCGGCGCGCGTGGAGAGGGTCGGGCTGTGAGGTACACCGTCGAACCCTGGAGCCCGAGCTTCGGCAGCCCCAACCAGCTGGACGGCAGCACGCCGCAGACGCAGAGCACGGCCGAACTGAAGCTCGACGTCGAGCTTCCGGTGGACTCCTGGCGGCCGTTGCCGGCGCGCACCGACCTGGCACCGCCGCCGGTGGTGCTGCTCGTCGACGGGGTACGGCGGATCGACGCATACCTGTGGATCGAGGACGACGACGGCGCCTCGTACCCGGCCGTGGCCGCCTCGTACGCGGCCGGCGTGGTGCGCTGCGACCTGCGTCGCCGGGTCGCCGACGTGCTGCACCACAGGGTGCGGCGCGGACTGTTCACCGCCGCCCCCGGCGCGACCGCGATCGGCGAGTACGAACCGCAGCACGCCAAGGGAAGCCGGCACGAAGACGTGGTGAAGGCGGTCCAGCCGGCGATGCTGGCGCTGGAGCTGGTGGTGTCCGAGGAGGTACGGAAGTCCACTGTGGACGATGACGACCTGCTCGTCACCGACGGGCCCTTGCGCGGCCGGCACCGGTTGGCGCGCACCGTCGGATACATCAAGACGCTGGAGACCGACTACCTGTGCCAGCCGCAGGCGAAGGTGGTCACCGGCTGCCGGCCGGGTGAGCGTTCGCCGGTGTTCCTCACCGGACCGCAGTGGCCGCACTATTCGTGGTACGTCAGGCTTCCCGGCCGGGGCGGGCATCCGTGGGCCGGCATGGTACGGGTGCAGGGCTCGCCGGATCTGACGCCGCAACAGGCCGCCGCGCTCGCCGACCGGTCCACGGTGACGTTGCCGCGCTTCGCCTCGACCGGGTACAAGGATCCGCGCGCGCCGCAGAACCTGGTACCCGTCGCCGGGCTGGAACGCAAGCTGCGCAACCTGCTCGGCGATCCCCGGCTGCTGCACCGCACGCTGACAAAGGCGAGCGTGGGATGAGAACGCTGCGCCTGCCGGAGCACTACGACTTCACCGGTACCCTGCGGGCGCTGGTGGAGAAGGGGCGCGACCCGACGGCGCGGATGACGGCCGACGAGCTGTGGTGGGCCTGCCGCACCCCGGACGGCCCAGCCACGCTGCACCTTGCGCGGCACGCGGATGCCTTGCACGCCAAGGGTTTCGGGCCGGGTGCGGACTGGGTCGTCGAGCACGCCGACGCGATCGCCGGGCTGCACGACGACGTGACCGGCTTCACCGCACTGGCGGGCAAGGATCCGGTCGTCCGCGAGGCGTGGCACCGCCGGCCGGGCCTGCGGCTGACGAGCACCGGCCGGCTGTTCCGGCACCTGGTGCCGACGGTACTGGCGCAGAAGGTCACCGGCCGCGAAGCCTTCCGGTCCTACGTGCGGATCCTGCGCCACTTCGGCGAACCCGCGCCCGGTCCGGTACCGGAGCTGTTGCTGCCGCCCGATCCGGCCGCGGTGGCGGCGGCGCCCTACTGGGTCTTCCACCCCTTCGGCGTGGAGGCCAAGCGGGCCGACGCGCTGCGGCGGGTGGCCGCGGAGGCGCCGCGGCTGGAAGCCGAGCCCGACGCGGCCGCGGCGACCCGGCGGCTGACCGCGATCGCCGGCATCGGCGCGTGGACCGCGGCCGAGGTGGTCCGCGTCGCGTACGGCGACCCGGATGCGGTGACCGTCGGCGACTACCACATCCCGCACCACGTCGTGCACGCGCTGACCGGCGCCCCCCGCGCCGGCTCCCGCGAGGCCCGGCCGGGTGAGCTGAGCCCGGCCGATGCCCGCATGCTGGAACTGCTCGAACCGTTCCGCCCGCAACGGGCCCGGGTGTGCCAGGTATTGCTGGCGACGGCGCCGGGCGCGCCCCGGTACGGTCCGCGGATGCCGCTGCGCTCCTTCGCCCACTTCTGATGGTCGCGATCACCGACGAGATCTCCGCGGCCATCGCGCGGGTCACCGTGGAATGGAGAAGGTGCAGACTGGTCTGCGTGGACCTGCCGATCATGCCGCCGCTTGAGCCGATGCTCGCCAAGGCGGTACCCGATGTCCCGGTCGCCGACGGGATGACCTACGAACCGAAGTGGGACGGCTTCCGCTGCATCATCTTCCGCGACGGCGACGAGGTCGAGCTGGCCAGCCGGGGCGGTAAGACGCTGACCCGGTACTTCCCGGAGGTCGTCGAGCAGGCGCGGCAGCAGCTGCCGGCGCGCTGCGCGGTCGACGTCGAGCTCGTGGTGATCCGGCGCGACGCGGGGGCCACCCCGAAGCTGGACTTCGAGCTGCTCGGGCAGCGCATCCACCCGGCCGCCTCGCGGGTGAGGATGCTCGCCGAGACCACGCCCGCGTCGATCGTCGCGTTCGACCTGTTGCTGCTCGGCGATCTCGTCCTGCTTGAGACGCCATATCCGCGGCGGCGCGAGCGGCTGGAAGAGCTTCTGGCCAAGGCGACCCCGCCGGTGTACCTGACGCCGACCACCACCGACGTGGCCACCGCCCGGCAGTGGTTCCAGGTCTTCGAGGGCGCCGGGCTCGACGGGCTCGTCGCCAAGCCGGCGGACCTGCCGTACGAGCCGGGCAAGCGGCTCATGTACAAGGTCAAGCACGCCCGTACCGCCGACGTCGTGGTGGCCGGCTTCCGGTACCACAAGTCCGGCCCGGTGGTCGGCTCGCTGCTGCTCGGCCTCTACGACGACGAGGGCCGGCTGCACCACGTCGGGGTCAGCGCGAGCTTCCCCATGGACCGGCGCGCCGAGCTGCTCGACGAGATCGCCCCGTACCGGATGGAGGACATCGAGAACCACCCCTGGGCGCAGTGGGGCACCCTGGCCGCGGAGCTGGGTACCCAGCGGATGCCCGGCGGGGTCAGCCGGTGGACCGGCAAGAAGGACCTGTCCTGGCAGCCGCTGCGGCCGGAGTGGGTGATCGAGGTCGGGTACGACGCGATGGAGGGCGACCGCTTCCGACATACCGCACAGTTCAAGCGTTCCCGCCCGGACCGGACCCCCGGGTCGTGTACCTACGACCAGCTCGACCGGCCGGTACGGTTCAACGTCGACGAGGTCCTCGCGGGTTGACCCCAGGGTCGTACGCTAGGACGCCGACCCGGCAACCCGCCGGGCAGCGGGGAGGAACAAGCTGTGCGCCGTCGTACCGTTTCCGTGACCGTCGCGCTCCTGGCGCTGCTGTTGAGCGGCTGCACGGCGCCGACCGTGCGCTGGGTCTCGCCCACCTCCGGGCGGCCCTCGGCCAGCGCGTCGGCCACGGGCGGGTTCCAGGTCAGCCCGCCGGCCTGGCGCTCCTGCCTCGACGAGGCCGACAAGGTGCTGCAGGGACAGCGGCCGCGCGGCATCGGGTACGACTGCGCCACGGTCCAGGTACCCCAGGACTGGAGCCACCCCGACCCGGCCAAGAGCTTCCACCTGTCCCTGGTACGGGTGCGCAGCCAGGACCAGACCGGCCGGATCGGCTCGCTGCTGGTCAATCCCGGCGGCCCCGGCGGCTCCGGCGTGGACCTGGCCATGTACCTGTCCGCCCAGCTCCCCGACGACGTGCTCAACCGCTTCGACGTGATCGGCTTCGACCCGCGCGGCGTCGACCGCTCCGACCCGGTCAAGTGCTTCGCCGACGCCGACATGGACGCCTACTTCGCGTTCGACCCGGACCCGGTGGCGCAGGCCGACTTCGACGCGTTCGTCGCGCTGAACAAGAAGATGGCCACCGGCTGCCAGACGAAGTACGGCGACGAGCTGCCGCTGTTCTCCACCGAGCAGGCCGCCCGGGACATGGACGGTATCCGGCAGTCGCTGGGCGAGCAGAAGCTGACCTACCTCGGCTTCTCGTACGGCACCCTGCTCGGCGCCACCTACGCGCAACTGTTCCCGAAGAACATCCGGGCCTTCGTGCTCGACGGCGCGGTCGACCCGACCCAGCAGGCGATCGCCTCCGCGGAGGGCCAGGCGAAGGGGTTCAGCCACGCGTTCGACGAGTTCGCCGCGTGGTGCAAGGGCAACGCCGCGCAGTGCCCGGCCGGCCCGGACGCCAAGGCGACGCTGACCGCCGCGCTGGACAAGGGCCGCAAGGCGCCGCTCACCGCCGCCGACGGCCGCAAGCTCACCGCGGGCTGGATTCTTCTGGGTACCTTCGAGGCGCTGTACTCCCAACGCCTGTGGCCGGTCCTCGCGCAGGGCCTGGCCGGCGCCACCGGCAACGACCCGAAGCGGATCCTGCAACTGTCCGACGAGTACGCCGAACGCGACCCCAATGGCCACTACGGCAACATGATCGACGTGTTCAACACCGTCTCCTGCGACGACGACGCCAGCGGCGAGACCACCACCCAGGCGCGCAGCCTGCAGAGCCGGTGGCGCAGCCAGTACCCCGTCTTCGGTACGTCGCTCGCGATGGGCATCGTGTCGTGCGCGGTGTGGCCGGCAAAGCGCGACCCGTTCCCGACCGGCAAGGCGGTCGGGGCACCGCCGGTCGTGGTCGTGGGTACCGTCAACGACCCGGCCACGCCCTACGAGCAGACCGCGAAGCTGGCCACCATGCTCGGCGTCGGCCACGTGGTGACCTGGGAGGGCGAGGGCCACACCGCATACCCGCAGACGACCTGCATCCGCGCGGCCGTCGACGCGTACCTCATCAACCTGACCGTCCCGCCCGACGGCCTGCGCTGCCCGCCGAAGTAGCCAGGCCCGCGAAGACGATGGCGGGGGGTACGGCGTTGTAGGTCGACCACGCTCTTGCGGGCCGCGGCCTGACAGGTACCCACCAGCAGCGCCATCACCTCCGCGGTCCGCACGTCGGCGCGGACCCCGCCGGCCCGCTGCGCCCGGGTCAGCAGCCCGGTATCGACCGCCGGGGCCGACGACGACGCGGCGCGGTAAACCGGGTGGCCGGGTCCGCCGCGGCCCGCTTAGGGTCGGGCCTGTGATCGAGGCACGCCGCGCGACTCCCGACGACGCTCCCGAACTGGTCCGGCTGCGCGGGGTCATGTACGCCTCCTTCGACGGCGACCAGCCGCCACCCAGACCGTGGCAGGACGCCGCCGAACGGTACCTGCGCACCCACCTGGTGGCACCGGACGACTCGCTGGCCGCATTCGTGGTGGCACGCCCGGGCGGGTTGGCGTCGTGCGCGGTCGGCAGCATCGAGTACCGGCTCGCCGGGCCGAACAACCCCAGCGGGATGACCGGGTACGTCTTCAACGTCGCCACCGACCCCGACGCGCGCCGCCGCGGGTACGGCCGGGCGTGCATGGTGGGCCTGCTCGACTGGTACCGCCGGCGCGGGGTGACAAAGGTCGACCTGCGGGCGTCCCCGGACGGGGAGCCGCTCTACGCGTCGCTCGGCTTCGTCCGCTCGGCGGACCCGGCGATGCGCCTGCTGCTCACCGCGTAGCGGACCCCGATGAGATCCCGGCGCCAGGATCGGCGACCTTGGCCAACTCGACACGCATCCATGGGTACGGATCGCGCAGGGGACGGCGCCTGGCCTGGCACCGCTGCCGAAGGTCAGTCAGGACATCGCCGGCGATGTAGTGCCGGCCCTTCGTCTCGCCACGGGGCTGCAGAATCCCGACGTCGACGAGGCGAGCCAGGTCTCGACTTGCACTGCGTTCCTCAATGCCCGTGGCCTTGATGTACCCGGACCGTCGAATTCGGTATCCGATCACGGCGTCGTAGAGCTGCTCCGTGACGCGCGCCGGTAGGCGATGCACCTCGACAAGATCATCAAGTTCGGTCCAGATCGCGGCCGCCTCGTCGATGCGCCTCGCGACCGTCTGGGCCTGCATGTGATGCGCGCGCAGGTTGAATGAAACCCACAGGTTTGCGTCTGCGCGGGGTTGCCACGCACCCCGACCGGTCATCGCCAGCACGCGGTAGTAGTCGTCGGTGTTCTCGCCGAGCCATTCCTCAATGCTCGAGAATGCCGGCTCGATGATCGTCTGCCGGGACAACACCAACGTTTGCAGCGCCCGCGCCATGCGCCCGTTGCCGTCCCTGAACGGATGGATCATGACGAGGTTGAGATGGGCCATCGCCGCCTGCACCAGAGGATCGGCATCACCCACAACACCCAAGCCGGCGACGAACGTCTCCATCAGTTCGGGCACCAGTTCGGCGTCGGGTCCCTCGTAGACATTCCTGCCGGTTCGCTCGTCGTGCACGTAGATGGTCCCGGTTCGGTACTGGCCGGGACTCTTGGAACGATCATGAGCCAGCATCATGTAGTGCATGCCGCGAATGGCCGAGGTGTCAAACCTGAAATGGCGGTCGGACGCCATCTGGAGGACGTACCCCAGCGCCTGTCGATAGCCGCGGATCTCTGCGAACGTGACGCTGTCGGCAGTGAGCGGCGCGTCGCCGTCCAACGCCGCGGCGGCGTCATCCTCTGCAACGACGTAGCCCTCGATGCTGTTGGACCCCCGGATGGCGCGAGCGAGCATCGTGCGGCGCAGGCCACCCTCCCAGCGACGCGGAACCCTGAGCACGACTGCGAGCTCCCGCCGCATCGCGTGGATCTCATCCAGGACGGTCATGTCCTCGGTCGTCGTGAGCTTGGGAAGCGTATAGATGAGTCGACCGTGTCCCGATGTCGTGATCATAAGGACAGTCTAGACGCAGGATGACTTAAGAATCAGGACATTCGGTCAGCCTGTCGGGCGCCAACCTGGCCCAGTCTCGGGGATCTTGGACGCGACTACACCCGGCAAGGCGTACTCGCGTCCAAGATCTCGCGGTCACCGCCGCTGTCGACCGTCACCGGGCCCCGCGTCACCCCGCGTCACCCCGCGTCCGGGTTGCGCGCCCGGCTCGGCTGTACCCGCATCGGCTCGCCCGGCATCTTCGGATGGTCCGGCGGGTACGGCTGGTCGCCGAGCCCGTTGCCGGCGTCGCGCTGCGCCCACTCCAGCAACGGAGTCAGGTCGTGAGCGACCTCGTCGATCGACGCGTGCGCATCGCCGATCTTCGCCACCCGCGGCGGTACCGTCGCCAGGTCGAAGTCGTCGGGCTCCACCTCGGGCAACTCGTCCCAGGTGACCGGCGTCGACACCGTGGCCCGGCGGTTGGCGCGCAGCGAGTACGCGCATGCGATGGTCCGGTCCCGGGCCATCTGGTTGTAGTCGACGAAGACCCGCTCGCCGCGCTCCTCCTTCCACCAGCTCGTGGTGATCAGCTCCGGGCGGCGCCGTTCCGCCTCCCGGGCCAGCGCGATGGCCGCCCGCCGTACCTCCACGAACGTCCACTGTGGACGGATGCGCACGTACACATGCACGCCCCGGCCGCCGGAGGTCTTCGGGTACCCCACGAGGCCGGCGGAGGAAAGCACCTCGCGCACCACCTGCGCGGCCGCCACCGCCTGCGCGAAATCGGTACCCGGCTGGGGATCCAGGTCGATGCGCAGCTCGTCGGGACTGTCCACAGCGGACCGTCGCACCGGCCACGGATGGAACACCACGGTACCCATCTGCGCCGCCCACGCGACGTGCGCCAGATCGACCGGGCACAGCTCGTCGGCCGGCCGCCCGCTCGGGAAGGTGATCCGCGCCGACTCGACCCACGGCGGCACACCCCGCGTCGAGATCCGCTTCTGGAAGAACGTCTCTCCGTCGATCCCCTCGGGGAACCGTTGCAGCGTGGTCGGCCGCTCGCGCAACGCGCGCATGATGCCGTCACCGACCGACACGTAGTACCGGAAGACATCGCCCTTGGTGAAGCCGCGCTCGGGGAAGTACACCTTGTCGGCGCTGGTCAGCCGCACCTTCCGGCCGGCGACCTCCACCTCTTCCACAGCACCCGCCATGGACTGAATCTAAGCCTTGCGCCACCGACGGTGGGTCTCCCACAGCTGCCGGAGCGTGAACAGCTTGTCCTCGAACGCCGGATCGTGAGCGAACAGGCACCCGTCGTAGGGCACCGGCAGGCGGACCGCGGCCCCGGACTCCAGCCGCAGCGCCGCGACGGTCCGCCGGCCGCGCCGCTGCGGGTACACCTCGACGATCTCCTCCCACCCGATCCGCGGTGCGCGCAGCCCGCGGTCGTCCACCTCGACCGCGGCGCCCGCGCCGCCGCGGACCAGGCCGGTCGTCGCGCCCGCGAGGCAGGCCACCGCACCCCACCGGGACAAACCCAGCAGGGGTACCGCGACCAGGCCGCCCAGCCAGCCACGGCTCAACCGGCGACCGAGCGCCTGGCGGCGGGTGAGCTGGAAACTGGCCAGGATCGCCGAGTCCGGGCCGCAGTCGGGCCGGCCACGCCATATCACCATGCCGTGCCTAACGACGTTCGTACCTGGTAATCGCCGCCAGCCGCCGCACCGATCTACCGTTGTCGGCATGGACTCAGCAATGACCGAACTGCCGAAGACCGAGGACGAGTGGCGGGTACGCCTGTCGCCCGCGGAGTTCCGGGTGCTCCGCCAGGCCGCCACGGAGCGGCCCTTCACCGGCGAGTACGTCGACACCAAGACCGCCGGAATGTACCGCTGCCGGGCCTGCGGAATCGAGCTGTTCGACAGTAACGCGAAGTTCGACTCGGACTGCGGCTGGCCGTCGTTCGACCAGGCGCTGCCCGGCCGGGTCAAGGAGATCGAGGACCGCTCGCACGGCATGGTGCGCACGGAGATCCGCTGCGCGCGCTGCGACTCGCATCTCGGGCACGTGTTCCGTGGCGAGAGGTACACGCCGGAGGACACCCGCCATTGCGTGAACTCGCTGTCGATCCGCCTGGAACCGCGTGACTGAGCCGATCGCGCAGTGGTACCGCGACTTCGCCGCCCACGAGACGCGTGGCCTGTCGCCGCTGTACGAGGAGCTGTCCAACGGGGTCGCCGCCGACCCGGCCCTGCTGCGGTTGCTGGCCACCCTGCCGGAGGACAGGCAGCAGCCGAACCTGTTGCTGGGCGCGGTCCGGTACGTCGCCGGGCTGGCCGACGGCTACACCGCCTTCCATGAAACGGTGCTGGCGCGCTGGGACGAGATCGCCGCCACCATGCTCGTCCGGCGTACCCAGACCAACGAGCCGGCCCGCTGCGCCGCGCTGTACCCGATGCTCGCCGCACTGCGCCAACCGCTGGCGCTGCTGGAGGTCGGCGCGTCGGCCGGCCTGTGCCTGTACCCGGACCGGTACCGGTACCGCTACGGCGGCCACCCGGCCGGCGACCCGGACAGCGCGGTCGTGCTGCAGCCCCGCGTCGAGGGCACGCCGCCGCGGCCCGGCCCGGTCGAGGTGGTCTGGCGGGCCGGCATCGACCTGAATCCGCTGGACGTCACCGACCCGGACGACGTGCGCTGGCTGGCGACCCTGGTCTGGCCGGGCGAGGACGGCCGGCTCGAACGGCTGCACGCCGCCGTCGACATCGCCCGCCGGGAGCCGCCGTGGCTCGTGCGCGGTGACCTGAACGAGCGGCTCGCCGAGGTCGCCGCGCAGGCGCCACCCGACGCGACCCTGGTGGTGTTCCACACCGCCGTCCTCGGCTACGTCGACGACGCCGCCCGGCGGGCCTTCGTCGACCAGGTGCGCGCGCTGCCGGGCCACTGGGTCGCCCAGGAGGGTGCCGGCCTGGTACCCGGTGTCGCGGCCGCCCCGCTGCCCGACCGGCCTACCTGCTCAGCGTCGACGCGCGCCCGGTCGGATACAGCGCGCCGCACGGCAACTGGCTACGGTGGTCGGGGTGACCGGCGGCGCCCCGGCGGGCTACCCGGCCCCGGCGGGCTACCCGGCCCCGGCCCCGGCCCCGGCGAACCGCAGCGGCAGCCGCACCACGATGCAGGTACCCGGCTCGTCCGGCGCCTCCAGCGCGATGTCGCCGCCGTGCCGCTCGACGATCGACCGGCTGATCACCAGTCCCAGCCCGCTGCCCGGGATCCGGCGGTCGCGCGCGTACGGGCTGCGGTACAGGTGCGCGAAGATCTGCTCGCGGGCCTCCTCCGGGATGCCGATCCCGGTGTCGCGTACCCGCAGCACGGCCTCGTCCCCGTCGCCGGCCAGGCCGACGGTGATCCGCCCGCCGTCCGGCGTGTACTTCAGCGAGTTGTCCAGCAGCTGGTCGACGACCTGGCGCAGCCGCTTGCGGTCGCCTTCGACGACGAGCTGCGGGGGCAGGTCGGCGACCAGGCGCAGGCCGGCACCGGCCAGGGTGGGCCGGATCGCGTCGATCGCCTCGCGCAGCGTCTCGGCGAGGTCGCAGCGCTGCGGCCGGACGGTGGCGTGACCGGAGTCCAGCGCGGCCCAGTCGAGCAGGTCGTCGATGACCCGGCGCAGCGCGACGGTGTTCCGCTCGACGATGTCCAGCAGCGCCGGACCCTGCGCGACCAGCGAGTCGGGGCCGAGGTCGTGCAGCAGCTCCACGCCGGCCGAGATCGAGGTCAGCGGGGAACGCAGCTCGTGCCCGACCAGGGCCAGGTAGTCCTCCTTGCTGCGGGTCAGCTCGCGCTGCAGGCTCTCCGCCCGGCGGCGCTCCAGGTACTGGCCGATGTGCGCGGCGATCCCGGACAGCAGCGCGACCACGCCACCCTCCGGATCCTCGACGGCGTCGGCGAAGACGGCGAGCACGCCGAGGGTGTCCTCACCGCTGCGCACCGGGATGGCCAGTGCGGCGCGTAGACCGGACCGCCGGGCCGCGTCGACCGAGCCGGCGAGATCCGGTACCCACACCGGGCCGCCGCGCTGCCACGCCAGCCCGGCCAGCCCGCTGCCCCGGGTCAGGTGGTCCGGCACCGGCAGCCGCCCGGCCAGGCCCGGAGCGCTCCAGTGGGCGGCCGGGCGCAGTGCCCCGGCCCGCTCGTCGACCAGCCACAGCTCGGCGTGCGGCCAGCCGAGGGTACCGGCGACCGCCGCCAGTACCCGCGGCCCCGCCTCCGGTAGCGTCGGCGCCTCCGCCAGCGCCGTCGCGACCGCCAGCTCCCCGGCCCGGAACCGTTCGGTACGGCGGCGTGACGTGATGTCCTGCAGCGCGGTCACGGCACCGAGCTGCCCGCCGTCCGGCCCGGTGATCGGCTGGCTGTCGACCAGCAGCAGGCGCCGGCGCCCGTCCGGCCCGACGAGGAGCAGTTCGGCGTCGCGTACCCGTTCGCCGTCCAGCGCGCGCAGGAGCGGTACCTCGTCGGTGGCCAGCACCGACCCGTCCGGGTGCCGCAGCGTCATCCGGCGTGCCCAGCCGGCGACGTCCGCGCCGGGCGGCGGGTCGCCGACCAGCCGGCGCAGCGCGGCGTTGGTCAGCGTGATCCGGCCGGCCTGGTCGCATGCGGCGACGCCGACGTGCAGGCTCTCCAGGATCGCGTCGAGGAACCGGCGCTGCCGGTCGACCTCCTGCCGGGCGTGCTGCTTGGCGACCAGCGCGGTGCACGCCTGGGCCGCGTGGTCGACCGCGCGCATCTCGTCGGCGGTCCACACCCGGGGCCGGAAGTCGATGACCGAGCAGACGCCGACGGCCCGGTCGTCCTGGCCGTACACCGGGAAGCCGAGGTAGGCGCGGCCGCCGACGGTGCGCACCAGCGCGTCGTCGCCGACCCGGGCGTCGTGCGCCACGTCCTCGACGACGAGCGGGAAGCCGGAGGACAGCACCGTTCCGGCGAGGGTCGCGGACAGCGGTACGTCGGTCAGCGCGCGCCACGGCGTGGGTACCCCGAACCCGCCGATCACGCCAAGCTTGTCGCCGTCCAGGAGCTGGACGAGGACCGTGGGTACGCTCGCGGCCTGCGCGGTCAGGGCGGCCAACCGGTCCGCGGCGCGCTCGGACAGCGTGCCGGGAACGATCTCCACCGCGGTACCCACCATTACCGCAGAATAACGGCAAATCGGAACCGATGACACCGTACTAGCATCGCAGCGTGACCCTCCACGTGGCCGCCTTCGACCAGCTCTCCGCCGCCACGCTGTACGGCCTGCTGCGCCTGCGGATGCAGGTGTTCATCGTCGAGCAGCGCTGCCCGTACCAGGACCTGGACGGCCGGGACACCGAACCGGGCACCCGGCACGTCTGGCTCGACGACGACGGATCGCCTCAGGCGTACCTGCGGATCCTCGCCGAACCGGACGGCGCCGACCGGATCAGCCGGGTGTGCGTCGCGCCGGCCGCCCGCGGTACCGGGCTGGCCCGGCAGCTGATGCGCGACGCGCTGGACCTGACCGGCCCCGGTGGCGTGGTCCTCGACGCGCAGTCCTACCTCGCGGACTTCTACAAACGGCTCGGCTTCGTCGCCACCGGCCCGGAGTTCGTCGAGGACGACATCCCGCACGTCCCCATGCGCCGCGCCGGCCTCGGCGGCGGGCCGGCGCTCACGGCAGCGCGGCCACCAGTTCCGCGACCGACCGGCGCTGACCGGTGAAGAACGGCACCTCTTCGCGCACGTGCCGGCGCGCCCGCGAGGCCCGCAGGTCGCGCATCAGGTCGACGATGCGGTGCAGTTCGTCGGCCTCGAAGGCGAGGATCCACTCGTAGTCGCCGAGGGCGAAGCTGGCGACGGTGTTGGCCCGCACGTCGGGGTACTCCCGCGCCATCCGGCCGTGCTCGGCCAGCAGCTCACGCCGCTCCTCGTCGGGCAGCAGGTACCACTCGTAGGAGCGGACGAACGGATACACGCACAGGTACCGGCGGGCCGGCTCACCGGCGAGGAACGCCGGCAGGTGGCTCTTGTTGAACTCGGCCGGCCGGTGCAGCGCCAGCTGCGACCAGACCGGGGTCAGCAGCCGGCCCAGCCCGGTGCGGCGCAGGCCGCCGTACGCCTCCTGGAGCAGGCCGCTGTCCGGCGCGTGCCACCAGACCATCAGGTCGGCGTCGGCGCGCAGCGCGGACACGTCGTAGGTACCCCGGACCACGACGTCCTTGCCGGCCAGCTGCTCGACGAGCGCCTCGACCTCAGCGGCCAGCTTCTCCCGGCCGGCGGGCAATGGTTCGTGCGCCCGGAAGACCGACCACATCGTGTACCGGATCGTCGCGTTCAACTCGTTGATCCGCGCGGCGTTGGAGGTCATGTGTCCGATCCTAGAAGCCGCTCGGCGGCCGCCCAACCCGACCGGACGCAGGCGGGAATGCCGACCCCGTCGTAGGCCGCCCCGGCCAGCGCCAGCCCCGGCACGTCGGCCAGCGCCGCACGGGCGCGCGCGACCCGGTCCAGGTGCCCCGGCGCGTACTGCGGCAGCGCGCCGCCCCACCGGGTGACCCGCACCGCCTCGGGTACCGGCAGCGGCGCGCCCAGCAGCCGGCCCAGCTCGTCATGCACGAGCGCCGCGAGGTCGTCGTCGCTGCGGTGCAGTACCGCCGTCTCGCCGTACCGCCCGACCGAGGCGCGCAGCACCGCCAGCCCGCCCGGCCGTGCCTGGTGCGCCCACTTGGTGCTGAAGATCGTGAGCGCCTTGACCGCGTACCCCTCGCTCGCCGGTACCAGGAACCCGGACAGCTCCGGCAGCCGCGCGCCCCGCACGGCGAAGGTCACCAGCGCCACACTCGCGTAGTCGAGCACCCCGACCTCGGCGGCGGCGTCCGGGCTGATCCCGGCCAGCAGGCGCGCGGCCGGCCGGGCCGGTATCGCGAGCACGACCGCGTCGGCGTCGAGCCCGTCGACCCGCCACGCACCGCCGACCCGCCCCGCACCGCCGACGCGCTCCAGCGAGCGCACCGGCGCGCCGAGCCGGATCT